>CAVZDM010000057.1:0-16016 GCA_963773955.1 uncultured Acidobacteriaceae bacterium | reverse complement strand
AGGCAAGCAGCAATGGGACAAGCGCGAGACCGAACGCCGTCGCACCGCCGACAAAGAAGCCCGCGAGGCCATCTCCCGTAGCCGGAGAGCGTAGGGACAGCCGCCCTCGGCTGTCCAGCGCGTGCTCCATCCTTGCGCGTTCTTTGCGCAAGGGTGGGATTCCACGATCGTCTGTCCCTTAGGATTTTCGCCGTTGTGCCCTCCACGCGCCGTCCGATTTGTCTCCGCCAAAATGCTATACTTCTGACGTTTAACAGTGAGGTGGCGTCCTGAAACTCAGCGCCTTGCTTTTGTTAGCTGCATCCGTGCTTCCAGCCTGCCATGTCTCGGCTCAAGAATCTGCTGAGGAGCCATCGCGCGGGCCTGATGCCGGCACGCAGTTCCGCGTCCACGGCATCCAAGTCCTTCCCGCCGCCGGAAGGCCCTTCTCAGCCCGAGACAGCATCGTGTGGACTCGCAACCTCGAAAACGGAAACAAGGTCACAACCTATCTCTTTGCCGCCGTCGCCCGCGACAGCCAGGGCCGCATCTACCGCGAACACCGAGCTTTCGTTCCCGCCAACACGTATCAGGAGTCCAAGAAGAGAGACTTCGTGCTTTTGGATCCCGTCGCTCACACGCGTACAACCTGCACGGTTAAGAAACGTCGTTGCCTTATCACCGGCTATCACGAATCGCCTTCGTTTGTGCCGCCGCCCGATGGCTTACTCGCTAAGGACACCCGCTACCTTTCCCGCGAGAACCTGGGGACGAACGTTGTTAATGATCTCAACGTCGTCGGCACGCGTGAGACGCTTTCCATTAGTGCCGGGGCGGTTGGCAACAGCCAACTGCTGGTTGCCACACGCGAGTTCTGGTATTCCCCCGACCTTCAGGTTAATCTGTCCGTCACCCGCAACGACCCAAGGATAGGAACGCAGGTTCTTCAACTGGTCGATCTCTCTCGCTCTGAACCCGATCCGGCAATCTTCCAGGTACCTGCCGGCTTCGTCATTCAAGATCTCCGCAGATCCGCGAAAGCTGAAAAACCGCCCTCGGATAGCAGGCCTTAAACAGTTTCGCCGGAATTGCCGAGTGCTCCAGTCCTTGCGCGTCCTTTTGTGCAAAGGTGGGATTCCACAATCGCATGCCCCTTTCGGTCTTTCGCTAGCCCAGTTGCGCGTTCCCCCTCCCACCGTGGATACTGAACATACTCCATCATGAACATAAATCTCTCCTCCTCCGTCCCGTCTCAACTGGAAACTGACTGCCTGGTCGTAGTAACACTCGACAAAGGCGAAAAAGATAAGTCGTCGCCATCCGTCGAATGCGCCGATGCCGCCGTGCGTGAAGCCGCCAAGGACGTAATTGCCAGCGGCGAAGCCACCGGCAAGATGTTCGAAACTACTCTGTTGCATCGTCCCGCGGGCTTGAAGGCAAAACGCCTGCTCCTGGTCGGCGGCGGCACAGCCAAAACTTTTTCAGCCGCGGACCTGCGCAAGCTCGCCGGCACCGCCGTGCGGACGCTGAAAAGCAAAAGCATCCGCAGCTTTGCCCTCGCTCTGCCGGCAAGCGGAGTCGCAGCCAGTGACGCCGTGCGCGCCGTCGTGGAAGGCGCCTTCGTAGGCAACTTCGATCCCGGCTACTATAAAAGTGATCGCAAGGACAAGGACAGGGATAGGGAGAAAGACCAGAAAATCGACGATGTCACCATCATAGTGCCAGGCAAAGTGCCGGGCGATACAAAGAACTTGGAAAGCGCCCTGCAGGCCGCACGCATCGTCGCCGAATCGCAGAACTTTACCCGCGACCTCGTCAACGAGCCCTCCAATCGCATGACGCCGACCATTTTGGCCGAACGCGCCAAGAAAATGGCGGCGGAAGTCGGCTTGAAGTGCGAGGTCTACGGCGCCGACAAGATCAGGCAACTCAAGATGGGAGCCTTCTGGGGAGTCGCCCAGGGATCCGACGAACCTCCTGCGCTGATCGTCCTGAGCTATGAACCCGCGGGCGCGGCGAAAGATGTGCACCTCGGCCTGGTCGGCAAAGGCGTCACCTTCGATACCGGCGGCATTTCCATCAAACCCGCAGATGGCATGGAAAAAATGAAGTACGACATGGCCGGCGCCGCCACCATGATCGGAGCCATGCGCGCGATTGCTCTGCTCAAGCCGAAAGTCAAGGTCACGGCGATTATTTTGGCCACGGAGAACATGCCCTCCGGCAAGGCGCAAAAACCCGGAGACGTGCAGATCGCCATGTCCGGCAAGTCCATCGAAATTATCAACACCGACGCCGAAGGACGCCTCATCCTCGCCGACGGCCTAAGCTACGCCCGCCAACTCGGCTGCACGCATTTAGTCGACGCCGCCACCCTGACCGGCGCGGTAGTCGTAGCCCTCGGCTACGTGAACGCCGGAATCTTCGCTAGCACGGACGACATGTACCAGCGCTTCGAGAACGCGACCAAACAGACCGGCGAAAAAATGTGGCGCCTTCCCTTGGATGACGAATACAAAGAATTGATCAAGTCGAACATAGCCGACATGGTCAATGCTGGCAGCCGTTACGGCGGCGCCATCTTCGCCGCCATGTTCCTGAAAGAATTCGCCGAAGACACTCCCTGGATCCACCTCGACATAGCCGGCACCGCATGGATGGAAGAAAACAAACCCTGGATAGCCAAAGGCCCGTCGGGAATCGCCCTGCGCAGTCTCGTGGAGTTTGTGAAGGCATGGAGCGCCTAGGAAAATTGCGGCCACCCCTTTTTGGGGGGGCGAATCAGCTTCGCGGCGGGCAAACGATCGGTATCACGTCCCTCCCGTTTTTTCGATAGACGCGGAAATCTTTTTCATCGACCGTAAGCACGGGTAAATTGTCATACAGTTCGCTCATTCGAATGAGGCATAAGTCAGCAAGATCGGGTGTTCGGTCTCGATAGCGATCCGCCAGCGACCCGATTTCCTCAAGGTTCTTTGTCAGGTCAAACGCAACCCTCAGAAATCCGGCGCGCACCAACCCCAGGACACCATCCACCGATTCAACCTGGAAAGCCGTCTCCGCCAAAACCGCCTCGCAAGTCAATAGCGGGTCCGAAACCACTCTCCCAATCTCACTCGCCCAATCGTGATATTTGTCCGAGCGGTTCAAAAACGCCACGACAAAACCGGTGTCCGCGATGGCCCTCATTTTCTCGAGAATCCCTTACGCGATGAGAGGTCGGCTGGTCCGTTGATCGACCCACAATAGCGCATGAAAGGCTTATTGCCGGTCTCCTCCTTCGCGCGTTCCAATTGCTCGCGGACCAGCCGACCGACCGGGACTCCGGTTTTGCGAGCGGTGCTCTTCAGCCAAGCCGCCAGTTCTTCTGGAAGACGAATCGTAATTATGTCACTCATATATCATTATTGTAACACATTTCTGTTTCGATGTTTTACATTAGACTAAATGCAGCAATCCCCATGGACCTCCCCGAGAAAATCCGCTCCCTGCCCACCACCCCCGGCGTCTACCTCTACAAGAACGCCGAAGGCGAAGTCATCTACGTGGGCAAGGCGAAGAACCTGCGCTCGCGCGTCTCTTCGTACTTCCACGAAGGCCGCTGGGAAGACGCGAAAACCGGCACACTCGTCCGCGAAGCCGTAGATGTCGACTACATCGTAGTCGCCAACAACAAAGAAGCGCTCGCTTTAGAGAACCACCTCATCAAGCAAAAGAAGCCGCGCTTCAATATCCTGCTGCGCGACGACAAAACTTACCCCTACGTCAAGCTCACGCTAGCCGAGCGCTTCCCCAGAGTCTACGTAACCCGCCGCCTGCGCAAAGACGGCAGTGCCTACTACGGTCCGTATTTCCCTGCCAACCTCGCCTACCGCATCGTGGACCTCATTCACCGTCACTTCATGGTCCCGTCCTGCAAAGTGGATCTCACGCGCTACCATCCGCGTCCGTGCCTGCAGTACTACATCAAGCGTTGCCTCGGTCCGTGCGTGAAGGAGCTGACCACGCCCGAGATTTACGCCGAGGCCGTGCGCGACGTGAAGCTTTTTCTCGAAGGCCGCCAAACCGATCTGGTGAAATCTCTGCGCGAGCGTATGTCCGAGGCTGCCGAGGCGCAGGAATTCGAGCGCGCCGCCCGCTATCGCGATTTGATCTCCACCGTCGAGCAACTGCAGGAGAAGCAGCGCATCGCCGCCGCCGAAGGCGACGACGCCGACGTCTTCGGCTATCACTACGAAAATCAAATGTTAGCCGTGAACCTCTTCCACATGCGCGGAGGAAAAGTTCTCGATCGCCGAGAATTCTTCTGGGAAGACCTGCCCGAGTTCGCGCAACCATCCGACCGAGACAGCCGAGACAATGGAGCGACGGGCGTCCCCGCCCGTCCTACCGCTGACGAATTCCACCCAGCAGAATTCTTCTCCGCCCTGCTCAAGCAGCTCTATCTGGCCCAGCCCTACGTCCCCAGAAACATCTACCTCCCCGTCGACTTCGAGGATCGCGAAGAACTGGAAGAAGCCCTAAGCGAGCAACTAGCCGGGGAACCCGGACGAGCCTCGCGAGTTCACATCACCGTCCCACAGCGTGGCGAGAAGCGCGAGCTAATTGATCTAGCCGGCACCAACGCCAAACAATCCTACGACCAGCGTTTCCGAGTCCTGAAGCCAAACGCGCGCGCCCTTCAGGAAGCACTGCAAGATTCCCTGGGTCTACCCGAACTCCCCAAGCGCATCGAGTGTTTCGATATTTCTCATATTCAAGGAGCGGAAACCGTAGCCTCCATGGTGGTCTGCGAAGACGGTAGGATGAAAAAATCCGACTACCGGAAATTCATCATCAAGACGGTAGAAGGGGTGGACGATTTCGCCAGCATGCGCGAGGTGGTCACGCGCCGCTACCAGCGCCTCCAGGAAGAAAAAAAGTCCATGCCCAGCCTCATCCTGATCGACGGCGGCCTCGGACAACTCCACGCCGCCGCCCAAGCGCTCGAAGCTCTCGAAATCATCAACCAGCCGCTAGCCGCCATTGCAAAGAGAGAAGAAATCATCTACGTCTACGGACAGGAAGATGACCCCGTAGTTCTCGACCATCATTCTCCCGTCCTGCATCTGATGCAGATGATCCGCGACGAAGCGCACCGCTTCGCCGTAACCTTCCATCGCAAGCGCCGCCAGATTCGCGACCGCGCCACCGAGCTAAGAGAGATTCCCGGCGTAGGCGAATCCACCACCCGCCGTCTGCTGGAACACTTCGGCAGCCTGCAAGCCGTGAAGCAAGCCGATGTGGCCGCCCTCTCGGCGGTGGTGACCAAGTCCCAAGCCGAAGCCATTCTCGAACATTTCAGGAAGGCAGCTCTTAGCTCTTAGCTGTCGGCCGTCAGTCGCCAACAGCCTTGTCATCCTGAGCGAAGCGAAGGACCTGCTTTTGGCCGGCTTAACCGCCGTGTGCCCCACCGTTTCTTGCAGTGCAGGATTCGCATCCGCATAAGCGCCCCGTGTCGGCGTACAATTCCAATCGTAGCTCGTGATCGCAATCGAGCGGGAGGCCCCCATGCCCGTGTATGACTACGTCTGCAACGATTGTCACGAAACCTTCGAATTGATTCTCACCCTGAAAGAACACGAAGTCGACGCGAAATGCCCCAAGTGCGGCAGCAAGAACGTGGAGCAGGAAGCAACCGCGTTCTACGCCGTGACCGGGAAGAAAAGTTAGGCGAAAGTCAGGTTGGGAATCACCAGTCAGCGCCGCGTGGCGAGGTTGAGAAGCATTCTGCGCCCTGCAGATTCGGGTGCCCCACTCGTTCGCGCTTTTTGCGAATGAGTGGGATTCCACACCGGTCTCCCGCAAGGGATCTCAGCGCCCATCCCCAAGCTTCGTCGCCAGAAACGACTTCACCACAATCTGATTCGGCTGCATGCCGACCGGAATAATGGTCAGTAGGGAATATTCCGAAGGCTCAAATTTCTTCTTCGGCTGGCGTTTCTGAATGACGACCAGATCTCCCGAACCGGAGTCAAGCACCAGCAGATAGTTCTGGTTGTTCGAGAGGGCCAGCGCGTCCGGATGCGTGCCTACCGACAGATATTCGATGACCTTGCCGAGGTCGATGTCATAGACCGCGATGTTATTCGACCCGAAGTTAGAGACATACAAGCGCGAGTTATCCATTGAAACCACGCCGCGGGTAGGTCCATCGCCGACTAGATAGCTGCCGGACACCTCATTACCCGTAGTCTCAATGATGGAGATACTGCCGGCCTCGAAGTTGAAAGCAACCATCTCTCCGCCATCAGGCTTCAAAGCCAGGCTAACCGGAGATTTCCCCACATCAAGCAGTGCCAGTAGCTTGTCGTTCTGCGTTTCATTCTTAAGAGCGATGCTCGCGACCTGCCCCGATCCCGAACAAGAAACGAAAGCCTTGCTGGAATCCGGAAGAATAGCAATGTCCTCCGGATGAATGCAGATGTTAATCGCTGACCGCACCGCCATCCGAGCAGTGTCAATAATGGAAACCGAGTTGTCGGCGCGATTCGATACCACCACGGTAGATCCGTCGGGCGAAACGCGAGCCAGGCCGGGGTTTGCGCCCACATGAAGCGTAGCCGCAACCGTGCGATGGTCGAGGTCGAGAACAGAAACGTTGTCAGAACCTGAATTAGCAACGTAAGCGCGGTGCCCGTCCGGAGAAACATCGATGAAGTAAGGGCGCCCGTAGACGCCGATGGTAGCAACGATTTTATTCCGCTCCGCATCAATCACGCTGACGTTCGAGGAGCCGGTGTTGACCACGTACACTTCATTGCGTTTCGGGTTAGCCGCCACTCCCGTAGGATCGAAGCCGACCTGCAGCGTCCTCACCGGACGAAACGTCCGCAAATCAATAACCGTAACCGTATTGCTCTTGCCATTGGTTGTGTAAGCGTATTCGCGGTAGAGAGGACCGTAGGAGGGGAGAGTGCGCTCGTGAAAGTAGTACCAGCCAGCCGCGAGGACGAGCGGAACAAGAACGGCAAGTAGCAGAAATTTTCTCAAGGACGAATTGGCCTCGCTGCAGGCAAGAGATTATCAGATGTGACTCTATTGGCGGAGGTGAAAGCTCACTTCCACGTTGACACGAAGTGCGATGAACTTGCCCTCCTTCATCGCAGCTACAAACTTCCACTGATTCACGGCATCCATAGCCGCCTGGTCAAGCTCAGGGCTGACAGAGCGCGCGACTTTGACGTCACGAGGTAAGCCGTCGACACCGACAGTCAATTCCAATACAACGGTGCCTTGCTGATGTGCTTTGCGCGCCTTCTTCGGGTACTCGGGGTCGGGATAGTAAGTCCGCCGGGGCGGAAGGATGCAGCCCACCGATTCAGAGGCATCACCGCGACAAAAAGCGACCTTTCCTAATGGCACTACAGAAGTGGGGCCTTGTGCGGCGACGGTACGCAATAGAAGCAGCAAAAGAAGCACAGTACGCAGCGTTATTGTCTCTCCTCTCAACATCAGGAGCCTGATTGAATTGATGTGCCTGCCAAGACAGCGGGCTCCGCAGCTTTGGGAATCGTCCTCTCCAGCACCGCTGCAATCTGCCGAACCTGCGCCATGAGCGCGTCGAACTGATCGGGAAACAGCGACTGCATCCCATCGGAGAGCGCCCGATCCGGATCGTGATGCACTTCAACGATCAGCCCGTCGGCTCCCACGGCGACGGCGGCGCGAGAGAGCGGCGTGACTTTGTTACGCTTGCCCGTGCCGTGGCTGGGATCAACAATGATCGGCAGGTGACTCAGTCGCTGCACGGCCGGCACAATGCTGAGATCAAGCGTGTTGCGCGTATGATCCGCAAAAGTACGCACGCCGCGCTCGCACAGAATAATGTTGTAATTGCCCTCGCTCATGATGTATTCGGCGGCCATCAGAAATTCTTCCAGCGTCGCCGAGATGCCGCGCTTCAACAGGACCGGCTTGTGGGCTCGTCCGGCGCGCTTCAGCAGCGAGAAGTTCTGCATGTTGCGCGCGCCTATCTGGATCACGTCGGCATACTTGTCGACCAGGTCGAGCGATTCGTAGTCCACGGCTTCGGTGACGATGAGCAGGCCAAAGCGGTCGCGAATCTCGGCCATGATCTTCAGCCCCTCTTCGCCCAGACCCTGGAAAGAATAAGGAGAGGTGCGCGGCTTATAAGCTCCGCCGCGGAAGAATCGCGCCCCGGCGCGGGCGACGCGCTCGGCGATGGTGAATGCCTGTTCGCGGCTCTCAATGCCGCAGGGGCCAGCAATGATGGCGAGGTCGGAGCCTCCGATGGTAACGGCTGCGCCATTCGTGTGCGCTTTAGGAAATTTGATTACGGTGTTGTCGGGCTTGGTGTCGCGGCTGACCAGCTTGTAAGGCTTGGTGACGCGGATAACTTCCTGCACGCCCGGCATTTCTTCCAGTGACCCGGCTTCGACTTCGCCTTTGTTGCCGGTGATGCCGATGGCGGTGCGCTGCGCGCCGGGCATGGAGTGGGCGCGGTATCCGAGCCCTTCGATTTTCTGGCAAACCGCGCGGACCTGCTCTTCGGTGGCCTGCGCCTGCATGACTACGAGCATATGGGTACCCCGAACCATTTAGTTTAGCGTCCGGGGTGGAACTGGGCAAACGGTGGGCGGAAGGGGTATGGCCAAAGCGCCCGACAGCGCCGAGGAGTCTATCATCGGAGTCGCGCGGCAGTCCCTACTTCAGCGAGGTCACCGTTGCCGGGTCAAGCAACACGAAGGAGCAACCAGTGTACTGGTAGCATCCGAGAATCCCGCGCCGCACGACACGCGTGGGAACGTCGTCCGGCGCGGGAACCTTGAAGTCGATGCCCTTCAGTTGCTTGCCCTGAAGTTTCAGCTTGTCTGACCCGCTGATGAACTTCACATCCTCAGCTTTGAACGTCTTACTCCTCCCGTCCGATGTCAGCAATACGAAAAACTCCGCACTCTCCGTACCCTGAAGAAATCGCGGCAGCTTAAACATGCGTTCGTGGATAACCGATTCGGATCCGTCGCTCGTGCTCTTCGACTTCCCCGCCCCACCGGTCAAGTGATTCAAATTCTCCTGCGCCGCATCCATCTCGGTTTTGTACTGGCTCAGCGCAAGCTGGTGCGACATCGACATGCGGTTTATCGCCATGCGGCACATCTCAACAGCGAGCTCGTCCTTGTGCTCGCGTTTATACAGATGGCATAGGTGACCCGCCACCACCCCGTCTTGCGTCAGCTTCCACGACGCCCGCAAGTAGAGCTCCGCCTCGTCGAGCTTTGACATCCGCTCATCGACCCAGCCCAGAGTGTCCCAATAAGCTGCCACTTTGAAGATCACCGCCAGATCCTTGACCTCCAGATCCGGCAGCGTGATCCTCTGCGATTCCTCTTCTGCCGCGCGTACTGCTTTTTGCGCATATTGCAACGCCAGAGGGAGCTTTAAATCCGCATTGGCCATCTCGTAGGCGACGTCGTTGAGATAGTTCCCTTCCGTATCCAGGTCCGCGAGCTTGCTGAACGCCGCTACTGCCTTCTCTTTCTCGCCCGCCCGCAAATAGGCCATGCCTAGGCTGGCTTGAGCGCTTGGGGAATTGTCATTCTTCGCGGCAGTCTCCAGGTAGGGCACGGCCTCGGCGTAGCGTTCTTGCTGCATGAGCAAAGCACCCAAGTCCAGGTTCACCTCGGGATCATCCGGGGCGATCTTGGCGGCCTCACGCCAGGCATCTATCGCCGCATCCGGGCGGCGCAAACCGGTGAGCAAAAAAGCATAGAACTTGCGCGCAACCAGTTGCTTGGGATCGGAATCGATGGCCTTCCGCAACGCGTCAAGAGCGAAATCGCTCTTCCCAGAGGTCATGTACGCGATGGCCAACTCAAGCCAGGCTCGCGTAAACTTTGGATCCAATTCCACCGTACGCTTAAGTCCGCTGAGGGCAGTTGATTGATCGCCGATGCTCAGGGCCATGCGAGCATCGGCTTCCACTCGGTTCGCGTCCTGAGAGCTGCTCTCGGGCAGTTCCCGAAGGTCACGCAGGAATGCCGGAAATTTTGGCGGCGGGGCGTTCGGCATACCCCTCCGCAAAGTTGGGATGCCCTCCGCGCCGGAGGACGAAGTCTGCATATACACGTATCGGTTTACATCGTTCTGCAGGTTCTTGATGAAGCTCCGATAGTCGTCGAATTCGGCGACCGGAACTTCGCGCAACTTAGTAAGCAGCCGGCGTTTCGCGATGAGTACGCCCCGATCCTGGGAATAGGAAGCGTGGTACTCCGCGAAGTCGTATTTCAGATCCACGTTAGGGGGCGTTTGCGGAGTGTAGCCCTGGGGTAGCTCCACTTTGGAATCGGACACCGCCTCCACGGGAGATCCAAGCCAGACCGGATAACTGGCATCATCCCTGACCGGCGGCATGCGGAACGGCAGCCCGGGAACTGTAATTCGCTGGTCACTTTTCCAGTCGGGATAATCTTTGCGATTATAGGAATAAGAAAGATGAAAATGGTCGCCGATTGCTTCGGGTTTGCTAGCACTAATCTCGCTCACCGTGCCCTCGTAGCCCATTGCATAGGAAATCCTCTGCACCAGGTCTTTCCACTGCGGTTGCGGTACTTGCCGGAACGCCGCGCGTATCACGACCTCGACATCTCCTCGAGTCGTATCCTCAATTTTCGCTTGGAGTGTACCGTCGGCGCTCAGCTTGCCATCGATTTTGAAGGCTTCGGTATCGGGGAGAAGCGAATCCACAGGCGTGGTCTCGAGCTGTATCGAGTTGTCTCCCGACATAACCAATGCCGGTTTGTCGCGCAGACGCGGAACTATATAGCCGAAGGGCGCAACTTCGGCGGTGGTGTCGAGCCAGACGGCGTTTTTGTCTTTATCCTTGTCCTTGCCCTGCGGCAGATAGCCAATGATGTGGTCGAACTGCGCCGGAGACGGAACGTCAGGATCGAGTTTCCAGCTGGAATTGATGAGCGCCGGATAAAGCGCAATGCCGGAAGCCTGGAGCAAAGACGCCAGCAGTGTATGTTTGTCTTTACAGTCTCCGTAGTTATTGGTGAGGACATCGTCAGCGGCGTGCGGCTGATATCGTCCAATGCCGAACTCGATTCCAATGTAGCGATACTGCGTGCTCACGAAACCGTAAAGGGCGCGCAGCTTGGCGGCATCGTCGGTCATGCCCTTGGTCAGTTCTGCTGCTTTCGCGCGAATTGCAGGGGTGGGCTCGATCCTGTCTTTTTGAAGATTCCAGTACCAGCGCCCCACTTCCTCCCAGTTCTGGAAGCTGCTGATTTGCACGTCCGGCGCGGGAAGAAGTCCCCGCGCTGATTCGGTTTGCTTTTTCTCGTCGCTCCCAGGTTCTTTGGCGCTTTGCAGTTTCGAATAAGTCCAGGCGTAGACGCGGGAGTCCGCCTCCGTAGTCACAGTCTGGGTGGCTTGCGGTCCTTTCACCTTGACCGCGCGCTCGGCGGGCACCTTGATTTCCAGACGCTCATCGAGCACGATGCCTTCATGGTGAAAGGTGTATTGGGACCAGAAGTGGCCCGGAATCAGCGGCTTGGTAGTGTGCCAGTGCGCCGCGAATTCCAGAACGTCGCCTTTGCCCAGCCCCTTGACCGCAACATGTTTTTCCCGCAGGTCGCTGTAGAAGGGAGCACTGCGGGTGATTTCCGCATCCAGGTCCTGCACGTTGTCGGGTGGTGTAATCAACGTGCTGCCATCGGCCTTGTGGACTCGCACGTACTCTATCTCCACCGTTTGCGTTGCGGACTGAAAAGGAAATTTCAGCAGGCCCCACTCTTTTACCCCGGTGTCGGTTTGCACGCGTATGCGGCTCGTCTGCGCGCGGTTGGAGTTGCCGTCGTTGTCGAAGGCAATCCGTGTCGACGTCTGTTCAATGACCGCAGCCTCCTGCGAATAATCGTCCTTGGCAGGAGTATTAGGCGGCGAAGTTTGCGCGCGGCCGGCCAGTAACACCGCTAACACAACAGTAAGAGAGGCGCACCAATGACTCATCATAACTTGCCTGTATTTATCGTTGGTGCGGAACAAAAAGGCAAGAAAGAAAATAATCGCGACACCGTCGCGTGATTTTGACCGCGTTCGCAAGCGGGACAAAACCGGCAGCGTGGGGCGCTCTGAAACGCAGGTTGACCGCACGTTTTGGATTCAGTTCACGCGAAGATTCGTGTCACCCGCCTCCGGACTCTCGGCATCCAGAACTTCCCTGACCTTGGCAACCAGCGCCGAAAGCGAGAAGGGCTTAGGCAAGAACCACAATCCCGGATCCAGCACCCCATAATGCACGATCGCGTTACTCGTATAGCCCGAGATATACAGCACTCTTGTGTGCGGACTTTTGGCTCTCGATGTATGCCTTGATCGTTGCCTCATCCACCGCGCCCACCGTCGCGCAGAAGTACCCACGCGCCCACATGTGCTGTCCCCAATATCGTTTTCGCAGTTCCGGAAACTCCGCCTGCAGGTGCCGGCTGGAGCGCCCCTTGACGTATTGCACCAGTTTCGCCGGTGACAGAACCGGCGGAGCCGACAACAGCAGGTGGATGTGATCCGGCGATACGGCTCCGCGTACGATCACCACGTCCCGCGCCTGGCAGATCTGACGGATCAGGTCGCGCGCACGCTCCGCCACTCGCCCCCGCAGTATCTTGTACCGGTACTTCGTACACCAGATCACGTGATACTTCAGCTCGAAGACCGCGTGCGCGCTATGCCTGTATTCCGCCATTCCCCCATTGTCGAGGGCGTGGAACGGGCTGCTGAAAGCTGACCGCCTAAAAGGCGGTGGGATTAAACCGGGCGGACGGAGCTAAACTGCGTTGGTTCGTAGTTAACCCTCACGCGCTTGAGAAGGATGTCGATCACGACTTCCCGGATTTCTTCGTAGCTGTGTTGTGGAAGATTGTATGGAGTCACACCTCAGTATCGGTTACTTGTGGATCATGCCTTGTTGACACACCCCGGGCTAACCAGCAAGCACCCCATGCAAGTCCGGTTCGATGAAAAGCTACGGCCGTGGGTTCCGTAAGAGGACGACCCGGAGAACAGCCGCGAGGTCCTACTCCCCGACCATCCCAACCCGGACGCGACGCCGTACTTCTTGCCAGTCGCTGTCCGCCATCCTGCCAACAGCCCGCACGTCGCCCTGCAGCAGAGTGACAAGATAAAGCCGAAACCAGGACGGTGCGTGCAGCCCAGCCGACTTCCAGTCGCCGATATCACAATCGGTTGGGCACGAGGGATCGGCAGGCTGCGTGGTAATTAATCCAAGGATGACATCGGGGCGATGACGCTGATAGACGGCAGTCGACAGGACCACGGCAGGCCTGGTTTTCGTAATCCGCGCGCCCGGAAACGCCGCGATTACGATGTCACCGGGCCTCAGCGTCTCGCTGCTCCCGCTCCTCAAGCCTCGATAATGACGCACTTCGGGCGTCCGCGAGATCTTCCACCGTCCAGGTATCGGACCAGTCCAAGCGTCCGCCATTCTCCAGTTCACGGAGCCGGGTCACCCACGTAATCACGTGATCGGCTACTTTTGGGGGCAGAGCGCGAAGCGCCTCCACCAATTGCTCTTCATTCTGAGCGAGCGTCATTACAGCCGAATTATACCGCTGCGCAGCCGAATCTTCGCGAACACAATATTTCCGGCGTATTGCCGTTGGCCGTTCACAAATCATCGTATGAATCGAATCAGCCTCTTACAAGCCAAATGCACGAATTCGCTGGTTCCACGTGGTAAGAACGAGTCAGGAGAAGCTCGTTCAGGAACCAAATCGCTATGTCACTCTCATCAACGGCCCACTCGGCGACGCGCAGCAAGACCGTTTTCCCAAATCCACAAATGGGTCTGGATTTGCGAATACCAAGTTCCGAACTCCACCGCCGATCGCAGCTGCCACGTCCACAACATTGCGCCAACTCACACGATCCAAACGACCGCCCCACCCAAATGGGTCTGGATTTGCGAATGACCCCGCTCCGTCAGCTCCCGCGCCCCGTCCTATATAATGTGATCGCCTCCATGCCCCTGACGCACTCCACTGGAACCCCCGCAGTATGAACAGCGATATCAACCGACGCACGGTTCTCGCCCTCCCCTTCGCCGCGCTCGCCACTCGCAGTTTCGCCCAGAGCCCGCTCCAAAAAGTCACCATCAACTATCCGAACCGCAGCGGCTCCAACTGGCCCTTGTTCCTCGCGAAGGAAGGCGGCTATTACCAGAAATACGGGCTCGACGTCACGCTGGTCTTCGGCGTCCATCCCGCCGGCATCGCCATGCTCGTCAGCGGCGAAGGCCAGATGGTCAATTCGTCCCTCGAGCAACTCATGCAGGCCGCCTCGCGCGACGGCTCTCTCGTTCTGGTCGGCAGTTCCCTCAACCGCGGCATGTTCGCGCTGATGGCCAACAAAGACATCCCCAACATGAAAGCCCTCAAGGGCAAACGCATCGCCATCGGCCAGATCGGCGACGCCCCTTACGGATATCTCATCGCCCTGCTCGGAAAATCGGGCCTCAACTCGCGCGACGTCGAATGGATTCCCGTCGGCACCGACGTCAGCGGACGCGCCGCCGCTCTCCAGAGTGGACGCGCCGATGCCACGCTCCTCACCGCCCCCGCTTACTTCAAGGTCGAGGAAGCCGGCTACAAAACTCTCGCCAACCTCGCCGATCACGACGATATCTTCGCCTCCACCGCTTACATCCTGAAGAAGAGCGTCGTCGCATCCGACCCGGCGCTGCCCGAAAAGCTCATCAAGGCCCACGCCGAAGGCATCAAGCGCTTCTATGAGGACAAGGCATTCGCCGTCAAGACCTTCCTCACTTATGACAAGAACGCGCAACAGTCCGATATGGAGCGCGTCTACGATCTTTACGCGAAGCCCCAGGCCTTCGAACGCGTTCCGTACGTTCTCGCCGGCGCTGTGAAATCCGTGATCGACCAGCAGCCCGACCCGCAAATCGCCGCACAGATGAAGGCGTACGATTTTCACAAAGTGATCGACAATAGTTACGTGAGCAAACTGGTGAAGGAGGGCTTCTTCGAGCAGTTGTTCGGCCCCTCCGTCAAGGCCGAGGAACAGCGCAAAGCGAAGCTGGCCTTCGGAAAGAAGCGATGGCCCCAATCAGTGGCGCGCGCACTCGTGCGTGCCGCGTCAACACTCGTGTCGACGCTTGGCATATCATGATGCCAAGCTGCAAATCGAGCACGTCTCGAAGCGATACTGGCGCGAGACGCTCGACCGCGAAGTCGTCGCGTTGTCGGACGTGTCCGTCTCCGTCGCCGATGGAGAGTTCCTCGCGATCGTCGGTCCCAGCGGTTGCGGGAAAACCACGCTGCTGAACATCGTCGCCGGCCTTCTTCCCTATGAGGAAGGCACCGTCAGCATCGCCGGCAAAAAAATTCACGGACCGAGGAATCGATCGTTCCGTGGTCTTCCAGCATTCCAGCCTGCTGCCCTGGCGGACGATCGCAGGCAACGTCCGCTACGGCATGGAACTCCAGCGCCGCTTCGACAAGAAAACGATGACCGAGCGCACCGAGCACTTCATCAAAATGGTCGGACTCGCCGGTTTCGAACGCCACTTTCCGTCCGAGCTCTCCGGCGGCATGCAACAGCGCGTCAACCTCGCGCGCGCTCTCGCATCCGATCCCGAAGTGCTCCTCATGGACGAGCCATTCGCCGCGCTCGACGCCCAGACCCGCGAATTCATGCAGGCCGAGCTGCTCAAGATCTGGAGCGAAGCGCGCAAGACAGTAGTCTTCATCACGCATCAGATCAACGAGGCCGTTTACCTCGCCGACCGCGTGGTCGTCATGAGTCCCCGGCCTGGCCGCATCAAGGATGTGTTCAAGGTTCCGTTCGGCCGTCCCCGAACTCTCCACCTGAAGCGGGAGCCGCAATTTCTCGAAATCGAAGAAGCGATCTGGCGACTGGTGGAACAAAAGCCGGAACGAATAGGCATGCTCGCTCCGAGCAACGCCATGAGCAGGACGAAGTTGAGTACAGGGCAT
>CAVZDM010000056.1:0-16739 GCA_963773955.1 uncultured Acidobacteriaceae bacterium | reverse complement strand
CGACTACGTAGCCAGTCTCAAGGTGCCGGTGATCGTCGGCCCCATCTACGAAGCTCCAAAAGAGGACGAGCGTTACGACACCGTCTACAGCCTTCCGGCGCAGCTCTACAAACGCGGTGTGAAGATTGTTTTCGCCTCCTACTCAGCGCACAACGTGCGCAACCTGCCCGACCAGGCCGGATTCGCAACCGCCTTCGGCCTTCCCTACGACGAAGCGCTGAAAGCGATCACCATCAACCCCGCCGAAGTCTGGGGAGTAGCCGACCAACTCGGCTCGCTAGACGTCGGCAAAACCGCGAATGTCGTAGTAGCGAACGGCGACCCGCTGGACGTGAAAACCGACGTAAAGCAGGTCTTCATCCAGGGACGAGCAATCCCCATGACAGACCGGCAGACCCAGCTACGGGACGAGTATTCCAAGTGATGACATGCATCGACTTTTCTTAAGAATTGTCATCCCGAGCGAAGCGAGGGATCTGCAGTTTGCCGCAGGATGCAGATCCCTCGCTTCGCTCGGGATGACAAACCCTGGAGAATAGCGATGCCGAAGTTTGACCCCGCTCCCCGCCGCCAGTTAGGATTCCGGAGTGACCTCGACCCATCCAGCTTCCTTTTGCAGGCTGCTCAAACATTCAAGCTTCGTATCAGGGTATCGCTTTAGCGATACCGCAAGTTCTCCGAACGTGAATGCCCCTTTAGGGGCTGGGCACTCACCTTTGCATACTTTTCCGATCCCTTTTAGACTACTGGTTCCGACTTCATACGATCCGTCGACCAATATGCAGTCGTAAATCAGCAAACGCCGGCCCGCAACCCGGTCCCGCGATTCCCAGATTTAGAAACGAGGAGAAACATGGCAGCCGTTGATGAAAAAGTGAAACAGATCATTGTCGAGCAATTGGGTGTGGACGAGGGCGAGGTTACGCCCAGCGCTTCGTTCGTGGATGACCTGGGCGCCGATTCGCTCGATACCGTCGAGCTCGTGATGGCCTTCGAAGAGGCCTTCGATATCGAAATCCCCGATGAGGATGCGGAAAAGATTCGCACCGTAAACGATGCCGTCGACTACATCGGCAAGCACGTGAAAGCGGGCAAGTAATTTGGCAAGTAATGCGGCAAGACGGGTCGTCATCACCGGCATCGGCCTGATTTGCTCCGTGGGCAATACCACCGCCGCGGTGTGGCAGGCCCTGCTCGCCGGCAAGAGCGGCGTCGACCGCATTACCGCCTTCGACGCCTCCGCCTTTGCCTGCCAGATCGCGGCCGAGGTGCGCAACTTCGATCCCCTCAATTTCATTGAGAAAAAAGAAGTCAAGAAGATGGGCCGCTTCATCCACTTCGCCATCGCCGCCGCCGAGGAAGCGACCAAAATGTCGCAACTCCAAGTCACCCCCGAAAACGCCGAGAACGTCGGCGTGCATATCGGCTCCGGCATCGGCGGGTTCGACGTGATCGAGCGCGAACATACTGCCCTCCTCGAGGGCGGCCCGCGCAAGATTTCACCTTTCTTTATCCCCGCCTCCATCGTCAACCTCGCCGCCGGACACGTTTCCATGCGGGTTGGAGCCAAGGGTCCGAATGAAGCAACCGCCACCGCCTGCACCACCAGCGCCCACTCCATCGGCGATTCCTTCCGCATCATCCAGCACCAGGATGCCGACGTAATGATTGCCGGAGGCGCCGAGGCCGCCATCACTCCCATGGGCGTCGGCGGATTCGCGGCCATGCGCGCGCTCTCCACCCGCAATGACGATCCCGCTCGCGCCAGCCGTCCCTGGGACAAGGACCGCGACGGTTTCGTGATGGGCGAAGGCGCCGGCATCATGGTTCTAGAAGAACTCGAGCATGCCCGCCGCCGCGGCGCTCCCATCCTGGCGGAAATCGTCGGCTACGGTATGTCCGCCGACGCATATCACATGACCCAACCCGCTCCCGAGCATGAAGGCGGTTTCCGCGTCATGCGCAACGCGCTGCGCGACGCGAAGCTCGACGCCAGCGTAGTCGGCTACCTCAACGCTCACGGCACTTCAACGCCCATAGGCGATACGCTCGAAGCGCACGCCATTCGAAATTTATTTGGAAAGAAAGTTCCGGTCAGTTCCACCAAATCCATGACCGGACATCTGCTGGGTGGAGCCGGCGGATTAGAAGCAGGAGTGACGGTGCTGGCACTGCGCGATCAGATTCTGCCCCCCACCATCAACCTCGAGAATCAGGACCCCGAAACCGATAACATGGATTTCGTACCCAACCAAGCCCGAAAAGCAAGTTTCGAATACGCCATGTCAAATTCCTTCGGCTTCGGCGGCACCAACGGCGCGTTGTTGTTCCGTCGATGGACCGAATAAGCGCCAAGCAATTGCAGAGATTGCAGAGGTAAAACCAGCAATCTGTCATCCTGCGCGGAGCAGCGGCTTCGCGGAACGCGAAGCAGCTGCGGAGTCGAAGGACCCCTACACCCTTTCCTCACCAGCACCGTCGCAGGGAGTTTCTACCACGAATCTCGGGAACCGTTGCCTAGTCCTTCTTCATCGCGTCAATCATCACATAAAGCTGATTCGTATCCGTGACTTCGACGTAGGACTTACCGGTACGTTTGTTACTGACTATCCAAATCGTCGGCGTGTGCTCAACGTGCAGACTCACCCCCAGCTCTTTGTCCGCCCGCACCAGCGCCGCCAGTTTGCCATCCGGATCCACCACAAACGGCACCCCAGTCTGGTGCTCGGCGGCAAACTTCTCTTCAAAGGCGCGCAGATTCTGCGGGTTGATTTCCATCTGGTGCGCGAACACAGCTTCTCGGAACGCGTTCCCCAGTTCCTTGGAACGCGTGTCGAAATAGCGCGCCATCACGGCCGCGTCGAACGACCAGTTGTGCAACGGCAAGGGAAAGTCGTGCTGCACCAGCGGAATCTTATAAGTCCGCGAGGCCTGCACCAGCAGCGGCGCCACCCGCCCGCATTGCGGACACTGCAGGTCTTCAAAAACAACGAGTGCAATTTGCGCACCCTTCGGCGGACGGAGAGCCTCCGGCACATCCTGCGCAAAAACCGGCAGGCACAGCAAAACAAGGGACACCAAAATCAGAAGCGCTAGTTGTTGAATCTTCATAGTTTTACTTGGATGCACATCGAATCGAGAATATCCCCATGTTAGCGAATTCGCCCCTTTCACGCACCTGAGAACCGGAGTAGAAACGGGGCTTGCCCCGTCTCAGCGGCCTGAACAGCTCTGGTTTCGCACGTTTGAGTTTGTTGCCACTGCCCGACGCGACAAGCCGGTCTCTACGGGAATTCCGATTCACGCAACCTTACTTCAAATCCGCGCCCGGTTCGAGGTTGTAAAAATAATAGAAACGCAGGCCGAGCAGTTTCCCAGGAAATTCCTTCGGCAGCGGCGGGAACGGGGTGGATGCAGTAATGCTCCCCCACGCAGCCCGGTCAAGAGGCACGTCGCCCGACGAGGTGCGCAGCATCATGCCGCTCACCGTTCCATCCTTTAGGATCTCGAATTCAATCGCCAGCTTGCCCTGTTTAAAGATCGGCGGATACACCGACGGCGGCATGATGTTGTACCAGTTCTGTTTCACAATTTGCACGACCCGAGTCAGATAAGGCCCGAAATCCACCCCCATCGTGTCGGTCAGAATTTCCGCCTGATCCAGCGCCTTCGCCCCGCTCCTGCCCGGGCTCCCGTAATCGCCCGCTTGTCCAGTGCCGCCGTAGTGCCCGCGGCTCTCGGCCGCGCCACGAGCCGCTTGCTCGATCGCCGATCCCGGCGTCATGCGCGCATTAAAATCCGGCATCGGCCGGTTCTGCGGAGGCGTTTGCAACCGCGCCGTCTGATCGCTCGGCGGCGGCTGCGGGAATCCCGAATTCTGCTGCGGATTATCCTGCGGCGCTTGCGGGCCCTGCGCCGGTGCCGGCGGAGCGCCCTCGCCCGGCCGCCCCGCGCGCGAGCTTTGCAGTATCTTCTTCAATTCTTCGCGATTGATCTGCGGCGCCTTGCTGGTCGCAATCCGGTCCTTATCCGAAATCACCTTTGCATCGGGACGCCGCGTCAGCTTCTGTTCGTCCGGCGGCAACTCCAAAAACGTAGCGTCTTTCGACTGATTCGCATTCGAGATCGCCAGATCCACCGTCCGGTGCGGCAACAGCTCCATCAACTTCTCACTGTTCCACAACAGAATGACCACGAACAAGTGCAGGATGACCGACAGCCACAGCGCTTCCCGCTTGCGCGCCCGCGAGAGATCGTCTTGCAACTGGATCAGAAGATGCGGAACATCGTCGGGATTGAAGCCGCGGTAAGCCTTCTCCCAGTGCTGCGCTTCAAATAAATCGCGCTGCTCCGGCTGCTCGGTCGCCGGAGACGATGACGATGGTTCGCCAGAAGAGGATGCGCCAGACAAGGGATCGCGCGACGGAATTTGAGTAACCGGCATCAGGCACGGACTATTAAGCTTAGAGACACGGGCAGACTCCAGGGTTGCGTAACATGTCGCGTAAGATGCCGCGTGATATTACGCGCAAGATTCCTACGTAAAGTTACGTAAAGTATGGAGTTGCGACCGCCAGCACTATTGTCGCATTTTTTACGCCGGCCCAGTGAGTACCTGAGTAATGGCCGGCAACGCTGCGCAAAACCGATCGTCTGGCAAGTTGGATTCGTATCAGGGCATGCCTTCAGGCATTCCGAAAAAGGTCTGGAACGAATGCGCCTTTAGGCGCTGCCATCTTGGAAATCTACTGGACAGACAGATCAGATCACCAATTTGAATCCATCTGCATCAGAACTTTTTGTTGCTCCTTGTAGTCCTGCGGTCTCGTTCCAACCGTAAAATGTTCTTGGAGATCTGGCCCATGTTCCACAAAGGAACTCTCGTTCCTGGCGTTTCGGCTCGTGAAGTATCGCCCAATGGTGGGTCTGCGTTTCGTCTATCCGCGCCCCTTGTAGCTGCACTTATTGTCGGAATCTCCCTGCCCGCCAGTCCCGGCATGTTGCTCGCCCAGCGGGGTGGTGGCGGCGGAGGCGGTGGCATGGGCGGTGGGGGCGGCGCTGGCACTGGCGGCGGACGCAACACCACACCCGTCATCTGTGTGCACAGCTGTTCCACCCCGAACGGAGGTCTCGACCCAACCGATTATCTCAAGAACTTTCACCGCGCCATGGCCGTGCAGGCGAATGCCGAGCAGCGCGCCGCCTTCGCCAAAGTCGCGGAATATACTCAGGCCGCCGCCAATGTGCTGCAAGCCTTTCGCGACTCTCTGCAGAAAGTCCCCGCTTCTTCACCGCTGGCCGAGCAGGCAACCGTTGATCAGGCCATTGAAAAAGCTCGCTCCGGCAACCAGAACTTTCTAGCTTCGCTTTCTTCCGTACAAAAATCTGGTCTGGAGGACACCACCAAGAAGCTGGTGAAAGCTGATTCCGAACTCGACAAACAAACCAAGTCGCTCGATCAAATCATCCAGACCCCCAAGCCGGCCAACGAACAGATCTCCAGTTTCGCTGCCGGTCTTGACAAGGCTCTAGCCAGTTTCCAGAACGAGCAACTGGCCCTCGGCAGAGAAATGAGCATTCTCTTTGACCCGGCCAGCCAGAACGTCACCTTCAGCCTCCCGACCGTGACCAACTCCATCATCGTCGACGGCCAGCCCGTCTCCATCCCGGCGTCAGGCGCCATCTCTCGCACTTCCACCGCAACTTCCGCCGCCACTCCCACCGCTGCTTCCGCCGCGATTCCCGCCGAAAATGAGCACAACCTTTTCAATCTCCAGTTGGTCGCCGATCTCACCGACCTGCAACAAAACGTCACCGGCATTCTCCGCTCCCAACTCTTCCGCTCTCCCCGCTGCGGCGAGCGCGTTGAAGTTTTACAAGCCACGCTCACCCCGCTGGAGCCTGCCAGCCTGGTCGTGGCTCGCGTGCATTTCGAGCGCTGGATCTGTCCGCCGGGTCAGCAGAGTCCCATGGAAGTCGCCTCCGGTGAGGGCACTCTCGAAGTCAAGCTCACGCTGTCGGTCGAACCTGCGGCAGCACCCGCGGTCACGACATCGACAGCACCAGAGGCCGAGCCCAGCGCGGCCCTGCATCTCGTCTCCGAAATTACCCGCGCCGATGCCAGCGGCTTCGTCCGCGACTCGCTCCGTTCCGGCGACCTCGGCGTCACGCTGCGCGAGCAGATCACCGCCGCGATCCTCTCCGCCCTGCAAGCCGGCACCGACCTCAAAACCACCCTCCCACCCGCCGCGCAGAAGTCCGCCACCCTCCAGAAAGCTAGATTCCAGGATGACGGTGCCGATCAGCTGAGTTTGGTACTCGACGGTCAGCTACAGCTCTCCGACGAGCAGACCCAACAATTCGCCGCCCAGCTGAAGCAACGCCTGTCCGCGCAAGGCACATCACCGCAATAGGTCGCGAATGGATCGTGTGGTGACGGGGCTCTGCCCCGTCAAGCCCGGCGTTCGCTACGACAGGGTGGAGCAGCCCGGCCTCGGCGCGCGCCGGCGCGCTTTGAACAACTACGGAGAACTGGCGCTTCGTATCAGGGCATCGCTTTAGCGATGCCGCAAACCATTCCAACGGAGATGCCCCTTTAGGGGCCGGCCGTTGACACTCAAACTTTCCCGCATCCCGTTAGCCCCGAGTCCACGCTTCGTAAAGTTATGCAAAGATTTGTCTGAGTCCTGTTCCCCGCACAACTTTCGGCTCATAATTCCATTCATAGAGGGAGACAGCTCGTTTCAAAAAAGGAGATTCCCAATGCTCAAGCAGTGTCTTCTAGTTCTTCTCGCGGTCGGCCTCATCGCCGCCGCCGTGCCTTTCGCCGCGGCCCAATCATCAAACGACAGCGCGCCCGGCAATCAGCCACCGGCACAGGCCAACGGGGGATGGCACCACGGCCCGCCCGATCCCGCCGAGCGCACCAAGGAACTGACCAAACATCTCAACCTCACGCCCGATCAGCAAACCAAAGTGCTGGACATCCTTCAGTCCGAACACTCTCAGATGGAGACCATGCACCAGGACAGTTCTCTTTCCCAGCAGGATCGCCACACCAAAATGATGGACATCCGCAAGACCAGCGACACGCAGATACGCGCTCTGCTCGATTCAACCCAGCAAAAGAAGTGGGACGAAATGCAGGCCAAGCGTGAGCAATGGGGACACAACGGTCATCACGGCGACGGCGGCCCACCACCTCAACAATAAATGAGGTGAGAGGTCAGAGGTCAGATCGCAGCGGTTAAGACCGTCTAAAACCTCTGCACTCTGACCTCTGCAATTTCACCCCACCCCAATCCGTCCCGCGTGCCCCGCAATCTCCTCAAGAATTGCCAGCCCCAACTCCAGCGCACGCATCCCATCCTTCAACGACACCACCGGCCGCGACCGCTCCCGCACCGCCTGCAAGAATGCCGAGATCTCCGCCAGCAGCGGCTCCTCCGCAGTAATCGGCGGCTTAGCCATCGAGATCTGTGGATTCACACTAGCCTGGGTGCCCCATCCTAACGTCGCGTTTTTTGCGACGTTAGGGTGGGGACTTCCCGAGGAATCTCCGACCGAAAACACCAGCACATCCTGCCGTCCATAATCGATCGAAATATACTGTCCCGGCTGAAAGAAACGCAGCTTGCGCACGCGCTCCGTCGAAACCCGGCTAGCGGTAAAGTTGGCCACGCAGCCCGATTCGAATTCGACCCGTACATTCGCGATATCCACCTTGTCCGAAAGAATCGGCAGCCCCACCGCCCGGATTTCCTTCACACCCGACTTCACAAAAGTCAGCACCACATCGAGGTCATGGATCATCAGGTCCAGCACCACGTCCACATCCAGCGCCCGCGGAGAGAACACGCTCAGCCGGTGCACTTCAAAAAACATCGGCCGGTTGATCAACGGCAGCGTAGCCCGCACCGCCGGATTGAAGCGCTCCAGATGCCCCACTTGCGCCACCCGCTTGTGGTCCAGAGCCACGCGCAGCAGTTCGTCGGCCTCAGCCAGCGTCGCCGCCACCGGCTTTTCAATCAGCACGTCAACCCCGGCTTCCATCAGCGTGCGCGCCACCTCCAGATGCAGAACCGTCGGCACCGCGACCGACGCCGCCTGCACCTCGCTGTGCGTGGTCAGCATCTGCTCGACCGAGCCAAACGCCTTGCAGTCAAACTCGCGCGCAATCGCGTCCGCTCGCGCCGTATCCGGATCAACCACTCCCACCAGCCGCACGCTGCCCGCCTGCTGCAGTTGGCGATAGACGCGAGCATGATTGCGCCCAAAAGCGCCCACGCCAATCACCGCAACATTAATCGGAAATTCCGTGCTCAGATAAGTGCTCCAGAACGAAGCGCAACGCGCTATTGTCGCAGTTAAGTCCCCAGATAGGAAAGCGTTAAACCACTTCTCCAACCTCTTGTCATCCTGAGCGCAGTCGAGCCAAGCGCGAAGCGATTGGTTCGGTGGAGTCGAAGGACCCCTACTCCTCTTGATCCCTCCTGCGCTGACGCAGGGAGTTCTCTCTACACCGCCCGAACCAGATTGCGATAGCAAGCCCCCGAATCCGCCGTAGAGACGGGGCTTGCCCCGTCTCAGCAGTGGCACGGACGTATCGCGTCACGCCTTCTTCAGCAGTGCAATCTGCCCCGCATGATAAAGCTCGTGCTGCACCACGCCATGAAGCATGTAGCAAAAGGTGTAGTGTGCTCCCTCTTTGCCCGGAACCATCTCGTAGAGCCGCGAATCCGGAAGCGCAACAACCGCCCCGACCAGTTCCTCATGCACGCGCCGCACCCGATCCAGCGCCGAGCGCCACGCCGCCTCGCCAGCATCCGTAACCGGAGGAAAATTCTCCGTCCCGGAAAGCTCCACCGCGACCCCGCCCATCCGCCGCAGCACCGCGCCATCCCAAGCCGCAATATGCAGCATCAATTCCCAGATCGAGTGCGCCCCCACAATCGGATGAGCCGCCGCCCGCGCGGCCGTGACTCCCTTCAGAATTTCAAACAGGGAATCGCCATGCCAGGCGTCCCCATCGAACGCACGGCGAAGTTGGTCGGCAATACGCGCCGCTTCAGACATACATTAGGTTTTCTCGTGATCCTTCGTGCGATTTGCTGTTACGCCTTGCCAGCCGAACTCTGCTCCCAATCATTCCGCGCACAGCGCAATCCCCGCCGCATCCGAAGCGCGGATAATCCCCTCGCCATCCAGCAGTAAACATCGTCCCGCATCCACCGCCAGACAACTAGCCCCCGCGCGCGCCATCGTCTCGATCGTCCTCACCCCAATTACCGGAACGTCAAAACGCATATCCTGCCCCGGCTTTGCCACCTTCACCACCGTCAAAGCACGGCTCAGCGTCGAAGCCTCGCCCACGGCTTCCGATTCTACGGATACGGATAACGACCGCATCAGCACCCCCGCTCGCTCAATCGTCGCATCCGTTCCCTCCATCGCTTCGACCGCCACGCAAGCCGCTTCCGCAATCACCACCGTCTGTCCAATGTCGTAGTCCGCCAGCCGCCGCCCGACCGCACGCCCGTATTCAATGTTCTTGCGCTCCGCCGCGCTAGGAGCCCGCTTCGTGAGCACGCCCGTTTTCGCCAGCAGCGGTTCCAGCAGCGCCGTCGAGTTCTCCAGCATGATGCCCTCATCCGCCAAAACCTTAGCTACCGCGCCCAGCAGCGAATCCGTATTCCGCGTGCCCAGCGAGAGCAGCAGCTTCGCCAGCCGCCAGTCCGGCTTGATGGCGGAAAAAATCTGCTTGTGCTTAACCTGCCCCGCCATAACCGCGCGAGTCACGCCCGCAGCTTTAAAAGTGTCGATGAGCTTCGAGAGTTCGCCCAAAGAAAGCCAATGAACTGAAGCCGCGCCGCGCGAGTCGATCTCGGAAGAAGTCTCTTCGCGAATCGCCGCCACCACCACCTCAAACCCCTGCGCCCGCGCCGCGTCCAGCACCAGAAAAGGAAACGTCCCATTGCCCGCGATGAGGCCGAGTTTCTCTCCGCTGCCCACTACTTAATCACTCCGCGTTCCGACGCCTCAATGAATCCGATCAGCATCGCAACATCTTCCCCAACATCCGCCTCTGCCTTCAGTCTTTCAATCGCCTGCGAAGTGTTCAGCTTCGAAGCCAGCAGCACCTTATACGCGTGATGAATTTTCTTGATGCGTTCTTTGGTGAAGCCCCGCCTCTCCAGCCCCACCGCATTCAATCCATAAGCGCGCGTCCCGCGCTCGGCGGAGGTCTTCGAAAACGGCAGCACATCGCGCGTGATGGTCGTCCCCCCGCCAATAAAAGCATGCGTCCCGATCCGCACAAAATGATGCACCGGACACAGCGCCCCCACCGTCGCCCAGTCTCCCACCGTGACATGCCCACCCAGCGTAGCCGCGTTCGCCATGATGATGTGGCTCCCAACCTGGCAATCGTGCGCAATATGCGTATAGGCCATGATCAGGTTGTGGTCGCCCACGCGAGTGCACCCCCCGCCCTTCATCGTGCCGCGGTTGATGGTGACGAACTCGCGAATCAAGTTATGGTCGCCGATCTCCAGCCGTGTCGGTTCACCCGCATAGCTGATATCCTGCGGCGCCATGCCAATTGAGGTAAAAGGGAAGATGCGGTTGTCCGCGCCAATTTTCGTTGGCCCATCGATCGCGACGTGCGAATCCAGGCGGCAGCCCTCGCCCAGTTCGACCTCCGCCCCGATCACACAATAAGGCCCAATCTTGCATGACGGATGTATCTTGCTTTTCGGATCAATGATCGCCGTAGCGTGGAAGCTCATTTGTAATTGGTAATTTGTGATTTGTGATCTTGCGATTCGAATCAGGCGGTTTGCAATTACAGATTACAAATCGCAAATTACAAATTTTCCTCAGGCTCCGCACTTCCCGCGCCCATAACCCGCGGCACCAGCCGGCAAGTCACCGTAGCCTCGGCCGCGACCTTGCCGTCCACATACGCCTTGCCTTCCAGACGAGCCGCCGTGATCCGCCACGCCTTCACCACCACTTCAATCCGCAGCTGATCTCCCGGAACCACCGGACGCCGGAATCGCGCCTTCTCGATCCCCGTAAACACCATCAGCATCTCGTCGCGATTCGGAATCTCCGTCAGCAGCAACAACCCGCCCGCCTGCGCGATCGCTTCCACAATCAGCACTCCCGGCATGATCGGCTTCTCCGGAAAGTGTCCCTGAAAAAAAGGCTCGGTGATGGTCACGTTTTTCAACGCGACAATGCTCTTCATCCGCACCAGTTCAATCACCCGGTCGATCAGCAGAAACGGATAGCGATGGGGCAGTATCTTAAGAATGTCCCCAATATCCATCCCCGTCTTCACCGGCTCCGGTTCTTGCGTCGTAGTGTGTGTGGTCTCAGTCATGCCATTCCGGTCAAGGCGAAGATTATACTGTAGCGCACCCCTTGCCCGAGGAAGTTCCGATGCAAAACTATTCCATCATTGTCATCCCGACCGTAGCGCGGGCGAAGCCAAGCGCAGTGGAGGGACCTTGTGTTTCTCTCGCACCATCAAGCCGAAAGGGCACCATGACGAACTCGTCAAGACTGTGCCTCGCCACCCTTCTGCTGACGCTTCTCTTTTCCCTTTCCGTCGCTCAAGCGCCACCCCAGTCCCCCGTCCCCGCCTCCCTGCCGACATTCCTCCGACCGCCGAGCGCTATTCCTTCTTAATAATGGGCAATCCCGCCGGACAACAAGCCGTCTGGACCGCTGACGACGGCACCCTCCACATTTTCTACCAGTTCAATGACCGCGGCCGCGGCCCCAAAACCACCAGCACCCTCAAGCTCGATGCCAACGGCATCCCGCTTTCGGAGGTCATCACCGGCAACAATTATCTGAAATCTGCAGTCACCGAAAATTATTCGCTGGCAGCCGGCACCGCACGCTGGAAGAACGACACCGAGCAGGGTGAAAAGAGAATCTCGACATCCGCCTTTTACTCTCCTCTCAACGGAGCGCCCTCCGAGATTGC
Source organism: uncultured Acidobacteriaceae bacterium (assembly GCA_963773955.1). Lineage (GTDB taxonomy): Bacteria > Acidobacteriota > Terriglobia > Terriglobales > Acidobacteriaceae > Acidiflorens. The sequence goes on along the minus strand of CAVZDM010000056.1, from coordinate 4,741 downwards.
CCTCCTCGCCCACGCCGCCCTCCACTACGGCGGCAAGATCGCCCTGCTCCCCGAAGGCGAGGCCCGCGTCCAGCGCCTCACCGAACTCGACATCGAATCTACTGGAAAAGAAGCCGCCGGACTCAAGAAACACGTTGCTCTTTACGCCGCTTCCGGCCTCGATTTCTCGCCTACTTATTTCTGGCTCGACGGCTCCGAAAAATTTTTCGCCTCGGTCGACGAGTGGGGCTCGGTCATCCCCGAAGGATGGGAGTCCTCAGCCCCCACCTTGCTGGCCGCCCAAAATAAAGTGAAAGATTCCCGCGCCGCCAAACTCGCCGCCAAACTCGCCCATCACGCGCCCAACGGAATCCTCTTCACGCACGCCAACGTCTTCGATTCGGCGTCCGGCAAGATCATCGCTGACCAGAGCGTCCTCATCTCGGGGAATCGCATTGTTTGGAATGGCCCCAGGAGATCGTCTGACGACACCACGCCCACCTCTTTCTCCGGCCCAACACCGCCGCCTTTGCCTCAAGTCATCGACGCCACCGGCAAAACTCTCCTCCCCGGCCTCTGGGACATGCACGCCCACGTAGGCGAGAACGACGGCCTCCTAAACCTAGCCGCCGGAGTCACCACCGTCCGCGACTTAGCCAACGATACCGACTCCCTCCTGGCCCGCCGCCAGCGCATCATCGACGGAAAAGAAATCGGCACCCGCATCGTCCTGGCCGGCATCATCGACGGCCCCGGCCCCTACCAGGGACCAACCAAAGTCCTACCCTCGACCGTTGCCGAAGCCCGAGCCGCCGTCGACAACTACAAGCGACTCGGTTACGTGCAGATCAAAATCTACAGCTCCGTCAAGCCCGACCTCGTCCCTGCCATCATCGACGAAGCCCACAAAAACGGCCTCCGCGTCAGCGGACACATCCCCGCCGAAATGACCGCCGCCCAATGCGTCGAACTCGGCTACGACGAAATTCAGCACGTCAATTTCCTAATCCTGAATTTCTTTCCCGAAGTCAAAAACACCAACACCATCGCGCGCCTGGTCGAACCCGCCAAACGTGGAGCCGATCTGGACCTCACTTCGCCCCTGGTCCAGTCCTTCATCAAGCTGCTGCAGGACCCATCACACCAAGCTCGATCTCACGCTCAACGTCTTCGAGGATCGATACCTGAACCGCGCCGGCCACATTCCCATTGGCTTCCAGCCCATCGCCAGTCGCCTGCCCGCACAGGTTCGCCGCAGCCTGCTCTCAGATGGCCTCGCTCCACCCGCAGGCATGGATGACACCTACAGAAAGTCCTTCGCCAAGATGATCGAATTCGCCGGCCTTCTCTATCGTTCCGGAATACCCATCGAAGCCGGCACCGACTCCATGGCCGGATTCGCTCTCCACCGCGAGCTGGAACTCGACGTCCAAGCCGGCATTCCAGCCAGCCAGGTTCTCCAAAACGCAACGCTCAACGCTGCCCGCATCATGAGCCTCGACAAAGATCTAGGCTCGATCACCCCCGGCAAACTGGCCGACCTGACGCTGGTAGAAGGCGATCCCACCGCAAACATCAGCGACATAAGAAAGACAGTGTTAGTAGTAAAAGATGCAGTCCTCTACCACCCCGCCGAACTCTACGCCGAACTAGGAGTAGCCCCATAACAAGCGGAAGGACGAATCTGCTAGTGCTAGTGTGGCGACGGGGCTCTGCCCCGTTTGAGCTCGCATGGGGACGGGCGCCCTCGCGAGCCTGCCCTGAGCGAAGTCGAAGGGTCCCAGGCGAGCGCAGCTCGGCTCCCACCACTGCTGCCGCCAGACACTAGCCCTCCGTGCCCGTTCCCGGATGACACCCCAACTAACCTCACTCCGCTAACCAGCCGATGATCACTCCAGGAGCCCTGTAATCAATCCCCGGAGCCCATCCATGAATTCGCCCGACATCCAGCCCTCAGCCAGCCCTCCACCCGAACCCGATCGCCGCCGCCATCCTCGCTACACTCTCCACGTCCAGATCGAAATCCGCCAGGACGGCAGCGACGTTCCCATGCGCCTCGAAACCACTGACCTCAGTCGCGGCGGCTGCTACATCGAGCTGATGATCCCTCTGGCTGTCGGCGTCCGTGTTCAAGTCACTCTCTGGCTCGACGGCTACCCCATCGTCATCCAGGCACTCGTCGCCACCCGCCATCCCCAATTCGGCAACGGCATCAAGTTTGTGGCTTTCGAAGGTCAGGCAGAGCCCCTCCTGATCCGATACCTGGACGCCATCACCGCCACCTAATCCTAAGAACAAGAAAGCAGCCTTCCCAGCCTGTTTGCCGATCAAAAAATCAAGAGAGCTTGTTCGTGGCATGTGCGAAACAGTACTGCTCTCCCACTTATTACTCTTCAGACTCCCCGCCAAATCAAGTCACCCAACTAGATACCCCTTACCGGGGTCTTATGTACTAGCCACTGGCCACTGGCCACTATCCACTCGTTTTCTTTCCCATGCGCACGATCGGCAAAGTCAACCCATCCCCCAACCGCACCTCCGCGGCCTCCAACTCCACATACCCCTTCGCCAAATAAAAAGGAACCCCGGTCAACGTCGCCCCCATCTCCAGCCGCCGAAACCCCGCCGCCCCCGCCGCCGCTTCACACGCCTCCAGAATCATCCCGCCAATACCACGCCGCGCCCATTCTGGATGAACAAAAAATGCCCGAATCTTGGCCGCATCCCTCGCCGGATCCAGCAATGAGTCCTCGCGCCCTGCAAACTGGTCACCGCCATAAAGAGTCTTCCGCTTGCTCCATCCGCCGCATCCCACCAGCAGCGCCGTGCCCGATGACGCAATCTCTTCCGCCGCAAAATAGGTTCCATCCGAAATCAGTTGCGTATCCACCCCATACACCGTCCGCAGCGCGCTCTCCAACTGGGCCACGGAATAATCCCCCGCCTGCAATCCCCGCACCGAAGCTTCAATCAATTCCCGAAGCGAGGGAATATCGGAAGCCTCCGCCAACCGAATGCGTATCGTCATAGCTGATCTCGATCGCCCATCTCTCGGGCTCGATTTTGGGTGGCGCAGCGCTTCAGCGCTGCGGTATCTGCATTGTTTTGAATTCGGCTTTAGCCGCTCAGGGCAGGTGCGGACCGCTTTCAGCCGCCCAAGCTCATTTCCGCGCCGCCGCGCACTCCGCGCAAGGACAAACTTCCCGCAAATAAAACCACGAATAAATTCCCAGATCGTGTCGATCGTTCCACGAGAATTTCAGCGCATACTTGCCCACTGCCTCCGCCGACAACGCTTTCACCAGCGGTTTGAACATCGGCAAAGTCCCCGGAGCCAGCTTCTCAGCCTCGCCCGCCTTGCGTCCCGACTTCGTGCGCTCATCCTCGCAAAGCGCGCAAGGACAAGCATCCCGCAAGAACGCGAACGTGAAGACGGACCGGTGCCCGTCCTTCCACTCGATCTCCAATCCCTTTCCCGTGGTCAAATGAATGACCACCGACTTGGGATCGTTCCCCACCCGAGGAGTAAAATCCGGCAGCGCCATAAATTAAAGTATCGCACGTGCCCGCGTAGCGCGGGCGCCCCCGCCCGCGTGCCAACAGCTAAACCAAGCGCAAGCGGACGCCTGCCTAAGAAACCACATTTCCGCGATCACTCCCGCTAGAATCTCTCCAGGCTCTCCATGGACACCGCCCGCATCTCCGCCCTGCTCGAACCTTTCCTCGAGCAACCGCTTTCCCCATCCCAACTCGATCAAATATCGACATACATCGATCTATTACTCCGCTGGAACGCCCGCATCAACCTGACCGCCATCCACAAAGAAGAAGAAATCGTAACCCGCCACTTCGGCGAATCCTTCTTCCTGGCAACCCACCTCTTCCCCAAACTATCAAGCCTTTGTCATCCTGAGCGTAGCCAAGACATGCGCGAAGCGCATGTCTTGGCGGAGTCGAAAGACCCCTACACTTCCTCCGTGCCCGCGCCGCCGCAGGGAATTCTCCCCGCACCCTCGACTTCTCTGAGCGTCCTGGACATCGGCTCCGGCGCCGGGTTCCCCGCCCTACCCCTGAAGATCTGGGCCCCGCAAATCCACCTGACACTAATCGAATCGAATCACAGGAAGGCTGCCTTCCTCCGCGAGGCGGCCCGGGCACTTACATTGACCAACGTCGATGTAATCGCCGACCGAGCCGAAGTCCTGGCCGCCCGCCCCGACCACCCCCAAGCCGACGTAGTAACCCTCCGAGCCGTGGAACACTTCGACAAAATCCTCCCCCAAGCCGCAACTTTCCTCGCCCCCACCGCAACCCTAGCCGTGCTGATAAGCGCCGCCCAGCTCCCCAAAGTGTCCACCCTAACCAGCGTAAGTTGGCACCCGCCACTGCCTGTCCCGCAGTCACGTTCAAAGGTATTACTGATTGGATACAGACCTACCGTAGGAACTACATAGCAATTTTTACCTGCAATAGTGGTCCATAGCGCCACTTCTAACGGCTAGATATGATAAGAAGTGGTACATTCGTTGCGAAATCTCATTATGAGACAACGTCGAGACTGAGTGTTCCACGTGGAACACTTCTCACTTTTTCGCGAGCCAACTCGACTGCGCGCACCGTCACGGAACCATCGACATGTTCCACGCGAAACACATTCCCACGTGAAACGCCGAGGCAGTCGGAAGCGAGCCGAGTGTTCCACGTGAAACATTGGTCGCGTTTTGCACAGCAATCGGCATTGATTTCGCAGATGCGTTCGCAT
>CAVZDM010000055.1:0-84023 GCA_963773955.1 uncultured Acidobacteriaceae bacterium | reverse complement strand
ACGACGATCGGGGATGACGCTCTCGCGCGTCCAACCCTCGTCGGGCTGATGAAATTGAAGCCCGGCTTCATCCGAGGCCTCGACATTTTGCCGGCGACGACTGGCTTCGAGATGCAGATGGACGGGATTTTCCAGTTCATGCAGGCGCGTGGTCATCTCGTTCATGGCTTGCAGGGCAAGGCGGTAGAGCCATGGCTCGAGCGACAATTTTTCCGGACGGTCCTGGTCGCCGAGAGCGCGGGCGATCACCTCGTCCACGACTTCAGAGGTGGAGAGAGCATCCTCAAGAATGTCTTCGTCGGCGCGCCGGAAGTAAAGTTCGCGGTCCACGAAGCGTTCGAGCCGCGAGAGATTCGCATTCACATAGGAGCCGATATCATCGGCCGAAATGGTTGGCGGCAGAACCGCTGCCAGTGTCTGCTCAAAAGGAACGCCGGGTTCGGGAGATTCCCGTGGCCCTCCGCGCCACCGGCGCCATTTGTGGCTGGAGCGGAGCAGTTCCTTATGCCGGCTGATTTGCTGCATGAGCTCGTCAAAGGCCGCTTTAATCGCCGCGGTTGGACTGGGAGCTTTCGCTTGAGCGGCCAGTTGGCCCGATGGCAAGCGCAGATTCAAGGAGACGAGCGTTCCTTCGCGCGCCGAATTCTGATCGATGATGGCTTTCAGATGCACCAGTTCAGGCCGGAAGACCTGAAGCCGCTTCTGAATCTTCTCGATCTGGTGGCTGATCTCTTTTTCGATGTCGGGAGTTTTGTGGACCTTGTAACTGACGTGAACGTTCATTCTCAAGCCTCGAACGCTGGGGAAGAGCCCCGTGAATCCACGGTCCTAACGAAACAATTGTACACCCGGTGGGAAGGGCGAAAGCGACGCTCGCGACGGTTCTGCCTTTCCTATTTCTGCCACCTATTTCATATAGACGGAATCCTTCTTTAATTCCTCCGGCAGCGTGACCGGGAACGGTGGGAAATCCTGCCCGACGCCTTTGAATAACGGAACCGTAACCTCGAACCGTCTGGTACCGTCGTGCACGGCGAACTGGGGTGGGTTCTTCGCCGAGCCCTCCCAGAGAGAAACGCCGGCGTAGGCGCCGTCCTTGCGCAGAATGTAGTACTTCATGTCGACGAACTTGAGCTTGCTCATGTCGTGGTTGTAATTGCGGGCGATGCGCTTGAGCGCCTCCATGCCGGCTTCGAGCGGCGACATGCCCCGCCGCATGTTCTCGACGATAGTGTGCGCTCCGGCAACTTTGATGTTCTCTTCTCCGCTGCCGGTGGCGCCCGCCGAACCAACGTCCTGATCGGTGTAGCAACCGGCGCCGATGATCGGCGAATCGCCGCAGCGTCCCGGGAGTTTGAAGGCGAGTCCGCTGGTCGTGGTGCATCCGGAAATTTCTCCTTTTTCGTTGAGCGCGGAACAGTGAATGGTCCCGGTCGGCGGAGACAAAACGCGCCGGATGGCGGCTATGCGGAATTCCGGTTCGATACCTATCTTGGCGGCTTGCTCTTCGAGGCGACGGATACGCTGTTGCCAGAGATCAGCTTGCGGCGACGTTGATGGCAATGTCGTTGGTGCTAACGACGGCGGCTTCCATTGCGGATCCGCCAATCCCGGCCCCCACCAATCGTCGCTCGAGTGATATTCCTTCCACAGCAGCCAGATCTTGCGCGACCGTTCGGTGAGCAGATTTTCGCGTGGGAACCCCACGGCGACGGCGAACCGTTCCGCGCCTTCGCCGACCAGCATGACGTGGCCGGTGTGCTCCATCACCGCTTTTGAAACTAGCGAAACATTCTTGATGTTGCGAACGCCGCCCACCGATCCGGCGCGGCGCGTGGGTCCGTGCATGCAGCAGGCGTCCAGTTCGACCACGCCTTCTTCGTTCGGTATGCCGCCCATTCCAACGGTGTCGTCATTCGGATCATCTTCCGGTCCCTTCACCACGCGGAGAGCAGCGTCCAGCGTGTCGCCGCCATTCTTCAGAAAAGCGAAGGCGTCGTCGAGGTAATTGACGCCATTGTGAGCGCAGATGATGATGGGGCGCTTAGCAGCGCCAAAGGTTGCGGCGGGGCGCGGAGCATCGTCCTTCTTGTCTTGCGCATCCAGGCCGGAGGCCAGCGACGCCGCAATTGCGGAACCTAGAAATCCACGACGGCTGATGGACATAAATTCTCCCTACTTACGAAACGGCGAGAAGGATAACACGCGAGAAAGCAGGTCGGGCCAGGTGCCTCGCATTCACACTCCCACCACCTGCAGCAGTCGCGCAACGCCTTCGCGAAAGTCCGCAGGTTCGGTGATCAAGCTCAGCACGAGATAGCCTTCGTTGGGAAAATCGTAGAAGTGTCCGGGGTGCACGCTCACACTCGCCTTCCGTAACAAGCGGATGGCGAGATCTTCGTCACTCTCAATCGCCGGGACGCGCAGCACAACGTACCATCCGCCCTCAACCAGCAGTCGCGTGCACGAGGGGCGGCTTGCGAGTTGGCCATCAAGTTCCGCGAGGTTTACGCGCAAACGATCGAGAAGAATGGGCTGGATCTGTTTGCGCTGATCGAGCAGTGTCGGCGCCGCAAGCTGCACGGGAGTATTCATCGAAAGGAAGGTATCAGCGATGATTTCCAGGCGCGCTCCCGCTTCGGCGACCATCTCTTTCGGGCCACTGGTGGCCACCCAGGCTAGCTTCATCTGCGGGAGAGCGGAAATCTTCGAGACTCCACTGAGAGTGAAGGTGAGCGCGTCGGCGTTCGTCACGAAGCTGCTGCGCAGCGCACCGTCGTGCGCATAGTCGAGAAACACTTCATCCACAATCAGAGCCAGACCGTAGTCACGGCAGAAAATATTGAGCGCCGCGGTTTCCGAAGCTGAAACGTAAGAGCCGGTTGGGTTGTTGGGATGGACAAGTATCACGGCTCGCGTCTGGGGGGTGGCCGCCTTGTACAGCGAATCGAAGTCGATTTGCCAGCCGTGGTCGTAGAGTAAGGGATAAGGGACGAGCTTAACGTCGGCAAGATCGGCGAGAAACTCGAACAAAGGGTAGCTTGGTTTGGGAACGAGGATCTCGTCGCGGGCATTGCAGAGCAGACGGAAGACGTACGAGTAGGCTTCACTGGTGCTGGTGGTCAGAATCAGGCGCTCGGAGTCGAGATCGAATACCTCGTGCGCCTCGCGATAGTACCGGCACACGGCTTGGCGCGCCCCGAGCAGACCGCGGGGCTGAGCGTCGTAATGCATCGCTTCAGGATTCGCCAGCGCGGCGAGCACAATTTCAGGATCAGGGCGGACGCCGGCTTCGGTCGGGTTCGAGACCGTGAGATCCAGAAGTTTCTGTCCCGAAGCGCGTGCTTCCTCGATCGCGCGAGTTAGAGCATTAGGGGTGAGCCGCCAATTTGTGCGCTGAGAGAACATAAATTTGTCGGTGGAGAGCCGGTCGTTCCGACCGGCAGGACGGGCGAGGACGCCCGTCGCTCCACCGCTACCCAGAGATTTCTATTTCAAGAAAAATCCTAGCTGCTCTGGAGCGGGCAGCGTTTTAGTAGTCCAATACTGGCGCTGGGCTGCTTGCACCACGACGATTTTCGCCTGTACCTCCGACGCCAGATTGTCGTAGCGAACCAGAACGTTCTCCAGCCAGTAAGCCTGGTTCTCGCGCGCCCAGCCTTCCGCGTACCTCTTGCGCAGCTCGGTGATTGCGTCACGCAGGCTCTGTAGTCTCCCGTTTATGTCAACGATTTCGTCGAGGTCACTCTGCGCCTGCGTCTTGTCTGCCTGGTTCTGGTAAGCGTCCGCGTAGTAGCGGCTGATTTCGGATGTGAATTGAATCTTCAAGCCCAGCGTGTCCAGATGCCAGGCGGCAAGCAGCATGTCGTCGATGGTCTCGGGATGGAGGTGTGCCTTGGCTCGATTGAGCATCAGTGTTTCGGCAGCATGTTCAGCGCTGAGGCGCAGATCGTGGGTAACGGGCAGCGCTTTGGCCGCGGTGTTGGCGCCGGATTCGCTGAATGGATCAGACCAGAAGAGTTCGTGACTCGCGTTATCCAGTTTCACTCCGGCTAGTAGCGTATGCGCTCGGTTAAGATTCTCGATCACGCCGGCAAAAGTTCTGCTGTCATCGTTATTACGATAGAAAGCCCAGTCATAGCTGTTCTTAAAGTCATCGATGCTGGATTCGCCCGCTTGCCAACTCGCGACTGCTCCAAAAACCAGGGCAGGCCAGGTCATGTCTACGAGCGCTTCGCCGTCGTCGTTCCAAGTGGTGTTGAGAGCGCCAATGGCCTGATGCTTCTGGCCGTCGCGCACAAAATTTCGGATGTTCACGAAGGCGCTGTCGAGGTCAGGCCAGATCGCCCCCCAGTTCCCTGCTCCAGGCGCGACGACTACGCGCAGGCCGGCATTGGTGTAGGGCGTAATGATGTTTTCGTAGCTGGGCTTTGGGTCGTAGTCCCAGGGAACGGCGATCATGTCTTTCGGAAGAATGGTGATCAGTTCGGGATACTTTACCGCAATATCTCCCCAGAACATGAGCTGCTTGTGATACGGCTGCATGATCTCGAAAACTTTCTGGAGATGTTCGAGGTAAACGCGGCCGAGACCCTCCTGGGCAGCGAGTGCTTTCGTCTGGCCGAGGCCAAGTTCGAAAGTTTCATCGGAGCCGATGTGAAATAACGGCCCGGGAAACAAGGGAACGACCTCGCCGTAAACCTGGCGAATGAAGTCGTAGCTCTTGGGATTGGTGGGCGTGAGTACGTGCCCGTGCGGCGTTTCGGCAAGGTCGGAATAAACTTCATACTTCAGAAATTGATGAAGATGCCCGAAAGCCTGCTGCTCGGGCAGGAGCGTGACGTAGTACTTGCTGGCGTACTCGACCAGCTCTTTGATCTCCGTGGGGTTTAGCGCCGCATCTTTAGGCGCGACCAACGGCTGGGTCTGGAAGTCGAAAACGTGCTCCATGTTGAACCCGAGGAGGTTGATCTTATATTCGGCCAACGTACGGATCTGCATCTTCAAGTAGTCGAGAGTAAGGATGGGACCGCGGCTGATGTCGTCTTGTACGCCCCGCCATTCCATGCTGGGCCAGTCGCGGATGGTGAGCGACGGGATGGCCAATTGCTCGTGTAGCGCGGGCGCCCCCGCCCGCGAAGCGAGGACGGTAGTGTTTGCAGCCGTTCCTCCCTGTTCTCGAAGCAACTGGCGCAAGGTTTGCACTCCGTAGAAGAGTCCTTGCGCGCTGCGACCGGCGACGATCACGCCGGAGGCGCTCACGCGGATAACATAACCCTGGCTGCCAAGGTCGTCCCCACTTTTAATTCCCTGCGCTTCGAGATAGGACCGCAATCCGCGGTCGGTCAGGCGTCCGAGCGAGATGTGGCTTGTAGTTTTCGGAGCGGTGGTCATGAGTTCGATGGACAGTTTCATCCCGGTGCGGTCGTGGATCTCTTTTTGCAGCATTTCGGCGGCTGTCCGGTCTTCGGCGTCGCTCAAGAGGATTATGGTCGAGGGCTTGATCACGATTTTGCCTTCGGCCATGCGTACTTCTTTCGGCGCCGGAAGAACGTTGAGCGCGCGGACGGCGTCGTTGACTTGAGCGTAAGAAGCAAGCGACAGACAGACGAGACAGGCGAAAATCCATTTAACAGTTTTCATGATGAGGGGTGAAGGGCGAGAGTAGCAGGTGAGATCAGTTGGCGACAAGCTTTGCGCCGCCGGAATGTTCGACATCCACGGTTCGAGCCTAGCGACCTTCGCAGGGACGGGGCAAAAGCCCCGTCACCACACAACCTAGTCTCTACTTCGCGCAGGCTTCCTTGTTCACCACATACGGCATCTTGGCAACGTCGCCGCCGTAGTTCCCTTCCAGGACGTCGATCAACCCCTGTACGCAGCGTCCAGCCATGCCTTTGTTGGGGTCGGACGACAAGCGCGTGATGCGCGCAGCGCTCGCGAAATGCGGCAGGAGGCGGCAACGATCGGCGATCGCGGGGTCGCGCAGGGGCGAATTGGCGGGCAGCGGCTCTTCCTCGTAAACATCGAGAGCGGCGCCGGCGATCCAGTTCTCGCGCAAGGCACGAGCCAGGGCTGCCTCGTCCACCACCGGACCCCGCGACGTGTTGACGATCATGGCGGTCGGCTTCATCGTGCGCAACGTGGTTTCGTTGATCAGGTGGTAGGTCGGCGTGGCGCTCTCGCCCTCGCGCACCAGGGGAACGTGCAGGCTGATGAAATCCGCGCCGGTCAATGCTGCGTGCAATGTGGTGTAGCGGATGGAGGTTTGCTCCCGACTGATACCGCGCTGGAAGCGCATATCCTTCATTTCCTGGATAGCGCGGATATAGTCGTGGTTTTCATAGGCCGGGTCAAAGCACAGGATATTCATGTCGAATCCCGTGCACTTCTTGATCAAGGCGAGGCCGATGCGCCCGGTGCCGATAACCGCGACCGTTTTCCCGGTAACTTCGTCGCCCAGAAACGGGAGATAGGGATGCCAGTAGCTCCAATGATTTTCCCGCGTCAAATGTTCGGCGGACCACAGTTTGCGGGCTAGCGCGCCCATCAGGAAGAAGGCAAATTCCGCGGTCGCTTCCGTCAGGACGTCGGCGGTGTTAGTGAATGGAACTCTATATTTGTTGGCATCGGCGCGGTTGATGTTGTCAAAGCCGACGGCGTACTGTGCGACCACTTTGAGTGTGCCTTTCCCGGCAGCGAATACCTCGGCGTCGATCTCATCGCGCAGGGTGGTGATCAGGCCATCTACACCGGACTTCACTTTTTCGATGATCAAGTCTTTCGGGGGAGCTTCGGGCTGGGGATAAACCTCCAGGTCGTATCCTTTGTGGCGCAGAATGTTAAGGGCGTCTCCAATATCGCAGGTGGCAAAAACACGAAGTTTCTGGCTCATGGGCCCGAACAGTGTATCGCAGGGTCTCATCGGGGCGAAGAAAGATCGACGGTTTCCCCTGTGAACCCCTGTGCTCTCTGTGGTGAAGACCTTTCTCAACCACAGGGGACACAGGGGTTCACAGGGGAAACCTCACAGGGGGGAACCTTAACCTTTAAGCTCAGGCAACATTCTTTGCGTTTTTGTTCCGCGCTTATGGTTTGCGACTACTGTTCCTGTCTCTCCGGCCGTGGCGCGGCCGACGCTGCCTGCGCATGATGGCGGACGTCGGCTCCGAGAACCCAGAAAATGACATCCTCGGAAATATTGGTCGCGTGGTCCGCGACACGTTCGAGATTGCGTGCCACCAAGAGCGCATCTAGTGCCTGTTGAGTCACTTGCGGCTCTTCGTTCATCTTTCGCACGAGCACGATAAAAGCCTCGTCGCGCATCCGATCGACGACGTGATCCATCTCCAGCACGGCCTGGGCAAGTTCGGCTTTGCCTTCCACAAACGACTCCAGCGCGCGCCGCACCATGGCGCTGACCGCGGTGGCCATGCGAGCGATATCGACGGGCAACTCTACCGCCGGTAACTCAATCAAGTCCATGACGCGCTCGGCGATGTTTACGGCCTGATCGCCCACGCGTTCGAGGTCGGCGTTGATCTTCGTCACGGCGAGAATGAAGCGCAGATCCGTGGCCGCCGGTTGCTGCGTGGCGAGGATGTCGAACGCGAGTTCGTCGATCTCGCGCTCGGCGGCATTGATGTGGCTCTCGTTTTCGAGGACCAACTGGCAGCGCGTCAGATCGCGTTCGGTGTACGCCTGGCAGGCGCGATCCACCGCCAGTTCCGCGAGACCACCCATACGGAGCAACTTCTCCCGGAGGTTCTCCATCTCCTGCTGAAAACGCGTGCGCATTATCCGAGCCTCTTCATCCGAACCTGCCGGTGACGTAGTCTTCCGTCCGTTTGTCGGAAGGATTGGTGAATATCTTTTCCGTCTTATCGAATTCGATCATCTTGCCGAGCAGGAAAAAACCGGTGAACTCCGCCACCCGCGCAGCCTGTTGCATATTATGCGTCACAATCACAATTGTGTATTGCTCTTTTAATTGAAAAATCAATTCTTCAATCTTGCCCGTGGAGATGGGATCGAGCGCCGAGCAGGGTTCATCCATGAGCAGAACTTCCGGTTGCACGGCAAGCGCGCGGGCGATGCACAGACGCTGCTGCTGACCGCCGGAGAGGCTGGCGCCGGACTTCTTGTGGAGATGATCTTTTACTTCGTCCCAGAGCGCGGAGCTGTGCAGGGATTTATGAACGACCTCGTCCAGTTGTTTGCGGTTGCGAAAGCCGTTCAGCTTAAGTCCCGCAGCCACGTTGTCGTAGATGGACATGGTCGGAAACGGATTCGGTTTCTGAAACACCATGCCGACGCGTCGGCGCAGTTGGGTGGCCGAGGTCCCGTTGTAAACACTGAGGTCGCCGATGACCACCTTACCCTCGACCCGCGCCTCGGGAATAGTTTCGTGCATGCGGTTCAGGCACCGAATGAACGTGGATTTCCCGCAGCCCGAAGGACCGATGAGCGCGGTCGCGTGGTTCGCTTGCACGGTGATGTTGACGTCGAACAAAGCCTGAGTCTTGCCGTAAAAGGCATTCAGTCGCTCGACGGTAATTCCGACGCCCATAGCTCTCTAAGCTCCTGCCCGGTTATGCTCCTGCCAACGTCCCGTGCCGTACCGCAATGCGAACTGCAGCGACCGCGCTGACGATAAGGATAATCAAAACCAGCGCGCCCGCCCATGCCTGCCGGTGCCATTCGTCGAAGGGCGAGATGGCATAAGTGAATATTTGCAGTGACAGAGCGGCGGTCGGCTGGTCCGTCTTCCAATTCCAGAACTGGTTTCCAAAGGCGGTAAACAGCAGCGGCGCGGTTTCTCCGGCAACGCGGGCAAAGGCCAGCATGACTCCGGTGATGACTCCGGAGGTGGCCGTGCGCAGGGTAATCGAGATTGTGGTGCGCCAGCGGGAAACGCCCAGGCCGTAAGCAGCTTCGCGGATAGCCTGCGGCACCAGCAGCAGCATCTGCTCGGTGGTACGCGCGATGGTCGGAATCATCATGATGGCGAGCGCCACGCCGCCAGCCAGCGCCGAGAAGTGCTTCTGGCGCATCACGACGAGGCCGTAGGCCACAATGCCGATCACGATCGAGGGCACCCCATTCAGCACATCGGAGACAAAGCGCACGATGTCGCCATAGCGGTTTCGCCCGTACTCGGAAAGAAAGATGCCAGCGCCGATTCCGAGCGGTACCCCGAGCAGGCTGGCGATGAAAAGAATGACCATAGAGCCGACGATCGCATTTGCCATGCCGCCGCCGGGCTCACCCACAGGTTTCGGAGTCTGCGTCAGGAAGGCAAGATTGATCGAGCCGATGCCCCTATAAACCAGATAGGCAAAGATGGCGAAGAGCGGCAAAAGCACGAGCGCCACGGTGAGCACGGCGACGCCAGTCATCGCGTGGTCCGTTACCCGCCGCCGTAAGCTGATCGGCGGGACCAGGACCGCTGCCGAATTGGAGTTCGTATCAGGCATCTTCGCTCAGGCCAGGCTTCTGGCCGGTTGGCCTCGAGTAACACTCCACACCATCAGCCGTGCCAGCGCGTTGACCACAATGGTGACAAAGAACAGCGCCAAACCTATCTCAATCAAAGCGGAGAGATACAAATCGCCGGTCGCTTCCGTGAATTCGTTGGCGAGCACACTCGCCATGGTGTATCCGGGGGCAAACAGCGACTTGGCAATTTCCGGACGGTTGCCGATCACCATGGTGACGGCCATGGTCTCGCCGAGCGCGCGCCCCAGGCCCAGAATGATTGCGCCCACGATTCCGGCCCGCGCATTGCGCAGTACGCCCATGCGGATCATTTCCCAACGCGTGGCACCCAGGGCCAGCACCGCCTCACGCTGGTGCTGCGGCACCACGGTGAGCACTTCGCGGGTAATGGACGAGATGATGGGAATGATCATGATCGCCAGAATCACGCCCGCGGCCAGCATGCCGATGCCGTACGGAGGTCCGGTGAAAAGGCCGGTCCAGCCGAGCGTTTTGCCGAGAAACGGTTGCACATATTCGCGCAGGATCGGCACCAGAACGAAGATTGCCCAGAGTCCGTAGACCACGCTGGGGATGGCGGCCAGAAGTTCGGTGGTGAAGGAAAGAATTCCGCGCAGACTGACCGGGCACATCTCGGTAATAAACACCGCCACGCCGATCGACAGAGGCACCGCGATGACCAGCGATAGCAACGAGGAGACAATCGTGCCGTACATGAACGGCAGCGCGCCGTACGAATCCTCAACCGGATTCCAGTCCGATTGACCAAAGAACTTCCAGCCAAAGGCGTGCCAGGAGAGTTGCGAGCCCACGACCAGTTGGTAAACGATCAGGCCCAGCAGCGCGACGACCGCTAAGCCGCAAAGGCGCATCGCCCAACCAAAAACTGCATCGGGAATCTCGCTCACCTTCCCTTGCAACAGCGGCGCTGTTCTGGCTTCGATTTTCAGGGCAGCCTTCGACTCCCGCTCCGGTTCGGGAGCGTTGAAACGCGGCCGGGGCAGGGCTTGATTGGACATTCCGTTCTGAGGCTAGCAAAGGGTTGTTACAAACTGGTTAAAAAGCGGCGCTGGGTCGTGGTGCAGTTTGAATCGGCTTTGAAAGGGGGCTGGCCCACCCTTTCCACCATTCTAACCCTCGCGGGTGCCCCGCTCCTGTCGCGTTTTCCGCGACGGGGCGGGGACCTTGACTTTCCCGATCTCGGAAGAAATGTGAGAAATTCTAGGGGCCGTGGCCCCCGCGCCCAGGCTCCAGGGTTACGATGCTCTCATGCCGTGGGGCCTCAAGCGCTTTCAAGAAGCACGCTGTCTGCACTTTCTGACATTTAGCTGCTATGGACGCGCCCCGCTTCTGGCCACAGCGCGCGCCCGCGACATCTTCGAGCAAGCTTTCGAGCAGACGCGGCAGTGGTATGGATTTTACGTCTCTGGGTACGTGGTCATGCCCGAACAAATTCATTCGCTGATCAGTGAACCGGAGCGGGCAAAGCTTTCCGTAGCACTGCAAATGCTCAAGCAGAATGTGGCGCGGCGCTTGCGCTCGCCGGAGGGCGGTGTGTTGTGGCAGCCGCGCTATTACGACTTCAATGTTTGGAGCGAGGCCAAGCGGGTCGAGAAGCTACGTTATATCCACCGTAATCCGGTGAAGCGCGGTCTGGCACAGAGTCCGGAGAATTGGGCGTGGAGCAGTTTTCGTCACTATCTCTCAGGTGTGCAAGGAGTGGTGGAAATTGAGTCGCAATGGACGGTGCGGAAGAGAGAAGAGATGGGAGTGGTGCTGGGATAGGAAGTCAAAAGCCCCGCCCTGTCGCACAAAACGCGACAAGAGCGGGGCACCCTCGGGAATGAGACGCGAGAAAGGGTGGGACAGCCCCCAATCCCATTTGTCGAAACCTTGACTGTCGCGACGTGTAGGACAGCGGTGACTGCAACGTAGCGACCACGGGAAGCCTCCCAGCTTGCGCGAATCTACCCGGTTGTGAGAATACTGATCGTCAACATTAGAGTGTCACCTCTATGCCCACTTTTGCCGCCATCGACATCGGATCAAATTCTGTTCGCCTGAAGATCTCGCGGCTGCAAGCCGGGCGGCTGAAAGAAATCCACGAAGATCGCGAAGTCACTCGCTTGGGTGAAGGCGTCTTTAGTGGCGGACTGCTTTCGCCCCAGGCGATGTCCGAAACGGTACAGGTGTTGCGGCGTTTTCATCGCGCCATGCAGGAGTGCTGCACGGATTCGGTAAGGGTGGTGGCCACAGCGGCGCTACGCGATGCCCGCAATTCACGCACGTTTATCGAGTGGGTGCGCTCGACGACGGGCTGGACTATCGAAATCATTTCCGGATTGGAGGAGGCTCGGCTGATTCACCTGGGCATTATCTCCGCCAGTCGCTTGGGCGCTCACAGCATTCTTCTGCTGGACCTGGGCGGCGGCAGTTGCGAGCTCACTCTTTCGCGCAACGGGCACATCCGGGATACGGTGAGCTTGCCCCTCGGAGCGGTACGACTGACCGGCGAGTTTCTTCAGCATGATCCGCCGCGCAAGAGCGAACTGAAGCGGCTGCAGGGATTTGTGGCGCGTGAGGTTACGCGTATTCAAGACCGGATCAAGTCCGCGCGGGTGGGCGGAGTGATCGCCACCTCCGGCACTGCCGCCGCGCTGGTGGGCGTCGCCAGCCACCTGGCGCGCGAGAGAAAACGCCGGCCAGCAACTTATGCTACGCGCGAGACCATCCGGCGCATTGCCAAACAGATTACGCGCTTGACGTTGGAACAGCGGCGGAAAGTCCCCGGGATCGGTCCACGGCGCGCCGAAATCATTTGTGCCGGTGCGCTGGTGTATGCGGAGTTGCTGGAACGATGCCATCTCCCCGGCTTTCGCTACTCGGCGCTGGGGCTGCGCGATGGCATCCTCGCCCAGATGGCGGCGGAATACGATCGCAGCACAAGATCAGGCCGAGCGATTGAATCGGAGCGGTGGGAGTCGATCAAGCGCGCCGTCGAACATTACCGGGTCGACCTGCATCATGCTTTGCATGTACGCGAGTCGGCGCTGCTGCTGTTTTCCTCGTTGAAGTCGGTGCACCAGCTTCCGGCGGAATTTTGCGAATGGCTTTCGGCAGCGGCCATGCTGTACGAGGTCGGCGACTACGTAAACCGCAACGGACACCACCGCCACACTTACTACATCATCGCCAACTCGGAAATCCTGGGATACACGCCACAACAGCGGCGGATCATTGGCTCGATCGCACGCTACCTGGGAAAGTCGCGCCCCACGCCGGGAGATGGCCCGATGAGTAGCTTGAGCCCCGAGGAGCAGGAAAATGTGGAAAAAGCAGCAATCCTGCTCCGCATCGCGCGAGCTTTGAATATGGGAAGAAGCCAATCCGTGGGGAAAGTTGCAGTCTCGGCGCGCAGCGGCAAGGTCTCCATGAAACTGACGCCACGGGGAAAGGCAAGCGTTGATCTGGAGGTATGGTCGATAGAGAAAGATCGATCCTATTTTCGCGAAGTCTTCGGACGCGAACTTTCCGTAGCCGCAGCGTGAAGAGTGCGCAGAATGCGGGGAGTGATACACCAGCTCAGCGACCCGGAATTTCGCCGCATTTCGACTTTGGCTACGGCCCCTTTCTTAAGCTCAACCACGGCCTCGCATCCACTGTCGCTGATCACGCGTCCGAGAAATTCACGCAGGTTCGGATTATGCCCCACCAGCAGCATCGAGTCCTGGCGCGCGTACTTTTCCAACATCTTCTGAAATTCCGAGAAGCCGGCTTGCGGACGGAGCGCGTTCTCCATCACCAGTTTGCCTTCGTGCCCCATTTCGTTGCCCACCAGAGCCGCGGTTTGCGTGGACCGCTTTAACGGGCTGGAGACGATGACTTCTACCTGCACGCCGAGCGCGGCCAGGGCGCGGCCGATGTATCCGCATTGCTCGATGCCGTCTTTATCGAGGCCGCGCTTTTCGTCCTTCTTCGCGCTGCTCAACTGTGTCCCGGCACTGGCGTGACGCAAAAAATAGAGAAACATTTCGGAGTGACTATTCCTTTCCGATCAAAGTTCGAGAGGAGCGTCGCGGCACAGAAGATGGAATTTCCTCGGGCGTCCTGGTGCCTTCCGCAAGTCCGATGAGAAAATCCTGGGCGCTGAAGGCGGCAGAGCCTCGAGGCGGTCTCGTGCTGCGCCCACGCGGCGATTGCCAGGGACGCAGATAGCGGCCGTCCTTTTGCAAAAATCTTGTTTTCACATTGTCGGCGAGGTATGCAGCCAGAATCTCATGCATCACGCGGTCGCGCAGCAACGGGTTCTTGAGCGGGAACAGAACTTCGACACGCTCGTGCAGATTGCGATTCATCCAGTCGGCACTGCCGAGGTAGACTTCAGACTCGCCGCCGTTCTCGAAGTAAAATATGCGGCTGTGCTCCAGGAACCGGCCCACGATGCTGCGCACGCGGATGCGGTCGCTGAGGCCGCGAATCCCCGGCCGCAACGCGCACATCCCGCGCACGATCAACTCAATGTCGACACCGGCTTGTGAGGCGCGATACAGAGCCTGCACAATATTCACGTCGAGGAGGGCGTTCATTTTGGCGATAATGCGCGCCGGACGCCCCAGGCGGGCGTGCTCGGCCTCGCGCTCAATCAGCCGCATGCACTTTTCGGCCAAGTCCAGAGGCGCTACCAGTAGCGGCCCGTAGCTAGGGTGCTCAGCGTAGGCCGTCAGAAAATTGAAAACAGCGTGAACCGCGCTGGTAATCTCCGGGTCGGCCGTGAGCAGGCTGAGATCGGTATAGATGCGGGCCGTGGTCGCGTTGTAGTTGCCGGTGCCCAGGTGCGCGTACTGGCGGGTTACGCCATCGGGATCGCGCCGCACCAGCAGAGAAAGTTTGCAGTGCGTCTTCAGACCCACCAGCCCGTGGAAGACCTGCACACCGGCATCTTCCAGATCGCGCGCCCAGCGGATGTTCGAGGCCTCATCGAAGCGCGCTTTCAGTTCCACCACGGCGGTGACTTCCTTGTGTGCCGCGGCCGCCATCAGCGACGGAACAATCAGGGAATGCTCGCTGGTCCGGTAAAGGGTCTGCTTGATGGAGAGCACGCGCTCATCTTCGGTGGCCGACTGAATGAAGGACATGACGGCATCGTAAGAATCGTAGGGATGGTGCAGCAGAACGTCGTGGCGCCGCAACTCTTCGAATAGATCGTGGGACTTCGCGGTCAGCCGCAACTCGCGCGGCACGTAGCTGTGAAATTTCAAATCCGGCCGCGCCGCGGCGTCGTAAATGTTGAACAGCCGGGAAAGATTCACTGGACCGTTGACCGGAAAAATCTGCCACGGATCAAGTTCGAACACCGTGCCCAGGCGCTCGATGATCTCGGGATTGGCCTCGGATTCGATTTCCATGCGCACCGCGTCTCCCTTGCGGCGGTTGTGCAATTCCGCGCGTACCGATTCCAGCAGATTGCGAGATTCTTCCTCCTGCAGGTAGAGGTTGCTGTTGCGGGTGACACGGAACGCGGCGGAAGAAACGATGTCGTAGCCCTGATACATGCGCGCGGCATGATGGACGACCAAGTCGGCAAGAAAGATGAAGTCGATGGTCCCCTGGGACGGCAGGCGGACCAGTCGCGGAAGGGACCGCGGAACGGTTACGACTCCCGTGTAGGTGAGCGAGGAGCGACGACGACGCCGCAGCAATAGCGCCACGCACAGCGCCTTGTTGATCACTCGAGGAAAGGGATGCGCCGGGTCCACCGTTACCGGGGTGAGCAGCGGATCGAGCTCGCGCGCGCAGTAGTCGTCCGCGAACGCCAATCCCGCCTCATCCAGTTCGTCGATGCCGAGGACGCGAATTCCCTGCTCCGCCAGTTCCGGCCGCAAGCGTTCGCTCCAGCAGGAATATTGTTCTTCGACGAACTCGTGGGTTGCGTCTTTGATCAGCTCCCGCTCCTCCACCATGGTGAGCCCGTCGGCAGTGGTGGAGTTGTGGCCGTCTTCCAGTTGTTGCAACAGGCCGCCGACCCGGACCTCAAAGAATTCGTCCAGATTGCTCGCGGTAATCGCCAAAAACTTCACGCGCTCGAGCAGCGGATTGCGAAGGTCCCCGGCTTCTTCGAGCACGCGCCAATTAAACTTCAGCCACGATGCTTCGCGGTTCAGAAGGGTGGCGCGATTGTTCAGAGTCTGTCGAACCATATCGTACGGATCTTCTTGGTAGACGGGGGTGTTTGCTACGCAGTATGAAGCCTGATCACGCGTTGTCTGCCCGACTCGAAATAGTATACCAAGTTGGCTGGGAGAGCCGGGCATCCCGTCAGACGCAAACCTCCTCCCGCAAAGCCGAATCGCTCCAGTGCGAGTTCAGCACTGGAGCGATTGACGCCATACCGGTTTCGCATGCGTTACGGCAAGTAGTAGCGGAACGACGTATAGAATATGTTGTCGACTCCGTGGGGCGAGACCGAGCTGACAGGCGTCGTCGAAGCGTTGACGCCCGCGTACGCGTTTCGGCTTACGTAGGAATACTGCGGGCCGAACTGGAATCGGCCCTTGGGGCCATTGTACGGCTTGATCCAGAAGCCAAACGAACCCTCGACAACGCTTTGGGTTTGGCCACTACAGGTGCCGACCGCGCCAAAATTGTAACCGCTCGGGCTCGACGCCGAAGGCAGGGTTTCGGTGTAGCATCCCCCGTCACCGTAGGCTGCCGTTCCTGGAACCACTCCAGTCGATCCGTACCCCACCGTCTTGAGGGTACCAAGGGTGTCAACTGCATAGTGGTGTCCCACATAGTCCTCGCCGCCGTAGAAGTACACATCCAACTTGGGATAGTGAAATTCAAGAGTGGCCAGACCCTGATAGGTGCGGAGCGGAACCAGCCTGCCATAAGGATCGACGGTGGCATCCGGCAAACCCGACGCGGCGTAGCGGCCCAGACCGTTCCCGTAGAGGGCGTGAAGGCCGAAATCCATGTGCTTATTCATCACGGAGAAACGGGCGTTCCCTCCCACTCCACCGCCGTTCTTGGAGTAGTTATAGGCCCCCACCACGGAATTGACGATGGCGCCGCCGGCACCGGTATCGCACAACGTCGGGGCCTGCGTGCCTACCGCGCAAGGATAAACGCGGTCGCGGAACCGGCTGAAGACACCGAAGACTTCATAGTGGCCGAAACCGGGTTCAGCGGCCGCCTTGACGATGATGTCCGGCATCGCGTTGAAGGAATAGTTGGCCGCGTTGGTACAAACAGTGACCGGGGCGCCAGCGGAGTTGAGGGTGGTGCTGCAAGCAGTGACGCCGGGATTGTAGAGTCCCCCGCCCACACCATCACTGCCTAAGGCGAAGTTGGCGTTGGCGTTGGATGCCGTGAAGGTCGTCTGAGGATTTTCCAACGAGGCGGCCAGCCAGAGATGATTATTGAAGTTCCTGACCACGCGGAAACCGTACTGCCGAGCAAAACTGAAGCCGACCGTATAGTTCGGGTCAATGGTCATCGGCCTGGCTGTGCTCAAGTTGTCGATTCCCTTTCTGTTCTCGTTCAACAGGGTCCACATTTGACCGCCAGTGAAGGTCCAACCGTTGCTAAGGGTCGCTGCGGCCCATGCCTGCCTTTGACGCAATACGTAGCTGTTGGTCTGGTTGTTGTTTGAAGTAGTGCCAGCCGCGAGAAAGTCAGCTTCGTAATAGCCACTGAGCTTGATGTCGCTTAATTTGCCTTCAGCCAGCAGCGTGATTTGCGACTGGCGGCCGGAACCAAAGAATTCGGAAACCGTGTTCGCGCCGCTTCCAGGCATGAAAATGCTGTTAAAGGCAGTAGCATCCCCGCCCGTCGCCCGAGTGCGATACACCGATTCACCCGCCAGGAATCCGCCGGGAGTGATCGTGATTCCCTTGTAGCGGATGGCGACCGGGTTCTCCAACTCCGCTTTGATGCTCTTCTGAGTCTCCTGCAGAGTCAGCGCGGAGTTCGTGGCGGTGGTCTTCAAGTCCGTGACGTCACTCTTAAGCGCCATGACCGTTTGCTGTTGGGCCGCGGTTTGAGCTACCGCAGTATCGGCATTGGTCTGCGCCTGCGCAGCCACGGCCTGGCTCCGATCGAGCTTCTGCTCCAGTTGCTGAATCTTTTGATCGCGGCTCTGAACCAGATCGGTCAACTGCTTGATCGCCTGCTGCTGGGCATCGATCGCCTGTTTCATCTCCCCGAGCTGATCGGAAACAGTCGGTCCAGCTTTCTTGGCAACCATTTTCTTGGGGGTGCTCTTCGTCTTTGCAGGGGCTGCCTCTTGCTGGGCCTGCGCCGCGATCGCGCTCCCCGCGAGCGCCATCGACAGCATCATAGCCATGATTCGTTTCATCGTTCCGTCTCCTTGAAGGAAATTAAGTTCCATACTTCAGGCAAAGCCATGACCATCGGCATTTTCCGCGCGCAGTCATTTTGTGAATCCTCAGCCTAGACTGCTGTTTGTTAATAGCTGGTTACAATTTGTTGAATATTCAGTGAATCGGCTGATGTCGCCGGCCATTGCCATCGTCCCGCGGTGCTACGAGGGTGCCTACGCGCAGCATGCCAGGCTCCGGCAATGACCATGAACGCAGTTCATCCGCGGTTTGATTGCGTTCCGAGCCTGGGAATCTTCTGTTCTTCGAACCGCAATTTGATGCACACCGTCCCTGCTGTGCGCTTTCGCTGAATTTCGTAAGTTGCTAAAAACACGTGGTTTAGTGGCTTTCTGATGTTTGGCGGGGATGGAGCAGCAAATGCTATCTCTGCAATGTAGATAATGTCCATTATTACAATGGACATTATGGAATAATCATCAACGATGGGAATTTCTCAAAAGGACTCTACGCGCCGTCGGTACCATCAGGGCGGCTGCCCGCAACCTTGTTCGCCGTTGTTCCCCCACGAACTATTGATCCGCAAAAAGTCAAAAAGGAGAGGATTGCATTTCATGAAAGCAACCAAGCATCTGTTTCTCACGCTCCTGGCGCTGGCGACACTTTCGGCCGGCGCTTGGGCTCAAATCTCGGACTCGATTGCACCGGCTCCCAAAAAGAAGCACACGCCAGCAGCAGCGGCACCAGCGCAGCCGGCGGTCACGGCTGCCGACGTTCAGGCATTGAAAGACGCGCTGGCTGCCCAGCAGCAGCAAATCCAGCAACTTACACAACAGCTGCAGCAGAATCAGCAGAACTGGCAGCAGGCGCAGGCCGCCGCGGCCGCCGCTGCCAGCAAAGCCGCCGCCGCTCAAGCCCAGGCCAGCCAACAGCAGCAGACCGTTATGGCGCTCACGAGTGATGTCACTGACCTCAAGACAACCACCAACAAAACGGCAATGGCGTTGCAGGAGACGACCAAAGAGATCAAGAACGTTGCCCCGGAGTGGGAGACCCCAATGTCGATCCATCTCAAGGGCATCACCATAACGCCGAGCGGCTTTGTGGCCGCCGAATTTGTGCGGCGTTCGAGGGAGCTGGGAGCTGATATTGCGACGCCTTTCAACTCGCTGACCATGCCCGGGGCTTCGCAGAGCGACCTGCCGGAGTTCTTCGGCTCCGCCCGCCAGTCGCGGCCTACGGTCTTTGTCGGGGGCCGCTTGAACAATGTGGACCTTTCCGCCTACGTATCCGCCGACTTTCTCTCTGCGGGCGTCACCTCCAGTGCCACGCAGACCAACAGCTACACTCTCCGTCTCCGCCAGGCTTGGGGCCAAGCCAAATTCAACAATGGCTGGAAATTCCTCGGCGGTCAAATGTGGAGTCTGGTGACCGAGAACAAGGCGGGAATCGCCCCCAGCGATGACTTGGGTAAAGTCAACGATGCCCGGCCTTCGACGATCGACCCGGGTTACAACGTCGGGTTCAGTTTTGCGCGTCAGTATGGCCTTCGCGTAACGAAAGACTTCGGCGATAAGGTGTCGATCGCTTTCGCCATCGAAAACGCGCAAGGCACGCTCACCACGCACAACAACGATGCCAATTTCCTGCTCGGCGAGGCGGGCGCCAGCAATAGCTACAACACAACCTCCAACTACACGGCCAATCCGGCGCCCGATCTCATCGCTAAGATCGCCTTTGATCCCGGCTTTGGTCACTACGAGGTTTTCGGCTTGGCCGACCGATTCACCGACCGTATCTTCCCCTGCTACCAGTTCACGACCGCGGGCTGTCCCGCCACTCTGACGGCGCCCAGCGTGCTCAATGCCTACAACGCCTCGAAAGAAGGCGGTGGTTTTGGCGCTAACGCCCGCTGGACCCTCGCCAATAAGCACATTATCTTTGGCCTGCATGGCTTCGGAGGCAGCGGAATCGGCCGTTACGGCGCAGCTCAGCTCTCCGATCTTTCCATTCATGGCGACGGTACGGCTCATCTGATCAAGGGTCTCCAGGGTTTGACTACGCTGGAGTATCACGGCAAGAAACTCGATGTCTACACATACGTCGGAGCGGAGTATGCTGGCCGGTCGTATGAGTACGATCCTCTGTTGGTGACTCAGAATGCGACGACGTTAGCGTGGTCAGTAGCACCAGGGTACGTCGGCTACGGATCGCCCAACTTCAGAAATGACGGCTGCTACACTGAAACGATTCCGTCAGCAAACTCCGGGTTTGCTCCGGGCTCACTCTCCCATTGCACCGGCGACACGCGGGCGGTGATTGAGGGTACGGCTGGCTTCTGGTACAGCTTCTATAATGGGGCCAAGGGCAGGTTCCGGTTCGGGACGCAGTACTCCTATGTAACTCGTCAGACCTGGTCTGGCGCCAACTCTACTGGGCCTGCAGGAATCTCGCCGGAAGGCCTGGACGGGATGGTCTTCACCTCGTTCCGTTACTACTTGCCGTAAAACCAAGAAAGGATGGTCCCGCGTCGATTGTTTGGCACGGGACTATCCAAAGTGGTACGGACACAAAACGAACAAGGCTAAACAGCCTCTCAACCTTTTGAGCGGGCTCTTCCCTTCGGGACGCCGCCGGCCCGGTTTTGGCTTACTCTCCTTTTCCGGGCCGGTGGTCTTACGGTTGAAACAAAGCTCAGAACGTGAATATTGGTCCGAACTCTTGTCGCCAATCGTGCGCTTGAGTCACGTGCCGGCCCTCAAACAGTTTGCTGTCAGCCGTGGCGGCGCGCGTAACGATGTAGCTGGTTTCATTGACGAACGACACCCATGAGTTCAACTTGTAGGTGAGCGAAACGGTGTCGAGGTCAGTGCGAGCCAAGCCGTTTGAACCCGCGGCGCGGGCGTCCGAAGCCTTGGCGCGATCGGTGCCGTACTGCATATGGAGTACCCATCCTGCATTATGGCCTTCTGGATCGGCGTGGAAGATGCGCGAGAGCGGGAAGCTTAACTCCGTGAACCCACCCACTCCGCCGACGGGCTGAAGTTTGGCGGATTGGACAGGCGTGCCCTGGCAATCGATCGTCTCGGCGGGCTGGCCGGTAATGGTTCCACCTGCGCAGCCGAACAAGATGGCCCGTCCGCTTTCGGAAACACCGTTCCCGACTTCGAACAGGTTGTTACTGACCAGATTCGACCAGACGTCGTTGAGCTGGCCGCCGAAGAAGAATCGCAGGTCATCGCCTTTGTAGAACTTCGTGACCCACGTTACCCACGGGGTGGGCAGTTGCAACTCAGCTGTCCAGACATTCTGCGGGTTGCCAACCTGGGTGCCGATGGGGAACAACTGCTCCAGAGTGCAGGACGCCGTGGCGCAAGTGGCGTTGTTGGTGGCATTCAGTATGGCCGTCGAAGTAGTGAATCCGAGATTGGGAGTGGTGGCAGTGGTAAAGATTGAGATGGTGCAGGGCAGAACCGTGCAAGTCACACTGGTTGCTGCCTGCGCCGCGTGGGGGATGATTTCATTCATCCGGGCATGGTGGCCGCTCACGATAAACTGTGCCGGCGCCACGCCTTTCCAGTTATGCGAGAGCGGGAACTGGAACACGATTCTGGATTCCACGCCAGGCTGGTTGGAGTCAGAGCCTGCGCGGTCTCCAAAACGCGTCCTTTGATCCTCGGTGAGGGCGGAGGAAGCGGCGACCGGCAGGACAATGGCGAATTCCGGCTGGATTTTCAAACTCCCAGCGTGGAATTGAACGCCGGTCTTGAATTGCGGGATGCGCTCATACATGCTGCCCATGGCGACGCCCAAACCGGTCGTCTCGAACAGACTGGGGAGCGAGGAAGACATCAGACTCCAATCCTGCCCGAACTCGGCGAACCAGGGTAGGTCGCCCAGCTTGTGGTCCAGCCGCATGTAAGCGAGCCGGAGGTCAAACTGGCTGGAACGGACGCTGCTGATGTTCCGGTTGCTGACGTCGGTGTAGTCGCCCTCGAAGTCTGCTTCCACCTTGGCGGTAATCGTGAAGTCAGAATGTTTTGGCACCCATTCGAACTGAGCACCGGCGCGGGCGCTGCGAGCTTTCAGATGGAAACTAGGGTCGGAGGTGGGGCCGGTATCGCCGCCGATCAGCATGGGAAGCGGCCAGTCCTGGTCGCCAAACGTGGGACCACCGCTCGACGCAGTATCTTCGATGGCGCTGGCCTTGAAGAAGCCATAGAGCTTCACGTTGGCCCCGCTTCCGAGGTGGATATCCGGGATAAGGCCCCCTTGTTTGGGCAGGTCAATGGGCAGTACCCGCACGGGCGCAACCGCCGAAATGAAAGGCGGAGGCGGCGGAGCCCCTGGGTTTGTTTGCAAAGCCGAAGCGGACTGCGCAGAACTCCAGGGGTGCAGCACGGCGTTTAGAAAATGGGGTCCGGACAAGCGCGTGTTTACGGGTTCGACCGTGGCCGTGTACTCCTGCTGGCTGATCAGGCCCTTTTCCACGAGCAATTGAGCGAGGCGCGCGTTAGCTTCCTCCGGGGAAGACGCCTGACTGACCATGGCGACCTCGTCGGGAGACAAAATCCCCTTGGACTGAAGCAGTAGCGCGAGAGGGTTGTTATTGGCTGTGTGGTTCTCCTGCGCCTGGGCCATAGCCGTAAACGCCAGAGCAAGCACGGAAATCAAAAAGATCAAACGTGAGACGGTTTTTTTCACTTGGGATAGCCTCCGAGACGAATTTGCGATCATTGGACCGATACAAACATGTAGCTGCCTATCTAAACAGATAGGCTGGATTTAACCGCCCTACATACTCTTACAGCGAGTTCGGTGTCAAGCTATTTCCCGTTTTGGAACTGGGCCGATCATCCGGGGCACTCCTTATTCTGCACAACTGCGCAAGTGATCGCCTGGTCGGCGCTCGCTTCCGTCTGCTGCGAAACTCGGAATTGCAACCTGAGCCGGCCTCCGAGCGTCAAAACCAATGGCCACCGGTGACTTGCGTGATCTGGCTGTCCTTGGGTGCTCATGTATAATTTGCTGGCATTCGATCCGCGCATGGATTTGAGATGAGTTTGCCAGGAGATTCTCGGGCACGAGTAAGCTTCGCGTCGGCTTGCCGGATCGCAGTAGTTCTTCTAGCCATCTGCGCTCTCACGGTAAGCCTTGCTACTCGTTACACAGTACTAGGTCCAGGAGTCCATCCAGAAGTCCGGAAGACCACCACTGTAAAATCGCAGTCCCGGGATGGCCAGCGGCAGCACCTGCTTGGCGACGGATTCCAGTGGATGGCTCCCGCTTCCAGTTTCACGCTCTTTCAACCGCCGCGCCCTTCCGTTCGTACTGAATTGGCGGTGGTCCCATCCATCAATCTGAACTTTGAGACGTGGCTTTACAATCGCCCTCCTCCTCCTTCTCCTTCCTGCTAAGTTCGACGTTTTGCCAACCCCTGCTTCGTACAATCAGTCCCAACCCGTCGGCGTGGCTTGATCGGGTCCGGGCTCAGTGCGAGAATCCTCAACGTCAAAGTTCGGGCGCAGGGAGGGAAAGCGGTGCATCGTACGGCGTGAGTCTGTCGGCCCGAATTTTGTAAGGCCGACCACTATTTTGCCAGCGCTAAGTTCGAAATGGGTGACTGTGGGCATGCGTATAGGATCATCTTTAATTCTCGATGGAAGAGTGGCGGCCATTGCTCTGATCGCGGTCTGTCTGAGTGCTGCCGAAGGCTGCGGGCATTCCGGCGGCTCCTCTCCACTTGTGTCCGCCGACGCACCTCTCCCTGCCGCAGTCGTACAAGTTCGGCGCACGCCGCTTTCCAACACGCTCTCCATTGCCGGCGAGTTCCTGCCTTACCAGGAAGTGGAACTCCACGCGAAGGTTGCCGGCTACATCCGTAATATCAACGTGGACATCGGCGACCACGTCCACAAGGGCCAGGTACTCGCCGTTCTTGAGATTCCGGAGTTAATGGCGCAATTACAAGCTGCCGCCGCGGGTGTGCGCCATAGTCAAGAGGAGATCACTCACGCTCAAAATGAGGTAAGCCGCGCGGAAGCGGAGTACGCAGCGCTGCATGCTGCCGCTGTGCGATTGAGACAGGCATCGGAGGCGCGTCCCGGCCTTATCGCGGAGCAAGAACTCGACGACGCGACCGCCAAAGATCGATCCTCGGAGGCACAGGTGGAAGGCGCCAAGTCGGCGTTGTCAGCTTCCCGGCAGCAGTTGGAAGTCTCGCAGGCTGACCAACAGCATTATGCCGCTCTATCTGAATACTCACGAATTACGGCGCCCTTCGACGGTGTTGTCACCTGGCGGTACGCCGACACAGGTTCTCTCATCCAGGCGGGCACTTCCAACGTGAGTTCGGCGCCAGTCGTGAAACTTTCGCAGGTGAGTGTATTGCGTTTGCGAATTCCCGTACCTGAGTCTCTGGCTGCCAGCGTGCATGATGGTGAGCCGGCTGATATCCGCGTGAAGGCAACGGACGAGCACTTCTCCGGCAAGGTCACGCGCTCAACCAGTTCGCTCGACCGGTCGACCCGTACCATGCAGGTCGAAGTGGACGTGCCGAACCAGGACTATAAGTTGACGCCCGGAATGTACGCGGAGGTAGCATTACGGGTTCAGAACGATCCGAACGCTTTGACCCTTCCCCTGCAGGCCATCAATCGAGGGGAAGGCAAGACCACCGTGCTTCTGGTCAATCCCCAGAACCATGTGGAAGAGCGCGAGATTCGGACGGGAATCGAAGGCTCCGATCGAATTCAAGTCCTATCGGGGCTGAATGAGGGCGATCGAGTTATTGTGGGCAACCTTGGGGCGTACCGGCCCGGACAGCATGTCGACCCCAAGATGAGCGCGATGGCAGATGAGAAGTACACAACGGAACAGGGAGCGCATTAGACATGCCCGGTTTCGCCATCCGATATCCGTTTTTCATCATCATGCTGTGCCTGATCATCGCCGTGGTCGGCGTAACCACCGTGGCTCGCATGCCGGTGGACCTCTTCCCCAACATCAACATCCCCGTGGTGGTGGTGGCGACGTTTTATTCGGGCATGCCGCCGGAGCAGATCGAAGCTAACATCACCAACCCGTTCGAGCGTTTTTTCACTCTGGGGAGCGGCATCGACCACATCGAGTCACGATCATTAACTGGAGTCAGCCTGATCAAGGTCTACTTCCAGCCCGGGACCAACCCGGACGCAGCCGTCAGTGGCATCTCGAATCTGGCGATGGCGCAATTGCGGCGCTTGCCGCCGGGGACGCTTCCGCCGGTAGTGCTTAAGTTCGACGCTTCCAGTCTGCCGGTCTGTTTAATTACGTTGCAGGGCCAGGGCTTGAATGAGACGGAACTGCACGATCTAGGGCAGTTTAATGTTCGCAACCAGATTGCCAACGTGCCGGGCGCCTCTGTGCCGCAGCCCTTCGGCGGCAAGTACCGGCAGATTCAAGTCTATGTTGACCCGCTCAAGCTGCAGGCCCACCAGTTGAGCCTGATGGATGTAGTGCGCACGGTGAATGGCGCCAACACTATCTTACCCGCCGGTGATGTGCGGATCGGTCCGAAGGATTACAACATCTACACCAACAGTCAGTTACCCACCACCGCGGCAATGGATCGGCTGCCCCTGAAGTCCGAAGGCAACGCTGAGTTGATGATCGGGGATGTCGGTCACGCGGTAGATGGAGCCGCCATCCAGACCAACATCGTTCGGGTGGACGGGCAAAGGTCGGTCTATCTTCCAATTCTCAAACAGGGCGGGAACAGCAACACCATAGCTATCGTTAACGGGATCAAGAAGTCCGTGGGCGATCTGCTCGACGTGCCCAAGTCGCTAGTAACCGAGGTCGTGTTCGATCAGTCCATCTACGTGAAGACGGCGATCTGGAACGTCTTGCACGAGGGCGGCATCGGTCTGTTGCTGACGGCAGTCATGATTCTCTTTTTCCTGGGTAGCATTCGCGGCACGTTCTCGGTCATGCTTTCCATTCCCTTGTCTTGCCTGGCGGCATTTTTGGCGCTGAATGCGAGCGGCGGAACCATAAACACCATGGTGCTGGGCGGCATCGCATTGGTGCTTTCCCGGCTCATCGATAACTCAGTGGTGGTACTGGAGAATATCTTCCGCCACCTGGAGATGGGCGAATCTTCTGCGTATGCAGCCGAGAAAGGAGGCCGGGAAGTTGCGTTGGCCGTTCTGGCGGCCACGCTCACGACCGCGATTGTCTTTTTTCCGGTGGTCTTTCTTTACGGGGTCAGCCGTTTTCTGTTTACCGCGCTGGCTCTGGGTGTGGTCCTTTCCCTCGCCGCATCGTATTTCGTGGCCATGAGTGTGGTCCCGCTTTTTTGTGCTCAGTTCATTCGTGCCCCGCATGAAATTGGGGGAGAAACCAGCAGCGAAGGTTTGCTGCACCGGATTCTGCGCCCGTTTAACCGTGCCTACGACGCCATCTTGAAGACGTATGACAGTACGCTTGCGGCGAGTCTGGCGCGGCCGAAACTCACTGTGGCTATCATTATGGGGGCTTTTTGTTTGAGCCTGGGGCTTTCGCCGCTGCTGGGAGTGTCATTTTTTCCGCGTACCGACCCGGGACAATTTGTCATCAACGTCAAGGCCCCGACCGGCTCTCGTCTTGAGTTGACGAACGAGTACATCCATCGCGTCGAGCAAGACATACGGCAGGTGGTTCCGGCCACCGACTTGGATCTGATCGTCTCCAATATCGGCATCACGCCGGACTTTTCGGCGATCTATACCAGCAATTCCGGACAGCACACGGCCTTCGTGCAGGTCAGTCTCAAGGAAGGTCACAGGCTAAGCAGTTTCGTGTATATGAATCGGGTGCGCGCGAAGCTGGCGGCTGACTTACCCGAGCTTTCCACTTACTTCCAAACCGGCGGCCTCGTGGATTCGATCGTAAACCTTGGCCTGCCTGCACCCATTGATATTCAAGTGAGCGGAAACAACATGCGCGAAGCGTTGAAAACTGCTTCCGACCTGGCGAAGAAAATCAAAGCGCTCAAAACCGTAAGTGATGTGCTCATCCCCCAGGACCTTGACTACCCCGGGATCCAGCTCGATGTGCAACGCGAGATGGCATCACGCATGGGGTTATCGTCGAAGGAAACCGTTGACAATGTCATCACGGCGCTTAGCTCCAATGGCATGATCGCTCCCAGTTACTGGGTCGATCCCAACAACGGCAATAACTACATGCTTACAGTTCAATATCTGGAATCGCAGGTCAAATCGATGTTAGACCTGAAATCGATTCCGCTGCGCTCCCGGGGCAGCGAGAATTCCACGGACCTCGAGGCGGTCTCCGATATGAAGACGATTAACACGCCGACCGAGGTGGATCACTATCAGCTGCGCCG
Organism: uncultured Acidobacteriaceae bacterium; assembly: GCA_963773955.1. Classification (GTDB taxonomy): domain Bacteria; phylum Acidobacteriota; class Terriglobia; order Terriglobales; family Acidobacteriaceae; genus Acidiflorens. Next base: position 56,816 of record CAVZDM010000055.1, on the reverse strand, counting down.
CGTCTTCGACGTGTACGTGTCGCCCGCCGGGGATGACCTTGGCGGTCTTGCCAAACAAGTGCAATACCTGATTGACGGAACAACATTGCCGCCCAACGTGCGGGTGACGATGCGCGGATCGGTGGAGGGCATGCGGCAGTCGTTCAAAAGCTTCAGCATCGGTCTGGGACTCTCCATCGTTCTGGTGTATCTGATTCTCATGGCGCAGTTCGCTTCGGTGAAGGATCCGTTCCTGATCTTGCTTGCAGTGCCTCCCGGATTCACGGGGGTAATTCTTTTCCTGTTGATCACCCGCACTACGGTGAACGTCATGTCTCTGATGGGCGTCATGATGATGACCGGCATCGTGGTGTCAGACTCGATCTTGATCGTGGAATTCGCGCGCGAACTTCGGCGGCAGGGACAGCCGTTGCTGGAGGCGCTGAAGAACGCCTGCCATGTTCGTCTTCGTCCCATCATGATGACTACATTCGCGACGCTGCTCGGACTTATTCCCCTGGCTCTTGCGCTCGAGGCGGGCAGCGAACAATATGCACCGCTGGCGCGCGCCATCATCGGGGGACTGAGCCTCTCTTTTCTGGTGACGCTGTTTCTCGTTCCGGCAGCGTACCTGCTCATGCACCGAAGCGAAGAAGTCAATCCGAAGGAGAACGCGGTATGAGGAAAGCCAGTCCGGTGCATTGCCTTCAATTTAACGTCATGGGAGCGCACTAGGGATGTCGGATTTTGCGATCAGGTATCCGTTCTTCATCATCACGATCTGTCTGATCATCGCCGTCGTTGGGGTGACCACGGTGGCGCGTATGCCGGTCGACCTGTTTCCCAACATCAATATTCCCGTCGTAGTGGTGGCAACGTTTTATTCCGGCATGCCCCCGGAACAGATTGAAGCCAACATCACCAATCCCTTCGAGAGGTTTTTTACCCTGGGAAGCGGCATCGACCATATCGAGTCGCGTTCGTTGACCGGGGTCAGTCTGATTAAGATCTATTTCCAACCGGGGACAAATCCCGACGCGGCGGTAAGCGGCATTTCCAACCTGGCGATGGCGCAATTGCGGCGATTGCCCCCGGGCACGCTACCGCCAGTGGTGCTCAAGTTTGACGCTTCCAGTCTGCCGGTCTGCCTGATCACTTTAAAGGGACAGGGACTGAATGAGACGCAATTGCATGATCTGGGACAGTTCAACGTTCGCAATCAGATTGCCAACGTGCCAGGCGCCTCGGTGCCTCAGCCGTTCGGCGGCAAGTACCGGCAGATTCAGGTCTACGTTGACCCAGTAAAGTTGCAAGCCCACCAGTTGAGCCTGATGGACGTCGTGCGCACCGTGAATGATGCCAACACGATCCTGCCGGCCGGCGATGTGCGGATCGGCCCCAAGGATTACAACATCTACACCAACAGTCAGCTTCCCACAACCGATGAAATAAATCGGCTGCCGCTGAAATCCGAAGGCAACGCGGAATTGATGGTAGCCGATGTCGGCCACGCCGAAGACGCTGCCGCCATTCAAACAAACATTGTGCGCGTGGACGGGCAAAGATCGGTCTATCTCCCAATTCTCAAGCAGGGCGGCGACAGTAACACTATCGCCATCGTCAACGGCATCAAGACGGCTGTGGGCGATCTGCTCGACGTGCCCAAGTCGCTCACCACCAAGGTCGTGTTCGACCAGTCACTCTATGTGAAAACGGCGATATCGAACCTAGGCAGCGAAGGCGGTATTGGTCTGGTGCTGACCGCTCTGATGATCCTGATTTTTCTCGGCAACTTCCGCGCTACATTAGCGGTGCTGCTCTCGATTCCTCTATCTGCGCTGGCTGCGTTCCTTGCGATTAACGCGAGCGGCGGATCGATCAACACCATGGTCCTCGGAGGACTCGCGCTGGCATTCTCGCGTCTGATCGATAATTCGGTGGTTGTGCTGGAAAACATTTTTCGCCATCTGGAGCTGGGAGAAACGCCCGAAATCGCCGCCGAGAAGGGTGGCCGCGAAGTGGCAATGCCCGTGCTTGCTGCCACCTTCACCACGGCGATTGTCTTTTTCCCGGTCGTCTTTCTCTATGGCGTGAGCAGATTCCTGTTCACCGCGCTTGCCGCCGCGGTTGTCTTTTCCTTGTTTGCGTCCTACGCGGTAGCAATGACGGTGGTGCCCCTGTTTTGTGCTCACTTTATCAAGTCACCGCACGGCGAAGCGGCGCACCACACAGGGAATAGCGCATTCGCACGTTTTGTCCGGTGGTTTAATCGCCGCTACGACCGCATGCTGATGCACTACGACATCGCCGTGCGGCGCAGTCTCCTGCGGCCATTAACAACGTTCATCGGAATCCTCGGCATCTGCCTGTTTAGTTTCGCGCTCTATCCGCTCCTGGGCCTGGGCTTCTTCCCGCGGACCGACCCCGGCCAATTCGTGATCAATATCAAGGCTCCTACGGGCACACGTCTCGAATTGACCAATCAGTACATCAAACATGTTGAAGAGGATATTCGTGAGGTTGTCTCGCCGCGAGATCTGGACATGATTGTTTCGAATATCGGAATCACTCCAGATTTCTCGGCGATCTATACCAGCAATTCGGGACAGCACACGGCCTTCGTACAGGTCAGCCTTAAAAAGGGACACGCGGTTGGCAGTTATGAATACATGCGCCGGGTGCGTACAAAACTGGCGGACGATGTGCCAGAGCTTTCGACTTACTTTCAATCGGGAGGACTGGTGGATTCGGTTGTCAATCTGGGCTTACCCGCTCCTATCGATATCCAGGTCAGTGGCAACGACCAGAAGCAGGCCTATGCTCTGGCGACTGAAATCGCGCAGAAGGTTCGTGGCATCCACGGAGTTAGCGACGTGCTCATTCCGCAGGACTTGGACTACCCAGGCATCCGGCTCAATGTGAATCGCGAGATGGCTGCGCGCCTTGGGTTATCGTCGCAAGAAATTATCGACAATGTGATTACGGCGCTATCTTCCGACGGCATGATTGCTCCGAGCTATTGGGTTGATCCCAGCAACGGGAACAATTACATGCTCACAGTGCAGTATCCGGAAACGCAGGTCCATTCGATTACCGACCTCAAGCAGATACCTCTGCACGCCGCGGGCAACATGAACTCCACCGACCTCGAAGCCGTATCGGACCTGGAAATGATCAACACGCCCACCGAGGTGGACCACTACCAGATTCGGCGCGTCATCGATGTATATGTGGCGCCGACTGGTGAAGATCTTGGAGGTCTGGCCAGCAAGGTGGACAAAGTGATCGCCAACACCAAATTGCCCGAGAACGTGCGCGTCACTATGCGCGGTTCCGTGGAGGGCATGCGGCAGTCGTTCAAGAGTTTTGGCATCGGTCTCATACTGTCGGTCATCCTGGTTTATCTGATCCTGATGGCGCAGTTCTCTTCGTTCATTGATCCGCTGATCATCCTGCTGGCCATTCCGCCGGGCATCACGGGCGTCATTCTGTTTCTGCTGGCAACGCATACGACCGTCAATGTCATGTCGCTAATGGGAGTCATCATGATGACCGGGATCGTGGTCTCAAACAGCATCCTTATCGTGGAGTTCACGCGATCTCTGAGAAGAGAAGGCATGCCGATTGAGGAAGCGGTAGCGACTGCCTGCCGTGTGCGTTTGCGGCCAGTCCTAATGACCTCTTTGGCGACGATTCTTGGCATGATTCCGATGGCTCTTGCGCTAGAGGCTGGCAGCGAACAGTATGCTCCACTGGCGCGGGCCATTATTGGAGGACTCACGATGTCGGTCATTGTGACCGTCTTTATCGTGCCCGCCGCGTACCTCTTGATCCATCGGCGAGAAGAAGAGCCGGCGCCAGCCACGCAAGGCTGAGGTTATAAGTACAACCATGAAGACGAGATCACTCTTAATAGTTCGCACTGCGGTGTGCGTCGCGCTGGGGTCGTATGCGGGATATCCGCAAGACTTGAAGATTGATCAACCGCAAACGGCACCGAGCTTGCCTTCGGCCCCGGTGCCGCGGCCGTTTCCCAAGAATACGGCGCCCTCTATGGCTCCGGATGGGCATCAGTCTTCGGCCAATCCGGGGACACAAATACCTCTGTCATTGAAACAAGCAGAGGCGCTCGCGTTGCAGAACAACCCGCAAATCTCGGTGGCGCGGCTGACGGCTTTGGCCTCCCACCAAGTCGCGCGGGAAGTGCGTTCAAACCTGTGGCCAACCGCAACCGGCGACCTGACAGGCGTAGATTCCAAAGACAACAGCCGCATCACCGCTGGTGGACTCAACAATCCCATCATCTATGAGCGCGCCGCCGCCGGTGTCTGGGTAAGTCAGTTGATCACGGACTTCGGACGCACCACGAATTTGGTCTCCAGTGCCAACCTCGCGGCCAAAGCCGAGGATCAAAATGCCGCGGCTACGAAAGAGCAGATTCTTCTGGCTGTGGATCAAGCTTTTTACGGCGCGTTGCAAGCGCAAGCAGTGCTGACCGTGGCTCAGCAAACCGTACGTGCTCGGCAGAACGTTACTGATCAGGTAGAAGCATTGTTCAAAAGCAAGCTGAGGTCTGAACTGGATTTCAGCTTTGCCAACGTCAACCTCGCTCAAGCCAAGCTGCTTGTCCTGGACGCGGAGAACAACGAGAACGGAGCGCTCGCCACGCTGGCTATGATTCTGGGCTATTCAGGCACGCAGACTTTTCAGTTAGTCGAGGACGCGACCGCCATTACTGCGCCTTCCAGCAATGTGGATGATCTTATTTCCCAGGCACTAGCGACGCGCCCGGAAGTATTATCGCTGGGATTCCTGGAGCAATCCGCTCAAAAGTTCCACGCAGCCGAACGCGATTTGTTTCTGCCAAATATCCGTGCCATGGGTGCCGTGGGGGACACACCTGTCAGAAACCCGGTTCTCTCCAGCTGGTATGGCGCGGTAGGTGTCAACGTTGAGATCCCTTTGTTTAACGGTTTTCTCTTCGCGGCAAGGTCGCGGGAGTCGAGTCTGAGAGCGCAAGCGGTGCACGACCGTCTGCTGGATCTTCGCAACCGGATCGCACGCGATGTGCGCACCGGCTGGCTCAATGCGAATACAGCTTACGCGCGACTCAGCGTCACTCAGCAATTGTTGGATCAGTCGAACCTGGCGCTCGATCTTGCCCAGACGCGTTATCGCTTAGGGCTAAGTTCCATTGTGGAGTTGAGTCAAGCACAACTCCAGCAGACGCAAGCCCAGATCAGCAACGCTCAGGCGGCCTACGATTACCGCCTCGCCCTGGCAGTCTTGCAATATGAGACGACCGGCTTCTAGGAAAGCCGGATGAGGAGGAATGTTTATGAAACAATTATTGTTCGCCGTGCTGCTTTCGGGCAGCTTTCTTCTGGCGCAGGACAGCAATCCAGGCGACCCCAGCCAGCACAAATCAAACGATTCCAAAGGACAGGTCACCGTGCAGGGATGCGTCGGTAGGGCTACTGGCGATTACATACTGACGAAGGTCGATCCAAGCATGACTTATGAACTTCAGGCTACAGGAAAAATAAAGCTCCGCCGTTACTTGGGACAGCAAGTGGAAGTGACCGGGAAGGAGTCACCTTCGATGAGCACGAGCTCCGACGCCTTCGCAAGAATGGGTTCTCCGTCCTCGGTGACGTTAACCATCACCTCGATCAAGACCATCGGGAAGGAATGCGCGGCGCGCTAAGTCCCACAGCGGAATCTCAAAACAGCATCCGCGCCGTGAGTACAAGCCCATGATTGTAGGTATGGAATTGTGAGGTTGCGATCTGCATTCCTCCACCGAAAATCAGAGCGAGACGGTTGCGAGGATCGCGTTCCAACTTAAACTTGCTAACCATCACTCCTGGCGTGACGAAGTTCTGGACGCGACCATCGTTGGCGCCGCCATGGTAGAAAGTTGCGTTGTTCTCGATCTCCGGCCAAAAATACTTGCCGATTTGATACTGCGTCACCGTGTTCCACACCACGACGCGGCCAAGCTTCGTCGTGTCGTCCGCGGGCAGAATTGCGCCCAACGTCGATTGCACATCGAACTTTCCGAAGCCCTTGCCTGCGCATAGAGTGGGCGAAATCGTGGCTGCGAGACTTCCGTTCTTGAAGCTGCCGGTCGGCATGGTGCCAGCGAGAGAAACACTCACCGAATAATTTCCGCCCTCTTCATTGGCCGCTACCAAACGGTACTTCAGCGAAAGGGAAACATCGCCAAAGCCATCCTCGGCCTTCGAGTTGTGCTGGATATAGGGCGGCAGCAGCGCGTCGAATTCAAACTTATACCAGGGCACCACATTGAAGCCCTTGGTGTTGTCGTAGTTCCAGGTGTCTGTGCCCGCGGGTGCGATCTGGCGGACGAAATCGGTGCGAGCGACTTGCAACAGGCCTGACGATGCCGTGACCACAGGGATGGGCCAAGAAGGCTGCTGCGCCAGCGTGGCGCGCACCCGATCTTCCCAGCTTGCGAAGAACCCTTCGCTCTGCGCAGCACATAGAGCGCGGCCGCCAATCATAACCACTAAGCACACCAAAACCGTTAGCCTCTTGGAAATCACAATTCCTCCCGCTTGAATTTCAAAACCTTGTTCTTGTCAGAGCTTCTGATTGGAACTTTTCGTTGATACCCCACGCGAACCGGTGTCAATCTTTTTAGCCGCAATGCGGAGAAGAGTCCATAGTCGGAATCAATTACTGGATGAGCTTCGACAGCCTGTGGTTGAAGGATCGTTGGCACTGCGGGTATCAGATCACACGTTCGTGGTGATCAGGCCTTTCAGTCATTATTAGGGGTGCCCAAATAGTGCAAGTGAAATGTAAGCGTCTGACCAACACACCTGTTCGACAGGCAGGGGTCTGTGTTGAAGTGTCCGGATGACCGCAAGAACAGAGTTGTCAGCGCCCAGGCGACGTACCCGCGCGGAAGTTCAGCCGTTGGTGGCCGAGTTTGTGAGCAGCGGTATGCGGCGGAGGGAGTTTTGCCAGAGTGGAGGTTTGAGTTTCAGCACACTGGATCGCCACATGAGTCAAACCCGCAAGATCATTACTTCGGTAGCCTTTATGAGGGCTGCGGCAGTCTGTCCCCGCTTCAGCTGCATTTCTCTGGCAGAGCGTGCCGTGATAATCGACGTGATTTGCTGACCACCGATTGAAACCCTGACCTCAGCCATCAAACCGCTAATCTGCACGGACTCAATTCGTCCCACTAGCTGATTACGACCGCTCACGCGCCGGATTTCTTCTTTGCGTTGTTGCTCGGTCTTGCCACGGGTTCTGAAAAGCAATCGGTCCACTTCGCTCTGCGGGATACGGTGATGTCCTCCCGCAGTCCGATTGCTTCGAATCTTCTTCTTGTAAATCCACTGCTTAATCGTTGGAAAGCTGATCCCCAGTTGCAAAGCTGCATCTCGAAGCTTCAGCAGTCCCTCAATATTCCCTTCGGATTTGCGGTCCTTCTGCATCGGGACGCAATCGTAGCGACAACGAAGTTCCCGGTCAACTCCGTCGCATCCGCATAAGTTATGCTTACGGGCTCATTGCAAAACAGACTATATCGTACACGTCTGGACAATAGAATCGTATGTCATGTACACTTCCGGTTTCTGTCCCAACCGATTGATTTTTCGAGGTCGAAATGCGCAAGGCTTACCTGTTTATCGCAGCGGTTAGTTTTTTGCTTTCGTCATCCTTGACCTTTGCTCAGGCCCAAACGGGGGCGAGCCTTTCCGGCGTGGTGACGGACCAGACCGGCACAGCCCTTCGCGATGTCGCGGTGACCATCAAGAACGTCGATACAGGTGCAACGCGCACGATCACAACCGACGGCGGGGGGCACTTTCAGGCGTCCGGCCTGCCTCTGGGGCGCTTCGAGATTCGTGCGGCAAAACCAGGGTTCGCCGATGAAACGCGCACCGGAATCAGCCTGGCGGTTGGCCAGGATGCCGCGGTCGACATTAGGATGCAGCGGAGGACGCTCGACGGCACTCCCGACGCCTGCGCGAGCGGCCACGAGTTCGCCACCACCGATTGCACGCTGACCTGGCACGGCATCACGGTGTACGGTGCGTATGACGTCGGCGTCGGCTGGGTCAGCCACGGCTTACCGGAAAGCGGCTATAACTATGAGGGCGAAGCTCTGGTGAACCGAAACGGCTATGAACATCGATTCCTCGTCGCACCGAACAGCCTACAGCAGACAGGTTTTGGCATCAGGGGCAAGGAAGAGTTTCTGCCGGGCTGGTTCGTTGTGTTCAACGCTTCCACTGGCATCAATCCGCAGTCCGGCCTGCTCGCCAACGCGTCGGAAACCCAGATCGTCAACAACGGCCTTCCCAGGGCCAGCTATTCGTACGCCATCGACGGCCCGCGCGCAGGCCAACCCTTCAATGACGAATACTATGGCGGTATATCGTCCAAGCTTTTCGGCACGCTGACTTTCGGCCGGCAGCGCGCGCTCGGCACCGATGCGATGCTGCAGTACGATCCGGCCGGCGGCGCCTATGCTTTTTCGTACATCGGGTATAACGGCACGATGGCTGGCGGCGGCGACACCGAGGACAGCCGTTGGGACTACGCCGTGAAGTATCGCCTCACCTATGGCCCGGTCCATTTCGGCGCGATGTATAAATTTGCCGATGGTTCCGCCGGTTGCTACGACCCCGCGGCAGCCGCGGGGATCCCATGGACCGCGACCTCCTGCACTCCGCAATCCGCGCACAACAACGCCTGGGGATTCGACCTCGGCGGATCCATCGGCCCAGACAATGGTAAGTTCTCCGCCGACGCCGTCTTCCAGCATTACAACCAGGCAATCAGCGTATTGAATCCGCTGCTCGGCCCTCAGAGTCCGGCGACGCCACATCTGGGGTTTACTCAGTCGCTCACGAACAGCATCGATACCACCCCCATCAACGGCGGCGACGGCAACGGCCCCAATCTGATCTCGACGGACAACACCGTCTATGGCATCGTGACCGACAACAACGCAGTTATGTTCGCTGCCAAGTATGTGTGGGACCCGTTCAAGTTTTTTGCCGGCTACGAATACATCTGGCAGAATAATCCGGCGAACCCGTTGGGCGTTGGCGCCTCGGACCAGGGCGGTTACAACATGAGCGGGGTCGAAGATAACAACCTTGATTCTGAAAAGTTGGTGAACATCTGGTGGACGGGTGCGAAGTACACCTGCCGCAGCAAAACCGACTTCACTTTCGCCTGGTATCAACAGCGGCAGAATGACTTCCGTCTTCCGCCGACCTGCTCGCCCACAGCCGGTTTCCGCGCTTCCTGCGCGGGCACCCTCAACGAGGGGACGCTCTATGCGGATCATCACTTCACCAAGCGTTTCGACGCTTATGCCGGAATTGCGTATTCCTGGGTAAGTGGCGGCCTGGCCATCGCGATTCCTCATGGCCCCGGCGTCCCCTATAACTCGGACAACAACTTTGCTCCGACAGTCGGCGGTCGTTTCACCTTCTGATCGCTTCCGCGGCGGGCTCAGTCGAGAGAGCCCGGCATTGGGATTTGGATTGGGTTGTGGTTCATCAAAACCTCGCGGCGGGTTCGAAATCGCCACGACTTCATTCCACCCTACAAACCACATTACAAACCACATTCCGATTCTGTCGATACGTTTCCCGCCCTGAGATTAGACTGAACCGGAAGAGTGTTGACCGTCGGGGCAGTGTCCGAGTGACGGACTAACCGGCAGTAATCCGCCCTCGACGAAGGAAAGAAGACTTGCCGCCCGAGAATTTACTTGATCAAGTGGCCAAGTCACGCCGGTTCGGAGAAGCGAGAGGACTCGCTAGTGGATCTGCTTGATGGCCGCTTTGACTTTCTCCACCACGCTCTCGGGCAGCGGCGCATAGCTGAGCTGGTTCGTCATTTTCTGGCCGTCGCTGACCATCCAGTCCAGAAAATCGGTGATGATCTTGCCTTTCTTCGGGTCCTTGGCCTGCTCCGGAATCAAAAGCCAGGTAAAGCTCGAAATCGGATACGCAGTCTTACCGGGCGCGTTGGTTATGGACACGCGAAAATCTGGGGGCATTTTTGGCGCCGAGGCCGCCGCCTCGGTCACGCCGTCGAGCGACGCCTTAACAAAATTGCCGGCGGCGTTCTTGACCGATCCGTACGTGATTTTGTTCTCCACGGCGTAGATCAGTTCGACGTAGCCAATCGATCCCTGCAACTGACGGATCTGTCCGGCGACGCCTTCGTTTCCTTTTCCTCCTAAACCCACCGGCCATTTCACAGAGGTTCCCTTCCCCACAGTCGCTTCCCAATCCTTGCTGACCTTGGAGAGATAGTCGGTGAAGATGTACGTAGTGCCGCTGCCGTCCGAACGGTGTACGACAATAATTTGCTGGTTCGGGAAATTCACACCAGGGTTGACCTTGGTGAGTGCCGGATCGTTCCAACTCTGAATCTTTCCAAGAAAGATGCCCGCCAGAGCCTCCGGAGTAAACTTGATCTCGCCGCTGATTCCTGGAACGTTGTAGGCAGGAACGTCAGCCCCCAACACCGTGGGGATGTGCACGATTTTCGTCTTAGCCTCTTTTAGCTGCTCATCCGTCATGGGACCGTCACTAGCGCCGAAATCAACGGTGCCGTTCAGTACTTGGCGGATGCCGCCGCCGCTGCCAATCGATTGGTAGTTGATCTGCACATCCGGGTGCAGCTTGTTGTATTCGCTGAACCATTTGGAATACATCGGATACGGAAAAGTCGCCCCGGCTCCGTTCAGTTGAGTCTGCCCCATGAGCGGCAGCGCCAATGCAAGACCCGCCAACAGCAGCGCGATGCGATGTTTCACTCGATGACCCCTCTTTATTCGGAATTTAGGTATGCAAGTGTGTTTTATGTGGGAAATGTTAAGGGAAGGTTACAACCGAGTGAATTTCTGATGAACCCGCTTTGCTTTCCATGTACTTAGCGAGTGCCGTTCTGGTCGAGTCGCGTCAGCTCGCGGCCAAAAAGCGCGTTGTCAGGGAAGTCCCGTTGCAGCCCCAGCAGCAGATCGCGAGCACGCGGCAGTTCTTTCTCGCGGACATAGGCGATGGCCAGCAGGATGCGCGCGAAGGGAGCGAGCAGGCGTCCTTGCGCCGCGGTCGTCTGCAATTCGGCAATGCCGCCAGCCTTATCACCCGCCACGCCCCCGAGGCGCAGGAACCAGCGCACCGGGGCGGCCATCGATCCAACGATATAACGGCTTACGCCGCCGGCCAGATGCGCGTCGTAGCAGCCAGGATCGGCGGCGAGCAACTGCTCGGCCCATCCCGTCGCCTCCTTGGTGTAATGCAGCGACGCCAGATTACGTTTTTCGATGAGCGCGGCAAAATCCGAGCGCAGGCCGGCAGCGAACGTCATCGCCAGCAGGGCATCGCGGTCGCGAGCATCCCGGCTCAGCCTGGACTTTGCCAGGTCTTCCGCACGGCCGAGTTGCTGCTCGAAACGCCCGCGCTGTTGCGGATCGGCTTCATACTTCTTGCGCGCGGCAAAGATCGAGTCGTTTTCATAGAACTGCGCTTCCAGCACGCCCAGCCGGTTGAATTCGGAAAACAAGATGCCGGCCGCCTCGCTCGCCGGCCCCATGGGATTCTCGGGGTTCAGCTTTTCCCACGACTCGAATTCTTTCTGCGCGCCGGTAAAGTCCAGATCGTAAAGCCGGCGGAATCCACCGTCGAGCCCTGCCGAGGGAAGATCGGCAGCCGCCCGAGGCACGCTCATCAAGACAAGAGCGGCTAAGAGCGTGAGTTGCATTCCTTTTGCGCCACGAGCCTGCTGAAGGAAAGTATGAATGAGGCGGCATCTAAACATGCTTTGGATTAGATGCGCCTTTCCCGCGGCTTGGTGGAAATCGAGCACAAATCCGCATCTTCTGGCAAACTGCTTGACGGTGAGGTCGACCATTTGTGAGCAATGATCTGGTGAGGAATGACCTCCGTTATGCGCCGGGCTGGCCCGGAATCCCACCCCGCTGGACTTCGAGCGCGAAGACCGGCATAGGAACTGCGCTGAACCTCAACAGCAGGGTTTGGTTCACGCTCAGTCATGGAATTCTCAATGAAATCTATTTCCCACGGGTGGATCAAGCCTGCACCCGCGACTTTGGCCTGATTGTCACCGATGGGCGTGGCTTCTTCTCCGAAGAGAAACGTCATTGTACCTTCCAGAACGTTCCGGTCGAACCCGGAGTGCCAGTCTACGAGCTGACCAATACCGATACGCAGGGACGATACCGGATTGAAAAGGAGGTGCTGACCGATCCCTGGCGAAACGTGGTGCTGCAGAAAGTTCGGTTCGTGCCGCTCCAGGGAACGCTGCGTGACTACCGTGTGTATGCGCTGCTGGCTTCGCACCTGGGAAATTTTGGATATGGCAACACCGGATGGTTGGGCGATTACAAAGGAAAGCCGATGCTGTTCGCCCAGCGCGATTCCCTCACGCTTGCCCTGGGTTGCTCTGCGCCGTTGCTAAAGCGTTCGGTTGGATTTGCCGGCGTGTCGGACGGCTGGCAAGATCTGTCGCAACATTTCCAAATGACGTGGGAATACGATCGCGCGGAAAACGGAAACATCGCACTGACGGCTGAAGTAGATTTAGCCGCCTGTAATGGCGAGTTCATTCTCGCACTGGGCTTTGGCGGACTCTGGGCGCAAGCCGGTCAGCAGGTCGTCTCTTCCCTGTTCACTTCTTACGAAACGACGCGCAAGGATTATGTCTTTCAGTGGCAGCACTGGCAAAAGAGCTTGAAGAGGCTCGACGAGAAGCCGCGGGAAAAAGATCTGTACCGGACGAGCGCGGCGGTTCTGCGCGCGCACGAATCCAAGGATTTCCTCGGCGGAATCATCGCCAGCCTTTCCATTCCCTGGGGTTTCAACAAGGGCGACGAGGACCTTGGCGGTTACCACCTCATCTGGCCGCGCGATCTGGTGGAGAGTGCCGGCGGATTGCTGGCAGCGGGCGCTCACGACGATGCTCTCCGCGTGTTGCATTACCTCGAGGCCACCCAGGAAGCCGATGGTCACTGGGCGCAGAACATGTGGCTGGATGGGCGTCCATACTGGAGCGGCTCGCAGATGGATGAGACCGCCTTCCCGATTTTGCTGGTCGATCTGCTCCGTCGCGAATCGCCCCGCTGTTTTGGTGAGACCGACCGGTGGTGGCCGATGGTTCGCAAAGCGGCGGCATTCATCGTGGCCAACGGCCCGGTCACGCAGCAAGACCGCTGGGAAGAGGACGGCGGCTATTCACCGTTCACGCTGGCCGCCGAAGTCTCTGCCTTGTTGGTTGCCGCCGATCTCGCGCAGTCGATCGGCCAGACTCAGCCCGCCGAATTTCTGCGCCAGATGGCTGACACCTGGAACGACAACATCGAACGTTGGACATACGCCGTGAACAGCGATCTCGCCCGGCAGATTGGAGTAGAAGGCTACTACGTCCGCGTCACACCTGACGACGGCGACGGAGCCGCCTCGCCGCTGCTGGGATTCGTTCCCATCAAGAATCGTGCCACCGGCAGATCGAACGCGCCGGCGGTGGAGATAGTCAGCCCAGACGCGCTGGCTCTGGTGCGCTTCGGCCTGCGCGCTCCGGACGATCCACGAATGGTGAACACGATCAAGGTCATCGATGAACTGCTGCGAGTAAAACTCCCCCAAGGTCCGGCGTGGTACCGCTACAACGGCGACGGATACGGCGAACACGAGGACGGATCTCCGTTTGACGGCACCGGGATTGGCCGCCCCTGGCCGCTGCTGGCCGGTGAGCGAGCCCACTACGAACTGGCCGCTGGACATGCCTCTTCCGCCGAGGCTCTGTTGGGCGTGATGGAAAGTTCGACGGGGGCGACCCGCCTGATCCCAGAACAAGTATGGGACGCGAACGACATCCCGGAACGCGAACTGTTCACCGGAAAAGGATCGGGATCGGCCTGTCCGCTGGTGTGGGCTCACGCTGAATACATCAAGTTGCGGCGTTCGCTGCTCGATGGCAGGATTTTCGATCAGCCTCCACAAACGGTGGAACGCTATTTAGAAAAGAAAGTATCCGCACAATACTTCAACTGGCGCTTTAACAATAAGCCGCGCACCATGCCGTGCGGGAAAAAGCTGCGGCTTCTGTTGCTGGAACCGGCCATGGTGCACTGGAGCTTTGACAACTGGCAGACCGCGCACGACAACGACTCCGAGGAGAGTGGATGGAATCTTCAGCACGTCGATCTGCCGACAGAAACTCTCGCTGCAGGGCGACAGATCATTTTCACGTTCCTCTGGAAGAATAGCGGGCGGTGGGAAGATCGGGATTTTAGCGTCACGGTTGAATAGGTTCGAATCGGCGCAATGTGTCCATTCAAACGCCTACGCAAAGAATTTCTTCAGTGGCTCCCAATATCGCTCGTACCATCCCGAGTCGAGGGACGCAAAAAGGCCTTCGGGAAAGCCGGTATGATCGAGAATGACTTTGGTCTGAGAGCCCTGCTCTTTGAGTTCGAACTTCACCACTGAATAGACGCCGGCTCCCCAATACTTGGGTCTCCAGGCCTGCACGATTCGCTGGTTTGGAACCAGTTCGATGTTGCGTCCGACGATGATCCCGCCGAACATTGAAAACGCGCCGCCCGCGACGCGATCGATTTCGGCTGCCGCACCGGAAAACGCGCTGAATTGCTTGGCATCCAGCAGCGCTTCATAGATCCGTTGCGGTCCAACCTTGAAATCGATCTCCTGATGCAGAAAAGTGCGCGTCTTGTCTGCTGCTGGGCTCGGCGCTTCCTTCGCACCCTGCTGCGGCTTTCCCCAAAGAGTGGAGCTTGCGGCCAGAGTGCCCAGCGTCAGGGCTACACCGGAGATCATTTGCCGTCGCGTGGGAGTTCTTGTCGCTGCAATCACATTCTGTGCGTCGCTCATCGTCCATCCTCAAATATTACTTTTCAAACGTCTCGATGACATCACAGAGCTGAAACATGTTCAAGACCGTATTTCGGCGAAAGCCAATGCAAAGTCCGGCGTGCTGCTACACTTTTCTGAAAAGTCCCTAACGACAAAAGACAGAGGCCCCATGCGTGCGGTTTATTTCCGTTTGTGCTCTTGCTGGTTTGCTATGGTCGTACTGATGCCGACGATGATGAGTACTTTCTCCAATTCCCAGACGCTGATCGCTCCTGAGGCGATCACCGACCCCAAGCAGATCAGTTCCAAGCCGGATGCACGCGTGGAGAAGAATCTTTCCATCGAGAAGCTCTATATGACGCGGCAGGTGGGCGGTGCGACCTGGTCGCCGGACGGCAAGACGGTTGCTTTCGTCAGTAACCTGAGTGGCCGCAATAATCTTTGGCTGGTCCCCTCCGATGGTGGATGGCCGACGCAACTCACGGTGAGCGACGAACGGCAGACCCAACCAACCTGGTCGCCGGACGGCAAATGGATCGCGTATATGTCGGATTACGACGGCGACGAGCAATGGGATATTTTTCTGGCCTCGCCGAAAACCGGCCAAGTTGTGAACCTCACCAACACGCGCCAGATCGCGGAGGAAAGTCCCGCATGGTCGCACGATGGGCGCTATCTCGCTTACACAATCAAGCCGAAGACATCCTCTGTGTTCGAGATTGACGTTTACGACACGGTGCTCCGCGACGTGAAGCACCTGACCAGCGGAACCGCCAAAGACCGCATGAACGTTGCTCCCATCTGGTCGGCCGACGGCACGTTCATTGTCTACACGCAGGAACAGGCAAAAGGGACCGACTCGAATGTGTTTCTAGTTGAGGTGCGTAGCGCGCAAAGTACGCTGCTGACGCCGCATGATGGCGAACGGACGTACTCGGCGAATGATGTTTCGCCCGATGGAACGCACGTTCTGATCACCTCCAATGCCGGCGGCGGGTACGAGAACGTCGGCTTGCTCGACATCGCGACCAGGAAAATCCGCTGGCTCACCAACGACAAGTGGGAAATCTCTGGTGGGAATTTTTCGCCCGACGGCAAGTCCCTGACCTACACCGCCAACCTGGATGGCAACAGCGACATTTACCTGTATGACTTCGCATCCGGAAAAGCGCAGGCACTGCCCTTGCCGAAAGGAGTGAATCATGTTGCGGGCAGGTCTTCGCCCTTCACTCGCAACAGCTCGCGTCTGCTTTACAACCATACGGGAGCGACTGCTCCGGGCGATTTGTGGGTCTACAGTCTGACTGATGTCAGATCGCATCAGATCACGCACTCGCTGGTGGGCGGCGTTCGCGCCGAGGACATGGTCGAACCTCACCTGGTCCACTATCCCAGCAAAGACGGTAAGTGGACGATTTCCGCGTTCGTCTATGTGCCTTACAACCTGCCGCACAACCCTGAACATCCCGCGATCGTCTTTGCGCACGGCGGTCCCACGGCGCAGACGATGAACACCTTCAATCGCTTCGTCCAGTACATGGTGAATCAGGGTTACATCGTGATCGCTCCCAACTATCGCGGATCGACTGGATACGGAAAGGAATTTCAGCACGCAAATCTTTTCGATATGGGCGGCGGCGATTTGCAGGATGTGCTGGCGGCGGCCGACTGGATCAAACAGACGGGGTACGTCGATCCGAACAAACTCATTCTGATGGGCGCCAGCTACGGGGGGTACTTGACAATGATGGGCGTCACCAAGGCTCCGGAAGTGTGGGCTGCGGGCGTTCCCATTGTGCCGTTCGTGAACTGGTTTACCGAGATCCAGAACGAAGACCCGGTGCTGCAGCAGTCGGACCTTGCCACCATGGGCGATCTCGAGAAGAACAAGGCGCTCTACGAAGATCGGTCGCCCATCAACTTCGTGGACCGGATCAAGGCGCCGTTGTATCTGTTGGCGGGAGGAAACGATCCACGATGCCCCAAGGAAGAAGCGCAGCAGGTGGTGGCCGCGGTTAAGAAACGCGGTGGCTTGGTCGAATACAAAGTCTATGAGAACGAAGGCCACGGCTTCGCGAAGGTCGAAAATCAGATTGACGCTTACAAACGCGTAGCTGATTTTCTGAAAGCGCACGTTCCGCCGGCGGATTGTAGCTGCTCGCTGAACGAATAGATAAGTGGCAGATCAAGTCCCGTTGGCTACGTTTCCACCCGTTCTGCGTGGCACTTCTTGGCGGCTTCCAGGCGCAGCATCAGGATGTAGAGGACGATTCCGACGTTGATGGCGATGATCAGAAGGCGAATCCAGTCGGGGCGGCGCAACAGATCGGCTACCTCGAACGGGATGTAGATGGAGCCCGAGAGAATTGTCATCCACTCCGCCCAGGCGCGGATGTACCACAACCCGTAGGCCTCGACGAAGCGAAGGATCGCGTAGACGACCGCCACCACGACGATCTTCCACAGGCGAACGTCACTGATGCGGTACACCAGGTCGATAAAGACGCCCGCGAAGTGGTGATGGGGATTGGCGTGAACAAATTCGAGGAAGCTCTCGGCTACTCCCCAGATATCCTTGTGGCGCATGGAGAAGATCCCGAGGCCGGCGAGAACGACAACGAACCCTTTCGCAAACTCGACGGTGGCGACGGTGCGCACGCCTTTGATGTGTGCGGGATCGCCGATTTTGAGCTGCGGGATTATGGGGTTCATTGGGTAAAAATTGATTTCCGGGTTCGAGTGCGTGACCGGATTCATTCTAATGCCACCCCGTAAAGGGGCAGTTGATTTCGAAATTCTGCGGTATCGCTAAAGCGATAGCCTGATACGAAGCTGCTGATACGAAGCTTCAGGTGCGAAGTTTCCTGATTCTCAAGTCTGTCGGCGGACGCTGGCGCGCAACTCCTCTACGATCTCCAAAGCGGCTTTATGGGCGGCTTCACTTTGCGTGACCTCGAACGAGATCGCGCCCACGCGCGCATGTCCGCCGCCGCCGTAGCGCTCGCAAACCCGGGCTAGATTGACGGTGGGCTCGCGTTTTGACCAGGGGTTCGACCCGACCGAAACCTTTACTCGGAATGAACTCTTGCTCAAGCCGACGCTGTAAATCGAATCGGGATGCAGATAATACGGGATGAATTTGTTGTAGCCCTCCTGGTCCAGGTCGGTGATGTCAAAAAAAATCGTGCCGTCCTTTTCCACCGTGCGCTGGCGCAAAATGTCGACGGACCGCTCGTGCCGTTCGAGCAGGGGCGGCAGGACGGCGGCCACGAATGGCTCCTCCAGAATACTGGCTAGAGGACGGTACGCGAGCAGCGGGATCATCGTCTTGACGAAATCGCGGTCACTGGCGGCTTCGATGGCCATGGTGAGTTTCATGGCTGGAGCTTTCATCTCGACCGCAGATTTGGCGTTTTCGTACATGGCGCCGTCGACGATGTCGGTCCAGTGGACCAACTCTGACACCGGGCGAGGATCGAAGCCGAAGCGTTCTTCCGCCACCATAGCAATAAAGCTCGTGCAGGATTTGAAGGCCGGATCGTAGAACTTGCGGTTACTCTGATCCTGCTCGAAGTGGGCGGCATCGGCGGTGGAAAGAAAAGCGCTTTCGTGGTGATCGAACCACCAGGTAATTTTGGGCGAACTGGAATACTTGAAATCGACAATGGCATTCTCGTCGCCATCGAACTGCTGCTCGTCGAAAAGAGCACCCGCGCGATGCAGCAGGCCGGAGTAGACGAAGTCCACGTCGCTGCGGATTCGTTCCCGGTAGAAACGGGAAAACAGGGCGGCCGAGCAAGCCCCGTCAAAACACTTGTCGTGATAAAAGACCCGCACTCGCAAATTGGCTTCCCTTGCCCCTTCTTCGGGCGTGTAGTGAAAAACAAATAGAGTTGCTGGTTTGGAGACTTATGTCAAGGCGGAACTTGGGCGGTAGTGAGTCAGTCTGATTCCCACCGCTCTTGGTGGGCCAGTTTTGGGCTCATTTTACCAATCAATCCGCTCGATTCCGCGAACAAGATCGAAGTGGCGGTCTCGACTTAACAGGGAGAAAGCGTGCTGACGGCACAGCGCGGCAATCCAAACGTCGTTGGAAGGAATTGGAGTTCCGGCTCTCTTGAGTTCGTGTCGGAGAGCTGCGTAAGAGATGGCCGTCGTTTCATCCACATCGAGTACCCGGTAGCTGGGAAGCGATTGGGTCAGCCATTGTTCGTAGCGCTGCCGGTCCCGCGATTGCTGAATTCCATACCGGTATTCTCCCAACACGATTACTGGAACGGCGATCTCAGCCGCGTTGCGCAGGATCGGCTCCAGTGCCGTGTCACCGTCGGCGACGGCGGAGAGGCCGTTGGTGTCCAGGATCACAGTCGTCGGCCTCAATCTCGATCCTCGGTCTCGATCTGGTCGAACTCTTCCGCAATGATCCGGTTAATCCTCGCCGTTTCCTTGTGCAGATGACGGAGTTTGCCAAACGTCTTCATCCAGGGCTTGTTGTCTCTATTGTTTTGGTCGCGCAGTTTGTCCGCCAATGCCTCCGAGACCAGCGCACGAAAAGGAATTCCGCGCTCCGCCGCCGCCGTCTTGGCGCGACGAAAGATAGAGTCGGGAATTTCCAAAGTCGTCTTCATGAAGGTTATGTTCCCATATTTATGGGAGCGAGTCAACCGGCCCGTTATCACTTCCTCCGGCGCCGTATCTTGAAGCGGAAACTGACCACTCCGTTCCAGTCGCGCAGGGCCACAATAGAAATGTTCCGCGTAATGTTGTACTCCAGCTGGATGATCTGCTGGTTGGAGACGGCGACGTTGGTGCTGTAGGTCAGGGTGACATTGTTCGCCACTTGCTGCTCGATGGTGACCTGGGGTCCTCTCACCACGTTGGTCTCACCCGCCAGACCCTGGGGATCGATCTTGACGCGGCTCACTCCGAACAAGCGCTGCAAGCGGCTGTTGAGGGTGCTGTTGAGGGCCTGATTGATCAGCAGATTGGAGGCGTCGCCGCCGAATCCAAAGGATCCGCTCGACCCCGCGGCCGCCGACTCTTCCTGCGTACGGCCAAGAGCCAACAAGGCGATGACGTCGGCTTCGGGAAGCTGCGGCTCGGATTGCCAGGTAACTTTCAAGCCGTTGCTGACGCTCGCGTCACCCCGGAATTGCACGGTGATATCGTAATCGCGCACCCGCGTGGTCGCTTGCAGGTCAATGATGGGCTGAGTCTTGGCCGGATTCGCAAAGGTGACATCGCCCCGCTCGAGGTTGTACTTGTTCCCGTTGAAAGAAATCTGTCCTTCCAGGATTTCCACCCTTCCCAGAATTGCCGGACGCTCGGCCGTGCCCCGCAGCCTGAGGTCTGCGTTGCCAGAGAGCCTGGCGACCGCGGTTTGCATTTGCAGCTCGGGAGTGGTCACCACGTGAACATCGAGCTTAAGGCGGCTGGGGAGAGTATCGCTCTGCGTCAAGCCGATCTGCTTGGTCTTTTCGATATAGGCGGCAAAGTCAAATCCGGGAGTGACGGCCAGCTTGGTGACCAGCACATCACCGCTGAGCACCGCGGAATTGGTACTGCCGGTCAGCCGGAGATCCGCGTTCGCGGTGGAACTTACTCCAGGAGGATAACGCAGGCGCACTCCCTGCGCAGTCGCACCGAAATCGAGAAGAAACCCGCCATTCTGGTAGGTCGCGGAACCGGTCAACGCCACCGTGCCACCGCCCGTTGTGCCGCTGAGACGCTCGATCTGGATGCGGTTGCGATCGAACAGCAGGACGCCGTTCAGATCGCTCAGTCCGCTGGGAAAGTCATTGTGGCTGACGAAGGTATTCTTCACTTCCAGACGCCCTTGCAGCACGGGCTGCGCGAGCGTGCCACCGGCGTTGAGGTTCACGCCCAAAGTACCGCGCGCCAGGATTTTGGGTTTGAGAGACTGCCACAGCGCCATATTGACCGAGCCCTCCAAACGGAGGTCGAGCTCTTGCGCGCCGGTTAAATGCGCCTGGCCATGCGCGCTGAAATCGGTGCCACTTCCCGCCAGGTGGAGGTTTTCGACCAGCAGGACTTGATCCGCGACCTCGAGGCGAACGGGATCGACAGTCTGTATTGAGACGTGCTCGATCTCGGCGCTGAAGGAATCGAGTTCCGCGACCGCTTTCAGATCGCGCGGAGTACGCAGGGGACCGCGAACCTGGAGCTTTCCCCCCACAGAAGAACGTCCGGTGATGTCTCCCGGCAAGTAAATGCGCAGCAGCGAATCGGCATCCAGATGATGGAATTGAAGATTCAGATCGGCCGGAAAGTCATGCTCTAATCCGACGCTGCCCGAGATGGTCAAATCAGCTTTATCTTTTTTATCCTTATCCGGATCAAAGTCCGAGTGGGCGTTGAGATCGAGCTGGCGTCCATGGGTGACCGCGTCTACGTAGAAATCTCCGACGCGTTCCTTGTCCAGGGCAAGGTCCTTCACACGGACGTGCGCCTCGATCGATGGCTGCTCGGGAGTGCCGTTGGCTCGCACCGTAAAATCGGCGACGCCATCCGCGGTGAACCGGCTGCTCTGGAAGCGCGGCAGACGTGCGAGATCGAGGTTGTGTCCGGAAAGATTCAGGCGGAACTGGTTCTTCGATGACCCATTCTTCGACAAATCGAGGTTCGACGTGCTGATGGCGGCGCTTCCGGAAACCGGACTCTCGTAGACACTGGCCTCGATGTTGTTGAACTGAACTTCATCACCGGCGACGCGGAAATCGCTCTTCAGCGACGGAACGCCCACTCCGTAGGCCATTCCGTTGCGCAGTTCCAGGTGTCCATCCCCGTGGGGATCGGCGCGCGTGCCCGCAACGGTTGCGGACACATCGAGAGTGCCCGAGAAAGGTTGCTGACCAAGTCCGGCCATGTGAACAAGCTCCGCCAGGTCGGCGTTGCGAAAGTCCAAGTGCGCGGTAAAAGGAGCGTCCTCCGGCAGTTCCCAGGCGGTGAGTGCGGTACTGGCGTCGAAGTGCGCGGTGGTGCGGCCATGAATGACGGTCCCATTGTGCGCGGCGAAATGATTGCTGGAGAACTGGACGGCAGTGGAGAGCGCGTCCCAGTGAACAATTCGAGAAGAGACTCGGTCGGTCGCTGGCAAGGTCGTGTCAAAGTCATAGACCTCCAGATTTCCGTTTACGGAAAGCGCAGAGAGTCCGCCGCCGGCGTAGCCGGCAAGGCTCGCCCAGCCGTGAACGGCAAAGGGCAAGTTCTTTGATCCGAGAGTCGCTTCGAGCAGCGGTGTCCACTCCCTCAGGTTGTGGCTGGTGAACGAGAAGCGCAGCGCTGAGGTAGCGGAGAGATTGCCGATTGCCGTAATTTCAGAACCGGGAGTGGTCAGGTGAAGTTGGCTCACGTCCAATTCATCGTTCGACGCGCGATAAAGGCCATTGATCTGGCCGCGCACGGGGATCTCCTCCGGCGACTGCTTTAGCGCTGGTTCAATGTTGAGGCTCAGGCGCGTCTCCGCGTCACGGATGGAGCCCACCCAAAGCACCTCAATATTGCCGCTCGCACTTCCGGAAAGATTGAGGCGATCTAGGGGCAGGTCGGTGGAGCTCAGAACTTGCAGCGCCGGGAGCAGCGGGAAGCCCGCCAATTGCAAGCGCACCGAACCGCGCTGAATAGTTCCTGGCTGCACTCGTCCGATCACATGGCGCCGTTTGGCGGCCGGCGACGTTCCGGGCGGACCTTCTAGCGAAGTCGGAATCGAACTCTGGAGCGAACTCTGCCAGTTGGTCACGTCGGCATCGCCCAGCAGGTTGCCACCGAGCAGGTTCGCCTTGATGGAGGAAACGTGGAAGCGCTCCGGGGTTACGGAGAACGCTGCGTTGAAGCGGCCGTTCCGCATCGACAATTTTTCGTTCGACCATTCGATATCTTTGGCTTGCACGGCTCCCTCGGTGGAGAAATCCTGCAGGCTCCAGGAAGCTTTGCCTTCGAACTGCGCGGTACCTTTGCGAACTTGCACCTGCCGCAACAGCGACGAGAGTTCGCTGAGATCGGCGAGGCCATGATAATCACCGCTCAGCTTGGGATTGTGAAAGTCCTGCAGGCGGCCGGCAAAATGAATTTCAGATTTTCCGGAAGTCACCGTCAAATTGCTGATGTCGGCCCGTCCGCGGGCCAGAACCAGCGAAGCATCCGCCCGCCACACAAACGAGGGATACTGCTGCCAGCGCGTGACGACGCTGCCGGCGGCCAGGTGCGCTTCATATTGGCGCCGCAGCAAAGAGTAGTTCAAAAGCAGCGCCAGATCGCGCGCGGTAAATTCGAACGGCACTTTCCTGTCTTCCCATAGCAGCTCGCCCTGTTGCACTTCGATGTGCGCAACCGAAAGCGATATGAGTTGTTCCACCGGGCCTTGGTTCGAGGCGAGTCTTGCCTGTGGCACGGGAGCGTTGGTGGTGCCATCGGGATAGTCGATGATGTGGACAACGGGGTGCTCGAGCACGAGCGAATGCAATCCGATGGTGGTGCTGAGGAGCGAAATGATCTTCAATTCCGCCTGCAGCCGGTCGACGTGCAGGAATGGGGCCTGATCCGGGGCCTCGTGCCCATGGATGGTCAGGTTGCGAGCGTCGATGCGCAGGCGGAACGGGGTGGTGTGAAGTTCCCCAAGTTCGACGCGGCCGCCGGTGAGCTTCTCCGCCGACGCAATCACTCGGCGGCGAACTATCTGCTGAAAGGAGTCGGTGGTGACGTACCAGGCGAGCAAGCCGAATCCAATCAGGGTGAAGACGCAGAAGGACAGAAAGAGTTTCCACAGGATGCGCCGACGCTCGGGAGGAACAGGCTCGGTGGATTGCTCGGTCGGAGGGACGGGCTCGATCGGCGGCTCGGTCAACGGCTCTGCTCTCCGCGGTTCTGCTCTCCGGACTTGGATTTTGGGGTCGGGATATGGCTCTCCGAGCGCAGACTCGCCAGCCACCCCGAGAGCAGTTCGTTCATTTTTTTCTCGGTCAGCAGATTCTTAATTCGGCCAAACACTTCGGTCAACGGGGCGGTACTACTGCCGGCCCGTTTCAATTCCGGCAGCAACTGATCGTGGTAGTAGGTCTCGACCGCCCGCTGATCGATCTGGATCGCGGGGCGCAGACGGTCTTCAACCAGCTTCATGACCTGAATCTCTTCGCCCAGACGCTTCTCGAGCGCGCTTTGGGACAGCCCATAACGTTGCAGGGTGGCGTGCCAGCCTGCGTCGGTGGCGGAATCGGGATGAAGCTTCCGCACCTCGGCAACGCGGGCCGCAACCTGCTCGGCAGGCGCCGGTTGCGACGGCCGAACCTGTTCCCGGAGCAGTTCCTGATCGATCAGGCGGTCGAGGGCTGCACTGCGCTCGTCGGAAGTAAATGAATCCGGATCGAGGCCATTCGAGAGAGCCTCGAAGGCCACCTCCTGCTCCCAATCGCTCTGCAAGACCACGTGGCCGTTGACATTGGTGACCACGCGATCGACGATCTGACTGGCGGCGGATTTGGCCGTCAGTGCGCTGCACATCGCCATGTACAGCGTCAGCGCGACCACGACGGTCTTCCCCGCTGACGGGCGAGAGCCTGCCCTGAGCCTGCCGAAGGGACACCCGTCGCTCCGCAGGATGCCGGGTTTGATTCTTAGTTTCATCAGAAAGACTGCCCAACGCTAAACGAAAAGTTGAAATGCCCGGCGCGTTGGTACCCAAACTGTCCGACCTGCTGCCCAGTCACCGTATTGGTCGTGATGTTGGTATAGCTGGGGAAGTAGGGCGGGTTTAAATTGTATCCGAAGTCGAAGCGCAATGGTCCGATCGGAGTCTGATAGCGCACTCCCAGGCCAATCGCGTGCGAAGCATAGTTGTAATTGCACTTCAGGTGCGTGTTCGCCTGGAAACAGAACTGTTCGTCGGGCTGGTGAAAGCGCCCCAGGCTGGGGAGCATTTCCTGGGGCCGCGCAAACACATTGCCCATGTCGTGAAATATCGTAAAGCCGATATTGTCATTGAGGTAAGGCACCATGACGTTGGGAAAACGCATCTCCAGACTGTTGAGGAACACGGCGCTGCCGCCGACCGGAAATCCGGTGAACGGGTCGCGTGGTCCTGCCTGATTTAACCCAAACCCGCGATTAGAGTTGCCCCCGCCGCTGTAGAAACGCTCGGGCAGCGGAACCAGCGTTTCACCGGCAGGCACAGTTTGCGCCGGATCCAGCAGGACGGTGCTTCCGAAACGGTTCTCAATCCCGACGGTGGTGGAACGAGCAAAGACGAATCCTTGTCCCGTGCTGCGATTCCGGAACAACGTGTGATAAGTGGAGTTCTTGACCAGCAACCGGCTGAAGTCGGCCTCCGAGCCAAAGTAGCTGGAGGCAACGCCGCCTTCGACGGTGGTGTAACTGCCGCGCGTACTTTCCAAATCGTTATCGCGCCGGTTGCGAGTGTAGATAAAATTGGGAGTTCCTACCCGGGTGGGCTTCGACAAAAGCGGAATGAGGTTGCTGGTGACCTCGATATCGCTGGCCTCCACGCGACGGTAACTGAGACGGTAGGCGAAGGTCGACAATTCGCGGTCTTGTCTTTTGTACAGCACCTGCAAGACTTGGAAAGTGCCCTCCAGGCGTTTCGAGGTGAAGGTGGAGACGTCTACGGTGTTGTCGTAAAGCGCGGTCGCGGTGAAGCGAAGCTTGTCACGGTTGAGCAGTTTGGGGATGTCGTAACTGATGAGCGCTCTCTGCTGCAGGCGGCCGAGGTCACCCTTCATGGTGATGGTCTGATGGCGACCGTCCACGTTGATGCGGCTGACCCCTAAGGACACCATGGGGCTGACGCCGGTTTGCCCCAGTGGCTGGTTGGTCCCGAACGAGGGCTGTCCGGTCTGGAATTCGAAACCGACGCCGTAATCGAAGGTGTAGCGATCCGCTTCGCTAGTGGTGACCAGCACGTTCTTGCGCGACTCCGTGCCTTCTGGGTTCTGGATGGCCGTATCCACCTGCTTGAAAAGACCAAGATCGTAGAGGCGGCGCTGACTTTCCAGCATGTCCTGCTGGCTCAGGGGCGCGCCCGGCTGCACTCGCAGTTCCCGTCGAGCGACTCCGGTGCGAGTGTGGCGCAGTCCGTCGACAAAGAGTTGATTGACAAAAAATTGTTCGCCTTCATGAATCGAGAAAGTCACACCCACGCGCGGCAAGTTGTCAGACGACGGAGCGGAGATATACGCGACGTCGAGGGTCGCATTGGGAAAACCATTGTCGAAATACTTTCCCAGAATCCGGTCGCGGTCATCCGCCAGACTTGACTCATCGAAGCCCTGCCCTTCCTCCGTGGAAATTTCCGGAAGCTGTTCCTGAGGCAGGGTATAACTACCCTCGATGCGGACCCAGGCCACGCGCGTCTGCTGTCCCTCTTTGACCACGATCTCGATGGCTAGCTGCGACGGATCACCCTGATACCCAGTGACCAGTTTGCTGTTGACTTCGGCCTGCCGGTAGCCACTCGCCCGATAAAGACTCTCGATGCCTCGCACATCCTCTTCGAGCAGGGCTTCGTTGTAGCGGCCATGACTGAACAGGCGTCCGGCAGCCTGGTCCTGCATGTGTGAGCGAATCAGGTCATCGGAGAAAAATCGATTGCCAGAAATACGAATGGCAGCGAGTTTGTGGCGGTCCCCGGGATTGACGGCATAAACCACCTGCACATTCTTGCCCTCCGGCGCCGTGTGCTGGCTCACGCTGACGGTGGCCTCGAAGTAGCCGAGAGTCTGAAGATGGTTCTGGATGTTGCGCCGGCCTTCGTTGAGCAGATCATCGTCGACCGCGCCCTCTTCGTAGATGGGCACCAGCCGGTGCAGCACGCGCTGGCTGAGTTTAAAATTTTCCGCGGCAATCTCCACCACCGGACCGCGGTCCACTTTGAAGACGTAGTCGACTGTGTTGCGCTCGGGACGATAGGTCCGGCTGGCCACCTCGACCTGCGCGAGCAGACGGTCCTGCTTTTGATAGCGACTGCGAATGCGTTGCAGAGCGCGCGTAATACGGCTCGAGGCAACTGGGTCGCCGGAATGCAATTTGGCGATTTCCCTGATCTCTGCTTCGGAATAGCCGGCGTCGCCTTCCACCGTTATCTCTCCAACTATGGCACGCGCCCCGAGCACGACATGGAAGGTCATGTTGACCTGGTGCTGCTGCTCGTCGTGCTTTTCAGAGAATGTCACTCTCGACCGGTGGAATCCGTTTTCTTCCAGCACTCGCTGGATGCCTTCCAGCGCGCGATCGACTTTCTCCCGAGAGTAGAGTTCGCCGAGCTGCAACCGGGTAGCGCTGGCCAGTTGGTTCGCGGATGGATTGGTGGAAACACCTTCGATCGCCACCATGCCCACGAAGAAATTGGCGACCGTTATAAAGCGCAGCCTGACGCCGGTGGTCTCGGTGCGGTTGGCTTCGGCCTGGATATCGGAAAACCGGCCGGTGGCAAAAAGAGCCTGCATCGCGTCGTGCAGCGCTTCGCGCGTGAGCGGTTCGCCGATCTTGAGCGGCGTGGCCGCCAGCAGCGAGGCTGTTTCCTCCGGCGGAACGCCAGGCAACTCGAGCTGATCGATTGGCAGACCAATATAGGGCGCAATGCTTCCGAATTGCGCCTCGGACTTTGCTTCAACCTGTGTGGGTGATTCGGGGGCTTGCGGTGCGGTGGGTGGTGGGTCCTGCGCCCAACTTGCTCCGTGCGCAAGTGCCAACAAAACTACCAGCACAAATCGGACGGACGGGGGACAGCGCCTTCCCCACACGAGCACGTCATCCCGAAATTCAGGCTGGTCAACCATGAAACCTTTCGGGTTCGATGAATCGCGAAACCGCACACGTTGCTCGCAAGAACAAGTTTGACGACCGGCACCTATAATACTGGTTTGAAAGCTCGCGAAAGGTAATCGTTAAGGTTATTGCTTTGGAAAAGGACGTTTTGCAGATAGACGACCGGTACTCACGACAGGTGCTGTTTAAGGAGATCGGAGAAGAGGGGCAGCAAAGGCTGGCGGAGTCCCGCGTGGTGATCGTGGGATGCGGCGCCACCGGCTCTGCGCTGGCCCTGTTACTGGCGCGTTCGGGCGTCGGGATGCTGCGCATTCTCGACCGCGACTACGTCGAGCCCAGCAACTTGCAGCGGCAGTCGCTATTTGACGAAAATGACGCCCGCGAATCGGTGCCCAAGGCGATCGCGGCGGCGCGCCAAATCGCGCGCTTCAACTCGCAGATCGCCGTCGAGCCGCACGTTGCCGACCTGATTCCGGCGAATGTCGATTCCCTGCTCGGCGGCTGCGACCTGATTTTGGATGGCACCGACAATTTCGAAACTCGCTATCTGATCAACGACTATGCGGTGAAAAACTCCGTGGCTTGGATTTACTCGGCAGCGGTGGGCAGTTATGCCGTGACCTTGAATATCCTGCCCGGCGAAACGGCTTGCCTGGCGTGCGTGTTCCCTGAGTCTCCGCGTGGGACGGTGGAGACCTGTGAGACCGCCGGCATTTTGAATTCCGCAGTGAACCTGGTGGGGTCGATCGCGGCGACCGAGGCGTTGAAGTTTCTGGTGGGTGCGCGTTCCAAGATGCGGCGGACGCTTCTTTCGTGGGATGTCTGGACGAACGAGCGGGCAGAGTTGTCGGCGCTGCATTCGCGGGCGGGATGCCGAGCCTGCTTGCGAGACTTTGTTCATCTGGCGGGCGAAGGGCGTCCTCACATTACGCTATGCGGCAGGAATTCGGTGCAGATCCACGAGCGGCAGCGCCCGGTTGACTTTGCCGAGCTGAGCACGCGGCTCCAGCCTCTGGGCAGCGTTCGCCACAACGAGTTTGTGCTGAAGTTCTGGCGCGAGCCGTACGAAATGACGCTGTTTCCCGATGGCCGTGCGATCATCAAAGGAACGACTGACACAGCCATTGCCCGCAGTCTGTATGCTCGGTACGTTGGCAGTTAAATCGGCGGCTGCACTAATCCGTTGCAGGTTGTGCGCATCAGTTTTCACCCGTCTTATGGCCGGGCGTTGCCTGAATTTCAGTCATTTGGCCGAGAGTGCCGCGAATCTCCGAACATCGTACCTGTCTTCGGACCGCTCGCAACTGGCCAGCAAACTGCACTCAACGCCTTGATGTGTTAGCCCCAGTGGAGGCAGTATGCGACCCTATTTGGTTCTGATGGCAGTAGTTTTGATGGCAACATTGGCCCTTGCGCAACAGCCCGTTCCTTACCCCGGCGCTTGCGTCGTTTATGGATGCGGCCCGTATATTCCGCGACTGACCACGCCCGAGATTTCCCTGCAACAATATTCGCCGAATCCGGTGGGAGCAAGCAACGCGACCACGGGACTGATCGCCGGCGCGACCAACTCGACCCTCTCGCAGGTTCAGGGAAATACCAGTTCGGTCTGGACCGTGGCGGTGTGGTATCAGGGCGGCGACGCTCCGCTGACGACGTCGAACATCCACCTGTTCCCGGAGCGGATTGGACGCGAAGGTCACGTTATGCACGAGGCGATGGGCGGCCCGATGCGCGAGGGGCGTCCTGGTGAAATGCGTCCGCGGGAAGAACGGCCGCGCGAAGGCCATGCCCGTGAAGAGCATGGGGAGCGACGCTCCGAAGAAGCGCGCGGTGACTGGACTTACATCACTGGGCCAGCCGCTGCAGCGACTAGCTTCAAGAAGGCTGCACGCACCTATAACAACGAAGACGTCAAGCGTCAGAATGACAAGAACGGCGCGGTGAAATACGACGGCAAGACGGAAAAGATCTAGGGACGGCTGTCAGCTCTCAGCTGTCAGCCTTCAGTTTTTGGCGCTCGGTCGCGGCAGCTGGCTGCGATCGAGAGCCGTTGTTTTTGCGGGGTCATTGAGCCGGGTCTCGTCGAAAACCGGGCATTCTCGAATCCAATCTGCTATCTTCGTCGGTTGATTCTCTCCACCCAAACCATGCAGGCGCCGGTCGGCGCCGAGGATAAGTGTCTTCATGCCTGAGCATGCACGTCCTGAACCGTCTCGTCTTTATCGCTGGACTGTACTGCTGTTCGTCAGCGTGGCGATGGGCGCCAACTACTACATTTACGACAGCATCAACCCGCTGGAACGCATTTTCATCGACAAGCTCGGTTTTTCCGCGACGGCGTTCGGATGGTTGAACTCGTCTTATAGCGTGGCTGCGGTTTTGACCCTGCTAATCGGCGGCATCATCATTGACCGCATTGGCACCAAGAAGGCGATGACGTACTTTGCCGCACTTTGCCTGCTGGGAGCCGTGCTCACGGCCGCGCGCGGGCAACCTGGCGTGATGATCGCGGGGCGCACCGTGCTTGGCTTGGGCGCCGAATCCATGATCGTCGCAGTCATCACCGTACTTGCCAAGTGGTTTAAGGGCAAAGAGCTGAGTTTCGCCGTCGGGATCAACCTCACCATCGCCCGTCTGGCATCGGTGGCGGCCGACAATTCGCCGACTTGGGCTAACCGAGCGTTTTATCCCCATGGACCGGCAGGTGAGCCGAGTTGGCAGGGGCCGCTTTTGCTGGCCGTCGCTGCTGGTGTCCTAGCGGTTGTTTGCTCGGGCGTCTACTGGGCACTCGAAACCCGGGCAGAAGGACGCTACGAACTAGGCAAGGCGGGAGACATCGACAAATTGGAGTTCGGGCAGATTTTCCGATTTAACGCATCGTACTGGCTGGTGGTCGGGCTGTGTTTCACCTTTTACTCCGCGATCTTTCCCTTCCGCACATTTGCCATCGACTTTTTCACCAATAAGATTCTGGCAACTCACGGCGGTCTAAGCGCTTCGGAAGCAATGCGGGTCCTGGCGCACGAGCGGGCGGGGTTTTTCAACAGCCTGCTTCCCTTTTCAGCCATGATTGCTACGCCTCTTTTCGGACTGCTCTCCGACAAAATTGGGAAGCGCGCATTCTTGATGATGTTCGGCTCCATCCTGCTGATGCCGGTTTATTTCATGATGGGCTACACCAATGTTTCGCTTTTCGTGCCGGTCTGCATGATGGGGGTGGCTTTCTCGTTGATACCCGCGGTCATGTGGCCGTCGGTCGCCTATATCGTGGACCAGAACCGGCTCGGGACGGCTTACGCTCTGATGACCCTGATTCAGCAGATCGGCTTCTTCATTCTGAACCTGCTGATTGGGAAGGCCAACGACTACTCCCACGCCGGGCTGGATAATCCGGGAGGATACGGGCTGGGTATGTGGATCTTCTCCGTGCTCGGGTTCGTCGGGCTGACCTTCGCGATTCTGTTGCGGATTCGCGAAACCGGGCCACAGGGGCATGGGCTGGAGACGATCACCGCAAAGGGGTAGGCATCTATAATTTCTGGTAGAGACGCGGTTTGCCGCGTCTCCTGCCGCGGGTGGGATGGTGCAGGAAAGACGGGGCAAGCCCGTCTCTACCGAAGCGTGCGGTCGATGGTTGCGCCCGAGGTTACTAAAGTGACATTTGGGGCAGGTTAATAGCGTACTTTGGCGGCCTAGATCGTCCGCGGAGCTACGGTTTTTGGTATTCTGACGACTCGAGGCACGGTCGAGAGCACTTCCGCGACTCGCTCGGCAAATTTGTACAACGAAAAGAGTTCGAAGCCGCATCTGAACAGAGTGGCGGCCGGAAAAGGCGACTTGACCGACCCGAAGCAAGGCAGCACTGAAGCAGAGGCAATTGAGCAGGCCAAGCAAGGCCACGAAGCTGCGTTCGAGGTTTTGTATCACCTGCACAAACGCCGCGTGTACTCGCTATGTTTGCGCATGGTCTCCAATCCCGCGCAGGCCGAAGATCTGGCCCAGGAAGCGTTTCTTCAGCTTTTTCGCAAGATCAGCACCTTTCGCGGCGAGTCCGCTTTCTCCACCTGGCTGCACCGCATGACGGTCAACGTGGTGCTAATGCAACTGCGCAAGAAGGGACTGCCGGTGGTGTCGCTCGAAGAGACGCTGGAAGCCGAGGACGAGGCTCCCAGGAAAGAATTCGGGACCAAAGACTTGAAGCTGACGGGTTCCATCGATCGCCTGCAATTGCAGCGGGCGATTGACCGGTTACCGCCGGGTTATAGAACGGTTTTTGTTTTGCACGATGTGGAAGGATTCGAGCATAACGAAATCGCCCAAATGGTGGGCTGCTCGATTGGCAACAGCAAGTCGCAGCTCCACAAGGCACGATTGAAGCTGCGGGATTATCTGAAGTTCATGAGAGCCGAAAAGGCCAAGACTGGGTAGCGGAAGTTGCGGTATTGGGGAGAGGGTGGCTATGAAGTGTTCAGACGTAGAAAAAGTTCTGTCGGAGTCCCTCGACGGCGCTTCGGACGGTACGCTGCCGATTGACGTTGATGCGCATGTAAAGTCCTGTCCGGCTTGCTCGGATCTGGTCTGGGACCTGAAACTCATCGCGAGCGAAGCCCGGCAACTGGCAGCAACCGAAGAACCGGCGCCCAGGGTGTGGGTACGAATTGCGGCGGAATTGCGGGCCGAAGGGCTGATCCGTGATTCGGAGTCCACGCCCGCCCGGCCCGTCATTATCCCAGTCCCAGTCCACGTTTCGCCGCGATGGCGATGGAGCGCGTTGTGGCTGGCGCCAGTCGCGGCTGCGGTGCTGGCGGCAGGCGCTTACGTGATCGCTCATAAGCCGGCCCCGCAAGTGGCGCAGCAGCAGGCTCCCGCACCCGCAGTGACTTCCCCGGCTCCAGTGATTCCTGCGACTCAGGCCGCTCCCGCGCCAGCGGTTCCCCAACAGGCGGCGAAGAAGTCAGCGAAGCCAGCGAGCATCAATGGAGCCGGAAGGGAAAATGGAAACGGAATGGCACCCGCGGTAGAAGCCGCAGTGGAACCCGGGCCGAGCGCGGAGGATCAACAGTTTCTGAGTGTAGTTTCCACTCTTGGCCCCTCGACGCGGGCCACCTATGAAAATCAACTGAAAGCGGTGAATGCCGACATCCAGGAAACGCAGGCATACGTCAATCGGAATCCGCGGGATATGGATGCCCGGCAGCATCTGATGGATGCGTATCAGCAGAAAGCACTTCTTTACCAGATCGCGTTAGATCGTATTCAATAGCGGAAGGGCGGACCGGCGTTCCCGGCCGCAGGGGCGGCATTTTATGGCGAGTCTTCAGAGGGCGAGTATTGAACGCACGAGTATTCCGCAAACCAGTATTCAACCAGCCGCGGTCGTAACTCTGGTTCTGGCAACCTGCCTGGCCTCGGCCTCCGCAGCTTTCGCAGAGAGCAAGAAGGAGTACCGTTTCACGGTTGGGCCCAACGCGATTATTTCCGTGGATACGCAGTACGGCGCGATTTCAGTAAAACCTGGCAGCGGGGATCAAGTCCTGGTGACGGCCACGCTCCAGTCGGACAACGTGGAGGTCGACCAGCAGCAGAATGGCAATCGAATTGAAATCGCTTCTCACCTGCTGCAGGGCGCGACCGAGCAAACCGGCCGGGTTGACTACGAAGTGCTGATTCCGCCCGACGCTACCCTCAACCTCCACTCTTCGACCGGTCCCTTGTCGGCGGAGCGGTTGCAGGGCGACTTGACGCTGGAAGGCACGGATGCGGTGGTGAATGTTCACAACGTCGAGAATGGTCATGTACACGTAAGGACGATGCGCGGACCGATCACGCTTACCGATGTTCGCAATGGCCACGTTGAGATTGCTTCCATCAGCGGCGACATCCATTTGAAATCGGTCACGGGACCGCTGGTGCAGGCGAGTTCCGGCAGGGGAAGGATTTTCTACAACGGAGATTTCGGCTCCGGCGGCGACTACAAGTTCACCACCCACACCGGTGATATCGAGGCGGTGGCGCCGGCGGATGTCTCGGCCGACTTTAGAGCGCACTCGGTGCTGGGCCGGGTGCACGCCGACTTTCCTCTCCAAGCCAAACACTCCCGCTTTCCCGTCGAGGCGGGACGTTCCTTCGTGGGTACCTACCGGCAAGGCCGCATCGGAAGTCGTGCTGCGCTCTTTCAGTGGTAAAATCCGCCTCAAGCAACGCTGAAACACCAAGAATTAGAGGGCTTGGGTGGTGACGGGGCTTTGGCCCCGGTGACGCCTGAACGCTCGTGCCGTGGAGTGCCATGGGAGTGCGCGCGGTGTTTCTGGTGGGATTCATGGCTGCCGGCAAAACCACTGTGGGACAGGAACTTGCCCGGCGGCTGGGCTGGGACTTTGTGGATCTGGATGCCGAAATCGAGTCTCGCGAGCGACAAACAATTGCCGAAATGTTTCGGGACCGAGGGGAACGTGAGTTTCGGCTGGTCGAGACCGCCGACTCTCCGCGATCTGACGGAATCGCTGAAGCGTGACACGGTGGTCGCGCTCGGAGGCGGAACGTTCGCGCAACCAAGGAACTTTGAGTTGCTGCGGCCTTGGCAATCTATATTCCTGGATACTCCGTTGGACGAACTTTGGCGGCGCAGTCGCGAGGACGCGATAAAGCGACCTTTGCGAAAAGATGACCGCGCCGAATTCGAAAGTCTGTATTGGCAACGACGACCGTCCTACACACAGGCAACCGTGACTGTCGTAACCTCAGGCAAAGATCCAGCCTCCCTTTGTGCTGAGATCGAGCGTAGTTTGCAGTTTCGGGGAGGGACCGAGGCGGTCGGCCCGTCTCAGGCCCCGGCTGATCATTTAGGAACAGGAGAATCACAGTGAAGTTGTCTTATCGGCTGGCTTTCATGATGGCGCTGGTTTGGTGCGTGGCAGCATGGGCGGCTCCCATGCCAAAAGACAAGGAGAAGGAACACGAGGGGCAAAAGGTCGACGCTGGCTCCTTTGGTGTGTTTCAGAATGGCCATCGTGTAGGCACCGAGACCTTTTCGATCTATCAGACTGGCGGCGGCAGCGTCATCGACTCCGAATTCAAGACGGAGAACGCTCCCACCCAGGCTGTGCAAGATTCCGTGATGCAGCTCACCACGAAGGGGGAAATCCGGCGTTACGAGTGGAAGGAAGTGAGTCCGGGTACGGCGCAATCCGTGGTGGTGCCGAATGATGACTTTCTGAATCAGAAATGGAGTGCTTCAGCCGACGCAAAGGAACAAGAACAGCCCTATCTGATGCCGCTATCGACCAGCATCCTGGACGACTATTTCTTCGTCCATCGCGAACTGCTGGCCTGGAAGATTCTAGGGATGGTCTGCAAACAGGACAAGGGGCTGCAATGCCTGCCCAAGCAGCACACCCAATTCGGAACCCTGAACCCGCACCAGCATTCTTCAGCGTTGGTCACCGGGGAGTTCATCGGCCGCGAGAAAGTGAACCTGAAGAACGGGCCGCAGGATTTGCTCAAGCTGGAACTGAAAAGCGAAGCGGGAACGTGGCAACTCTGGCTCGACGATCAATTCAAAGTTATGAAGATGTCGGTGGTGGGAGAGAATACCGAAGTGGTCCGCGATTGAAGTGCAGGTCTAAGGTGTCAGGTGTCAGGTCTACGGTTTCGGGCTCAGCAAGCGCGTAGAATATTTCTAAGAATTTGACCCTGAGACCTGACACCTGCTTTACGGATAACTCTTGACGTTTCTTGATTCACGCACGTCGCGCGTGCTGCTGACGGCTCTCTTATTCGCCGTGGGGCTAGGCTTTCTCTATGCTGCGCGGCGAACCTTGATTCTCTTTCTTTTTGCCATTTTCTTCGCGTACCTGATTAATCCCGCAGTCGTGCGACTGGAGAAACTCCTCCGCAGCCGCGCCTGGGCGATCGCGGTCATTTACCTTCTGCTCCTCGTAGCTCTGGGGCTGTTTGGTTTGCTGGTCGGTCCGCGGATTGCCCGGCAAAGCGCCCGCCTGGGACAGTCGCTGCCGGGACTTATGGATAAGGCCGGCAGCGGCCAACTCTCCGGTCAGATCGGCCAGCTTGCCGCACAGATCGGAAGCGAGCACGGCTGGAGCCAGGATACCCAGAAACGCATTCGGGATTATTTGGTAAGTCACCGGGACGACTTGTCTCGCCTGGCGCAGCGCCTCGGCGTTCGCGCGGCGGAAGCGGCGCAAGAAGTGTGGCTGCTGTTTCTGGTGCCTATCCTAGCCATTTTCTTTCTGCGCGATGGCGGCAGCTTCCACGAAGTGCTGATTACGCTGGTGCAGTCGCGCACGCAGCGCGAGTTTCTGCAGGATGTGTTCCAGGATCTGAACCAGATGCTCGCCCAATTCATTCGTGCCCAGTTGACGTTGGCGGCGCTATCGCTGGTGGCGTACACCTCGTTCCTGGGTGCGATGCGAGTTCCGTACGCGCTGATGCTAGGTACCGCCGGGGGCGCGCTGGAGTTCGTCCCCCTGGCTGGACCGCTGCTGGCAGGCGCTGCGATGACGAGCGTCGCCGTTCTGGCCGGATACCAGCACTGGCCCTTCATCCTGTTGTTTTTGTTCGTCTGGCGATTGGTGCTGGATTACGTAATCTCTCCCCGCGTCATGGGAGTCAGTGTGGAGTTGCATCCGCTGGCGGCATTGTTCGGCATTCTCGCGGGCGGCGAAATCGCCGGAATACTCGGCGTCTATCTCTCCATCCCGGTGATGGCCAGTTTGCGTATTGTCTGGCGTCGCTGGCGCATCTACGTCGAAAAACGCAAGTTCGGCCCGCTCAACGAGTACTCGTTCCCGCACGAATTGGGAAGATAGACAAGCGAGAAAGAGTACGGCCACACCCACCGAATTCACCCGCGGATCAGCGGCGGCATTCCCCTAAGAAATTTCGCTGGTATAAAATCACAACTTACCCTGTTTATCAGAACTTGTTTATCAGAACCTGTTGAAAAATATGTCGAATAAACTTGCTGTTGGAATTCTCGGTGCCACGGGCATCGTCGGGCAGAGATTTATCCAAATGCTCGAACATCACCCGTGGTTTGAAGTGTCGTGGCTGGCCGCTTCCGATCGTTCGGAAGGCCGGCCCTATGCCGAAGCTGCGCGCTGGCGTCTGAAGACTGCCATTCCCGCTAACGTGGCCAAGATGACAGTTGCGCCCGCCAAACCGGAAGGCGCTCCAAAGATTATTTTTGCGGCGTTGGATGCCGGCATCGCGCGTGAACTGGAGCCGCAGTTCGCGGCCGCCGGTTGTGCGGTCGTCTCGAATTCAAGCGCGTTGCGCATGCAGGCCGACGTCCCGCTGGTGGTCCCTGAAGTCAACGGCGATCACATCGAGCTTATCGAAACCCAACCCTGGCGGCGCAAATCCGGCGGCTTTGCCGTCACCAACCCCAACTGCTCGGCCATTGGTCTGGTGCTGGCACTGGCTCCGATACATCGTCGTTTCACCCTCGAGACGGTGATGGCGGTGACCATGCAGGCGGTTAGCGGCGCCGGATATCCCGGAGTTCCCTCGCTCGACATTCTCGGCAACGTCATCCCTTACATCGCCAAAGAAGAAGAGAAGATGGAGGAGGAGACGCAGAAGTTGTTGGGCACGCTGAACGGTTCGCACGTCGACCCTGCGCCCTTTGCGATGAGCGCGCAATGCAATCGCGTCGCCGTGGAAGATGGCCATACGGAGTCGGTCGCGATTCGGTTGAAGAAAAAAGCCACGCCGGAGGAAATCATCGCCGCCTGGAACGATTTTCGCGCCGAGCCGCAGCAGTTATACCTGCCGAGTGCACCCGAGCAGCCGGTCGTGTACATGACTGCCCCGGATCGTCCGCAACCGCGCTTCGACGTTGACCTAGGAGCGGGCATGACCACGGCGGTCGGCCGCTTGCGCAAGTGCAATGTGCTCGACTGGAAGTTCACCGTGCTGTCACACAACACCATTCGTGGCGCGGCCGGCGCTGCCCTGCTCAACGCTGAACTCCTCAAGGCGAAGGGATACCTCGGGTGATAGGGAAACCCATTTCTAGTGTAGAGACGGGGCTTGCCCCGTCTCCGCCGCGGGAGACGCGGCGAGCCGCGTCTCTACGGGAAACCAAGGAACGCTGCAAGGAGCACCCCCGCCCATGATCGTCATGAAGTTCGGCGGGACTTCCGTACAAGATGCCAAAGCGATCGATCGTGTAGCGCACATCGTCCAGGGTCGGCTGGCGGACCGTCCTGTCGTGGTGGTGAGCGCCATGGCCAAGGTCACCGATTCCCTGCTGGCCATGGGAAAGGCTGCCGGTGGCGGCGATCGCAAGTCCGCTCTCAAAATGGCGCGCGCCCTTCGCGAACGCCACTACGATACTGCCGGAGAACTCCTCGGTACCGCCTTGTTCACGGAATTTCACGGCGATCTGGGCGCCGACTTCGAAGATCTGGACGAATTGCTGCGCGGCATTGGCGCGGTCGGCGAAATCACTCCGCGCACCTACGATTATGTTGCCTCGTTCGGCGAAGTGCTTTCGAGCAAGATCGTGGCTGCGGCTTTCGTTGCCCGCGGATTGCCGGGTACGCACGTGGATTCGCGCCAATGCCTGCTGACCGACAGCGCCTACACGCGCGCAGTTCCGCAGTTCGATGAAACCAACGAGCGCCTGCGCAAGAAGGTGAAGCCTTTGGTGGAGGCCGGCAAGGTTCCGGTGATGGGCGGATTCATTGGTTCCAATCGCGCCGGCATCACCACCACCATCGGCCGCGGCGGATCGGATTTTTCCGCGGCGATCTTTGGCGCTGCTCTCAGCGCCGAGCGTATCGAAATCTGGACCGACGTCGACGGCATGATGACCACCGATCCCGCGCCTTACTCCGGAAGCGCGGCGCATCAAGGTCATCAGCTTTGACGAGGCCGCTGAACTTGCCTACTTCGGCGCCAAGGTTCTGCATCCGGCAACCGTGCTGCCCGCGATTCAGCAAAATATTCCGGTATATGTTCTGAACTCGCTGAACCCGACCTGCGAAGGGACGAAGGTCACGGCGCGCGCGCCACGCTGCACGAATATTTTCAAGGCCATCGCGCTCAAGAAAAAGATCACGCTGGTAGAGGTCGCGGCACCGCGCCGTCTGCTGGTGCGCGGATATTTAAAGTCCATCTTTGAGGCCTTCGACAAACATGAAGTGGCGGTGGACGTGGTTTCGACCTCGGAAGTCAGCGTCTCGGTGACGGCCGAGACCAACGAATCCATTCCGGCGCTGGCCGCCGACCTGGCGAAACTTGCGGACGTGAAGTACGAGGGACGGAAAGCAATCGTTTGTCTAGTGGGCGAAAATTTACGCAACACACCCGGAATCGCCGCCAAGGTCTTCGGCATCCTTGAGGATGTGAAGATTCGCATGATCTCGCAAGGTGCTTCTGAGATTAATCTTACTTTCGTGATTGAAGAAGACGACGCCGCTGAGGTGGTTCGGCGGTTGCACCACGCGTTTTTCGCCGAGGCGGATCCGGAAGTGTTCGCTTAGCGTCATTTAACCGCGGAGGACGCCGAGTGCGCGGAGAAAACAAGGGCGGTAAAGCAAAGGTTTTTGCAGAATCTTCTCTGCGTGCTCCGCGCTCTCTGCGGTTCAAGGTTTCAGCATGAAGCTTCTGATCCTAGGCCGAGGCAAAACTGGAACGCTAGTGGCGGAAGTCGCGCGGGCCCGCCGGCATCATGTGCGAGTTCTCTCTGCTGCTGACAACGCCGGCGCCAGAGCTCTTACACCCGAGTCGCTGGCCTCAACCGATACGGTGATTGACTTCACCACGCCCGCGGCGGCCGTCGCCAATGCGGAAGCCTGCATCCGCGCTAGGAAAAATATCGTGATCGGAACCACCGGCTGGTACGACCAATTGCCGCGCTTGCGCGAAATGGTGCGCTCCGCAAAGACGGGCTTCCTCCATGGCTCGAATTTTTCCATCGGCGTCAACCTGTTCTTCGAGATTGCCGCGACGGCCGGAGCCGCACTGAAATACGATTACTCCGGGCAGATTTTCGAACGTCATCACGCGCAAAAGAAAGACGCTCCTTCGGGAACCGCGCTCACGATCCAGAAGATTGTGCGCGAGTCCGGAGGCAGCGAAAAAGAAATCGAGATTGTCTCCTTTCGTGAAGGGGACGCGGTCGGGATGCATGAACTGGTCTTCAATTCTGCCGGCGATCGCATCTATTTGTGCCACGACGCCAAGTCGCGACAGGGATACGCCGAAGGCGCGGTGCGGGCCGCCGAGTGGCTGGCGGGGAAAACGGGGTTTTTCGAGTTCCGCAACGTGTGGCGCGAGCTTTAGGGCGAGTGCTGAAATAATAGATGTTATCGCAGGCGGTCTGTCGAGCTTCACCCCAGCGGAACGGGGTCCTTCGACTCCGTTCAGGACAGGCTCCGCCCCGTCACCACATGAGCAAAACCTGTTCATGCACGCGCTCTCGGGAAGAGTTATCCTTGAGGCATGCAACTGCGAGGCTGTGGTACCGCTCTGGTCACACCGTTCTCTCAGGACGGTGCTGTCGACGAAAACGCATTGCGCAATCTGGTTGCCTGGCAGGTCGACTCGGGCATCGATTTCCTGATTCCCTGCGGCACCACGGGAGAAACGCCCACGCTCACCCACGATGAGTGGCTGCGCGTGATCGACGTAACCATCGAAGTTGTCGCCGGACGCGTGCCGATCGTCGCCGGAGCAACTTCTAACTCGACGCAGGAGGCTGTCGCCAAGGCGAAAGAAGTGGCCGCACGGCCGGGCGTCAATGCCATCCTTACCGCTTCGCCGTACTACAACAAGCCGACACAGGAGGGACAATATCGGCACTTCCGCGCGATCGCGGAAGCGGTTGAGAAGCCGGTCATCCTCTATAACGTGCCCGGCCGCACCTCCGCCAACCTCGAGCCCGCGACCCTGGCGCGGTTATGTGAAGTTCCAAATATTGCAGGTGTGAAAGAAGCCAGCGGCAACATGACGCAAATTGCCGAGGTGTTGAACTCTGTGCCGGAGAACTTTCTGGTGCTCTCGGGCGATGACGCC
The DNA here is from genome assembly GCA_963773955.1 of uncultured Acidobacteriaceae bacterium. Classification (GTDB taxonomy): domain Bacteria; phylum Acidobacteriota; class Terriglobia; order Terriglobales; family Acidobacteriaceae; genus Acidiflorens. The sequence goes on along the minus strand of CAVZDM010000055.1, from coordinate 16,092 downwards.
GTCACTTTGCCGGTGATCGCGCTCGGCGGCGTGGGCGTGATCTCGGTCGCTTCCAATGAAATTCCCCGCGAGATGGCGGAGATGACGCGCGCCGCTCTGAACAACGACTGGCACACGGCGCGCACCCTTCACCGCAAATATCTACCCCTGATGCTGGCCAACTTCATCGAATCGAGTCCGCTCCCGGTAAAGGCCGTGCTCGCGATGATGGGCAAGATTGAAGAAGTCTATCGCCTGCCCTTGCTTCCCATGCGCCGCGACACGCGATCGAAGCTGCAGAAGATCGCGACCGACGCCGGATTGATTACGCGCGCTGCGGCTCCGGCCGCCGTTGCCGCCGAATTTTATATTTACGAAAATTGGTCAGCCGGCCCGCACAAAGCCATGCTGCACCGCGCATCCTGCGGGCAGTGTAGTTCCGGCAAGGGACGCCCCGCCGGGCATGATCCCAATCATTCGCGCTGGCACGGACCGTACGGCAATCTCGCCGAGGCGCGCGGGGCGACGCATCAGATGCCGGGTGTCCTGATCCGCAGCGAATGCAAGTGCGTGGCGTAAGGGCAGCATTTAGCACTCAGTTTAAGGCTTGTCATCCTGAGCGAAGCGAAGGACCTGCTTTTTGTCTACATCAGATTCGCTATCCATTCTCAAGGCGGCCATTGAACGCCTGTCGGCGCTTGAAACGATCGTCAACCCTGACCAAGCCCGACCTGTTTTTTTCGACTTCCGCGCCGCGCTCACTCGCGGTGAGATTCGCGCCGCTGAAAAAGTCTCCGGCCGTTGGATCGTCAATGCCTGGGTGAAGCAAGGCATCCTGCTGGGCTTTCGTCTCGGCGAGTTACAACAGGTGTCGGACGGTGACGTACTTTCCTTTGTGGACAAGGACACTTTTCCGGCCCGCCGTCTGACTCTCGCCGATCGTGTTCGCCTGGTGCCCGGTGGATCTTCGATTCGAGAAGGGGCCTACGTTGCGCCCTCGGTTGTCTGCATGCCTCCCATGTTCATCAACGTCGGCGCCTACGTGGGTGAAGGCACGATGATCGACTCGCACGCCCTGGTCGGCTCGTGTGCGCAGATCGGCAAGCGCGTGCACCTGAGCGCCGCTGCGCAGATCGGCGGCGTGCTCGAACCGGTCAACGCCGCTCCGGTGATTATCGAAGACGATGTGCTCGTCGGTGGCAACTGCGGAGTATACGAAGGCACGCTGGTCGGCGCCCGCGCGGTTTTGGGAGCGGGAACAATTCTGACCCGATCCACACCGCTCTATGATCTGGTGCGGGGCGAAATCTACAGGGCGACGACAGAGCATCCGCTGGAAGTGCCGGAGAACGCCGTGGTCGTCCCCGGCTCGCGTGCGGTGACCAAAGGCAGGGGCAAATCCGGCCACTGGAACCTCTCGCTCTATACGCCGATTGTCGTCAAATATCGCGACGAGAAAACCGAACGCGGGATTGAACTGGAAGAGTGGCTACGATAAGACAGTGAGTATCTGCCGGGCGTCCCAAAACCTAACCACAGGGGGCACAGGGGAACACAAAGGAGATCGAGTGACTAGGAGCGGCTTTCCCTGTGTCCTCTGTGTTCTCTGTGGTTAAGAAGTTTGTCACACCGCGCCCGGCAGTTGCCCTTGCTCCGCTGCGAGCCGGCGGCGCGCTTCGAGATGCTTCTCGCGGAAATGTGCTCGCGCCCGCTCGCCCCAGGCTCGCACGAAATAATAGTTCAGCGCACATCCGATGGCCGAGCTGACGACTGGAATCAGGCGGCCCGCCCACTTCTCCACCACGTCCGCTCCAGCCTGAACCGCGATGCGCTGAATCACTTTTGGGACAAAGCGGTTGACCACCTCTTTTTCCAGCAATTCGCGGCTGATGTCGACGCCTGCGGCGCTGGCCGCGGCAATCCATAGCTCAGCGATCTCGTCGTCGGTGTTCAACTCGAAGCCATAAATCAGGCTGAGCTTCTGAATAGTGCGCATGGTAATGGCGGAAAGAATGCCAAGGTCGGGCACGATAGTGAGGATTCCCCCCAAACCAAACCCAGCGCCCTCCGCCGCCGCCATCTTCATGCCGCCGCGAATAACCGACTCCGCCACATCGTCGAGGCGTTCCACCTCCAGCGTGTAAACACCCTGAAAGCTGGCCAGAGGTAGCCCGTGCGCCACGCGCAACTGCATCAGGAAGCGCCCGGGATCGACCCTGATTGTGTCGTAGGTGCGAGTCAGGCCTCCGCGGATCGCGCCTTCGACGCGCCGCCGCATCCATGATTTCTTTTCGTCGGCCATTTGCAACTACGAGTCTATCAGCCAACCACAACGACGGCTCACCCTGTGCTAGCATCGACTTACTAATGTCAAAAGGAAAACTGCATATAGTTCCGCTAGGCGGGATGGGCGAGTTCGGTATGAACTGCATGGCCATCCGCTATGGCGACGACATCGTGGTGGTTGACGCCGGCCTCATGTTTCCCGAAGCCGAGTTGCTGGGTGTCGACATTGTTGTCCCTGACATTTCTTACCTGCTTGAAAATCGCAAGCATGTGCGCGGCATCGTGCTTACGCACGGCCACGAAGACCATATCGGAGCGCTGCCGTGGATTCTCAGCGAACTGAATGTTCCCGTGTGGGGCACCGAATTCACGCTGGCCTACGTCGAAGATAAGCTCGACGAACACCAGCTTCTCGACGACTCCGACTTGCGCGAAATCCGTCCCGGAGAGCGTTTCAAGGTTGGGCCATTCACCATTCATCCGCTGCAGGTGACGCACAGCCTGGTTGATTGCGTCGCGCTCGCCATCCACACGCCACTCGGTGTCGTGCTGCACACCGGCGATTTCAAAGTCGATCCAACTCCCACCGACAACCGGCTCTTCGACCTCCACGGTTTCGCCGAGTACGGCAAAGAAGGAGTGCTGGTGCTTTTGCAGGATTCCACCAACGTCGAGCGCAAGGGCTACACCCCGAGCGAGCGCGCTGTGCGCCGCAAGTTCGAGGAGGTGTTTGCCCGCACCAAGCGCCGTCTGTTCATTTCCTGCTTTTCATCTTCCATTCACCGCATCAAGCTGACCGTCGACATGGCGCGCGAGCATGGCCGTAAAATCTGTTTCCTCGGCCGCTCCATGGAGAATTCCTCCGAAATCGCCGAAGACCTGGGTTATGTCCAGATTCCCGAAGGCATGATGATTCATCCCGGCGAAATGAAGAATTTCGCTCCTGAAAAAGTGTGCGTCCTTATCAGCGGCACGCAGGGTGAACCGATGTCGGCGCTGTCGCGCGCGGCAGTGGATAACCATAAGCACGCCAAAATCGAAAAGGGCGATACGGTCGTGCTTTCGTCTCGCATCATTCCGGGCAACGAAAAGGCCATCTACCGGATGATCGATCACCTGTTCCGCCGCGAGGCGTTCGTTATCTATGATGATGGCTCTTACCCGCCGATTCACGTCAGCGGACACGCCAGCCAGGAAGAACTGAAGCTCATCATCAACCTGGTGCGACCGAAGTATTTCGTTCCGATCCACGGCGAATACCGGCAGCTCAAGTTACATGCCGATCTGGCCGCCTCCATGCACGGCTCGGTCGGCAACGTGATGCTGATCGAAAGCGGGGACGTCCTCGAAATCGACGAACTCGGCGCCCGCAAGGCTGGACGCGTCAACGTAGGCCGTGTCTGCATCGATTCCGGCTCGCGCACCGACGTGGTCGAAGACATGGTCATCAAAGACCGCCGCCACCTCAGCGAGGATGGCTTCGTGATGCCGATCATCGCCATCAACAAGCTCACCGGCCTCGTCGAGACGGCGCCCGAGATTGTGACGCGCGGATTCGCTCCCGGAGAGAACGGCGTGATCGAACGCGCCCGCGAGATCGTCATGGAGACGCTCGATGCCTCCAGCGCCGAAGAGAAAGCCGATTATGGCGTGATCAAGGAGAAAATCCGCACCGATCTGAAGCGCTACATCTCGCGGCAAACGCAGCGGCGGCCGCTGATTATGCCGGTGATACTGGAAATCTGAGTCCTCGCGTCGTGCCCGGTTGGGCGAGCTCTCCGTACTAGTTCAGCGGGTTCTTCCAGCGCAGCCCCGGAAACCGGGCAAAATCCCGGTCCGCCGTGTGCAGCACAGCTCCATGCTCAATCGTGATCGCCGCGACTTCCGCATCACTCACCAACGGGCCTGAGGCCTGTCCCTCCAGGATCATTTGCCTCAACACCGACCAGTGCTGATCCGCCGGCACAAGGATTTGTACATTCGGTTGTTGCAACCACTCATCTACGACTTGCACGGCTTGCTGCAGGCTGACACGCATTCCCGATAGTCGCCGATTCGTGATAACCCGTAGGAACGCAGATACGCTTTGCCAGGGCAGTCCCACGGCTTCTACTCCCGAAAGCGCTTCCTCCAGCCAAGAATGGCTCTTCTTGTGGTAGGCCGAATCGAGATCGTAGGAATAGATCAGGAGATTGGCATCAATGACGATCACCGATGATCCGGTCCTTCCAGGTATTCCAATAGCTCTTCTACTTTCTCAAACGGAGGCAGACCCAGATTCCACGGCTTCACCCGGAACGGCTTCCGGACGGGCTGCTTCGAAGCCGTCAATCCCATCCGCAGAAATCGATTCACCGCCTCTTTGAAAGAAGAGCCAGTTCGCCGAACCTCCTTCTTCAGCAACTGGGCCACGTCGTCATCGAGCGAAAGGGTTGTCCTCATGTTTTGATGCTATACCATTAGACATCATGATGTCAATCTCTGTAACATCATGATGTACTACGAGGCCGTCCTTGCAAAAAACATCCGGACAAGGCACGCTCAAACACGATGGTTTCCCTCGACGACATTCGCGCGGCCCAAAACGTCCTGCGCGGCATCGCGGTCCGCACACCCCTGTTCGAATGGACGGGCGCCACCGATCAGCGCAAGCTTTTTCTCAAGCTCGAAAATCTGCAACCCATCGGCGCTTTCAAACTGCGCGGCGCTTATAACAAGGTCGCGTCTCTGAGCGATGAGGAGCGCCGCCGCGGAGTCATTTCGTATTCCAGCGGCAATCACGCGCAAGGCGTGGCCTACGCGGCGCGGGCGCTGGGCGTGAAGGCCATCATTGTCATGCCGGCCAATGCTCCGAAGAACAAGCTCGAAGCCACGGCCGCCCTTGGCGCCGAGATCGTCACCGTTGGTCCAAGCAGTGAAGAGCGGCGCTTGCGCGCCGAAGAACTTGCCGCTGCGCACGGCTACGTCATCGTGCCTCCGTACAACGACGAAAAGATCATCGCCGGCCAGGGGACGCTGGGGCTTGAAATCCTTGAAGACCTCCCCAACGTTGAAACCGTGTTGGTCCCTGTCGGCGGAGGGGGATTGATCAGCGGCGTCTCAGCCGCCATCAAGCTCAGCAATCCCCAAGTCAGGGTGATTGGCGTCGAGCCCGAGCTGGCCGCTGACGCGCAAGCCAGCCTGCGCGCCGGTCGCATCGTCTCTTTCCCGGCGGAACAAGTCTCGCAGACGCTAGCCGACGGTCTTCGTACCCAGAGCGTTGGCGCGATCAATTTCGAACACATCCGCGCCTATGTCGACGACATCGTCAGCGTGACGGAAGATGAGATTCGCGAGGCCATACGCGTTTTGAGCGCGAACGCGAAAACGATGGCTGAACCGAGCGGGGCTGTAGCCGTAGCCGCATTTCTTTTTCATGCCGCCGAATTGCCCGGCACAAAGATCAACGTCGCTGTGATCAGCGGCGGCAACATCGATCCTAAACTGCTTGCCGAGCTGCGTAGTCACTGAACGCAGGCTTCCCTCTGTGCCACTCTGTGTTCCCTGTGGTTGCTCTTGACCCTCAGAACAAACGGCAACCACAGAGGACACGGGGGAATACAGGGACGCACCGGGGATGCTCGATTCGTCCTGCGAGCGCGACGAATGTACAATCCTGAGTTTGCACTCGAGGACAACTTGAACCGCTGGCTCGATCAGTTCTTTGAACTCGCTCACCACCAGACGACCGTCCGCCGTGAAGTCGTCGCCGGACTCACCACTTTCTTCACCATGGCCTATATCGTGGCCGTCAATCCTGCCATCCTGAAAGCGGCCGGCATGCCGGCGGGCGCCTCGCTCACGGCTACGATTCTGGCCGCGATTTTCGGAACGCTGCTGATGGGCTTCTATGCCAACCGTCCTTTCGCCATCGCCCCTTATATGGGCGAAAATGCTTTCGTCGCGTTCACCGTCGTTCACGTACTCGGTTACAGCTGGCAGAGCGCTCTGGGCGCCGTGTTTCTGGCCGGCGTTCTCTTTATTCTCATGACGCTTTTCCGCCTCCGCCAGTGGATGGTCGACGCCATTCCCCCCACCCTCCGATACAGCTACGCGGTTGGTATCGGATTGTTCCTCACCTTCATCGGGCTGAATCAGACCGGCATCGTTACCATGGGATTCCCCGGGGCGCCGGTACGGCCGGGCCATCTGACTTCGCTTTCGGTGCTGCTTTCCATCTTCGGGTTCCTGCTGATCACGGTGCTGACCATTCGCCGCTTCCCCGCCGCTATTCTTAGTGGAGTTCTGGTTACCGCTCTGCTCAGTTTTGTAACCCGGGTCGCCCCGGCCCCGGAAGGTTGGGTCAGCCGTCCGCCCAGTTTACAGCCCGTCTTTTTTCAATTCGATCTACACAGTCTGTTCAGCTGGGGATTTTTCCCGGTGGTGCTGACGATTTTTGTCATGGCATTCGTAGACACCATGGGCACGCTCATTGGTGTGTCGGCGCGCGCGGGTTTCCTCGATAAAGACGGCAATCTGCCGCGGATCGAGCGCCCAATGATGGCTGACGCCCTCGCCACGACCTTCGCCGCCGTGATTGGAACCACCACGTCCGGCGCCTACATCGAGTCCGCTACGGGGGTGGAGGCGGGCGGCCGAACCGGCCTGACAGCGATCATCACTGCGCTTTGCTTTGTCGGGACTCTGTTCTTCGCGCCCTTCATTTCCGCCATTCCGCCCCAAGCCTACGGACCGGCGCTCATCTTCGTGGGATTGCTGATGCTGACACCGATCACCCGGATTCCCTTCGACGACCTCACTGAACTGGTCCCGGCCTTCGGCGTTATCGTCCTGATGGCTTTCACCTACAACGTGGGAATTGGTATGACGGCGGGCTTTCTCTTGTATCCTTTTTGCAAGCTGGTTTCGGGGCGCTTGCGGGATGTTCGTCCGGCACTCTGGGCGTTGACCGCGCTGTCGCTGCTGTTTTTCGTCTTTTACCCGTACACCTAGCGGCCGGGAGAATGCGCTTTCGCATCGCTGGTTTCCGGGGTCGGATTGCCCTGTGGGTCCCTGTGCCCCCTGTGGTTTCGCTCTTGACGCTGCGGAGGGCAATCACCACGGTGAACACAGAGGCACACAGGGAACGACCACAGGGGCACTCGGCATCGAATGTAGAATCTCTGCAAAATGGTGCAACTCACATGATTCGCTTTGGTATAGCAGGTTTCGGATTCCACGCCGTGCGGCGGCTGATGCCGGGTTTCGCCCTGGCTCAGAATTGCAAAGTGATCGCCCTATCCCGTCGGGATTCCAACAAAGCGCACGAGGCCGCCGCGAAGTATGGCATCCCGCACGTATTTTTCTCCACCCAGGAACTCAGCCGCTGCCCAGAAGTTGACGCCGTGCTGGTCACCACCCCCAACGCCTGCCACCTACAGGACGTGCTTACCGCGGTTGCCGCCGGCAAGCCGGTGCTATGCGAGAAGCCGATGGGAATGGATGCGGACGAGTGCGGCCAGATGGTCGAAGCGGCGCGTCAGGCCGGGGTTCTGCTCGGCGTCGCGCAGGTTTTTCGCTTTGAAGAAAGCACGGCAAGGTTTCGCGACCGCATCGCGGCTGGTGACATCGGGCGCCCGATTTTTGCGCGGGCGGAATTCTCGTATCTCGGGGCAGACCATCCCCGCACCTGGATCTCCAACCGCTCGATCGCGGGCGGCGGCCCGATTGCCGACGTGGGCGTCCACTGCATCGATGCCCTGCGCTATATCCTGCAGGATGAGCCGCAGCGGGTGACCGCTGTCGGACGTTCCGATGAGAAATCGGGCGACGTAGAAGCGGCGGCCGTGCTGACGTTAGAGTTTCAGCGTGGCACGTTGGCCACGGTAGTGGTTTCAACTCGCGCCCAATATCGTACGCCGCTGGAGATTGTGGGCGATACTGGCGTCCTTCGAGCCGATGACGCGCTGAATGTTGAACGGCCGATCAAGCTGGGACTGTGGCGCGATGGACAACTCGTTGCCGAAGACACCGTCTCCAACCAACTGGCCTACGCGCGGCAGGTGGACGCCTTCGCCGCTGCGGTCGAGGGTCGGGAGGTGTTTCCGGTCTCTGGACTGGAAGGCTGGCGGAACCAGCTCATTCTGGACGCCGCCTATTGCAGCCTGTCCTCGGGAAAAGGTGAAAAGGTGCCGAGGTTCGTAGACCCGCGTGGCAGGTGAGCTTGGAAGCCAGCGGAATGGTGTGGAATCCCGGGCTCACGGGCGCACTTCATTAGAATTAGAAATACAGACGCACCCACCACAAATAAGAAGCGCCCCGGATCCAAAGGATCCGGGACGCCCGAACAGCCCTCCCCCAGAACTGCTCACCCCGGATTATGTGGCCAGTGACCCGGGGACGGAATTCCACTCCTGAGCGACGGAATGGCACGAAGGAGCCATTGCTGAACGCGTAGGGCGAGGTAACATGAGTCACCTTGCGATGGGTTACTCTCCGTCGCACCCGGCTCTGGAAGCGGTCCCCCAAGGTTAGGGTTTCTTGCACTTCGAGATTCCTACCGACTCCGAGTCTCCAGTAGTTCCGTTTCGCGGTCCGTAAGCCTGCGGAATTGATCCTCTGGGCGATCCAGGCGAGCAAACTGTTGCTAGTGTGCAGCGGATTGCATTCCAGGATTATGAAAAGGGACGGTAGGCGCTGGTAAGTCATTGATAAGTAACAGCAACCAGCCTTACGTAGATTTGGAACGACAAGTGCTCGACTGATAGCAGGCGACCTATACCTTGAAGACAGATTTTTCAAGGCGAATCTGGGAAAAAGAGACAATTGGGAGGGAATTAACATGAGGCGAGTGGTAGTTTTGGCGTTGCTGGCATTGGCGTTGCCAATGGCCGCTTGGGCGGGCTCAATCGATATTACGAACCAGTTCGGTTCGATTTCGATTTCAGCCCTTGGTATCTCTTCTGTGCAGTCGCAACTAAAGATGTTCGACGGCATCACACCTGTTCCTTCATCGCACAGTCTCGGCTCGGTCAGCTTCTCGACCGGCGCTCTGACCAGCGGCACGATTTTTGGCGGCGGAACCTTTGCCGGGGGCGCGGGCTCGTCATTTGACGTGTTAGGCGTGGGTGCTTGGGCGAAAACCTTAACGGGATGTCCGAGCTGCACCAACCCGATATCGCTCTTCACCGGCAGCTTCGTCGGTCCAGTTGATTGGAATCTCACGGCTGTTGGCGGTCCTTTTGGCGGCAGCCGCTGGTACAGTCTCACTGGCACGATCGCAGGCTGGCTGTATAGCGGTCGTTGGGTAACTGGAACGACCACCCAGAACTTCTTCTCGAACAATGCACAGATCACCGGTGGTATCGGGCACATTACGATGGGCGGCTCCCAGCTCAGCGTCCCGGAACCGGGAACTCTGGGTCTTTTGGGAACAGGGCTCGTAGGTATCGCTGGAATGTTCCGACGCAAACGGATCGGGGCATAACTCTAAGTTTGTAGGTTCGCCCAGACACTCAACTCATGGCCCCGCCGCAAGGCGGGGCTTTTGATTTTTAAGCACAAGTTAGTTGATCGGCTTGACAGCCGTTCGCGATTCCCCGGCGAACCGGCGCGTTCTTCAGGACGAGGACGGCTTCGATGGGCCGGTATTTTTGGCCAAGTTTGACCCGAACATCGCTTTTGCAGTCCGCGGCCAATCCTCTCCGCCGGTTACTGCCGTAACGGCCCGCGATGCCTTTGGCGTTGACCTTACCTTCGTCCAAACCTACAGTCAGGCGCAGGGGGATGTATGAAGGATATCCATGAGGTTTTGCGCCGCAAGCAGGCGCAGTACACACAGCTGGGAAAGCAGATCGAGATGCTGCAGCAGGCTGCTGAAAAACTGCGCGAAGTCGCGCCCTTGCTTGCTGAAACTGACGTCGAGGACGATAGCGCCGTGCTGGCGGAAGTCGACGACGAAAACGCCAATGCCATGGCTGCCAAGGCCAGCGCTCAATCGGCGCAAGCGGCGGCCAAACCGGCGCGCAGCACAACTCCGCGTTGGCCGTAGAAGCCTGGTACAGGCAGAGCGCGAGATGGGAGGCTCGGTCGCATGATATTGCAGGCACTACTGGTGTCAAAGGATGACCCGACTGCGGAGACGCTGATTCAGGTCTTGGCGCAGTTCGGCGTCGCGGTTGATCGATCGAACGCAGCCGATGTGGCTGCGACGCGCCTGGCAGAGGAGCGCTTCGATCAGGTTATTGTCGACTTCGATGATCCTGAAGCCGCATCACTGGTTCTCGAAGCCTGCCGCCGCCTTGCCGGCTCCGACCGCAATCCGCCCGTCACCGTTGCCTTGCTGCACGATCGCTCGCAGATCCGCGCGATTCTTGGCGCGGGAGCTCATTTCATCCTTACCAAGCCCATCACATCCGAGCAGGCGCAAACCACTTTACGCGCCGCCACGGCCCTGCTGAAACGCGAAAGACGGCAATCTTTACGGGTCGCGGTGCAGGCGGCGGCTTCGATTCGCACCGACGACGGCAATACCGTGGAGGGCATCCTGCTCGACCTCAGCACCGGCGGCATGGACGTGCTGGCGGCCAAGCCGCTTCCATCCACCGCCATGGTTCGCGTCTCCTTTGAGCTTCCCGACGGCGGCGCTGGTATTGAAGGTGACGCAGAAGTCGCCTGGAGCACCGCCAACGGTCAAACGGGCCTGCGCTTTCTCGACATCGATCCCAAGATGCGTGAAGAGTTGGGCGAGTGGCTGGCTGCCCGTGCGCACGATGCTTTACCCGAGGAACCGGACGCGGCCAGCCAATGTAAACTGACCGATCTTAGTCTGGGTGGTTGCTATGTGGAGACCGAATCTCCCTTCCCTCAGTCCTCAGCCGTGGACCTGTGCCTGCGCGCCACCGGGATGGAGATTCACACCGAAGGTTTAGTCCGGGTCATGCATCCCGGACATGGCATGGGCATTGAGTTCCCTGCCCGCACCGAAGAGCAGCGCAAAAGCGTGGGCGAGTTCATCGAGTTCCTCACCGGCCAGCCGGGCACCACTCCGCAGCTGGAGACTTCGCCTCGTGCGCTGGTCGCCAACGCCATCGACCTGAGCCCCGCCAGCAGCGGCGCGACCGACGCCGAGGATCCGCTTCTGGAATTGTTGCGAAACGGCATTTCGCTCGATGAAGAGGCATTCCTCGCCGAATTGCACCGCCAGCGAAATCCCGAAAGCGTCAGCCAATAAGCATCAACCGACAACGCCACGATCCCCCGAAAAACAAACCGGGAGCCAGATCGGCACACCGTCTCTGATGTCAGCCCAGCCCCCGGCGGTCTGTTTCACCTAGGTGACCGCAGATTAGCGCGACACCCCCTCCTGAATGATTTCAGTTTGGTTAATTTTCCGAGAAATTTTCTGATGCAATAGAATTGCCCTGCGCGTAGAGACGGGGCTTGCCCCGTCTTTAGTAGACGCGTGAGACGCGGCAAGTCGCGTCTCTGCACGAAAGCCAGAGGCTCCTTGCTCAAAAGTCCGATCTCGCGTGCGCTGCTGTTGGCTGGCGCCTGTCTCGTGGCCATCACACCGTTTTTCTGGTGGGGCAGTCCCTCCGGACATGATTTCGAGTTCCACATATTCTCGTGGATGGAAGTCCTCGGCCAATGGAAGGATGGCATCGTATATCCGCGCTGGGCGGCGCTGGCGCACTGGGGATATGGCGAGGCTCGCTTTCTGTTTTATCCGCCCGCCTCCTGGGCTCTGGGCGCCACGCTGGGCGCTGTTCTGCCTTGGAAGGTGGTGCCCGGCGTTTATTGCTGGATCGCGCTCATGCTCGCCGGAGCGGCCATGTACCGGCTCGCCCGCGAGTGGCTCTCCGTCTCGGACGCATTGTTTGCGGCCGTGTTCTATGCGCTGAATCCCTACCACCTGCTGATCATTTACTGGCGGAGCGCCTATGCTGAACTGCTGGCCGCGGCCCTGCTGCCACTGCTGTTGCTTTGTCTTCTGCGGCTCTTTTTGCCGGAGTCTGATGCTGGCTTTCGACCCGCGCTCTGCTTGAGCCTCACGCTGGCCGCGGCGTGGCTGACGAACGCACCCGCGGCGGTGATGATCCATTACTCAGCCGCCGGGCTGGCGTTGGTCTTAGCGGCGATAGAGATTGTGCGTAAACGACGGAGTCCGCAGATCTCGCGTCCTCTCATTGGGACGGCGCTGGCCATGCTTCTCGGAGCCGGTCTCGCTTCGTTTTACCTGCTCCCGGCAATCTACGAACAGGGATGGATTAACCTCGGCGAGGTGCTCTCGCCGGGAGTGCGGCCGCAGGACAATTTTCTTTTCACCACCCTTGCCGATCCCGATCACAACCGCTTCAATCTGCTGGTTTCGACGGTAGCGATTGCCGAAATCGGCGTCCTCGCCTGCGCGATCTGGTTCTCTCGGCGGAAGAAACACGTAGGGACAGCCGTCCCCGGCTGTCCAGTCGCGCACAGCGCGAACGGATTGGAGACTCCCTGGATCCGGACGCAGCTTTCCGCCTGGGGTGCGGTCAGCGCGTTCCTCATGCTTTCGGTGAGCAATTTGTTCTGGCAACACCTGCCCAAATTTCGCTTTGTGCAACTTCCCTTTCGCTGGCTACTGTGCATGAACGCCGCCTTGGCAATGCTGTTGACCATGGCCGCTAAGCGCTGGACATCGCGCGTACTGGTGTTCGCCGTGCTGCTGGCAACGCTTATCCTCGCTGGCTATCGCTTCCAGCCCCCTTGGTGGGAAAAGGGCAGCGATATCCGCGACAGGAGCAATGCCGTCGCCGATGGCACCGGTTACGAGGGTACCGACGAATACGTCCCCGCCGGGGCCGACCCTTACGAGTTGAACAAGAATCTGCCCCGCGTCAGCGACGACGCAGGAGCGCCGGTTTGGAGCGCGATGATGGCGTGGGGACAGACGGAAAAACACTTCACCGTCCACGCTGCCGCGCCGCAAGATATAACCGTGCGCCTTTTCAACTACCCGGCGTGGGAAGTCGTCGTGAATGGCCGGCCCACCCAAACGCGGACAACTGATGTCACCGGCCTGATCATCATTCCCGTCGCCGCCGGAGAGAGCGATGTACACATCCACTTCCGCCGGACGATCGATCGTGTCGTCGGCGACATCGTCTCGCTGATCAGCCTGGCTGTGTTCGTTGTCGCGTGGATCAAAACGCGGCCAAAGCTTCAGCGCGGGCAGAGTGTAATCCCCTGTATTCCTCCGTGTCCCCTGTGGTTAAAAAAAGGGCTGTAACCACAGGGGACACAGAGGGCCACAGAGAAAGGAATCGAGAGCGCGCAAGATGCAACGAAGAATCCTCCTGGCAACCTCGAACCCGGGCAAGCTTCGCGATTTCGCCGGAGCCGCCGCGCCCTTGGGTATCGTGATCGCAAACATTCCGCACTTTTCTTCTCTGCCCGAGGTTGTCGAAGACGGGGCTACCTTCGAAGAGAACGCGCGCAAGAAAGCAGAGTCCTACAGTCTGGCCGTTCCCGGCGAACTGGTTCTAGCCGACGACTCCGGCCTGGAGATTGATGCGCTCGGTGGAGCACCCGGCGTTCATTCCGCGCGCTACGCTGCCCGTGATCGCAAAACAACGAACCGAGGCAGAGGCCAACACCAACGACGAAGCCAACAACGCACGGGTGCTGCGCGAACTGGAAGGAATTCCGGAACAAAAACGCACGGCGCGATTCGTATGCGTCCTGGCCGTCGCCCGCGACGGCCACACGCTGCACACCTTCCGCGGCACCGCCGAAGGCGTCATCCTGGACGCGCCCCGGGGCAACAACGGATTCGGATACGACCCGTTGTTTTTCTTTCCCGCAATTCACAAGACGTTCGCCCAACTGGACGCCGAGGAAAAATCCCGCTACAGCCATCGTGGCGCTGCATTCCGCGCGTTTCTGGCGTGGTATCGAGTGGCCGGCAATCAGAAGCTCTAACCGCAGAGTACGCAAAGATCGCAGAGGAAATTCAAGGAATGTTACGTGTGCGATAGCCTTGAAGTTGCCATTAACCGCCAAGTTTTTCTCTGCGGACTCTGCGACCTCCGCGTTAATTGCTCGATCTTCCTTGACTTCCCTTCCCGCGAAAAACGATAATACTCGGTTTTAACATTCGACCGCCGAAGGAGCATTCATCATGGCAGCAACTGCCAGTCCCGTCGCTCCCCATATCAAATCAGGAGTCGCTCCCCTCCGCGCCGGCGAGGGAACCTCGTTCCTGCTGCGCCGTCTGCATTCCGCTCAGTGGCGTCGTACCCATCGGAGCCTTTCTTCTCGAACACTTCATCTCGAATGCCGAAGCCTTCAAAGGCCCACAAGCCTATGGTGACCAGGTCAAGTTCTTGAACAGTCTGCCATTTGTTTTTTTTCTGGAACTGTTCTTCATCTGGATTCCGATTCTTTACCACGGCCTCTACGGCATCTACATTTGGTATCAAGGCGAGACCAACGTCGGCGCTTATCCCTGGACCGGCAACTGGCTCTACACTTCGCAGCGCTGGACCGGCATCATCGCGCTCGCCTACATGGTGCAGCATACTTATCATCTGCGCTTCACCGGCGTACACCTGCCAACGCACCCCTTTCAGTCGTTCGCCAAGGTTCAGGGAGAATTTCAAAATCCGTGGATGGTGGCCTTTTATGCGGTCGGCATCATCGCCGCTTCCTGGCATTTCAGCTACGGACTGTGGCTGTTCGCCGCGTTGGCGTGGCATTCGTGGGGCTCGTCGTCGTCGCTGGTCGTGGCATCGTATCGCGTCGGCGTTGGCGTCGGTGTCGCGCGTGTGGCGACGTATTCGGTCACTAGTGACGTATGCGTGGTGGTGTGGTTCGTCGGCGTCAGCAGTGGCGTTGGTCATTCGCGCGGCATTGGTGGTGGCGGCATCGGGTGGTGGTCCATCGGGGTCGTTTCGGTGGATGGGTCGTCGTGGTGGTGGTCGTCGTCGTCGTCGTCGCGTCGGCGTCGTCGTCGGTTCGTGTCGTCGATGTCGGTGGGGGAGGCGGCGGCGGGCGCGGCGGCGGATCGGCGCTGGTGGTCGGCGGCGTGGTGGCACGGCGGGCGCAGCGTCAGCGGCGGCGGCGTGGTGGTCGCGGCGCGGCGGCGTGGCGTCGCTCGCGTCGTCGTGTGGTGGTGGCTGTCGTTCGTAGGACGTCGCGCTCGTCGTCGGTCGCGCTCGCGGCTCGCGTCGTCGTTCGTCGGCGTCGCCGGCGTCGCGCTCGTTTGTGGTGGGTCGTCGGCGGCATTGGTGGTCGTGTCGGGTTGGTGGTGGTCGTCGGTCGCTCGCGGAGGTGGAGAGAGAGAGAGAGAGAGAGAGAGAGAGAGAGAGAGAGAGAGAGAGAGAGAGAGTGTTTTTTTTTTTTTGTTTTTTTTTTTTTTTTTTTTTTTTTTTTTTTTTTTTTTTTTTTTTTTTTTTTTTTTTTTTTTTTTTTTTTTTTTTTTTTTTTTTTTTTTTTTTTTTTTTTTTTTTTTTTTTTTTTTTTTTTTTTTTTTTTTTTTTTTTTTTTTTTTTTTTTTTTTTTTTTTTTTTTTTTTTTTTTTTTTTTTTTTTTTTTTTTTTTTTTTTTTTTTTTTTTTTTTTTTTTTTTTTTTTTTTTTTTTTTTTTGAAAAAGAAAAAGAAGAAAAAGAAGAAAAAAGAAGAAAAAGAAAAAAGAAAAAAAAAAAAAGAAAAAAAAAAAAAAAAAAAAAAAAAAAAAAAAAAAAAAAAAAAAAAAAAAAAAAAAAAAAAAAAAAAAAAAAAAAAAAAAAAAAAAAAAAAAAAAAAAAAAAAAAAAAAAAAAAAAAAAAAAAAAAAAAAAAAAAAAAAATAAAAAAAAAAAAAAAAAAA
>CAVZDM010000054.1:0-12247 GCA_963773955.1 uncultured Acidobacteriaceae bacterium | reverse complement strand
CGCCACGGGCGGGTGCGCGTGCTGGGTCAGGCCCGACATGCGCCCGCTTCGCCGAACTTATGCGGCCCATCCGGCCGCGCGCGACGGGAATGGCTGCGGACTGATGCAAGAGCTTTTGAGGAGCTATCTGCCCATCCTGATCTTCCTCGTCATCGCCGTGGCGAAGTCGGGGGTGATGGTGCTCGCTTCTTCTCGCCGTGGCGCGCCAGCGGCCCGATTCCGAGAAGCTCTCCGGCCTACGAGTGCGGCTTCGACGCCTTCGGCGACGCGCGCGCCAAGTTCGACGTGCGCTATTATCTCGTCGCCATCCTCTTCATCATCTTCGATCTCGAGGTCGCCTTCCTCTTCCCGTGGGCGGTGACCCTGGGCAAGACCGGCGTCTTCGGCTTCTGGTCGATGATCGCCTTCCTGGTCGTGCTGACGGTCGGCTTCGTCTACGAGCTGCGGAAGGGGCGCTGGAATGGGAATAGGGCCCGAAGTCCTGACGCCGCCCGCGGCAGCTCCGCGCGCCGCGGGGCCGGCCGAGGATGCGCTGCTCAGGACGGTGACGGACGAGCTCACCGAAAAAGGCTTCGTCGTGGCGCAGCTCGACAAGCTGGTCAACTGGGCGCGCACCGGCTCGCTCTGGCCGATGACTTTCGGGCTGGCGTGCCGGCAAAATCTTTTTTCGAAAGCTTGCCGTACTCGGGGAATTTCGCAATGCGGAAATAGTAAGAACCATCGTCGGTGCGGTAAGCGAAGCCTTTCTTCACCAGTTCGGCAATGAAGTCGGCCATGGCGTTGATGTGTTCGGTAGCGCGCACCAGTATCGGCTGCTCAATGCTCAACGTGGCCGAATCTTCCAGAAAGGCCCGCACAAACTTCGCGGTGTACTGCTGCACGGTGACGCCTTCGAGCGCTGAGTTGCGAATGATCTTGTCGTCCACGTCGGTGATGTTCATAACGTAGCGGACGTTATATCCACTCTGGCGCAGATGACGGTAAAGAAGATCGACGGCAATAAATGTGCGGAAATTGCCGATGTGGCCATAATCATAGACGGTGGGTCCGCAGGCATACATGCGGACGCGGTTGCCGTCGAGCGGATGGAAGTCTTCGATCTTCCCGGAAAGAGTGTTATAGAGGCGCAGTGGCATAGGAATGCAGAGTCACGGATAAGTTCGCGAGCGCAGTGCGAATCTTTCATTCTAGGGGCGCGCTGGAAAAGGGGTCAAATGGCATCATCTAAGGGACAATGTTGTCGCCAGCCAAGTGCCCTTCGTTCAGGCGCGAGTCCATAAGTCTAATTCCGTAAGAAGGAGACCCACAAACCAGCTGCTAGCATGCCGAAACAACCTCCGACGATCTCGCTTGTCTCATGTGCCCTGACACCGCTGGTTACCAGCAAGAGTGATCCAAAAAAACTGGCGGCCCCGATCACCCAAACTGTGCTAGAGGGTAGTTCGACTTTCACGCTTGGCGAGCCTGTCGGGGTTGTGGGTTTCCGCTTCACGATTAGAAAACCCACTATCCACAGGACAACAAATAGCACCTGTCCTGTCCTGCGGTGCCCGTTTTGCGAAAGCCAAAACACCGCCAGAAGAGTCGGAGCGCTAACGATGAACGCGATTAGAAGTCTTGTCGATGCAGCAAGCGTTTTCGTCATATGGCGGGCGGCGCGGGCGCATGCAGCCGGTGCTGCACCAGAAATGCATAGTGCACGGCGGAAATGATGGTGAAGAAAAACGTGGCTTTTAGAAAAGTGGTGCACGCAATCTCAACCCAGCGCACCGGCTCGATGAGCAGCAGCAGCACAAAGAAAATCGCGGCCACCTGCGCAAAGGTGTTCGCTTTGCCGAAAATGCTGGGGCGAAAATCGCGCAGGCCGGCAATCATGAACAGTACTCCGCTGATCAGCAGGATGGAAATATCGCGGCTGAAAACCACCACCGTGTATTTCCAGGGAATCATCCGTTCTATCGAGAGCACGAGAAACATGGTGCTCATCAACAGCTTGTCGGCAATCGGGTCGAGATATTGGCCGAGCAGTGTTTGCTGATGCAGGGTGCGGGCGAGCAGGCCATCGAGGCCATCGCTGAATCCGGCGAGAACGAACAGCGCCAGCGCCCATTTGAAATCATGCTTGACCACATTGATGACGATGAAGGGCAGAAAGATCATCCGCAACAGCGTAAGCTGGTTGGGCGCGGTCAGAAGCTGCCGGTAGTTCACCGCGGCTTTTCTCCGCCCGCGTGTCCTCCGAGATCTCTCCCAGAATGCGAGAGGAACTCGCTCACCAGAAGCGGCGCGGGATCCTGCCCGGTTTTCTCGGCGAAGCGCTGGGCGAGCGAGAGGATGTTTCCTTCGGGAAGGTCCAGTTCCATGCGCTCCAGGCGGTGCATGGGAAAGAAGACGACGCCGGAGGTGAAGGGCTCTCCGCTTTTGATCTGCGAGGCAAGATCGTCGAAAGACGCGACATCGACGCCGCGCAGGCTGAGGCCTTCAGCCGATAGAAAAAGAATCGCGCCCCAGAATTTTTCGCGCGGGTTGGTCAACGTCGCGATTACGAGCGCCCCGGGACGGAAAGGGCTCACGGCTTGCGGTTCCTGATAAAAGCTAGTGCTGGGCACGAGGCGATTGTCGTCTGAGTGGGAGGGAAATTGCAAACGGAGGCGGCGTCCGTGCTGCAAGAGTTGGCACCGTAAATAAGGTTGTCATCCTGAGCGGAGCGAAGGACCTGCTGTTCTCCGCACTCAATCTGACACTATGAGGTGTCAGCGGTCACCCTCGTTCTTCGCCGCCTTCAAATCAATTCCCACCTGCTCAGCCTTCTTATAAAGATGCGATCGCTCCAGTCCCAGCGCCCGCGCCGTGTTCGAGATCTGATGGTAATTGCGTTTCAACTCCGCCAAAATGGTCTGCTTCTCGAAGGCGCGCACGCGGTCGGCTAACGGGCCAGTACCGGCCAATGCAGAGTCGGGCATGGCAGTCGAAGCGGGCAGCGCCAGAGCCACGGTTTCGTCAGTGACTTCGTCGGAAGTTGCGAGCAGCATCAACCGCTCGACTGCGTTTCGGAGTTCGCGGACGTTGCCCGGCCACGGTTGCTCCTGCAGCGCGGCCATCGCACTTTCGGTGAAGCGCATAGGCTTCCATCCGTTGGCGGCGGTCACCTGAACAGCAAAGTGCTCGATCAGTGCCGCGATGTCTTCGCGGCGTTCGCGCAGCGGGGGCAGGCGCAAGGGGAAGACGAATACGCGGTGAAATAAATCCTGCCGGAATTTGCCGTCGCGCACTTGCGCTTCGAGGTCGCGATGCGTAGCGACGACGACGCGCACATCGACGGTGATGGCGCGCTCGCCGCCGATCCGCTCCACTTCTCCTTCTTCCAGTACTCGCAACAGCTTGGCTTGCATGGCGAGCGGCATGTCGCCGATTTCATCGAGAAAAATGGTGCCGTGCTGCGCTTGCTCAAACTTGCCGAGATGGCGGCCGGCCGCGCCGGTGAACGACCCTTTTTCGTGGCCGAATAATTCGGATTCAATCAGCTCCGCCGGAACCGCCGCGCAGTTCAGCGTGACGAACGGAGCGCCCGCCCGCGGACTGCGCTCGTGCAGCGTTCGCGCTACCAGTTCTTTTCCCGTGCCTGTCTCACCAAGAATGCAGACGCGCGTTTCACTGGCGGCCACGCGCTCCACTTGCGCCATCACGCGGCGCATTGTCTCGCCTTTCCAAACGATTTCGTGTTTGCCGAGGCGTCGCTCCAGGTCGCGATTCTCGCGCTCGAGGCGGCCGAGCTTCAGCGCGTTCTCCACCGTGAGCAGTAATTTTTCGGTCGAGATAGGTTTTTCCAGGAAGTCGAGTGCGCCTAGGCGCGTGGCTTTCACGGCCATTTCGATGTGCGCCTGGCCCGACATCATCACGACCGGAGTCGGCACGCCTTGCGCTTTGAGTTCTTCGAGAAGCGCCAGGCCGTCTTTGCCGGGCATCACCACGTCTGAGAGTATCAAGTCGAAAAATTGCGATTTGGCCAGGTCCAGAGCCTTGTTTGCGTTGTCACAGACGACGGCTTCATGCCCTTCCAGACGGAACGCCCGCGACAGCGAAGCCAGCGTGTTGGCTTCGTCGTCCACGATCAGCAAGTGCGCTTTTTGCGCCACGGTTTTCTCCTGTTTAACTTATGCTTCTTAAGTCGTCTGCCACAGCGGTGGTTGGCACGGGAGTTCGATGCGGAACGTTGTCCCTTTTTCCTTCGTGCTCTCGACGGAAATCTTGCCGCCGTGATCGCTTACCACCGACTGAACAATCGCGAGGCCAAGTCCCGTGCCATGCTGCTTGGTCGTGTAATAAGGAGTGAACAATCGCCCGCATTCCTCCTGGCTCAGGCCAGAGCCGGTATCGGAGATGGAAAGTTCAACCCGGTTGCCCATCGTCCCGGTGCGAATCGTCAGTTCTCCGCCTTGCGGCATGGCGTCGACCGCGTTGAGCACCAGATTTTGCAGCGCGCGATGCAGCAGATCGGGGTCGGCTGAAATCTCGGGCAACGCTTCATCCAACTCGGTGCGCACCGAAATCTGATTCTTGTTTTTGTCCTGCAGTTGCGCTTGAAAAACACGCAGTACCGAGCGCACCACATCGTTCACCTGAGTCGGCCTGCGCTGGGGTTGCGGCATCTTCGAGAATTCACTGAAGCGGCCGATGATCGTTTTCAGATTGTCGATTTCCGCCAGCAAGGTCGCCGTCCCCTCGTGAAAAACTTCCTCGAACATCTCGGGCGATTTCTGTTTCGCCCGCATCAGATTCTCAACCGTGACCTGCAACGGGAAAAGTGGGTTCTTCAATTCGTGCGCCAATCGCCGCGCCAGTTCGCGCCATGCGGCCACGCGCTCCGCCTGCAGAGTGCGATCTTTTTGCTGCACCAGATCTTCCGTCATCCGGTTGAACGATGCCGCCAGTTCGCCCAGTTCGTCGCTCGATTCCACCTCGACCTTTGCGCCGAGATCGCCAGCCGCGACCCGGCGTGCGGCCTCTGCCAGCGACACGACCGGGCGGGTGACGCGAGCTGCAAACCACAGGCTGGCCAGCACGGCCACCAGTATTCCCGCGCCGCCGACCAGCATGGCGGTAGAGACGATTTGCCTTTGCAATTCGATCAGCGGACGCCGCGAACTGCCGACGAGCAGAACGCCCATCAGTTGCTGATTCGCGGCGCTCTGATTTGCCGCAGTCTGACCCGTCGCGGCAAAGACAGGTCCGGTCAGGGGGATGGCATGAAAAACTTCGGCGTCCGCGGAATCGGAACTCCAACGGATCACGCCTTGAGATTCCTGCAGGGTGTCGCGAACGCGCGCGACCAAGGGAGCGATCTTATCCGCTCCCGCGGCCGGGCCGTTCAAATCGAGCAGCGATTTCGGATTCCATTTCGTGTCCAGATTTTGATAAAGCAGCACGTGCGTTCCGGCGGAGATATCGAGCGTTGAGAGGAACCCCTGATCGAGCCGCTCGCCCCCAATGACGTACAAAGGCTGTTCTCCGACGTGGGCCACGCGCACGGCAAACAGGCCAAGGGTGGCGGCGTCCGGCAGTTCTTCGCGTTTCAGAAACGCTCCCGCCGGGCCGGTGGCCACGGGAATCGCCGGCTCCGGATATCCGAATTTCGCCTGCCACTGCGCCGAGGAGAGAATGGTGCCGCGATTGTCCACGAGTTCCAGAAAGTCGAGCTGCTGCTGACTCGCCAGCGAGCGCGCTTCGCTAACGTATTCGCCGGCGTCGCTGACGCTGCGGTTCATATCAAGAGCGATGCGCTGCACGGTTTCGCTGCGGGCCACGGATTCGACCTTGCGCGCAACCTCCGACCCTCGCCGCTGGAATTCCGATTGAAACTGTGCAGCCACCGCATTCGCGCGGTCCTGGTCCGCCTGCTCGAACGAGCGCCGGATGGTGCTGTACACCGACGCCGAAATGACCGCGACGCAGAGCAACACGGTTGCAGCAAACAACAGAAGAAGTTTTTTGCGGAAGCTCATCGCGATCCCGCCTCGGGCCGCGGACCGTAGACCTGCGGATCAGTCGGCCCCTGATCCGCAGGCCGCCGATCCGCTAACGGCCGATCCAACCAAAGATCAGCCAGCGAAGACCCGGCTTCGCTCCACGCCCCCAGTCGACCCGGCTCCCAGTCGCGCACGCATGCACTCGCTGTGACTGCCACCGGCAAATGGAAGAGCGGGATGACAGCGTATCCATCGAGCAAGCTGCGCTCGGCTCGATACAGATCGTCTAAATCGAAAGAGTCTCCACGAGGCGTCGCGAATAGCGGCGGCTGCAATCCCAGGTGCCGAGCCGCTTCGCCGAGCGAAGTCGCTGGATCCGGACTCGGCAGCACTACGCGCATCAGGCGGATGTCCTCTGCTCCGGACAACGATACTTGCACGGTGATGCCCACTTCGCGCGCGTTGAGCGCGATGCGCTCGGCGATCAGCTGGGCTTGAGGGTCCCTGGCATCGTAGCTCAGATTGAGCGCGGGTTGCCGCGAGCCGGCGAGCACGGTTCGCGCGCGTTGCGGATTCGCTTGCGTTGAAAAAACCGCGCTGTAGCCCGTCATCCAGTTTGGAAGAATGCTCGCGGCAGGTTCTCCCGCACCTTTCAACAGCACCGACTGGATGGGCTTGCGATCGATGGCGAGCGCCAGTGCTTCCCGAAGGCGAGGGTCCTGCGCCTTCGAGTTCGCGGAGAAAACCAACGCCAGCAACTCGACCGGCAACGATATTGATAATGACGACGATGACGATGACGATGACGACGCGCCGTACCGCTGCGATGCGCCGGCTGCCTGCGGCGCCGCCTCGATTACGTCGGTCTTGTCGAGTTCAAGGGCGATCGCCTGATCGCGCAGCGATTTGCCGAATTCGATTTCGACCGTATCGACAAAAGGACGTCCCGCCCAACTATCCTCATACGCGGCGAGCTTGAGCAGTTTCCCGGGTTGCCAATCGGCGACAAGGAACGGGCCGGTGCCGAGGGGAACGCCGTTCGCATTGCGCTTGAGCAGGAGGTTGCGCGGCAGCGCCAGTTCGGCGAGCAGTGAAGGCATGGGCGCCTCGCCGTCAATACTAATCGACACTGAATCCGCCGCCGCACGCACATTCCAACCGGGATGGAGCGCGAGCAGAATCTGCGCGACGGCCGTCGGCGACGCCGCGCTACCGTCGTGGAACTTCACCCCACGGCGCAGCGTGAGTTGCCAATGCCGGGCGGTCGCGTCGCTCTGCCACGCCACGGCCAGCGCGGGTTGCGGGCGTCCCTGCGCATCCATTCTTACAAGCGTGTCGCCGACCAGCGAGAGCGTGCGCGCCATGTCCCAGTAGGTGGCGGGCGTGGCGTTGGCGGGGAGGTCGAGGGTGTCCGGAGCCGATTGCAGCATGACGCGCAGGGTTCCGCCATAGTGCGGGCGGGTCGCTGCGGTTGCCCAACCGGCAGCCCCGACCAGCAAACTAATTGCTGCAAGAAATCGATATGCGATATGCCTCATACCATCCCGTGTCTTTTCGCTTTACGATTGCCGCTGCGCTATTGCCGCCGCTGTCCGGCCACAGTGCGGTGATTCGCCCATCGAACTCTACCGCGGAGCTGGCGGCGACTGGATCGCGATCCGGGATCTCGAACGCGCGCAGGCCGTCGCGCTCCGTATCCCCACCTTCTGAGACAAGCAACTGCGTGCCCGTGCCGCAGCCGGAGTGAACCGCAGCCAGATCGCTGCCCCATTTCGCGCCGCGGATTACTTGATCCGTAATCCCGTCCACCAGATGCAGCGATCCATCGACGGCAGCGAAGGCCCACAACGTGTAGTTCGATCGCGGAAGCGCCGCCGACGCGTAGAACGAAGGAACGTTCGAGACTTTCCCGATCCCAGGAGAAAGTCCTCCAGTGAAGAAATTGCGCGCGGCCGCAAAGAAAGCGCGCACGCTGTTGTCGTCCGCCGTCAGGGGCCAGGGGTCATCGCTATCGTTGCAAGTGAGCGTAAGCGGCGCACCGGAATTAGTTCGGCAGAACGTTCCCGGCAGGTAGACATCGAACAGGTGATCGCGGCGCAGCAGCAGGCGTCCGCGCAAATCGCGGGGAAAAGTGCGCGAGTGAGCGATGGGCAACGACGCTTCCAGTTCCCACGCTCTCGCTGAATTCAGTCCCGCCGAATCCGATCCCTGATGACGATAGATCGCGACCATGCCGTCATCGAGCACGAGCAGGCGGGATCCTCCCGACATTTCGACCAGGGCGACGTCGAGCATCGGCCGTTCTTGCGCGAACAGAAGAGTCGCTCTTAGAACGATGGGCATCGCAGCGGTGAACGATGTTCCCGTTGGCGATCGCGGCAGGGAGACGATAGCGACCTTCTTTTCGTCAGATCCGATCAATATTTCGGCCGTCCAAACATATTCGCGCAGGCTCTCGGAGAGAACGACCTCGACCGTTCCCATCGCCTGCTCGGCTTTCGCGGTGCGCACGCCTTTGACCAGCAATTCGGCTTCGAGCGCGCTGCGCACTTCGCGCACGGATTTGTCGTCGAGCGACGAGCGGTTGGTGACCTCCAGTGCGAAGGCGCCGGGCCCGGAGTCGGCGGCGATCTTGTGTGCCAGTTGGCGAGCCGTGTCTCCCAGACTCGAAGCGGATAACAACGAGGGAAGGAGAATAGTCGCGACCAAGAACGAAGTCAGCCAACCAAGCCGCAGACCGCTGGAGGTTCGCGCTCCCATGTGTGGAATGCGCTGATTATAGCGCGGGATGGATAAGGGCTCGTTCATCTAGTCAACCGACGGGCAGGCTGTATCCCTGTGTTCCCCTGTGACCCCTGTGGTAAAGATTTGTTCTTGAACCACACGGAACACAGAGGGGCACAGGGAAAATCCATGGCCTTTGGTTATTGCTGCGACTTACCTTCGGAACTTTCCACGTCTTCCGCCTGGCTCACGTGGCTCGGAGAACTCATTCCGTGCATGATGTCGTTGAAGAAAAACTTGCCGTCCGCCGGAACCATCATGACCTGCAATTTGTCAGAGAGGCGCTCGGCGACGATTTTATTGATGAGCAGGGGATTCTGCTTCAGGATGGCGGCTTCGCTGGCCATACGTTCGGCGTCGGCAGAGGCGGTCAAGCGGATGCGCTCGGCTTCGGCTTGCGCCAGAAGCTTGCGGCGTTCCCCCTCGGCTTTACTGTCGATGAGTTTGGCCTCGCCGGCGGCCTCGGCGTTCTTGACTGTAGCTTCCTTGCGCGCTTCGGCTTCGAGCTTCGATTGCTCAATCTGTTTCTGCTTGAGCGGGAGCGTGTACTGCATGGCATCGGACTCGCCCTTCGCTTGCAGCACGCGGACCGCAGCCTGTCCCTCAGCCTGTTTCACTTCTTGCACCTTGGTCGCCTCGGCGTCGGCTTCAGCGATCTTCACTTGCTTCTGATGAATCTCGGTCTCCACGCCCATGCGGTCGTTTTCCTGTTCCTTCAGCAGCAGAGACTCGAGGCCCTTCGCATACTCCTCTGGAAGCTGAATGTCTCGCAGCATGACTTCTTTCACGACGATGCCATCGGCGGCCAGTCGTTTGCGAATGATTTCGGCGGAACGCTGACGGACTTCTTCGCGTTTGGCGGAGAAAACTTCGCGCACCGTATAGCCCGGCACCAGTTCACGCCAAGCCGTGGCCACCACGGGCGGCACAATTTCCTTCTCCAGAGGCTGCGGCAGGTTGGCTTCAATATAATCGAGGCGCTTGGGATCAATCTGGTATCGGACGGTGATGGCAAGGCCCAGCGTCAGTCCTTCTTTGGCTTGCACGTGCAGCGGTTCGCCCTTCGGCACGCCTTTGGCCAGTGAATCCTCGCTGATGCCGGTGGTGAACAGCTGGTCGCGCGTGTTGAACAGTTCGACCCGCTCGACCAGCGGCATCACGAAGTGCACGCCCGGATACAGCGTTCCGGCCAGCGTGCCTTTGGTCTGGCTTACGCGCACGCCGGCCATTCCGCTGGGGACAATCACGATGCCGGCCGAAATCAGCAGCGGAGCCCAGGCCAGCA
Source organism: uncultured Acidobacteriaceae bacterium (assembly GCA_963773955.1). GTDB lineage: Bacteria > Acidobacteriota > Terriglobia > Terriglobales > Acidobacteriaceae > Acidiflorens. The sequence continues at coordinate 2,212 of CAVZDM010000054.1, read as the reverse complement.
TCGCCAGCGCAACCGATGTGCGCCAGTGGACACTCGGGGCAAGTCCGGGCGCAGGCGTGCCTGCCTCGGGCCGGAAGTTCAAACGTCTGCGCTGCCAGGCAATCAGCAGGTAAGCGTCGTAGGAGAGAATTCCAGCGGCGATCACGAACATCGCGATCCCCGCGCTCAACAGCAAGTACTTCAGCAAAAGCATGGTGGTGCTCCTTTCAATACGTCAGCTCAATACTTCGGAGCGTTTTCGGAAAAATGTTTAGGGATTTCCGGGCGGCGCGCGAACGCGACGCGGACGATTTGTCCGAAGATGAGTTCTTCGATCAGCAGAGACGCGGCCAGCGAGAATGTAAGACCGCCGATGATTACCAGACCTTGCAGAATCGTTTCCATGATTGGCTCCATGCCTTCGCCGAATGAAAAAGCAATCGGCGAGCCAGAGCTAACCAATTGAAATGAATGACGTTAGAATCGCGTCCAGTCTGGATAGCGTGTCCGTGGTAACGCGGACGTGTCCGAGGTGACACGCGGCTCAAGAAAAAAGCCGCAATCAGATTTGCGCTGATTGCGGCACCAAAGGAGCTAGAGGAAACAATTGACTTGCGGAAACGCGAACAACCAAACACGAATTAGCCGCGCAGCTTGCGTCGTACCATTCCTGCAATTCCTAGCAGGCCCGTCGAGAGCAGTAACAGACTGCCCGGTTCCGGCGTGGAGAGCGATCCTCGATAGCCGATAAATTCCTGCGGACCGTGACCCGGGCTTCCGCCGACGGGCGTGTACAGCGCCAACCCTTTAAACTCGCTCGACGGAGCGTGCTGCGCCAGCAACAGAGCTTGGGCGTCGAGGGCCAGCACCGAACTGTTGGTCGTGATGCCCTTGCTGAACAGGTTCCACACTGCCCAGTTGCCGGTTTGGGCGCTATACGTCCCATTCATAACGCCCAGAAAAATGATGCCCGCCGCCTTGTAATCCATGATGTTGTTGCCAAACAGGCCTTTGCCCGAAAGCAGCCCGCTGACGTTGGCGCTCCAGCTTTCACCGCCAGAGATGTGGTTGTTGAACGAGTCACACATCATGGCTGTAGCCTTCCCACCGTTGATCGAGAAATAGTAAGGATACGTGTAGTAGCCACCGGAGACGTTCGTACCCGGGTAGAGGAACGTCATGTTGACTGTGGTGGAATCAGCCGAGGCCAGCGTGGAGAGGAACAGGGCTACAACCAGCGACAAGAGAAAGCGGCTACGTAACACGATGGATCCTCCAAGTACAAATTCAAATTCGATTACTCTGGTTCTCGTCAAACTTTCCTGGCAGCGACGACGCAATATACAAGTGCACCCACGATGCCAATAGGCGGACCAGTTTGTGCCCGCTGCTGCAAGCACTTGCCAGTTGCGGTCACAGGAAAGTGAAAAAGTTTGCGGACATCCTCGTCGCTGTGTGGAAGTGGATCAGCGCCTGGTAATCGGAAGGAAGTAACCATGACGGCCAGAACCGCCCGTCCAGTGCGGGTTCTACGGAGCCAGGCTTCCAGCGGCGTGAAACTGCACCTGCACCGTGTCGCTAACTTTGAGGAAAAGCACGCTGGGGTTTTTCATCCCCCACTGCACGTACGGAACTTGAATCGAAGCCTTCGCGGTCCAGGCGTTTCCGGCGAAAGTTACTTCGACAGGAAAAGTAACTTCGTGCTCCGCACCATGCATCGTAAACAAGCCGTGAACCCGGAACATGGAGGTACCCTCCGCGGCGCGTGTGCCTTCAGCGCGAGCGGGGTGGAAGACAATCTCCGGATAGCGCCAGCTCTCGATTACATCCTTGTGCATTTTGTTATCACGGGAGCTGTTGCCGGTCTTGCCGCTGGTGGCGTCGAAAGCGATCTCTCCGCTGGCCTTGCCGGTTGCAGGATCGAACTGAATGGCGCCACGTTTCAACAGGAACGTGCCCTTCACCGTGTGCAGGTTGCCGGCCAGAGTAATGTCGGCTCCGCTGCGCGCAACATCGAGTTGCAGCAGGATTTCATGGGCAACGGGTGCCGACGCCGGCTGGGCGGTAAGCGCCGCGGCCACGACTAGCATGCCGATCTGACCAAGAACTATCGAACGAAAAGTTCTTGTCATCGATATTGATGTTCTTAACATCAGCGAGACGGATTCCAATGGTCCCGCCATGTTTCAGGCCTTCAGCAGTTCCCACCCCATCAGGACAGAACATTGGGATA
>CAVZDM010000053.1:0-16823 GCA_963773955.1 uncultured Acidobacteriaceae bacterium | reverse complement strand
CGCGACACGGTTTTATCGAACCTGCAGATGTCGGTGGAAGGCGACGAGCAATCCGGATTTCGCATCCGCGCCACCGGCCTGGGAGATAAGCCTCAAACCATGCTGGTCGCGCGTGGTCCGGCCGGATATCGCATCGAAGCGTTAGACACCGATATAGGTACGGTCGGCGCGGAAGTGCTGCGGCGGCTGGCCGCGAAGGACCTGAAGGGAGCGAAGCTCTGGCTCGATTGGGCGCGGGAGCAAACCACGCTGAACTCCGGCGACGATCCGCTGAGCGGCGCGGCTTTTCCGCGTTTCTGGACTCGCGGAGACGATGCCGATCCGAAAAAGATGAGGCTGGCGGCGTTGGCGCTGCTGGAGGGGTCGTTCGCAATCGGCGAGTATGTCAACGAACTGAAAACCGACCAGGCTCAAGCCAAGGACTCCGACGGCACTAAACTCGATCTGCTGCTGGCGCACGCCGCCATCAAGCTGCGCAACTGGAATCTATTGCTCGAAGTGTCATCGCGGCTTCTCGCAGCCGACCCGGCATCGGACGTGGCTTTGCAAGAAGTGGTCACGGCCAGCGTGTTCACCAGGAACTGGGACCCGGGCCAAAGGGCGATCACCGCACGCTTTGCGCGCATCCCCGACGATCTGCCTGCTTTACGTTCGTCCGCACAACTGGCCGAGGGCAAAGGAGATTTTGTCCAGGCGCGGAGCGTCATCCGTCCGCTGATCGACAACAACCGTGCCGAGATGCGCGACTTTAATAATTACACCTGGAACGCTCTGTTTGTGGGCAAGGTCACCGAGGAAGATGTCTCTATTCTGCAACGGGCCATCGCGAATAAGTCAGACAGCTCCTATGCGGAAGTCCACACACTGGCTTGTCTTTACGCCGAGATGGGCAAAACCAAGGAAGCCCGGGAACTTCTGTTGCGAGCCATGGATTCGGGTGGCTTCGATGAACCCAATGAGCCGATCTGGTACGGATTTGGCCGCATTGCGGAGGATTATGGCCTGCCCGCGGTTGCGCTGTCACTGTATCGACGAGTCGGCCAGACGCCGGATGCGGATTTCCCCACATCAACCTACAAACTCGCGCGAATGCGCGAAAAGTTGCTTCTCGCGGGAACCAAACCGGTGCCCTAGGCTCTCAGTTCTTGCTCGACGCTGCGATGATCGCCTTCTCAGCCAGAGGCGCCATCAACGCATAGCCAGCTTTGTTCGGGTGGACTCCGTCTACGGACAGGTCAGCCTTCAGACCACGTTTGTCATCCGACATGGCTGAGAAGTAGTCGAGAAAAACCAGGCCTTCTTTCGCGGCGTAGTCTTTTATCCAGTCATTCAAAGCGCGAATCTTTTCCACCGGCGCCAGGTCCGGCCTCCATGAATATTGGAAAGCCGGGAGGAGCGAAGCCATGACCACGCGGATTCCATTCCGCTTCGCCAGTTCCACCATGGACGTCAGATTGTCTTCGATCGCTGCCAGGGTGGTCGGACCGGTATTTTCCGCAATGTCATTGGTGCCCGCCAGAATCACCACCACCGCTGGCTGCAATGCGATCACGTCCTGGCGAAAGCGAAGCAGTATCTGCGGCGTGGTTTGCCCACTGATTCCGCGATTCACATAGGGCTTGCCGGGGAAGGAGTCGGACAGTGACCAGATTTGGGTGATGGAATCGCCCAGGAACACTACTCTCGACTCCCCCTTGGCGGGCGGACCCAGCATGGCGTTGTCTTCCCGATACCTGGCCAAGTCGGGCCAGTCGCGCAATTTCAATTCCATGGCCTGCTGGCGTCCCTGGAGAGACGCGCAAGGTTCCGACGGCGGCTGCTGCGCCGTCGCGCTGGTGCACAGAATCAGGCAGGTGAGCAGAACGGATAGCAGAACAAAGACTTGTTTCATAAAACGCGGCCTCAAGTTGCACGCGACGGCTGCGATCCCTTGAAGCCGTAGTAAACGATGTAGAGATAGCAAATGAGCGGCAGGACAAAAGAGTGGTGGATCCCGATTCGGTCCGCCAGGACTCCGACCAAAACCGGCACGACCGCGCCACCCACGATCGCCATGATCATGATTCCCGACCCTTCTCCCGTAAGCGGTCCGAGTTCGGCGATGCCCAGCGTGAAAATGCTCGGGAACATGATGGAGTTAAAAAGTCCAACCAGGATAATGCTCCACATCGCCACTGGCCCGGTGCTCACCATGGAAACGCCGACCAGAAGGCAGGTTGCAATTGCCGCCGTGCCCAGAACTGTGCCGGTGCGAACCTTTTGGAGAATTGCGGACCCAATAAATCTGCCCACCATCGCGCCTCCCCAGTAAAAAGACAAATAACCGGCGGCGAGCTTTTCGGTGAGATTGCCGATGTTCGGTTGACTTAGATAATTCACCATAAAGCTGCCAATCGAAACCTCCGCACCGACGTAAACGAAGATTCCAATCGCGCCAAGCACCAGTTGGCGGTACTTCCAGAGGTGCATGTGTCCTGAACGATCGCCCGTATGGCGTTCGGCCGCCGGCACCGGAGGAAGTTTGAAAGTGGCAATCGCGATTCCCAGTGCGATGGCAATTAATCCCAGCGCCAGGTAGGGAAGCTTGATGGAGGATGCCTGCTGCAACCGATAAGCGTGAAGCACCTCAGACGACATTTGACGAATTTCGTCCATGCTCTTCGGCGCTGCGCTCAAAATAAACAAACCACCCACGTAAGGGGCAATCGTAGTTCCCAGGGAATTGAAGGCCTGCGCCAGGTTCAAGCGGCTGGACGCGGTTCTTGCCGGGCCCAACACCGCAACATAAGGATTTGCGGCAACCTGCAAAGCCGTGATCCCGCCCGCGAGGATCATCAACGCGAACAGGAAGAGCGGATACGAAGGCGCGGCCGCTGCTGGGATGAATAACAGGGCTCCCACTCCCATGGTGAACAGCCCGCCCACCATGGTCCACTTATAGCCAATCCACTCAACGATCTTGCCCATGGGTACTGAAAACAGAAAGTAGGCTGAGAAAAACGCGAACTGAATGAACATGATCTTCGCGTAGCTCAAGTCGAAGATCGGCTTCAGATGGGGAACCAGAATATCGTTGAGACAGGTGAGAAATCCCCACATGAAGAACAGCGTCGTAACAACCACCAGCGCGCTCTTATAACTAGTGGCAGGCATGTTTGTCGTAACCGGAGTTGAATTATTAGTAGTCATAGGATCGAAGTTATTCCCCAATGTACAAGGCGAGTTTGCGTGCTATGCGGTGGATAATTCCTTCTGCATTTCTTCCAGAGTGAAGCCCTTGGTCTCTGGATACACGAACAAAACCACGAAGAATTGCAGGACCATCATTACTGAAAAGAAGACGAACGGGTAAGCGCCGGACCGCGCAGCCATAAGAGGAAATATGCCGGAGATCAGTGCATTCATAAACCAATGCGAGAAACTGCCCAGGCTTTGTCCTTTTGCCCGAACCGAGTTGGGGAAGACTTCGGAGAGATAAACCCAGATCACGGCTCCTTGTGAAAATCCGAAGAAGGCAATGTAGCCGACCAACAGCCACAGCAGAAGACTCTCATGGCTGTGGGTGAAGAAGATAGCGGAAACTCCAGCCAGGCAGGCCGCGGTCCCAACCGACCCGACCAGCAGCAAGGTTTTGCGGCCGATTTTGTCGATCACCGACATCGCAATCATGGTGAACGTAAGATTGGTGGCGCCGATGGCGACGGCTTGAAGGTTGCCGGAGATTCGGCTGAATCCAGCATGAGCAAAGATGTCGTTGAGATAATAAAGGATGGCGTTGATGCCCGACAGTTGATTGAACATGCCAATGCTCACCGCCAGAAAAATGGGGAAGGCGTATTTTCTGGAAAACAATTTCTCAGCCGCCTGCTTCTGTTCCACATTAATGGATTCGACGATATCCTGCAGATCGTGCTCGTAGTTATCGTCCCCGGTCAACTGCAGGACCGATCTTGCCTCGGCCACGCGTCCTTTCTTGACCAGCCATCGCGGACTGCGCGGAATCGTAAATAACATCACAAAAAATATCGCTGCCGGAAACCCGGCGACTCCCAGGTCCCACCGCCATTCTGCGCCGCCCACATGCGTTAGTGCGATGAGGTAATTGGAAAAATATGCGAGCAGAATCCCGAACACCACGTTGAACTGAAACAATCCTACCAATCTTCCCCGCCATTTCGCCGGGGCAATCTCGGCAATGTACATCGGAGCCAGCACCGACGAGCCGCCAATACCCAGCCCGCCGATAAAGCGAAACACAACCAAAGACCACCAGCTCCAGGCAAAAGCGCAGCCTAGCGCGGAGACCAGGTAGAAAACCGCCAGTCCTCGCAAGCTATCGCGCCGGCCAAAACGTTCACCGGGAAATCCGGCCAGCATTGCCCCCACCACCGTGCCCCAAATGGCAATGGAAACCGTGATGCCCAAGCTCTTCGAAGAGAGGTGGAAGACCTGCGTGAGAAAGCCGGTGGTACCCGAAATGACGGCCGTATCGAAACCAAATAACAGGCCGCCCAACGCGGCCACACCCGTGGCTTTCAACAAAACCGAGTTCAACGTCATGCCGTCTCCAAGCGTCCGGTGCTAGTTGCGGTTGTTGTTCCAATTTTTGTTCCGAGTCCTGACTGAAGAGCATTCGCTTCAGCAATCGACCAATCCGGGATGGCGCCCCGCCGGCTGGCGACCAGCGCTCCCACGCGATTTGCGAAGTCGGCAATTTCCCGTGGTGACCATCCGCTGCCCAATCCATGCAGGAAAGCGGCTGCGAAAGCATCACCCGCGCCGACCGTATCCACAACTTGAATCGGATAGCCGGGCGCCTCGATGTATTGCCCGTTCATCAGAACCGTGCAGCCCAGCGAGCCCCGGGTCACGCACACGCCTTCCCATTTGTACTTGTCCGCATAACTTCGGCAGAACTCCTCCAACGACCGATGTTGCGAGCCATGTCGAGTGCCGAACATGCGGGCAAGTGCGTCGACCTCTTCATGATTCAGTTTCACCACCGTTGCCCGCGACATGAGTTGTTCGATTAACGCCGGAGTGTAAGCATCGGCTCGCAAATTCACATCGTAAAAGCGGCGCGCTCCCGATGTCCGATCGAGAAGCTCCGTCGTCAAATGCCGAGCCTGGGGACCGATTTGGTGCAACGTTCCGAAATAAATCCAATCGACGGGGCGCGAAAACAAGCGATCAAGCTGTGCCGCCGTGAGCTGCGGAAAATCGTACGCTGCCGGCCGGTGAAGAATAAATTTCGGTTGTCCATCGCTCGCCAGCGCAACCGAAACGATCCCCGTGGAATGACTTTTATCCAGATGCAGATATTCCGTCGTCAGCCCAAGCCGAGACATGCTGTCGACGACCCTCTGGCCCCGCTGGTCCGCGCCCACCGCACTGATGAATGAGACGGTATGTCCTAATCTGCTGAGGTGCGCTGAGAAGTTAAACGAGGCGCCGCCCAGGTATTCATCCTGCCCGACGATGTCCCAAAGTACCTCACCGATACTGATGACATTCACGCGCAATCCTCGAAATCCACATCTGGTCAACGGTCGGGCAACTGGTGGAGAGCCGGGCGCCACGCCCGGCCGCGATGCTGCCTACGGCAGTGAAAATCTGGCACAGTATACACTCCCGCGTTGCAGACGCACGCGCGTCAATTGGCGGCGAAGGCCTCCGTCAGGGAAACGATTTTCAGCCCGCCTCGAAGCTGATCGATGGTGGCAGCGGATTTTAGAGTAATGGTGGCGGGCTCCCCGGGAAGCAGATCGAAATAATTGTCCGAGCTTTCGACATCGAGATCTCCGAAAGAAAGATAGACGCTGCGAGCGAGCTTCGCAGACTGCAGAGTAATTGTGTAGCCTCCACCGCTCGGGCTGAGAGTAGCTTCAATCTTGGGCATAACCGGCAGTTGCAGGTTGTGCGTCACATCGAAAAATACCAGGTTACGAGAAACTATTTTCCCGCCCACTTCCAGGTCGACCGCCAGAAAACTTCCGCGAGGATCGCCTTTCGCCGCCAGATCGGCCTTATCGAGGCTCAGGTAGATCGCGCTCGATTGTGCTGGAGCCTGAATGTCTTTCGTCTGATCGAGCAGAGCCTTTCCGGAGAAATCGAGAAGCCGCGTGTGGATCGTCCCGGCAAACGGCTGCAGCTTGTCCGACACGACGTATACATCCACCTTGTCGTTATGCAAATAGGGAGAGACCAGCACATCGTCGTAGAAACGCCGGGCATAGTAATGCAGCGCTTTCCAGCGCCCGTAGTAATCGATGCTCGCCCATGAAGCCACCGGCCAGCAATCGTTCAACTGCCAGTAGAGCGAACCCATGGTGCGCGGCCGTTGGCGGCGCAAATGCTCGGCGCCGATCTTGATAATCTCCGCCTGTTGCACCTGGCTCAGATAGACGAACGAAGCAAAATCCTTGGGCTCACGGTATTCGCGCAACATATAAGTCAAGATGCGTTCATTGCCGCCCTTATTTTTTTGATGGGCCTGCATGACGGTGGAATGAATGTCAAAGTCGTCGGGCTTGCTTGCAAACGTTCGGATGGTTCGCATCTCTGGGAAAGATTGAAAACCGTATTCCGTCATGAAGCGCGGAAATTGCTTGGTGTAATCTTGCGCCGGCGCCTGCTGGTGCCACACCGCCCAATAGTGCATGTCGCCGTTGTGCTGATTATCGGGAATCTCCTCGAAGTTGGCGCTGGGAGAGCTGGGCCAGTATGGCACCGGGTCGCCATACTGAGTCACCGAGCTCTTGAGCACGTCGGCAAACATCACCATGTAATCCTGCCAAACGCGATCGCGGATGGTCGGAGTAATCGCCTCCTTGAATTCCTGCCGATCGCCCCAGTGACTCCAACCCGTTTCCACCTCGTTATTTCCGCACCAGATTACGATGCTGGGGTGATCGCGCAGCCGCTTCACTTGCTCGATCGCTTCCTCGCGGACGTTCTCCTGGAACGCTACGTCCCCGGGAATCATGTCTCCGCCGAACATGAATTCCTGCCATACCATGATCCCAAGTTCGTCGCAGATATCGAAGAAGTCATCCGACTCGTAGTAACCGCCGCCCCATTCACGAACCATGTTCATGTGCGCGTCGCGCGCGGCCTGCAGAATCTTACGATGAATCTCTGGAGTTACACGGTTGGCGAAGCTGTCGAACGGAATCACGTCCGCGCCCTTGGAGAACACCGTGATGCCATTGATCACGAACTCGAAACTCTTTCCCCATTGATCGGCGACGCGGTGTAGCTCCACTGACCGTAGTCCAGTTTTCACTTCGGCGTGCGCCGCCTCAACTTTCTTGCCCAGGCGAATCGAAGCCGAGAAGCGGTAGCGGCTCTGCGCGCCGTATCCGACCGGATACCAGAGCTTGGGCGCGGCAATGCGAATCGGAAATGAAACGTGGTTCATACCGGCATCGAGTTGCAGCGGCTGGGTTCCATCGGGAGTAGTTGGTCCAGACGGTGCGCCAGCGATTTCATCGTGCGCCAGATTGAGAGTCGCTGTCGTGGGCTTGCCGGCTTCGATGTCAAGCTCCGCCGTGATCAGAGCGGTGTCGGCGGTGATCTTCAGTTGGTGGATATGAAAGTTGTCAATGCGCAGCGCATCCCAAGCTTCCAGCCGCACCGGCTGCCAGATGCCTTCGGTCATGAAACGCGGTCCCCAGTCCCAGCCGTAGTTATAAGGCGCCTTTCGCGTGTACGGAGCGGTAGCGATGTCCTCTTCATTCCCGAAGTTATGAGTTGAGATCGAGGGCAATACGTAAGGGAGAGACTTGACGTAGGGAAGCATCTTTTCTACGGCAGAATGGAAAACTATGCGAAGCGTATTCGGACCGGCCTTCAGCAGCGGCTTCGCGGCGATTCGCCAATGCCGGAACATATTGTCGGCGTGAAGAATCGCTTGATCGTTCAGGTAGACATCCGCCAACGTGTCCAGACCATCAAACACCAAATCGACATGGTCGTGCGCGAGCGTGGCAGCATCGGCTTGAAACACAGTTTGATACTCCCAGTCGGTCAGCCCGATCCACTGCAAGCGGAATTCGTTATCCCGATCGAACGGGTCCGGGATGAGTTTGTTGCGCAGCAGGTCGGTGTGCACCACGCCAGGAACCTGCGCGGGATGCCACTGCTTGACGTCGGGCTGGTCTCCGCTTGCGATTCCGACGACATCTCCAATGGCGCGAAACTGCCAATCCGCGGCTAGCGTTCGCGAAGAAGACTCCGCGCCTGCGAGCGGCACCGCAAGCAAAGAAAGCGTCAGCAGGGAGAATGTCGAAGCAACTAGACGGCGAAAGAATTGCAGACGCGGCAGTTTCATATCAGCTCCTAATCCGAGTAAGTCCAATTTTCGTACTACGGTTTTCCCCTGTGTTCCTCTGTGTTCCCTGTGGTAAAGATTTTGACTCAATTCGAGTACTCCGAGCAAAGCGCAGCGCCGCCGGCAATTCCAGAATCCGCGCCGTAACGCGCTTTGAGCAAGGGAATCTCCTGGCAGCGTGAATTGATGCAGTAACCCGCAAGCCCCTTGCGGATATCGTCGAAAAATGGACTCAGCATCGCCGCCACTCCGCCACCAATAATGATCACGTCCGGCTCCAGCAGATCGGCGATGTTGCTCAGCCACAGCGAGAGCAGGTCGACGGTTTCCAGCAAAGTCTGCTTAGCCAGGGGATCGCCGGCCAGGTAGGCTTGACCCACCATCTCACTGGTTACGGCGTCGCTATTTCCGTTGGCCAGATCAAGCATGCTTGAGCGGTGACTTTGCTTCGACGCCTGCTTCGACGTCAACAAGGCGCGCGCTCTGCGGGCGATTGCAGGCCCCGAGGCCAGTACCTCGATGCAGCCTGGTTTGCCGCAGCCGCATCGCGGGCCGCGGTAATCGATACTCATGTGTCCACCTTCGGCTGCGGCGCCGGTCCGGCCGTTGTAGATGCGTTTCGCAAACACGATGCCTGTTCCGATCCCGGTGCCGATGCCGGCATAGAAGATGTGGCGATAGCCGCGACCCGCACCCCAGTAGGCTTCCGCCAGCGCCGCCGCGTTGGCATCGTTCTCAACCTTTACCGGCACCCGATAAATTCCGGCGACCTCGGCCGCCAGCGGAAAACTTCGCCAGCAGGGAAGATTGGGAGGATTGATCACCACTCCTGTCGCCGGGTCAAGCGGCCCGGGCGCACAGATACCAATTCCGCGAATCAGGGGACGCGCCTTCGCATCCTGCGCAAAAAGCAAATCGATGGCCGACAGCACCGCCCGCAGTCCGTCGCCCGCCTCTCCGTTTGCCACCATCGGAGTGCGGGTCTGCGCTTTGATTTCACCATTGCGGTCAACTAGTCCGGCGGCAACCTTGGTGCCGCCAATATCTACGCCTACCACGAGACCATCCATCTCTGTCATCGCCGGCTGCAATCCCGCACTACTACTGCCACTAAGGAACGGCACAGTATACGCCGCCGATCAAAACATTGCGGAAACCTTCTCGCGTGCGGACAACCTGGCGCGTAGTGGGAGTCTCATGCACATCAGGTTTAGTGTGACGGGAGAAGTGTAAAGTAGTGAGCATGGGAGGAAGTCCAGTGTCCACAGAGCGGCAAGATGGTTCCTCGAGTATCACGGCCGTGATTCTCGATTACGGTCAGGTTCTGGCTCACTGCTCCGCGCTAGATTTCGGGCGCATGGCGGAAATGTTCAATGTGAGTTTCGAGTCGTTTTTTGAGCTATGGGAAAACAGCCGAGGCCCGTATGACCGCGGCGATCTAACCGCCGAGGAGTATTGGCTGAAGCTGGAAGCACAGACCAACAGTTCGATCAATCGCGAACAAATCGAGATCCTCCGGCAAGTGGAGGTTGAAATCTGGGCCCACACCGATCCGCTGATGCTCGATTGGCTGAGCCTGCTTCACGCAGCGGGACTCAAAACCGCATTGCTATCAAACATGCCCGTGGACCTGATGACCTATGTGCTGGCAAATTTCCAGTGGATGAAGAACTTTACCTTCAAGACATTCTCGTGCGAAGTCAGATTGCTCAAGCCCGACCCAGCCATCTATGAGCACACGCTTCGCGGCCTCGGCGTGGCCGCACCAGAAGCGCTATTTGTGGATGATCGCGGGCCCAACATCCAGGCTGCGCGAAAACTGGGAATGCGTGCGATTCAATTCCGGTCCGTTGCCCAGTTCAAGGATGACCTGGCAGCGCTGGGTTTTCCCATACTGCCGGTGGCCGCGGAATCACTTTCGGTGGTCGCGGGCGCCGGGCAAGAAATAAAGATTCAGCTGTAACGCCGAGGTCGCGGTACGCGGATCAATGCCACACGCGGCTAATGCCATTGCCGGCTAATGCGGCGGTTCCTCTTTGCCTGGTGCTTGCGGCGGATTCGAACTGGGCTGCAACCTTTGGAACTCCGCTATTTCATGCTTTGCCGCTGCCGTCTTTCCCTGTTTCCTGTACAGACCTGCCAGCCCGAAATGTGCCTGCGCCGCCAGTGCACTTTCCTTCTCGATGGAAAGGAGCTTGAGCCATTCTTTCTCGGCGGCGGCAGCATCGCCCTCCAGCCACGCGGCTTTCCCCAGCGAATAGAGCGTCTCCGGCATGTCGGGCATCAGCTTGTCGGCGCGCAACAGTTCCGCCCGCGCCTCATGCACTTTACCCTGCTCCAACAACGCTGCTCCCAGCCGGTAAACCGCTTCGGCGTTTCCGGGCTGCAGTTTGGCTTGCGCCCGAAACTCTTCCTCCGCTTTGGGCCATTGGAATGCGCCGGCATACACTTCGCCCAGTTCCAGGTGAACTTCGGGAATATCCGGACGCAAGCGTAAAGCGTCGAGGTACTCCTTCTCCGCTTCCGGCATTTGACGCAGCACGAAGTAGTTTTCTCCCATCGCCTGGTGCGCGCGGGGAGAATCGGGGTAAGCAGCCAATAGAGTGTCGATTGCTTGTTTTGACAGCAAACCGCTGGCGCGCCCAAGGTAGTAGAGGATATCGGGATCGTTGGGACGCGCGGTCAATGCCGCCTGCAGATTCGCGACCGCCTCCGGCAGTTGCCCCGTCTGGATCTGCGCAATACCCAGCGCGGTCTTCTCTTGTACTCGTTCCAGGTGTGGAATCGCCTCGGCCGCGTAGCCTTGCACCAACAAGGCATAGCCCAGCAACTGATGAGCGGGCGCCGAGTCTGGATCCAGCTCCAGAGCATGTTTCAGCGGGGCAATCGCCGAACCGAACTCATGCTTCTCCATGTAGGCCTGGCCGAGGCTGATAAATCCATCCGCGAAGGCGGGATCGAGCTCGGTGACTTTGCGATACTCTGCGATGGCAACATCGAATTCTCGTTGTTTGTCGGCCGCGATTCCCGCCTGCATGTGCTCGGCGGCCTCCGGCGACGGAATGTGCAAGGCGAACCATAAGAGTAATAGGGCGCGGGTCATCGATTCGGCTTCTCCAGTTCACGGACTTCCGGCTCACGAACTTCCAGGAACTGATCGGCGTGAACATCATTCAATGTCTGATGAATTCCCGATGGCCACGCGACTTCCACCTTCGCCTTTTCCGCCGCCCCGAGTCCAAAATGAAGGCGCTTGTCGCTCGCCGAAAGATAACCAACGGCCGAAGTCGCGAATCGTGTTTGCCCATTCACCTGCACGCGAGCGCCATATCCATCACGATTGCTGCGCGTGCCCCTCAGCGTAATCACCAGCCAGTGCGCCTTGCTGCCCAGATTGCCGCCATCGTTCATGAGCACTTGGGGATGGCCGCCCAGACAAGTCATCACCACGTCCTCCCAGCCGTCGTTATTCAAGTCGCCGAACGCGGCTCCGCGCGCGGCCACCGGAGTCGTGACTCCAGAATCGACGCGTTCGAACCGGCTATTGTGATTCATGGCCAGGAGTGGCGTGTCAAGATAGTGCAGGGATGGGTCGATGCTCTCCACGTTATCGAGCACGTGGGCTTGGGCGACAAATAAGTCCTTCCAACCGTCATTGTCGAAGTCTTCCAAGCCAAGGCTCCAGCCCGAGCTCCCACTCGAAAGCACGCCGAGCCCGGTTTCGAGACTGCGATAACTGAACGAACCGCCGCCGTCGTTGTGATAAACGCCGTAAATTTCACGGGGCAACAGGGTTACCATAATGTCTGGCAACCCGTCGTTGTCATAGTCCTGAAAAACTACGCCCATGCCCGACATCCGCCTGCCGTCCTCCGACAGCGCCGCGCCCGCTTCAAGCGCAACCTCGCTGAAGGTTCCGTTCCCGTTGTTGTGATAAAGATACTGCTGCATGCCGTCGTTCGATACAAATATGTCCGTAAAGCCGTCTCCATCGTAGTCCGCAAATCCCACACCCAGAGCGCGCCCCTTTTTTGCCGCAATACCAGAACTTTTGCTCACGTCCGTGAAGGTTCCATCGCCATTGTTGTGATAAAGGATGTTGGTGGTGGCGGGAAATTCTTCCGGGGGACAATACGTGTGATAATTGCCGCCACAGTCCTTATTGTGTTTGGTGTCCCAGTCCATGTATCGGGCAACAAACAGATCTAGTTTTCCGTCGTTGTCGTAGTCAAAAAATCCGGCCGAAACGGACCAGCCGCCCCCAGCCACTCCCGCCTTCGCGGTCACGTCGGTAAAAGTGCCATCCCCGTTGTTGTGATACAGAATATTTTTTCCATAGCTGGTGACGTAAAGATCGGGATATCCGTCATTGTCATAGTCGCCCACGGCCACTCCCATGCCGTAATTTCCATCTCCGGCATTCGCCAGTCCCGCTTGCACGGTCACGTCGGTGAAGCTTCCATCCTTGTTCTGACGGAAGAGCCGATTCCAGTATTTCGGGTCATGACGGTCGAAATCCTCCGGTGTTTGCATCGGACTGGTCACGCGTCCGCCGTTCACCAGGAAGATGTCGAGCAAGCCGTCGTTGTTGTAGTCGAGCAGGGCAACTCCTCCGGGCATGGTTTCGATCAGATATTTCTGAGGAGTGGGCGAATTTTCCAGGGTGAAATCCAAACGGCGCGGTTGATTGACTTTGAACACCGGCGCCGCCACAGCCGCACCAAACAGCACCAAGGTCATGACCGACGCTACGCGCAGCAGAGGGTTGAGCAACTCGGGATTCCTTCCGCCCCTAGCATATCGCGCTCGCGCCGCGAATTGCACACCAGTTCGCGAAACCACGATTCCGCTGCTTTTCTAATGCGAAGAGCTAAGGCATCCGCCGCGTTGATTCGCGTTCCACCAGTTTCGGCGGAATCAGGATTTTCTGGGGTCGTGCGGGACTCTTGGTCGCGATTCGTTCCAGCAGCAGTTCAGCGGCCCGGGCTCCGATCTGGTAGGTGCTTTGATCGACGGTGGTGAGGGGAACTGCTAATACGTCGGAGTAGTGAACATTGCCCGCTCCGACCACGGAAATGTCGTGGGGCACTCTAAGGCCAGCATCCTGGATCGCTTTCATGGCGCCAATCGCGACAGGGTCATTGAAACAGAAGACGCCGTCCACCATCGGACGAACGCGCAGAAGTTGCCGCATGCTTTCATAGCCTGTCTCGTCCCCGTGGCCTCCATCGATGACGTAGCGTGCATGCATGCGTCGACCGCCTTTCGCCAACGCCTTGCGGTAGCCTTCGTGGCGCTCCGCAGCGATTCCAATGCCGGGACCGCGCAGGTGGCCAATGCGGCAGCATCCGCGCCCGATAAGATGCTCCGTCGCCAATCTGCCGATGGCCCGGTTGTCCACACCCACAAAGGATGCGCGCAGCCCAACCATGGGCCGGTCAATCAAAATGTAGGGTACGTCGCGCTGTTGAATTCGCTGGAACAAGCCCAGGCAGTGGGCGGGTTGGGCGGTAGCGATAATGAGTCCATCGACCTGCCGGGCGAGGAACGAATCCGCTTCGCTCGCTTCCAGTTCCGGATCTTCCTCGAAATATGAAATGATGACGTGATAGCCGTGTGGCCGCATCGTCTGCGCCACCGCGCGAGCGACTTCCGCGAAGAAGGAGTGGGTGAATTCCGGCAGCAGCAAGCCGACGGTGTAGGTGCGCCGCGTCACCAGGCTGCGCGCCACCCAATTCATCTGATAATTTAATTGCTTGGCGCGGCGCAGCACGCGCTTGCGAGTGGCTGCGCTGATTTTGCCTTGATTCCGCAGTGCCTTTGACACGGTCACTACCGAAACCTTCAGGTCTCGCGCGATGTCCATCATCGTCACGGCCATGGCGAGCACAGCATACCACTTGTGAACTGTCTAGAAGGCTAGAATTACTCTTGTTTAACGTTTACCCTGCGGCAAAAGTCTACAATTACCCATATATTAACGTTTACCCTAACGGAAAAAGGTTATTTTTTTCTTGACAACGACTATTCCCATGGTCAAAACTCCGAGGTTGAAAAAAACATAAATTTGCGGAGGGTTCGAATGCTGTCTTCCAAGTTGCAGACACTGCTTCTCTCCATTGCTCTAGTCTTCACCACCGCACTTTCCCTTTACGGCCAAAGCACTTATGGCACGGTCGATGGCACTGTGATGGATCCTTCCGGAGCGGCCGTGGCGGGCGCTGAAGTCACGCTCACCAACACCGGCACGCAGGAAAAGCACACCCAGGCCACCAGCGGCACCGGCGCATACCAGTTTGTGAACGTGATCCCTGGAAGTTATCGCCTCGACATTACGAAACCAGGCTTCAAGCATTTCGCCCGAACCAATGTCGTGGTTCAGGTGCAGCAGGATACCCACATTGACGCCAACCTGACAGTTGGCCAAGTCAGCGAGTCAGTGGAAGTGACTGCCGAGACCCCGCTGCTCCAGGCGGAGACTTCGTCGCTAGGCCAAGTTGTCGAAGAGCGCAAGGCCGACGAACTGCCTTTGAACGGACGCAATATTTTTAACTTGATTACGGTTTCTCCGGCGACAGTCGCCCAAGGCGGATCCGGCGGTTCCCCGGTCGGCCAGAACCCGTTCAGCTGGGGCAACTACCAGGTTGGAGGTTCGTTCGCCAACCAGGGCGCGGAGTACCTCGATGGTCAGCCGCTGAATATCGGCTACATCAACTTGCCGATCATCATTCCGACCCAGGATTCCATTGGTGAGTACAAAGTCCAAACTAACAATCAGGGCGCCGAATGGGGCAAGTTCTCCGGCGGCATCGTGAACCTAAGCACGAAGTCCGGCACCAACAATTGGCATGGTTCCGTCTATGAATATTTCCGCAACAAGGTGCTGAACACCAACGAATACTTCCACAAGAATTTCGAACTCGAGTACGGCGAGAAGAACACGCCGCCACCGTGGTCGCAGAACCAGTACGGGTTCCAACTCGGCGGGCCCGTGATCAAGAATAAGACCTTCTTCTACACCAGCTGGGAGCAGTACCGGCAGCGAACGGGAGCGCCTTTCACCACCACCGTTCCCGCGGCCAATATGCTGACTGGAGATTTCTCGGCGCTGTGCACGGGGGCTGGAGGGACGTTAAATCCAACCGGCCTATGCAGTGCTGTAGCGGGCACGATTTACGACCCCTCCACTGTAACTCGCTCGGAGCGCGCAGCCTTATGGGCTGGACCCAAACAATCCAACTTGCCCGGGAAACTGCATTCCAAGCGCGGAATTCAGCCAAGCGACGACCGTAATGTGGAAGAAGTATTTCCCGGCTGCTAACGTTCCCCTGCGCCCAACACGGCGGACTACACTGAACAATTACGTTAGTGCGGCCGCCTCCGGCGGCAACACCAACGAATTCGTCGCGCGCGGCGACCAGAACATTGGGAGCAATACGCGCTTATTCGGAAGATTTGCCTATTTCGGATTGACTGATCTCCCCGACGAATCCGTTAGGAACCGGTCTCTGCTTCGATCGCTGCGCGGAACTCTACCACAGCAAGTTGCTCGCAGTGGACCTGAACCACACTTTTACACCCACGACCATTTTCGACGTCAATCTGTCGGGAAGCCGCTTCGTGTACGGGCGCACACCGCTTCTTTCGGGTTTTGATCTGACGACTCTCGGCTGGTCGTCCGCCTACAACGCTCCTCCAGGTTCCATGCGCACTCCACCCACTCCGGCCTTCCCGTTCCCCGGGGACATCGGAAAGTCGCAGGGCAACAGCGCCATCGGTGACCACAACACGCAGTACAACATTTCGCCCGCGCTTACTATGATTCGGGGCAAGCATACTCTACAGGCGGGCGCCCAGTACGAGTTGGGTTTGGACAACTACTTCCAAACTAACATCGCGAGCGGTGCGTTTGCGTTCGGCGGACAATGGACATCGGACACTCCAACTTCGTCCGACGGATCTGGATTCGCCTTCGCTGACTTCCTGCTGGGTCTGTCGAAAAATCAGGGGTCGTTCGTAAACCAGACCGAAGGCAGTGCTCAGGTTCCAGCTCAGACTGCTGGCAGGCAAGTCTACCGTGCCCTGTACCTCGACGACACTTTCCGCGCGACCAGCAAGCTCACCCTGAACCTGGGGCTTCGCTATGAGTTGCAAGGGACCTGGTCGGAGCGCTTCAACCGGCTGACCTACTGGAACCCCACCGCCACCAATGGTACCGTCACCGGCTGCGGCGGAACTGTGGGTTCTCCGTGCATTGGCGACGTGTCCCTTGTAGGAACGGGCCCGAACACCAGCGACAACAATATTCCAATGGATAAGAAGGCGTTCTCGCCGCGGCTTGGGTTCGCCTACGCCCTGGACCCGAAGACCGTAATCCGCGGCGGCTACGGCATCTTCTTCATTCCCAACTATGTCTCGTTTGGGCTTAACCCCGACAACGACGTTGTGAGCCTCGCCACCACTCCCTTCACCGCTACGCAGGATGGCTACC
>CAVZDM010000052.1:0-10559 GCA_963773955.1 uncultured Acidobacteriaceae bacterium | reverse complement strand
CCGGATACGGCGCGGGAACACGCGAGTTCCACGAGCACCCAAATCTGCTCCGCCTGACAATTGGAGAAGCCGAGCCGACGGATCGCGCGAGCACATCGTCCAATACAGCGAATGACACCATCACCGTGCTCGAAGCAAATCTCGATGATCTGAGCCCGCAAGTGCTGGCCTACGCCATGGAGCGATTACTGTCCGAGGGAGCGCTCGATGTGTTCAGCGTCCCCGTGCAGATGAAGAAGAGCCGTCCCGGCGCGCTGCTCACCGTGCTGGCGAAAATGGAAGACGCAAGTCGTTTAACCAAGCTGATCTTCGCCGAGACCACAACCTTGGGCGTGCGCCGCCGCGAGGAGCAGCGACAAACCCTGGCGCGGCGCTGGGAGAACGTAAATACCGTTTGGGGACCGGTACGAATCAAAGTAGCCAGCATGAACGGCACGGTCTCGAACTACGCTCCAGAATACGAAGATTGCCGGGCGCTGGCGGAAGCGCATCACGTGCCGCTGAAGGAAGTCATCCAGGAAGCAGTGCAATCATACGCCCGCGGCAATAGAAAATCATGATTCAAATCCCGGGTTCGCGACCCGGGTTTGAAACATAAAGTCAGGAGGATTCATGCCAGTGCTCAATCTGTTGCGCGACCTTTTACAGCGCGTGCCCGGCCGCCTCGAAAAGCTTCCCGAAGACGCGGTCGAAAGCAGGCCGACATCGTCCGCCTGGTCTCCAAAAGAGGAACTGGGGCATCTGCTCGATTCAGCCGCTAACAATCATCAGCGAATTGTTCGCGCGCAATTCGAAGACAACCCAGCCATGCCCGGCTACGAGCAGAATCGCTGGGTCGCCGTGCATGCTTACCAGAGCCGCGACTGGGTTGAACTGATCGAGGTGTGGCAGGCGTTCAACCGGCAATTGCTGGCGGCCGCGGAAGCGGCACCCGATTCCGCCTGGTCACGGACGCTGACCGTCGCCGGTTCCGCGCCGCTGACGCTTCAGTTCGTATTCGACGACTACGTCGCGCACATGTTGCACCACTTAAAGCACATCGGAATCGAAGTGGACGACATCGCATCGAATGCAACGAACGCAGCGTAGATTCTGGATAGCACGCAGCCTAGATTTTGGGTGGCGCAGCGGTTCACCGCTGCGGTCAGTGGATGCTTTAAGAGCCGGCTTCAGCCGCTGAGGTAAGATTTCGACTCAAGGACAGGAATGAGCAAGAAGTTCTACATCACGACCCCAATCTACTACGTCAATGCGCATCCGCACATCGGACACGCCTACACCACCATTGCCTGCGATACGATCGCGCGCCGCCATCGCATGCTGGGCGACGATACCTGGTTCCTGACCGGCACGGACGAGCACGGTCAAAAAATCGAGCGCGCGGCCCAGGCCGCGGGCAAAACGCCGCAGCAGTTGACGGATGAAATCTCCGCGGAATTCCGTGGGCTATGGGATCGCATGGGTTTAACCTACGACGATTTCATCCGCACCACCTCCGAGCGGCACAAACAAGGCGTGCAAGCGCTGTGGCGCAAGATTCGCGATAACGGATACATCTATAAAGGAACCTACACCGGCCAATACTGCGTTTCCGACGAGCTTTACGTCGACGCGGAGCCGGGCGCTCCCTGCCCCGATTGCGGCCGCCCGACGGAAACCGTCCACGAAGAAAATTACTATTTCAAGCTCTCGGCATTCCAGGACAAGTTGATCCGCCTCTACACCGAGCATCCCGAGTTCATCCGTCCCGAAACGCGCCGCAATGAGGTGCTCTCATTCGTGCGCGGCGGACTGCGCGACCTTTCCATCAGCCGCTCGACGTTTTCCTGGGGCATCCCCGTGCCGGACGATCCCAAGCACGTGGTCTACGTCTGGCTCGATGCGTTGGCGAATTACATCACTGCGCTCGGCTATGGCTCAAATGACGCCAGCAAATTCGAGAAGTACTGGCCCGCCGACGTGCACATGATCGGCAAGGAAATCGTCCGCTTCCATTGCGTCTACTGGCCGGCGTTTCTGCTCGCCGCCGGATTACCGCTGCCCAAGGGCATCACAGCCCACGGCTGGCTGCTGTTTGAAGAAAGCAAAATGTCGAAGTCGCGCGGAAACATCGTGCGCGCCGAAACCATCGTTGATGTGCTCGGCACCGACGCCCTCCGATACTTCCTGCTTCGTGAGGTGGTTTTCGGACAAGATGGGTCGTTCAGTTTCGATGCGCTGGTGCAGCGTTATAACTCCGATCTCGCCAACGGTCTCGGCAACCTGGCCAGCCGCACCCTGACCATGATCGCGCGCTATTTCAAGGGAGAAGTCCCGTATCCGTCAAACGCAGCACACACCCCGGCCGATGCCGCAATAGCGGATGCGGCAAGAAAAACGATCGCCGACTACGGCACCCTCTTTGACCAGTTCCAGTTTTCGCGGGCGCTCGAGATTGCTTGGGGACTGGTCAGTGCCGTGGATAAATACATCGTCGAAAACGAACCTTGGTCTCTGGGGGAGAAACAGGACAGGGACGAAGAAAGCCGCTCGCGTCTCGCCACCGTGCTTTACACCAGCGCCGAAGCCTTGCGGATCGTGACCGCTCTCGCCCATCCGGTGATCCCAGACGCGACCGCGAAAATCTGGGTCCAGATGGGCCTGGGAGACATAAAGAACTTCGATCTGGCCCAGCTGCAGTGGGGGCAATTGCACCTAGGCACAAAGTTAGGCCAAGTGCAGGCGGTGTTTCCGAGAGCCGACAAATCGGCAGTAGAGAGGATGCAGAAAATGGAAGAAACAAGTGCAGGTGCAAGTGTGGGGACGGGCGCCCCGCCCGTCCAGCCGAGCGAAGCTCGGCCCTCGTCCGCGCCCAAAGCGCCGGCCACCGTTCCCGATGGCAAAATCAGCATCGACGACTTCGCAAAAGTGGAATTGCGCGTGGCCCAGGTGAAGACCGCCGAGCGCGTAAAAGGCGCAGACAAACTCCTGCGCCTGGAAGTCGATCTCGGCAACGAAGTACGCCAACTGGTAGCCGGAATCGCCGAAGCTTACGAACCGGAAACACTGATCGGACGCAAGGTAGTAATCGTGGCCAACCTTGCACCGCGCAAATTGCGCGGCCTGGAATCAAACGGAATGATCGTCGCCGCCTCGCCCGAAGGCGGTAAGCCCGTGCTGGCAAGCTTTCTCGAGGATGTACCGGTCGGGACAAGGCTGAAATAGCCGCCGAGCTTCGCTCGGCCCGGGCGGGCGAGCGCGCCCGTCCCCACACGATTTCACGAGCGACCAACGACTGTGTTCATCGACTCTCACGCCCATCTCGAAGGCAAGCGCTACGACCCTGACCGCGACGAAGTGCTGGCGCGCGCGAAACTGAACGGGATCGAAGCCTATCTCGCCATCGGAAACGGCGACGGACCGGAGACCGCAAACTGCGGGATTCAACTGGCGGAGAAATACGACGGCAACCCGGAGTATCCCCGCATCTGGGCAAGCGTGGGAATTCATCCCCACGAAGCAAGCCTCGCGAACGAATCTGCTGACGCCCAAATGCTGCAATGGGCGCGGCATCCACGAGTGATTGCCTGGGGAGAGATCGGCCTCGACTATTTTTACGACCACTCGCCCCGAGAAATACAAAAGAGGGTTTTCCGTCAGCAGATGGAACTGGCGCGGACGGCGAAGTTGCCCATCATCATTCACTGCCGTCCATCCGACAACAGCGAGAACGCGTGGGGCGATTGCCTGGGCCTGATCGCCGAGCATTGGAGTTCCAGCGGCCTCGGCGGCATTCTGCACTGCTTCACCGGAAGCGTCGAGCACGCACGGCGCGCGCTCGACATGGATTTCATGATTTCGTTTGCCGGCAACATCACCTTTCCCAAGGCGCAGCCGATCCGCGACGCGGCGCAAATGGTTCCCCTCGACCGCATGTTGATCGAAACCGACTCGCCCTACCTGGCGCCGATTCCGCATCGCGGCCAGCGTAACGAACCGGCGTTTGTAAAGGAAGTCGCCCGCCAGATCAGCGAACTGCGCAGCTTGTCCACGGAAGAGATCGGCTCACGCACTACCCAGAATTTCTACAAGTTCTTCCGACTCGCGCTGGAACCTGCAAGCCCCGCTCCTTAACCCTCAATTCCACTAGATCTTGTCATCCCGAACGAAGCGAGGGATCTGCATCTTGCCGCACACTGCAGGTCCCTCGCTCCGCTCGGGATGACAATTCATAAAATGTACTGCCGTGCCACCCGGCCCCAGCCTTCGCAGATAATGCCTCTTCTGTTACTCTCAGGGGTACACATCTGGGGTGAGCGATCCGTGACAAAAAGGTCTCAGGTCTTAGGTGCGAGGTCTCAGGAAATCAGGTTTTTTCCTGACACCTGAGACCTGACACCTGACACCTTGGTTAGCTTGACAGTGACCACCCATGCCCGATAACAGCTTCGATATCGTCAGCAAAATCGACCTCGCGGAAGTTTCCAACGCCATCCAGCAGGCGATGAAGGAAGTGAGCACGCGCTTCGATCTGAAAGACTCGAAGTCCCAGATCGCGATGGAAGGCACGGACGCGATCCTGCTCCACTCCGCCGATGAATTCAAAATGAAGGGGGTCAACGACGTTTTCCAGCAAAAGCTGGTCAAACGCGGCGTCCCTCTGAAAGGATTGACCTACGCTGCGCTCGAGCCCGCCGCCGGCAGTACGGTGAAGCAGAAAATCACCCTGCAGCAGGGTATGCCGATCGAAAAGGCGCGCGAGATCGTCAAGCTGGTCAAGAATTCGAAGAAGAAAGCGCAAGCCTCGATCCAGGGCGACGTTGTGCGGATCAGCAGCAAGGATCGCGATACGCTGCAGGAGATAATCGCCATGGTAAAGCAGCAGGACTTTGGCATTGATTTGCAGTTCACGAATTACCGCAGCAACTAAGAATGCTTTAACCGCAGAGAACGCGGAGGGCGCGGAGAAACATTTGAAGGATCAATACATGAGAAACGAATTTTCTCTGCGTGCTCTGCGATCTCTGCGGTTAACGGGTTGACACGGATCGGATCACATTTGAGTACCACGACATCCATCAACGGGAAAGAGATCTTCGACCTTCTGCGCGACGATATCGTCGCGATCGAAGAACAATTCGGTCGCGACACGGTCTCGAACGTAGCGGCGATCACGGAGATTGGCGAGTACCTGCGCGTCGGCGGCGGCAAGCGAATCCGCCCGGCGCTATTGCTGCTCTCCGCCAAACTGCTCGGATATAAAGGCGATGGCGCGGTAAAGCTCGCGACCGTTGTCGAAATCATCCACACCGCAACGCTCGTCCACGACGACATCATTGACGAAGCGCAAATCCGCCGCGGCCGTCCCGCCGCCAACACGCAGTGGGGCAACTCGATGTGCGTGCTGGCCGGCGACTGGCTCTACATGCAGGCCTTCAAGATCGCGGTGCAGGAGCGCAATTTTCGCATCCTTGACGTGCTCGTCGAACTAACCCAGCAGATGGTCGAAGGCGAACTGCTCCAGATGGAGAAGCTTGGCAAGCTCATCTCGCTGCAGGAGCATCTCGACCTGATCTATCGCAAAACGGCGTGCCTGTTCTCGGTGTGCATGCGAGTCGGCGGCATTCTCGGCGGCGCCACCGAACAGCAAGAAGAGCGCCTCGGCCAGTACGGACGCGATCTTGGTTTAGCCTTCCAGATCGTGGACGATGTGCTCGACCTCACCGCTTCAGAAAGTGTGCTGGGCAAGCCCGTGGCCAGCGACCTGCGCGAAGGCAAGGCGACGATGTCCGTCATTCATGCGCTGGAGCGCTGCAGCGCCGCCGAGCATCGCCAAATCGAAACCATCCTGCACGATCGCGCGTTCAACGGCGTCACTCACGCCGAGATCCTGACCATCCTGAACCGTTATGGCTCGCTTGAATACGCCTCCAAAGAGGCCGCCCGCTATGCCGAATCCGCGCGTAACGCCATCTGCATATTCCCCGACTCGGAATTCAAACGGGCCCTATTGTGGGCGCCGGAGTTCGTGGTGGCCAGAGAAAAGTAGCGATTAGCAATGCTCGCGTAGGGGCGTCCGCCCCCGGCCGTCTAAGCCGAGCAAAGCATCTTGGCACTCGCGCTACCCCTTCACCGCAATCCCAATCATCTCAAAACGTCCTTTAAGCAACAGCGTGCCCGAGCCCAGAAACGCGCGAGCAGGAAACTCCCGCGAGAACAGCTTCACGTAGGCCGAGTTGAATCGTTGCCACAAAGAAATATCCGGCGAGTAAACCTGCACCCATACCAGGTCGTCCATCGTCATGCCGGCCTCGCGGAGCACGGCCTGGAAGCCGGCGAACAACAGCTCAAGCTCGGCGTCAATACTCTCGGGCGCCTCGCCGGTCGCCGGGTCGAGACCGATCCGCCCGGAGATGTACAGAGTATCGCCCACCAGCACAGCGTCGCTGAAAGGCAGACCGGCGGGACGATTCGGAAGATTGATGTAGCGGCGGCTCTCGGCTGACAAAGGATTCTCCTGAATTCACACCACTCTAACAGGAGTTCTTGCACCGAGGTCGACCCGAGTAGCATCGAATTGTAATTGTTATACTCAATGAGCCCGTATACGCAATGACCGGCGACCGGCGACCAGTGATCCTCAAGTAATGATCGTCAACCAATGACCGACCTGCTCTCATTGATTTCGCATCATGGCTACCTGTTCCTCGCGGTAGTGTGTTTCGCCGAGGCTGTCGGTCTTCCATTGCCTGCCGCGCTCGCCATCCTGACCGCCGGCGCGGTCGCTGCCTACGGGGATCTGCATTTCTATCTCGTGCTCGGCACAGGCGTCATCACGATGATCGCGGGCGACATCATTCTCTATTTCATGGGCAGAGTCAGTGGATGGACTTTGCTCGGCTTTCTCTGTCGGCTCTCGGCGAATCCGGAGACTTGCATTCTGCGCTCGGCGGAATATTTCTACCGGCGCGGCAAGCTGACACTGCTTTTTGCCAAGTTCATCCCCGGCATCAATACCATGTCTCCGCCGCTCGCCGGCAGCATGAAAATGCGGCTGCGAGATTTTCTGCAATTCGACACCCTCGGAGCAATTTTGTATGTCGGCGCGTATGCCGCCGTGGGATATCTATTCAGTGACGCGCTGCGCGCCATCACCCGCGGACTACGCTCTGCCGGCTTTGCCGCTGAGGTCATCTTCGGCATTGGACTCGCCGTCTATGTCGTCTATCGCATCTGGATTTACCGCAAGTACCGTCTGCTCGATGTGATTCCTCGCATCCCGGCCGAGGAACTCGCACGAAGACTGGCGTCCGATGCGGCTCAGAACATGCTGATCGCTGATGTCCGCAGCCACGGCTACTACGATGCCGACTCCGAACGCATTGCCGGTTCGATTCGCATTGAACCCAACAACCTGGTCGAAGAAGTCAAGAACCTGCCCAAGGATCAAGAGATTTATCTCTACTGTACTTGAGCACGCGAAGCCACCAGCGCCCGTGTGGCGCGCCAATTACAGGAACTCGGATTCAAAGTCTTCGTAATCGCCGGTGGCCTGCGTGCCTGGCGCAAAGCCGGGCACCCGGTGGAACAAGTTCCCCACGACGACCTGGTCAAGCTGCCAACCTTCAGCTAGCTCCTGTTCTTTCCCTGTGTACCCCTGTGTACCTCTGTGCCCCCCGTGGTTATCGCCTTTTTTGATCTCTCTGTCGCATTCATCTGGCATCTGCAAGCGCACTTGAGTATTCTCTTGACGATGGCCACTGTGTCTTTGAGCGAACTGTTGGGCTCGACCGTCTACGACGCCTCCGGCGTTGACTGCGGCCGGGTGCGCGAGGTGGCCCTCTCCCCGCAGGAAGATCGCTCGCGCGTTGCCCTGCTGATCGTCAAAACGCCCGCCGGAAACCGTGTCTTACCACTGACTGCTGTTTCCACCATCAACGGCGACGTTCGCGCCACCACGACGGCGTCGGAATGGACCTCGACCGATGGCTCCGAAGGATTGTTATTGCTCAGCCGCGACCTTCTCGACCAGCAGGTAATTGACGTGCACGGCCGCAAAGTTGTGCGCGTCAACGACGTCGATTTTTATCACGAGATCTTGCAGAATCACCCGGTTTTGAAAGTGGAGGGCGTGGATGTGGGCGCCCGGGGCGCCATTCGCCGCCTCCTTAAAGGCATGGTCCCGGCCTCCGCTCTTCGGGCGTTGCTGCTGCGCGTCCCTCCGCGCGATATTCCCTGGGATTTCGTGGATCTCATCGAGACCGACCCGGCGCGCCGCGTCCGATTGAAGATTTCGCATGAAGGCTTGAGCAAACTCCATCCCGCCGACATTGCCGACATCGTGGAAGATCTGGCGCCCGATGAACGCGAAGCGGTGTTCGAGACGCTCGACGAAGACGTCGCCGCCGGTGCCTTGGAAGAGCTCGAACCCAAGGTGCAGAAATCGGTCCTGGAATCTCTCGATTCCGACCGCGCCGCCGACATCGTCGAGGAGATGGAGCCGGACGCGGCCGCCGACCTTCTGGGCGACCTGTCCGATGAGCGCACTGAGGAAATCCTGGTGCAGATGCAGCCTGAAGAGCGCCGGGAAGTCACTGACCTGCTCGAGTTCAAAGAGAATACCGCGGCCGGCCGCATGACCACCGAATACATCGCCCTGCCAGTAACAGCCACCGCCAACGACGCGATCGCGGCCATGCGTACCTTCGAAGGCCGCATGGAAAACATGAGCGCCATTTACCTGACGGATTCTCGTGGGACCCTGGCTGGGTCGGTGCCGCTGGTGAAGATCGTTCTGGCGCCTTCTGCGACTCCGCTGCTGGCTTTGGCCCAGGAGCCCCTCATATCCTGCCACGAAAACGCGAAAGAGATGGCATTCGCGGAACTTTTCGACAAATACAACCTGCTGACCTTGCCGGTAATCGACGACCACAATCAACTGACCGGCGTGATCACCCCCGATGACGTGATCGCGATGCTGCGTACCAAACTCTAGCCCCACGCTACCTTCCGGTAGAGACGGGGCTTGCCCCGTCTAGCGCTCTGCAACGAAATCCGCGGGACCGTACCGACCCGTGCAAAAAACCTTTGCACTTTCGCAGATTCATCTATCCAGATATCGCTTTCAGCGTTTATTCTGAACGTTCTGTTTTGCCAATTTGATCGTCCCTGTGGCCTGTGCGCATGAAATTCCTGAAAAGTTGGAGGTTCCGGATCCTGCTATTTTTCGCCGTCGTAGGACCGGGCTTCATCACTGCGAATGTCGACAACGATGCCAACGGCATCCTGACGTATTCCCAGGCCGGCGCGCAGTTCGGCTACATGCTCTTGTGGACGATGATCCCGACTACCATCGCCCTGATCGTAGTGCAGGAGATGTGCGCTCGCATGGGAGCGGTGACCGGCAAGGGCCTGAGCGATCTGATCCGGGAAGAATTCGGCCTGCGGATTACGTTCCTCATGATGCTCGGCATTTTGATCACAAACTTCGGCAACGTCGTGGGCGAATTTATTGGCATTGCCGGAAGCATGGGGCTCTTCGGCGTGCCCAAGTACTACTCGGTGCCGATCTGCGCCGTCATCGTGTGGCTGATCGCAGTTAAAGGCCAGTACAAGAGCGTTGAGAAGGTCTTTCTGGCGGCTTCATTCTTCTACATCACATACATATTTGCCGGAGTGTTGGCCAAACCCGCGTGGATCGAAGCCATGAAGGCCACGGTGAAGCCTCCGAACCTGGCGACTTTCAGCCAGGGCCCGTACCTCTACATGGTCATCGGCGTCGTCGGTACCACCATCGCGCCCTGGATGCAGTTCTATCTGCAATCCTCGATCGTGGAAAAAGGAGTCACCCGGCGCCAGTACAGCACCTCGAAGCTCGATGTGATTGTGGGCTGCATCTTCACCGACGTGGTTGCCTGGTTCATAATAGTGGCCTGCGCAGCGACGCTGTTTGCGCATAAACTTTACGACATTCGCGACGCTGCCGACGCCGCCCAATCGCTGCGTCCACTGGCGGGTGACTGGGCGTACATCCTGTTCGCTTTGGGGCTGTTCAACGCATCGCTGTTCGCGGCGTCGATTCTGCCTCTTTCGACCGCTTACACGGTTTGTGAAGGCCTGGGTTTCGAGTCAGGCGTAGAACGCAAGTTTTCCGAGGCTCCCGCATTTTACTGGCTCTATACCGCGCTCATCGTTGCCGGTGGAGCTGTGGTCCTGATACCCGGTCTTCCCTTGATCAAGATCGCGGTATTTTCGCAGGTGGTCAACGGCGCTGTCCTGCCCTTCGTGCTGATTTTCATGTTATTGCTCATCAACAAGAAAGAACTGATGGGCGAATACGTAAATAAGCGAACCTTCAACATCATCGCCTGGGCGACCACCGTCATTATGATTGGATTAACCGTGCTCTATGTCTACGGCCAGCTGCGCGGCGGGACTGGTTAGAGAATCTCAAATAATTTTTCCCGCCGCCAGATCCTTCACCAATCCCAAATCGGCCTCGAGAAAATCCAGCGTCAGCAGTTCTTTCCGTTTCACCCAGCGTATTTCCCGAAAAATTCGATTTTCAATTTCGCCCTGAT
>CAVZDM010000051.1:0-5802 GCA_963773955.1 uncultured Acidobacteriaceae bacterium | reverse complement strand
CCACCATCGTCCAACATACTTCGGGGACGGCCCTTACTTTACCTT
Source organism: uncultured Acidobacteriaceae bacterium (assembly GCA_963773955.1). Classification (GTDB taxonomy): domain Bacteria; phylum Acidobacteriota; class Terriglobia; order Terriglobales; family Acidobacteriaceae; genus Acidiflorens. Next base: position 5,757 of record CAVZDM010000051.1, on the reverse strand, counting down.
ACTCACGGCTTCCAGCGCTTCAGCCATGGTTCGCACCACCACCAGGTTTGGTAGCGTCCGCGCTCCAAAGGCTTGCGCCATGCGGGCAAGTCCATAAACGTGAGTCTGCGGAGCGACGATCACACGCATTGATGTGGGACTGAAAGTCTTCTCACTGCGTGTCAACTCTCGAATTTTGTCGGTTGAAAAATCGATCCCAGTGAGCCCGTTGCAATCGATGATTTGTGAAAAGCTTGGATCGAACTCTGGATCGGAAAGAATCAAGGCGCCGATGCGCTCAAGCTCCGCCACATTGGCTTTACCGTCGAAGGTGAGAACCACAAGCCTCTGGCTGGCGATTACCGTGAACCGCGTGCCCATGCCGCAATATCCCACGGTCACGATCCAAACTCAAGAACGAAACCAGGAAAATCATCGGCTTTGCTCTGCAGCCTTCGCCGCCGGCACCGAAATCGTGACCGAGTCAGATTCCGTCCAGACAGCAGTGCCGCTCGTCAGGTCGAGACGGTGCATGGTGATCTTGAGGTTGCCGCTGTCGACATCCACCATTAGATAGTGGTAATTCACGCCCTTACCCTGGAAGGGATCGTCCCTGGCGCGTTCAATCGGATAGGGGTGCGCTCCGGCGCCGCCGGTCACGAAATAGGTGACGCCGCCGTGTTGGTGGCGTTCGTAGTTATGCACGTGTCCCGAAAAGACTACGATCCGTGCGCGGAGGTTCCGCTGCCGCGCCTCCAGCATTTTGGCCAGTTCTTTCTCCCTGGGACGGGCGGAGTGTCCCCCACCATTGAATATCCTGATATCCGACGAGCTGGTGTAGGGAGGATGATGCAGAACAATGAAAACGAAGTCCACATCGCCGGGAAGACGGTCCAACTTCTGAGTGAGCCATTGGCCTTGCGGGCCGGAAGTCTCGTCCTGAGAGCTGTCCAGCACCAGCATGAGCGTGTTGACCGCGCGGACCGAATAATGGCGGCTGTTTTTCAGGTCAGGGAAGCGTTCGAAATAATTGGCGAGCGCAACTCTTTCATCGCCGTAAAACTCGTGGTTACCGAGCGCGGGGTACACCGGAATCTTTTTCTCTCGCCACACCGCGGTTTCCCGGTCCCACACCTTCCAGTCGGCCTTGTCGTAGCCGTTGTAGACGATGTCGCCTCCGAAAGAGATAAACGCAGGACTGGCCTGGGCAATGGCCTGCACCAGCGCCTGGCGCACGGGCGGATTCGCCGCTTCGGTGTCCTTGGGATCATGGAAGCGCGCATCGCCATAGGCGACGAAGTGGAAGGGCGTGCTTACCTGCAGTTGCAGTTCCACCGGTTCGATTTGCGGCGCTGTCTGCGAATGCGAACGTGAGCCGGCAAGGCAACCGAGCAAAAGCAAGGGAATGATAATCGGCAGTTTTTGTTGCGACATTGTCCCACCCGCTCGCGGCTCTCCTTGTGATGACTCTGTCCGCGGCGTTCTCGCGCTACTGTGGCGGTGCTTTCGCGCTGGCCTCAAGCGCTTTGCGGAAGGCGTCGAAGTCACTCCAGACCTGGTTCACCGTGTTTGGATCGAGCACCTTAACCAGCGGCTTGTCCGGCTCCTTCGACAAATAAACTTCCACGCTGACCTGCTTGCAAGTGGGCGAGATGGCGGTCGGCGGATAGGTATAGGAGCCCTCATAGCTGGCGTCATCCACGCGGACTCTACCGCCTTGCATGTTTATCGCCAGGGGATAACGCCCCGGAAGGATGGGCTCGATCTCGTCAGAACCGCAAAGCAGCCGCATCTTCAGGAAGTCCGATTTGAAGCGCATCACCACCTGACCTTGGCTCGCCATCGACTTCCAAAAATCCTGCTTAAGCATGGGACTGATGTTGACTGACACGACGGAATCGTACTTGGTTTCGTAATCCGTGGGCTGATGCTCTTCATCGGCTGGAGCGCCAGATTTCTTGGCCCGCTTTTGTCGTTCCTTCTCCGCGTGTGAGGCGCGCTCCATCGCCAACTCGTAGCGTGTGACTGGAGTGATGATCTCGACTCCAAAATCGCCCAGCTTGAAGTAATACGTGTCCCTCGCCCAAGGCTTGTTTCCCACCGCGCGCAAAGCGTCGGCTGGGTACTTGATCGGCGGTGGCACCGGTAACAGGCGGGGGGAAGGCGGCGCCGCACTGGCAGCTTTTGTCCGCGCTGCGGCCAGCACATCGGCCGCCTCGGCAATCGGGATGATCCCGGATAAACCGGCGCCCGCACTGCGGCCCGTGCGATACGCCGTAATGCCCACGACTGCGCCGCTGGAATTAAACAGTGCGCCGCCCGAGTTTCCGGGGCTGATGCTGATGTCGGAAATGATCAAATCTTTTTCCACTTTGCTGACCACGCCGGTGGTCAGTACCTTCTCCTGATCGAGCGGGTTGCCGATGGTGAAAACGCGCTCACCTTCCAGCAGAGCGCCCGAGCCCTGCGCGATGGGCGCGACGACCACGCTGGCAACCCCCGCCAGATTTACCCGCAGCACCGCCACGTCTTTTTGCTTGTCCTCGGCCAGCACCTCGGCTGTCAGCTTGCGCTGGTCATCAAACTGGGCGGCAAGGTAAGTGACGCCGGCAACCACGTGCTGGTCGGTAACGATCAGACCGGAGGGATCAACCAGAAAGCCCGTGCCATGACCATCCTGTGCCCACACCGTCACGACGCTGCTCTTCAACTCGCGGAAATGTACGGCCAGCGCATCCACTTGCGCTCCCCGGCCACCGCTAAGATCTGTAGCCGTGGCGTTGTCGTTGCTCAGTTCCAGCACGTGTTCGGGTGGCTTGAGCTGTACTTGCAGGTCCCAGAGGTAACTCTTGCCCTGGAACTCAACCGGCTTGGAGGTGGAGACCCGATACAGTCCGGGCGGCAGTTCCACTTCGGCCGTGCCGTCGAGCGTGGTCTGCAGGACGGTCGGCTCAGCTTTTTCACTGTCTTTATCTTTATCTTTGTCCAGGCTGCGGAAGGTCAGCTCCAGATGGGGCACGGGCTTCAGATTAAGATCGTGGTCGTAAACGGCGGCGCGTATCTTGACCTTCACGGAAGGCGCCTGCGCCAGCACAGGACAAGCGAAGCCAACCAACAGCAGGCAGAAGACACTCAGACGGTTCATGGCACTCACAGTTTGCCAGTATAGCCCCAAAACGCCGGAGCCTAGCCGCGAGACAGCACGGCTACGAAACCGGAACCCAATTGCGGCGCTCGAGAAACGTGGGAGGTTCGTAGGTGCGTCCCTTGGCCAGCCGATTTTCCTCTCGGCGTGTGGACCACAACAGAATAGGGCCGAGCGATGCCGCGGTGAGACGCGCGATGAACGGGAACTCTTTCTCAACTTCGCGGCGCAGTTTGTGGATGCGATCACTCACGCTTCGATTGACTTTCTTGAACTCTTTCTCCATTACCCAGAGCGCCGCATTGTAAGCGCTGCTGAGCTTCTTCACTTCCCGCTCAAAGCGCTCACGGACGCGTGGATCGGGGTGGTCCTTGTAGCGTCGCCAGCCCTGGAGCATGGTCTGGCACATGCGATAAAGACTCGGCCCATTCTTCTCAAAATCGCGCCAGAACGCCCAATCCAGGAAGCGCTTCGAATCCTCGCGCGAAATTGCAGCGTGCAGGAAGTTGAATTTGTACTGCCCATGGACGTCGGCGAAGTCAACGTCGGGCAGCAGGCGGCCCTGTTCGCTCATCTCCTGATAAAGCGGCGTGCCCGGAACCGGCGTGTAGAGCATGAACTGATGGAAGTCGGTCTGATGGGCGATTGCCGATTCAATTTCCTCGACAATGTTGTCGGGCGTATGGTGCTCGAGTCCGACGATGGTTGATCCCTGTACCCGTATCCCATGTTCGCGAAGCTCGCGCGTGAGTTGCCGGACGTCATTGCCCTGTAGCTTGCTATAGCCGGCCTTGGGCGATTCCAAACCCATCCACACCCAGGAAACGCCGAGTTCGACCAGCTCCAGCATGGTGTATTTTCGAATCGCGTTGGCGGAGGCAAAGACGGAAAGCTCCCAGCTCTTGCCAGCCTGCTTCATCAGTTCGAGCAGGCGCATGGCGCGCGTACGGTGCAGCAAAAAGTTTTCGTCCATCACAAAGAAGGAATGAACTTTGAGCTCCGCTTCGATCCGGCACATCACTTCAAACAATTCGTCGCCGGTCTCGTAGAAGTTGACGAACTTCCCTTTGCCGCCAAAGAAAGCTGACGTGGTGCAGAAGTTGCACCCCATGGGGCAGCCTACCGACGGAATGATGGTCGCCGCCGTCCCGCCCTTCCGGTTGGGGAGGCGCATGCCCATGATGCGTGTCTCCAGACCCGAAACAATCATGGGATGGCGGATCGGCGCGTGCTCGTCTTCTCCGAGGTACTGGCGCATCCACGAGATACCTTCTCCGCGCACGATGTGGTCGGCGTCGATCATGGTTTCCACGCCGGGGATAGCAGCCACGTGCCCGCCCACCACGATCACCGAATCCGGGGACAGCTCGCGCACCATGCGGCACATTTCCCGCACCTTGCCGATATTCACGATGATCGCAGAGATACCTACGATGTCGTAGTGGTTGGTGGTCAATTCACGAGCAAAGGCTTTGCGGGTGGGAAAATCCAGCACGCTGCAGGGCGCCGAAATATTCTCCTGAATCATCATGATGCCCCAGGAACGATGGAACATGCGCAGCGAGAAGCTGCCTTGCGCGCGCGTGACCTGGTTGTGGTAGAGCTCCATGGGGTTAATGGACCGGCTGCCGAATTCGTCGTCCTGCGCATAAGGCCCAAAGACCGAACTCAACAGAATACGGGCGTGACTTTTCTTGGGATGAGTTTCCATTTTTTTGAATTTCGAGAGATTCGTTAGCTGAACGATAGGTGCTCAAAAGACTTCTTTGCGGTGATCTTGGTTACATTACAAAACTATTACGTGCATCCAGGAGAGACCGCTCCGACCGGCGCTTGATTCCGTGCGCTGATCACAGTGGGGTGTGTCGGTGGTCACAGATCGCGGTAACGCCAAGGATTGTACTGACGGTGGGGAGAGCTTGCCGTGTGCCTTGCCATACCAGGGAAGATCCTCGAAATTCAGGAGTCGAGTGAGATGCGCGTGGCCCGCGTGCAGTTCGGCGGGATTGTGCGTCCGGCCGGCAAAGCCGGAGCCAGTTACTCTTTGATAAACAGAGCGTTTCAGCGGGGAAGAGACCCGCAAAGTGAAGAAGCGGCAATCCTCCCCCAAACCGTCCCAAAGCGGGAATTTAAGCCGAAAATCGAGCCTAAGTCCATACTCCGGAATATTTTACAAGTAAGTCATTTAAATTCAATATTTTGCAGGAAATCGGGGGGGCATTAAAGACTATATAATACCGTAAGAGTAAACAGCCTTTTCTGCGGAGTAAATGGAGCACTGCTCAGTCCCGCCGACTCTGACAAAAACTGCGCTCTCGCCGAAAACCCGCTCCCGCAAAGGAGTGTGATACAGCACATACACCGCCCGTGGATGAGCTTTGAGGCCGGTGCCCCACACATTCGCGTCCTTTGCGAATATGTGGGTGTGTGCGCCAACCATCAGGACGCAAGCCACAAAGCCGTCGCGATATACTTCCGGGCATCGCCACGCGAGCATGACCCCCAAACCTCACATCGCAGTAATCGGCGCAGGCGCCTTCGGCGGATGGACCGCCCTTTATCTTCTTCGCGGCGGAGCGCAAGTCACGCTGCTCGATGCTTGGGGTCCGGGAAATTCGCGAGCTTCGTCGGTC
>CAVZDM010000050.1:0-5982 GCA_963773955.1 uncultured Acidobacteriaceae bacterium | reverse complement strand
CGCCAACGCGCGCGTGCGGAAGCATCTGGTATTTCTGGCGCGCCGGCTTTTGCGCGGCTGCACTTGCGTCGGGCACAGCCAGCGCGAGTTCGGGCTGCGTCATGATCTTGTAGACGTAATCCACCAGGTCAACAAAGCGTGGTGACTTGCGATCGCGGGGATGCGCGAGTTCGACAGGGAAATCGGCGCGCACCCACGCCGGGTTTCTTGCCAGCACGATTACGCGATCCGCCAGCAGCACCGCTTCTTCGATATTGTGGGTGACGATGAAGATGGCGCTGGTCGGCATCTTCTTGCTGATCCAGAGCTCGAGCAACTCATTGCGCAGGTTTTCCGCGGTGAGCACGTCGAGCGCCGAAAAAGGCTCATCCATGAACAGGACTTCCGGTTCCACCACCAGGGCGCGCGCGAAGCCGACACGTTGTTTCATGCCGCCAGAGAGCTCTTTCGGGTAGGCGCTTTCGAAGCCGTCGAGACCAACGGTGTCGAGAATGCGTAACGCGCGTTTGTGACGCTCGACGGCGGGCACTCCGCGAGCTTCGAGCGGCGCTTCGACGTTGTCGAGCACAGTCAGCCAGGGGAACAAAGCAAAACTCTGGAAGACGATGGCCACGCCCGCGTTCTGCGATGTAATGGGTTGCCCATGCCACAGGACTTCGCCTGACGAAGGCTTGCTGAGCCCGGTCAGAATTCGCAGCAGCGTGGATTTGCCGCAGCCGGAGGGACCGAGCAGGGCGATAATTTTCCCAGGCTCTACATCGAGATCAACGGGCGCAATAACTTCAATGCGGTTCCCATCCGGCTGCACGTAAAACTTTTCGACAGCCTGGGCGCGAATAATGGGCTCGGTGGGCTCGGTCACGAAGTCGTACTCCAGAGAATACACTACTCAGGCCGCCCACTCTTCACCGTCGTTTGCGCCGGCAGCCGTCGGTAGCGGCTGCGGAAGCCGGTCGGAAACCTCAGCGAGTGTGGCCAGTTTTTCCGCCAACTCCGGGCGCAACAACTCGGCCCCAAAACGCCAGCGCCAGTTCCCCTGCGGGCGGCTGGGCGTATTCATGCGTGCGTCACTTCCCAGCCCCAGCACATCCTGCATGGGCGCCACGCAGAGGCTGGCAACGGAATTGGAGGCGGCGCGAATCATCGCCCAGTGGACGCCGTCTTCACATCGGCCCAGGTACGCTTGCACTTGCTGGCGTTCATGTTCGGTTGCGCCCGATGCCCACCAGCCAAGCAACGTGTCGTTGTCGTGCGTGCCGGTGTATACCACCTTCTCGGTGGTGAAGGTATGCGGCAAATGGGCGTGCGCGCCGACATCGCCAAAGCCAAATTGCAACACGGCCAGACCCGGGATCTTGAGGCGTTCGCGGAGGGCATGCACGTCGGGCGTGATGTATCCGAGATCCTCGGCGAAAAATGGAAGCCCACCCAGAGCCTCGCGCAGCTTCACAAATAAATCGTCTTTGGGACCGTCGACCCAGCGGCCGTGAACCGCGGTCGGTTCGCTGGCGGGAATCTCCCAGTACTGCGCGAACGCGCGGAAATGATCGAGGCGGATGTAGTCAAAATTGTGCGTGACCCAGCGCATCCGGTCGATCCACCACGAATACCCCTGCTCTTTCATCACGTCCCAGCGATAAAGAGGACTACCCCAGCGCTGCCCGTCTTTGCTGAAAAAATCCGGGGGCACGCCAGCGACAACTTCAGGATCGAGTTCGGCGTTCAGGCGAAACAGCTCGGGATGAGTCCAGACATCGGCACTGTCGAAATTTACAAAGATGGCGATGTCGCCCACGACGCGAATGGAACGCTGCGCGCAATAGGCACGAAGCGCCTGCCACTGCTCGAAGAAAAAAAACTGCACGACGCGGCGCACATCGAGTTCCTCGAGCATTTCGGCGTGCGTCTTTTCGATCGCCACTGGATCGCGGTGGGTCAGTTCGTGGGGCCAGCGGTTCCAATTTTCCAGCTTGAAACGCGCGCGCAAACCGTCGAAAAGAACGAAGTCGTCAAGCCACCATTGGTTTTGCCGGCAGAAGCTCTGGTAACGCGAGCGGGCATTCGGCGCAGCGGAGCGCACGAAATTGTGCGCCGCTTCAAACAGCAGGGGCAGCTTCTGGTGGAAAACCGACGGGTAATCCACGGGGCCGATACCGATGGAAAGAGAATCGATCCGAGCGGGATCAATCCAGCCGCGATCGGCGAGCCGCTCCAGGCTTATAAGCAGCGGATTCCCCGCAAAGGCCGAAGTGGAGGAGTAGGGCGAGTCTCCGTAACCGAGCGGGCCGAGAGGCAGCACCTGCCACAAACCCTGCCGCGCGGAGGCGAGAAAATCCGCGAAGGCGTATGCCGGCGGACCAAAGTCACCAATCCCGCCGCGCGAAGGCAGCGAGGTGGGATGAAGCAGAATTCCGCTGGCGCGCGGGAATGACATGCAAAATCAGTTCTCAGTTAATGTAGAGACGGGGCTTGCCCCGTCTCACTCCGCGAAAGAAGACGCGGCAAGCCGCGTCTCTACGGGAAAGCAGAGGCCCTTCCGCTACGAACCCTCTTGCCCACTTTGGCGGGACAGATTCTTCATCTCTTCCTGGTTTACCTTTAGCCGTTTGGACTTTTCCATGTCCTTGCGCAGGTTCGTTACGAACAGACCGAACAAATCGCTTTGCTTGGCTTCGAGAAGCGACTGCCGGACCTGATCCTTCTTCTCGGCGTACTCCTGATCGGTCGGTGCCTGCTTTTCGAGAAGGTGAGCCACCACCCCGCTACCACCGGCGGTGATCGGCCCGCTGATCTCGCCCGGCTTCAGTGAGAAGACCGCCGTCGCGTTCGTCATTGACCCGATGTCGGGAACCTGGCCATCGGGCGCAACCAGATCGCTCGTCTTCACTGTCGCACCCAGATCCTTGGCGGCTTTCTTCAAATCGTGCCCAGCCTTGGCGCGATCGGAGAGTTCCTGCGTCTTCTGCCGCAGCAGAAAGCCGGCACGCTCGTTCTTGAACTGAGCTTCGACCTTGGACCGGATCTCTTCGAACGCGGGCGTAGCCGGGGGCTTTATGGCGAGCAACTGGAAGACCACGTAGCCTTGCGGCACCTGTACCATGTCGGGCGGGGCCTTCTCAGATTCGCTGAAGACAGCATCCATAAACTGCGGATTCGCAGCCAGTCCAGGCAAGTTATCGGTTCGTCCGAAGAATTCGGTGGTGATTGCCGGCTGACCTTTGGCGGTGGCTGCTTTGTCGAATCCGTCAGTACGCGCCTGGCTGAGCAAGGCGTTCGCTGCCGCTTCGGTGGCCCGCGCTGTTTTCTGCTGCTTCACCTTCTCTTCGATCTCGCCTTTCACCTCGGCGAGCAGCTTGAGATGAGCCTCCTGCTTGTCTTCGACGTGGATGATATGGAAGCCGTAACTGCTCTTGACCAGGTCGCTGGTCTGTCCTTTGCCGAGTGAAAAGGCGGCCTTCTCGAATTCAGGCACGGTGCGGCCGCGGCCAATCCAGCCGAGTTCACCTCCGCTCTTGGCGCTGCCGGGATCGTCGGAATATTTTTCCGCGAGTTTGGCGAAGTCTCCTCCCGCCTTAACCTGTTTCAACACATCTTGGGCTTTCGCACGCGCGTCCGCGACGCCTTTCTCATCCTCCTTGGCGCCAGCCGCTGGTAGAGGAGTCTTGATCAGAATGTGGCTGACCTTCACCTGTTCGGCCACGCGGTACTCGTCGCGGTGCTGATCGTAATAGACCTGCAGATCCTGATCGGTAACTTTCGTCGCAGCTGCCATTTTCGCGCTATCCACGACGACGTACTTAATCTGCCGCTTCTCGGGGATGGAGTTGTTATAGGTGGCTTTGTTACGTTCGTAAAAGGCTTTGAGTTCCTCGTCGGTCGGATGCAATCCCTTCAGGATGTCAGCCTGCGTGATCACCGCATATTCGAATTTCACCTTGGTGTTGCTTTGGTTGAATTCGTCGCGAACTTCTGTGTCTCCGACGAACGCACTGCTTGAAACCAGGGCGCGCAATTTGCGGATAAGAATCTCTTGCTTGACCCGCAATTCCAACTGCGGCACCGTCATGTCGAAGCGCTGGGCGAAATTTTCGTACTCTTCCTGGCCGACGAATTTGCCGTCGGGAAAAAGCTGGGCGCCAAGCTGCCCGTGCTGAAGCTCATCGCGAAGTTCATCGTCGCTGGCGCGCAGACCCAGGCGGTGCGCCTCGGCAACCAAAGTTGCCTCACTGATGAGCTGCTCGGCAGCCTGACTTTCAAAATAGGGCAGCAACGCCCCGGCCTGCGCTCCGCCGCGAGGAAACTGCTGTCGGAGCATGGCCTTGGCTTCACGCTGCACCTCGGGCACGGTCACGGTTTGATCACCAATCGTGGCCAGAACGCCAGCTGGAGGAGCGCCAATGCCGAGGCTGGAGCCAATCCCGCCAGGAATGAGGGTGATCGCCATCGAGGCGCAGATGAGGACGAGTAGTGCGCCGAGAATGATCTTCACGGTTGGCCCTGCATTTTGAAGCTGTCGAATCATAGTCAGATAACTCCGTATCAGATAATTCCGTCAGAGTACTCCACGGTGGAAGCCAGAATTTATGATTATAAACTAGTGTTGTCTTCCGTTAATTCGCGGCAGGACCAGAAGCGCTTTGCAGGAGCGCAGCTTAAAAGCCTGCTCTGAGCGCAGCCGAAGGGGCGCCGCCACCCGCGCCCGAAAAGTGGGGCTTTAGCCTCTAAGGCAAACAGCGCAAAAATGCGCTATTGAATCGAATTAATAAAGGTGTTATGAACTTGGGGGCGGCTCCTGCAGAACAGGGCCCCTAGATTTCCATTTTCATCTTTGAACTTATGAAGGAAACTTTCATGAAGATATTCCGCCTGGTGATCCCGTTCTTTTCGCTCGCCGTCGCAGCCGCTCAGCCCAGTCTCCAGACGGCTAGTGCCTTGACGTTCCCGCTGCGCGAAGGGTGGACTGTGCAGTCTTCCGCGAAAGTGACGGCAACCGGCGAAGCGATCTCCGGTACATCGTTTAAGGCCACATACAATACCAACGACTGGATTCAGGCAGACGTCCCAACCACGGTGGTCGCAGCGCAAGTAAAGAGCGGTCTGCTGCCAGATCCTTTCTACGGCATGAATCTGCGGCAGTACCCCGGGCTCAGCTATCCCGTCGGCTTCAATTTTTCCAACATTCCGATGCCGCCCGACAGTCCCTACGCGGTTTCGTGGTGGTATCGCAAGGAATTCACGCTGCCCAACGAGTACACCGGAAAAACCGTGTGGCTGAACTTTCGCGGCATCAACTACCGCGCCAACATTTTTCTAAACGGAAAGCAGATCGCCAACTCGAACGAAGTCGCCGGCGCCTGGCGAACCTACGAGTTCAACGTCACGTCCGCCGTCAAGCAAGGAGCAAATGCGCTCGCGGTGCAGGTATGGGCGCCGACCGAGAACAGCCTGGCGATCACGTTCGTGGACTGGAATCCCGCGCCGCCCGACAAGAACATGGGCCTGTGGCGTGAGGTGTATTTGACGACCAGTGGACCGGTCGCGCTGCGGCATTCAGCAGTGTTATCGAAGGTTGATTCGTCTGCCGGCGATGCCAGTGGAGCCCACTTGACGGTGGCCGCGCTGGTGAAAAATGCCAGCGATCATTCGGTAAAAGGGACGCTGAAAGGCAAGATCGAAAACGTCGAATTCGCACAACCGGTGGAACTGACGGCTGGAGAGTCAAAAGACGTGGTCTTCTCGCCCGATCAGTATCCGCAGCTCAACCTGAGCAATCCACGGCTGTGGTGGCCGGCGCAGATGGGGACGCCGAACCTGTACGATCTGACGCTTGCGTTTGAGGTGAACGGTGAGATCTCCGATTTCTCGCGCGCGAAGTTCGGCATCCGCGAAATTACATCCGAAGTTGCCGAGCAGGCGCCGGGTCGCTTCAAGCGCCTGTTCAAGATCAATGGCAAGAACATCCTGATTCGCGGCGGCGGCTGG
>CAVZDM010000049.1:0-18437 GCA_963773955.1 uncultured Acidobacteriaceae bacterium | reverse complement strand
GAGGACCAGCAGGGCCAGAAAACACAGGGTGGTGATCCAATGAGTGATGCGGACCAGGGCAGAATGCCGCGAAGCAGCCGTCTTAGTTGGGACGGCGGTGGGCACGGCGGCGGGAACGGCCGAGGCAGCGCTTGGGATGTAAGCGGAATCGCTCACTCGGGAATGCTACCACGTGGCGCGTGCACGCGGGTTTGCCTCCGCCGTTGTGAGGGTGATAGCGCCGAGCCGGGCAAATTTATATGGAGTTTAGCGACTTTATCGAAATGTGGTAAACTACATAAAGTCTTTAGAAGTCCGTTATGGATCCGATAAGCAATCCTTATTCGCCTGGAGCCGGTTCGCCTCCGCCTGAGCTTGCGGGCCGCGACAAAGTACGCGATCAAGCGCATATCGCAATGGCTAGAATCCAGATCGGCAATCCGGCAAAAAGCGTTTTGATGGTGGGTCTCCGCGGCGTGGGCAAGACAGTCTTACTCGACAAGATTCGCCAAGATGCAGACGCGCGAGGGATGCAGACAATAAGCGTTGAGGCTCCAGAAGGGCGTTCTCTCCCGGCCATGCTAGCTCCGCAGCTTAGGCTTGCTCTGCTGAGACTGAGCAGGGTCGAGCAAGCCAAAACGATGGCCGAGAAAGGGCTGAGGGCTCTTGCTGGTTTCGCGAAAGCGCTCAAGTTTAAGTTTGGAGACATTGAAGTCGGACTCGATTTCGATCCGGAGCCAGGTCTCGCGGACAACGGGGATCTGCAAGGAGATTTGACGGCATTACTCGAACAGGTCGGGAACGCCGCAAGGAGCGCGAACACGACGCTGGTAATCTTCATCGACGAACTGCAGTACGTTGCTCAGGATCAATTTGCCGCACTTATATCGGCGCTGCATAAGTGCTCTCAGTTGCAACTTCCCCTGACCGTGGTTGGGGCCGGACTGCCTCAGCTCAGGGCCTTGGCGGGCCAAGCAAAATCATATGCAGAGCGGCTGTTTGACTATCCAACGATCGGGCCGCTAAGTGCTGAAGATGCGGCGTTGGCGATTACCAAGCCGGCCCATGAGCGACAGGTCGAGTTCACCGTAGAGGCGGTCGCGGCGATCATCGCGAAAACGCACGGATACCCTTATTTTCTACAAGAATGGGGCAAACATTCCTGGGACATAGCACAGTCCAGTCCAATCACTGAGGCGGATGTGATCGCAGCCTCGACCCAGGCTATTGCAGCCCTCGACGAAAGCTTCTTCAGGGTACGCTTCGACCGTTTGACGCCAGCAGAGAAAAGCTACTTGCGCGCTATGGCGGAACTCGGCGCGGGGCCTCACCGCTCCGGGGATATCGCCGATACATTAGGCAGACTCAGCTCTTCACTTGGGCCGGTTCGCAGCAGTCTAATCGCGAAAGGAATGGTTTGGAGTCCGACATTTGGCGATACAGCCTTCACTGTTCCACTGTTTGACGAGTTCATGAAACGAATAATTCCTATCTGGAGCAAACGAGCCCCAAAACCGCAATAAGATGATTGAGATCGTTACTCTCACGAAACGGGGGGACGGTACTTGATTTGTGGCAGCCGGACCTGTAAGCCGAATTCTGTCTGCCTTGCGGCAGGACGGTCATTCCTCTGGGCCACGCATTACTGCGAGGCTCAAGCGACCTACCCGGAGGTTGTGACGCGCCGAGCCGGCACGCGTCCAGCTTGCGCTGAACTCCCTCCCTATTTGGTCTTGCTCCGTGTGGGGTTTGCCCTGCCCGGCGCATTACTGCGGCGGCGGTGCGCTCTTACCGCACCTTTTCACCCTTACCTGAGCCTTGCGGCCCGGGCGGTATGTTTTCTGTGGCACTTTCCGTCCAACCGGCTTGGGCCGGCCGTCCCGGACGTTATCCGGCACACTGCTCTGCGGAGTTCGGACTTTCCTCTGTCTTGCGACAGCGACCGTCCGGTCCGGCTGCCAACAATTCATTATAGTGCAGAGCATTATCGTGCACGCCAAATCAAGTTGCGGAGAAAGGCGGATTTAACGCCTAGCCCCTGAAAGGGCGCCTCATTTCCAAGAACCTACGGCATCGCTGAACACCTTGCTGGAAGACTTGTTCGGTGCGCCATAGTCGCCCTCAGCGGCTAAAGCCGAGACCGAAAACAAGCCATTCATCGCAGCGGTAAACCGCTGCGCCACCCAAAAGCAAGTACACCCCCGGTAAACCGCTGCGCCACCCAAAATCAGGAGCGCAAAACGGTGAAACGCTGCGCAACCCAAGAGCTAGAACAGAACCGGGCTCTTCGGCACACCGTGAAGCGATACCCGATGCCCTGATACGAAACGCGATTAAGAATGCTGCCTTGGAGCGTTCGTTCGCTCAGTCCACCTCTTTGGGTGCGAGGATGAACGTGTACGTCAGCAGGGCCAAGCCAATCAACAGAGGAATCAGTCCGGCAAGGTAAACCGGTTCGCTGGGCACCAGTCCACGCAGAAGCGCCATGACACCGATGCCGACGACGGCCGTGATCAAGCCGCCCAGCTTCATGCCCTCGCGGCGGCGTCTTACAGAGTTTTTCTCCTGCTCGCGTATCAGTTCGATCGCGGCTCTGGCTCCCTCGCCTGAGCTCTCCGCGATTTTTTTCAGCGTTTCGCTCTTGTAGTATGTTTCTCTCTCTCTGCGCCGTGCATCGGACCATGACGCGACGGCCAGAAAAGAGAATAGGGCAATACTTCCTACTACGGGTATCGCGACTGCTACGACGCCGACGGTGTTGTTGTCTACATCGAATGCCATGGTCAGCTCCTTGAAGTTCTTGTGCTTTCGTCCGGTAAGACCGGCCTTCCGCAGTTCTGGTTGCATTTTCTTCGTCTCGGGTCCATTTTTGAAATAATGCAACCGTCCGCAGGTTCGTAGTGTCATACCGTTGAGGCAAGTCTAGAGTGAGCGCCAGCGACGATCAGGCCGATGTGGAAAGAGTGCTGGCGGGCGACGTTTCCGCCTTTGAAGGGATTGTTCGCCGTTGGCAAGGGCCACTGATCAACCTGGCCTATCGTTTTTGTCGTGATCGCGGGCGCGCCGAAGAGATGGCGCAGGAAGCGTTTTTGCGCGCTTACCGCGGGCTTGGCCAGTGGCGTAAGGACGCGGTCTTTTCTAGCTGGCTTTTTGCGCTGGCGACGAACCTTTATCGTTCGGAACTGAGGCGCATCCCGGCACGAACTGCGTCAGTGCCGCTCGACGACATTGCCGAACCTGCGGACGCGCGCGCTTCTGACGGAGGCCTCGAAGATCAGGACCGCGATTTGGTGGTGCGGCGCGCGGTTTGGGCTCTGCCGGCGAAGTATCGCGAGGCCTTGATTCTTTTTTATTTTCACGACATGGACGTGACCTCCGCGGCGCGAAGTCTCGGTCTGCCCGAGGGCACGGTTAAGGCGAGATTGTTTCGCGGGCGGGAGATCTTGCGCGGGAAACTTTCGCAACTGCTGGGTGTGCCGCATTTGAAGGAGGCATTATGAGTCGCTTGATTCGACGGGACGAGGACGAGATTAATCGCATTCTCTCCGATGAGGATGAAATCCTCCCTTCGTCGGGGTTCGCCGTCTCCGTCATGGATGCGGTTCGGCGCGAGGCTGCAGCGCCGCCGCCGATCCCGTTCCCGTGGAAGCGCGCTTTGCCTGGCTTGGTGGTTGGGGGCTTGGCAGTGGTTCTGGTTCTGGTTGCAGGAGTTGTGGCCATCGCGCAGTTGGGGAGAGCGTCAACGACCGCACAGTTTTCCACGTCTTTGTCCTTCTCCTTGCCGTCCTTGATGCCATTCATCTTCCATGGGGGTATGGAATCTGCGGCGAGCTGGACGGTGCTCGCGCTGCTGGCGGCGTTGGTGTCGGTAAAACTCTCAATGCGTATGGCTACCGGCAGGGGTTAAGGCTGCTGGTGAGGTCTCAGGTCTCAGGTCCGAGTCCCAAGCCAGGAGATTCCCTGGGGGCATTCCCGACAAGCAGGCCGGTGCGACTACGCCGGGGGCACGTCAGGTACCGCAGGCAGGTCGGAATTGAACATATCGAACAACACCTTCCAGGTGCCGTCCGCCTGTTTTTTCCACACGGTGAGATATTTCCCCTTGTCGTAGACAGTCTTCCCCGAAGCGTCCTTGAAGGTATTTTCGGTTGTGCCGCTCGTATAGCCAAGTTCGCCGGAACGGGCAACGCCGACTTTTTTCACATGCCATGCAATGTCGTCGTTCTTGAAATCATTCGCGATCGCCTTCGCAATGGCGTCCTTCCCAGTCGCAATTGGAGTGTTGGGAACTAACATGGAGGCGTGTTCGTCGCAGAAAGCCACCGATTTGGCGAGGTCTTTCGCGTGGTAAACCTTCATCCACGCGGCGTCCGCCGCCGCAACGGCATACTCCGCTTTTCCGCGTTCCTGTCCAAACGCAGTGCCTGCACCCACGACTACGAAAACCAACACCATAACGACTCGCTGCCGTGATTTCATATGGAATCCTCCGCTCGCAACGGCATTCTCGTTCGCAAACGCAGGAGTCTATCATCTCTCCTGCCTCGGCGGCTTGTTCCTGGAAAGAAACGCGAGGTAGCGAGTTCTGAACTTAGGCCTCGATGCCGTTTCTTCGCTGGACCTTTCAAGTGTGTGTCGCTTGGCTGATAGACTTGTACCGGTAATGGGTCATGGAGACCGGGCGGCGTTGACCTGTGGATGAGCCCATAGCCTGAGACCTGACACCTGCGACCTGACCGATGAACATCACCGAGGCCGTCAAGATCGCGTTCCTGTCGTTGTGGGCGAACAAACTGCGCTCCGCACTTACTCTGCTCGGCGTGGTGATTGGAGTGGCTGCGGTGATTGCCGTGGTCACCTTCGTCAACGGCATTAATGGCTATGTGGCGACGAAGATTTTCAATCTTGGCGCAGACGTTTTTATCGTCTTCAAAGTTTCACCCGCCGTCACCAACATCGACAAATTCCTCGAAGGCGAAAAGCGCAAGAACCTCACCATGGAGGACTACCAGGCCGTCCTCGAAGCCTGCAAGCATTGCGAATGGGTGGGAGCGTCGCTCTATAACACCACGGGACACGTTAAGTACGGCGAGCAGTCGATCAGCGATACCATTGTCCGCGGCCTGACGCCTTCCATGGTGACGATTCTCGATATAGACCTCACCGCCGGGCGCATGCTCAACGATAGCGATGTGAAGAACAACTCCGCCGTGGTCGTCGTTGGACCGGACATCACGGATAACCTGATGCCCGGCATGGACCCCGTCAACAAAGAGCTCCGCATCGACGGCTGGGTTTATCGGGTGATTGGCGTCGGCAAACGCAAAGGCAAGACGCTCGGCCAGACCCTGGACAATTATGCACTCATGCCGATCACTGCGTTTCAGAAGCAGAACGGTTCGCACGAGGATATCCACATCTCGGGCAAAGCGGCGGCCAGCGGCGCTGGATTTGAAGAGGCTATGGATGAAACGCGCGCCATCCTGCGTGCGCGACGCCACGTGCACCCCGGCGACGAGGACAATTTCGACATCGAGACCAACGAGAGCCTGCTGAGTATCTGGTCGAACTTCAGCGGCACGTTCTTCTACGCCATGATCGGAATCGCGGCCATTTCGCTGGTGGTCGGGGGCATCGTGATCATGAACATCATGCTGGTATCGGTGACAGAACGGACCCGGGAGATCGGCATCCGCAAGGCCATGGGTGCGCGGCGCAGCGACATTCTGCTGCAGTTTTTGATCGAGTCAGTCGCCTTAGCTCTGCTCGGAGGCGCGATCGGCGTTCTGTTCGGCATTCTGATCGCGAAGGGTGTCACGCTGGCCATCGGCATGCCGTCGGCGATCAAACTCTGGGCGGTGGCAGCCGGACTCTTTGTGGCGGTTGGCGTGGGTGTTTTTTTCGGCGTATATCCCGCGAGACGCGCCGCTGTGCTGGATCCGATCACGGCGTTGCGCTTTGAAACGTAAACAAACTGCAACCGCGGGGGACACTGGGGTACACGGGGAGTCACAGGGGGAGAAGGTTCTGCAGCCATGCTGGTCAAGGGCGAACTCGGCGAAGGCCTGAAAATGGCGGTGGACACGATCCGCAGCAACAAAATGCGGTCGTCGCTGACCGTGCTGGGCATCGTGATTGGAGTTGCCGTCGTTATCGGAATTTCATCGATCGTGCGTGGCCTGAACGACAATGTAAGTCAGGTCATCACCAGTTTGGGGTCCAATATTATTTTCGCGTTTCACGTGGAGCCCTTCACCTTCGGACGTCCGACCGAAGAGATGCGCACGCGCAAGGAACTGACCTATGACGACGCCATGGCGATGCGGGATCTGCCGCACGTGAAAGCGGTCGGTGTGGGCGTGCGCTATTTTCGGCAGGAACTCGGGACCGGCACCTACGCCGTCAAATACAAAGACCGCAAAGCCAAGCAGACCATGCTGGAAGGCGACACCAGTTCCTACAAGGATGTTTTTGACCTGGCTATCGACTCGGGCCGCTGGTTCAGCGACATCGATGAGGATCGGCGCAGCCCAGTCATCATTATCGGCCATGATACGGCGGAGGAGCTTTTCCAGAATGAGCAAGCTCTGGGCAAAGAGTTGAACATTGAGGGCCAGATCTTTACGGTGATCGGAGTGGCAAAACTTCGGAAGAGCGTGTTCGGTGGAGGAAAGAATCCCGATGACAACATTGTTTTCTTCCCGCTGACCACATTCCGGAAGTTGCACCCCGAATTGAAGCAATACTGGATCAGCGTCAAGGCCACGTCGCACGATGATATGCCCAAGGCGATGGATGAAATGCGGGAGCTGTTGCGGCGGCGGCGGAAAGTTCCGCCGGAGAAGCCGGATAACTTTGCCGTCTTCACGCAAGACTCCATATCCGATGTGTGGAATCAGATAACGAGCATGATCTTCATCTTCATGTTCGCGGTGTCGAGCGTCGGCTTGATCGTGGGCGGCGTGGGGGTGATGAACATCATGCTGGTTTCGGTGACCGAGCGCACACGGGAGATTGGAGTGCGAAAAGCCATCGGGGCCCGCAAGCGCGACATCCTGGTGCAATTCACGCTCGAAGCGGTCATGCTTACAGCCGTGGGTGGAGTGATCGGACTTTTGCTGGGCGGCCTCATCACGGCGATCGTTCCGGTGGCGTTTCCATCGCTTCCGGCCACTATGTCGGTGTACTGGTCGATGTTCGCCTTCGTTGCCTCGGCAGCGGTCGGATTGATCTTTGGAATTTACCCTGCGTGGAAAGCGGCCAATCTCGATCCGATCGAGTCGCTGCGCTACGAGTGACATGCTGCTCACGCCGCCATTGACAGCAAGATTTCTGCTTGAAGCTGTGGCCGCGATTGGAACCGTCGGCAGTCTGGTTTTTTATTTCCTCTCTGCGCTCGGGCTGGCCAGCTTTCTCTGCGACGGGCGCAAGAAGCTTAGGCAGGCTCCGCAGCTGGAGAGTCAGCCTCCAGTTTCCATCCTTAAGCCTTTGAAGGGCATCGATCCCGAAATCTGGGAGAGCTTTTGCAGTCACTGCGACCAGCAGTATCCCCAATTTCAAATAATCTTTGGGGTCAGCGATCCCGGCGATCCTGCCGTCGGGGTGGTGCGTAAGCTCCAGGCAAAATATCCGAGGCTTCCGATTGAGTTGATCGTGTGCGATCGCGTTCTGGGAGCGAACATCAAAGTCAGCAACCTGGTGCAGATGCTGCCTGCGGCACGCCACGAGCTTCTTTTGGTGAATGACAGCGATATTCGCGTTCCGTCAGATTATTTGGGGAAGGTGACTGCGCCTCTCGCGGACGCTTCCGTGGGATTGGTCACCTGCCTCTACCGCGGTAGCGCCGGCCCGACGGTGGCTAGTCCAACGCTGGGCTCGCGCCTGGAAGCATTGGGCATCAGCACCGACTTTGTGCCGGGCATTCTGAGCGCCAGGTTTCTCGAGAAAGGATTGCATTTCGGATTAGGCTCAACGCTGGTGTTTCGCCGCCGCGACCTCGAGGCCATCGGCGGATTCGAAGCATTGCTCGACTATCTCGCTGACGACTATGAACTCGGCCGTCGTATCGCCGCCACCGGAAAGCGAGTCGAACTCGCTGCCGCAACCGTCACCACATTTCTGCCAGGTTACACGCTGCGGCAGTTTTTCCGCCATCAACTGCGCTGGTGGCGGACGATTCGGGATGCCCGGCGCTGGGGGTACACGGGACTGCTTTTCACCTTCGGCCTGCCCTGGGCGTTGATGACGCTGCTGGCGGCTGGAGGGGCCGCGTGGGCATGGCTGCTGTTCGGGGTGACGCTCGCCGGACGCCTGGCCATCGGACTCGTCGCTGCTGCGATCGTGTCAGACGACCGCCAACTGCTCCGCAACATTCTCTTGCTTCCGCTGCGAGACCTGATTGCGCCGCTGGTCTGGGCCGCCAGTTTTATGGGCAACCGTGTCCACTGGCGAGGCGATGTCTTCGATTTGAAAGACGGACGGCTGAGTCGAGAGTAAGTCAGAGGTCAAAAGTCAGATTGCAGAGGTAACTAGGTCAAGCGTGCCGCGGTGGGTAAACCTCTGCAATTTAACCTCTGACCTCTGACCTAGAAGTTGACGGCTGATTGGAAAAAATGATCTTTCCGCCGCGGCGCGCGACGACGTACCTCGCCAATCCGAGCAACGCCGGCGGATCATCTTCCTCGGCCCACAAAAAAACGCGCTGCGGCCCCTTCCACATTTCGACAAACGATGCCTGCGTTTCGAAGACGCGGGGCGCTCCTGGAAACTGCGTGCCATACCACATGTTTCCACCCGGCGTACGCAAACTGTGCAGCGGGATCCCGGTGTAGAAATTTAGCGTGGACGCATTTTCATACAGCCCGATCACCACGATCTGATCGCCCGGCCGGTACTGCTCGCGAATCGCCAGCGCCAGATCCTTCGACGAAAGAATCGGAGAGAAGATGCCGAACGCAATCCGCACACACGCCAGCAGAACCACCATCATTGTCACCAGCGCAACATTCCCCGCCCCGGCCTGCCCGCGACGGCGCAAAATCCAGTTGGCGAGCGTTCCCAGCAGAAATGCGAGCGAAAAGCCGAACAGCGGCACGCGGAATGCCCCCATCGCCTGCGGGGTTAAATCCAGAAAGTGACCGAACGAGAGCGCGTAGTCCTGCGGATGTTTTCCGCAGCAAGTCCGACAGGTCTATGCCCGCCGCCGGCGGCTTCGAAAAGGCGAGCAAGGCAAAGCCAACCACCGCGATCATGACGCCGACCGCCAGCAGCACCGCCGACGAAATCCGGCCGCTGCGGCGTTCGCGGCTATCCGCAGCCGAGGCTCGTTCCCGTTGCAGCCATCCGCCGACGAGCAATGCCATCCCCGGAATTGCCGGGATCGTGTAGTATTCCTGCCGCGTCGAAAGGCTGAAGAAGCCCACGATCACCAGGTTCCACAAGAAAAACAAAAGATACGCGCGCTGACGCCGCGTCATCTGCGCGCGATACTCGCGCCAGCGCCGCGGCACTTCCTGCAAAGATTGCGGGAGAAACACGGTCCACGGAAGCAGCCACAAAACCAGCAACGCCCAGAACAGCAGCAGCGGGACCTTATCGTAGTCGCGCGGAATGCGCGTGTTCAAGAACCGGTTGATGTGCTCGTTGACAAAGTAGAACCACAGAAATCCGCGGACGTTTCCCTGTGGCGGATTGCGCAGCGCCGCCAGAACGTGCCACGGCGCAGCGATGGCAAGAAACACAAGCGTGCTCGAAAGCAGGCGCAGCTTGAGCAAGTGACGCAAATTGCCCGTCAGCAGCAGATAAAGCCCGATCGCTCCCACCGGAAACACCAGTCCGATCAGTCCCTTGGTGAGTACGTTGAGCGCGCACACGGCCGCGAGTCCCCAGCAGGTCCAGAGCGCCGGCTTTGTTTGAACGAGCTTCGTTTGGTCGAACTTTGTTTGCTCCAGCGAAACCAGAAAAAGCCAGAACGTCAGGGTCAGCCAAAGGCCCACTGCTACGTCCGGAATCAGAAAACGCGTGAAAAGATACGGTCCGAGCGCGGTCGCCAGCACCAACCCCGAATCGAATCCGCCTTCGCTGCCTAGCGCCCAGCGCCCCAAACCATAGGTGGAGAGAATCATCGCCAGCACGCCCAGCACGAGGGGAAGGCGGGTGCTCCATTCGCTAATGCCGAACAGCGTGTAGCTTGTCGCCACGCCCCAATACATCAGCGGAGCTTTTTCCAGATAGCGGACGCCGTTGGCGTAGAGCGTGACCCAGTCGTGCCGCTGCAACATTTCCTTCGCCGCTTCGGCATGCACCGTGTCGGCATCGTCGAGCAAAGCGGGACGCGAGAGTCCGGCCATGTAGATGATCGCCCACAACCCAACCAGCACCAGC
This sequence comes from uncultured Acidobacteriaceae bacterium, assembly GCA_963773955.1. Lineage (GTDB taxonomy): Bacteria > Acidobacteriota > Terriglobia > Terriglobales > Acidobacteriaceae > Acidiflorens. The sequence continues at coordinate 8,075 of CAVZDM010000049.1, read as the reverse complement.
ACGCAAATCCGCCAGTCCGAGAGCATCCGGTTCGGACGGGTCACTGTGCCAGAATTCGCTGTCGGATGGGTAATTGCGGGAAGGAGCGAGCTTTCAATCTTCGGTGGCTCGAGAGGGCGCGCTGCACTGGGATTCATCGCAGAGTTTTCCATTATACGGGAGTGTGGGGACGGCCTCTGCGCCGCCGCCACACGACCTCAGTCCGCTGCAACGCCGCGGACAACACGGCTGTCCGCCACTTCGCGGTAAATCTCAAGGATCCTTGAGACCGAACTGGTCCAGGAGAATCGCTGCGTCTGTTCATAACCGCGTTGCTTCATCTGCTCGCGCAGCGCTGAATCAAGCAGCGCGCGCTGCAAGCCGCGGCGAATCTCAAACACATTTTCCGGATTCACCAGTAGCGCCGCGTTCCCCACAACTTCCGGCAGGCTCGAAGTGTTCGAAGTGACCACCGGAGTTCCGTGGGCCATCGCTTCCAGTGGCGGCAAACCGAATCCCTCGTAGAGCGATGGGAACACAAAAATCTTGGCGACATCATAAAAAATGCGCAGCACTTCGATAGGAACGAATCCGAGGAAGCGCACGTCGTTCTGCACGGCGCTGCGCACGACGGTGCGTCGCAGCCGAGGATGGCTCGAAAGATCGTCGCCGATGATGATGAGCTTCAGGTCAAGGTACCGTTGCTCTTTCTGCAGTTCGCTCTTCAGCGCCGAAAACGCTTCGATGATGCGCACCACATTCTTGTGGGGCCGAATCGCGCCAGCATACAGAATGAACGGATAGTTCACCAGGTAGCGCTGGGCGATCAGTTCGCGGTCCGCTTCGGTGGCGTGGCCGTGCAGAAAACGCTCGTCAATCGCGTTATATACAACTTCGATGCGGGCGTCTGGAATAGCCAGCAGCTTTTCGATTTCGTTTTTGGTGAATTGCGATACGGCGATCACGCGCGCCGCTCTGCGCAAAACGCGCCGCGTCAGATAAAAATGCACGTTGCGCCGCAGACTGGAAGCGTTGCGCGATCCATACATGTGCTCTAACAAGTCATGCACGGTCAAAACATAAGGACAGCTCAGCCCGCGGGGAATCCAGAAAAGGTGCGGGATGTGAACCACGTCGCACTCCAGGCGCCGCACGATCGCTCGAAAAGCGAGGTTCCCTTGCAGTGTGTCATCGCTGCCGCCGAGCGCTACCGCGTGGAAGTTTGGTGGCAGCGGGCTGCATTCCGCTACCTTGTCCGGCGATCCGATGAGAAAGTACTTGCTCTCGCGGTCCAACTGCGCCAGCGTGCGGACTACGTTCCGGATGTAGGTGCCAACCCCGAATTCCGTCATGCGACGGATGTCGATGGCTACTTTCACAGCCTGAATTTAACCACAGGGGGCGCGGAGGGCACAGGGAATTCGCCAAACTCTCACCAAATCACAAAATGTCAGGCCCGCACTTCCGCCTGTGCCCGCGCCCGCCGTTCGGCATACAGCGGGAACTCTTCGGCCATTCCCAGCACCTGCTTGCGAATTCTCGCGAGTGCCGCGGCGTCCGTCCGATGATTGAGCGCTTCTGCAATCCAATGGGAAATCTGCCGCATTTCCGCTTCTTTCATGCCGCGCGTAGTCACCGCCGGACTGCCAATGCGAATGCCGCTTGGCTTCATCGGCGGATTCGTATCGAACGGAATCGCGTTCTTGTTGACCGTAATGCCGGCTTCGCCGAGAGCTTTTTCCGCCTCGCTCCCGAGCATGCCCTTCGCGAACACGTCCACCAGCATGAGGTGCGTATCCGTTCCACCGGAGACGATGCGATAGCCATCGGCCGCCAGCGTCTCGGCCATCACTTTAGCGTTGGCCACAACCTGCCGCGCGTAATCGCGGAAGCTTGGTTGTGATGCCTCGAGGAAGCACACGGCTTTGGCGGCCATGATGTGCACCAGGGGTCCTCCCTGCATTCCCGGGAAGACAACCTTGTCGATCGCCGTCGCGAATTCCTGCCTGCTCAGAATCATGCCCGAGCGCGGTCCGCGCAGCGTCTTGTGGGTGGTCGAAGTTACGATGTGCGCGTGGGGCACGGGCGACGGATGCGCTCCTCCCGCCACCAGTCCCGCGAAGTGCGCCATATCGACGAGATAGAGCGCGCCGACTTTGTCCGCAATCTGGCGCATGCGGACGAAATCAATAATTCGCGGATAAGCGCTGCCGCCGCCGATAATCAGCTTGGGATGCTCCGCCGTGGCGAGCTTTTCCAGTTCGTCGTAATCGATGGTCTCGGTTTCTTTGGTCACGCCGTAGGGAACGATCTTGTATGTCTTGCCTGAAAAATTCAGAGGATGTCCGTGAGTGAGGTGGCCACCGTGAGCCAGATTCAAACCCAGAATCGTATCGCCGGGTTGCAGCACCGCCGCGTAAGCGGCTTGATTGGCCTGTGATCCCGAGTGCGGCTGTACGTTGGCATGCTCCGCGCCAAAAAGTTTCTTGACCCGCTCGCGCGCCAGATTTTCGACTACGTCGGTAAATTCGCATCCGCCGTAATAACGCTTGCCGGGATAGCCTTCCGCATATTTGTTGGTGAACACGGAACCGGCAGCCTCGAGCACAGCCTCGCTGACGAAGTTTTCGGAGGCAATCAGCTCCAGGCCTTCGTGCTGGCGGCGAGCTTCGTTGTCGATAGCGTTCGAAATTTCGGGATCAACTTGGTAGAGGGGGCGGGACATGTCGGGATTTTTCATAGTTTGATACTCGGTCAGGTACCGAAGGCTATTTTACTGTGGCGTGGACGGTCCTGTCCGGGTGAGGCCGTCACTGGGCGAGTTTCTTCTCCAGGTCCTTTACCCATCCGACTTGAAACTCGGGTTCGATGGTGTTCGCAAGGGTGAGGGCCTTCTGGTACGACACGCGCGCCTCATCGGGCCGTTGCATAGTCGCGAGGATGTCGCCGAGGAGCGCGTTGGGTTCTACGGCGTTGGGGGCAAGGGCCACGGCTTGCTGGGCCTCTGCGAGAGCTTCCGGGAGACGATGCGCTTGGAGTAGCCAGGCAGCTTTCTGGGAGTGGCCGATTGAGGCGGCGAGCGGAATCTCGAAATGTCCGTTGTAGACGAACACACCGTAGTCGATGACTGCAGTCGGGCGCAGGGACTTGAATTGCTCGTAGGGATTCAACGGGCCGGCGCCGAATTCAAAACCGGAAAGATCGCCCGCGCTAATAAGCACGGTGCCGTCGATGACCGGGGGAGCATTCGCGGGTTCGTTTACCCACAGCGAATCCTGGGTGGGCAGGGGCTTGCAGGGGATTCCGTAGTAGCTGGCGTCCACGACGCCTTCAGCAAAATAAATAAACCAGCAATCCTTAATATCGTGTTGATCAAGGTAACGTTTGACATCTTTGAGTTGCTGGCCCCAATCGGCATTCGAGTCGCTGAGCAATCGGTGGACCTGGGAAGGCCCGCCCCAGAGTTCGTTAGCGTAGGCAAGGTACGCGGGATAGGTGCGCGACGTCGAGATGGCCTGAAAGATCAGGAGCGTGACGATCACGTAACCCCAGCGGCGATTGTGCTGGATGAGATTCCAAGAGGCGCCGCCGATGAGAACGGAGAGGAAGAGATACACCGGCAAGATGTGGCGGACGCCGATGTTCATGCCGGAACTCATGGCGACGATCAGGTAAAAGATGGGCGGGATCGTGAGGAAGAGAATTTCGCGCCAGGCAGTTAGGCGGCGGGCGGCAACGGCCCAGATCGCAACCAATAAGAGAACGAGGAACGATAGACTCGATTTGATGGAGAACGCGACAGGAAAATAGAACCAGACTCCGTGGGGATAGACTCGACCGAGCAGGAAGCTGGCGTAGAAGTCGGACATAATGCGGACATCGGCCAGCCCGTAGATGTAGGACTCCGGAAGAAGATGGAAGCGGGCAACGGTCTGGAGCAGCCGGACTTCGCGCGGGCGCGAGAGCCCCTGCACGAATTCGGCGAGCGGTGGATTCAACTGGCGGCCGTTGGCGCGCGCCTGGTAGCGGAATCCATAGGAGGCCCAGAGGATCGTAAGGGCGATGGCAGTGACGGCGACGAGCGCGATGGCGAGGTGCTCAGCGCGCTTCGTTGCCGAGGATCGGCCGGCGCCCTGGGTCTCTGGAGTGTGCCGGGTACACAGGACCTCGCAGATTGCCAGCAAGAACAGCATGGGGAAAACGAGGATGCCGGTGTGCTTAGAGGCGATGGCGAGACCGGCGGCGACGCCAACGACGACTAGTCGCCACGCGGATGGTGCCTTCACGTAGCGATAGAACGCGTAAATAGAGGCGAACATGAAGCAGGAGAGCGCGGCGTCAGTGCCGACAACCGCACCGTGAGCGAGAAGGTTCGGATCGAAGACCAACAACGTCAGGGCGATGAAGCCGGCGCCGGTACCGAACATTTCCTGGGTGGCGAGGAAAACGAGGAAAGCCAGCAGGAAGGTGAAAAGTGAAGCGGCCATGCGGGCGCGGAAGAGCATGGTGTCGGCATCGTTATTAAAGAGGAAGTCCTTGCCGCCGAGAAAGGCCTCATGTTTGAAGTTTCGATCCTGAAGGACGGGCATCCTGAGCTGCATGTTGAGTAGCGGGATGGCCGCAACTAGCTTGACCAGCGGTGGGTGCTCCGGGTTCAGGCCGAAGTCGGCATGCTTCCAGGACATGTAGCCGGCATAGATGTGGTCGTCTTCGTCCCAGGTGATTGAGTTTCGGCGGACCGAGAAGGCGAGCTGAAGGAAAAGGACGGCGAGAAGAATGGCAAGGCCCAGAAAGATCCAAGGGCGGCGGGCCAGTTGGGCGGAACTCGGCAAATTCCCTCCGATTGGGCGGCTTAGCGGGCTCACTAGGTGAGGCCTACTCGAATGCCGTCCGCAGAAAACTGACCAGCTGCCACCCGTCCATGTATTTGTACGGAGTTTCGCCCATGGTGTAATGCCCGCAGGGTAGCACCACGACTTTGTGATCCAGGTTGTGCTTTTCGAATTCCTCGACCACCTGCTCGGAAAATTCCGGCAGGAACGTCATATCGTACTTTGCATAGATAACGAGCGAGCGGCGGGGCCAGCGCGAAAACTTATCGAAGTACACCATGGGACTGACGGCGCGCCATACCTGCCGCAGATTCTCCAAGTCGATGGCCGTTTCGAGGCCCTCGCGGATGTGGCGCGTGGACTGCCCGTGCCATACCACGTCGGCAAAGTACGTCGAGGCGTGATTGAACGCAGCCACCTGAATCCGCGGATCGTGCGCGGTGGCGATGAAGGCATAGCACGATCCGAGGCTGGTGCCGACGATGCCAAGCCGGTTGTAACCGTGCGCTTCCAGCCAGTCGAGACAGCAGCGCACGTCGATCACGCCCTGGCGCACCGAATCGAGCGTGCGTCCAATGTTGGCGGAAACGGCATAGTCGGCGCGGTCGATCTCCGCGGGACGGCGAATATCGTGATACGGCATGGACAGCCGCAGCACCGCAATGCCCATCCAGTTCAGCACGCGGCAGAGGCTGGTGTAGGAAATCGCATCGGAGTTCCAGTGCGGCAAGAGAACGACGGCGCGGCGTCCGCGTGCCGGAAACCAGCGCGCGTTTACCAGATTATTTTCGGGGAAAGGCGTTGCCACGGGCGAGGTGAAGCGCAGAAACTCCGTATGCGTTCCGCGAACTTTTTCTTCGAGGCGTGGGTCGGGGACTTCGCGCGTGCTGAAGACCTGCACTTCGCGACGCTCCAGCCGGAAATCCCGCGGCTTCTGGTAAGAGTAGAAATCATCGCTGGCAGAGATGATGCGATCGTTGAAGCGCGAGAAATATTCCAGCAGATCGCGCGAGGCTGGGCTACCGGGTCCGCCGTTGCGGCCGGGCCAGCTCTGGGTCCAATCCAAGCCCCAGTCCAGCGGACGCACCACTCGGTTATTGTCCACCGACGTTAGGCGGGTCTCCCAGTCGTACATCCATTGAGCGTAGCGCGAGGGCATCTCTATCTAGGAATACAACAATGAGGAGCAGATTCGCGACTCGGGTGAGTTTAACGGCAGAATTCAGCACTCAGCAGTCAGCAGTCAGCATTCAGTTGATTCCCGAATGCCAGCCCCTAAAGGGGCAGTTCATTGCGAAGGACTTATGGTATCGCTGAAGCGATACCCTGATACGAAACATGCTGGCCGAACGCCGAGTGCTGACTCCTGTGTGTTGAATGCTGATTGCTGACTGCTCTGTGCTGACTGCTTACCGCTGACCGCTTAGAGGTAAACTCTCGGCACTCTCTGCGACAGGCCGCACAGAATTTCATAGGGCACGCTTTCACACAAACGCGCCAGTTCTACGGCGTCCACGCTCTTGCCGCTGCGATCGTCTCTCCCGATCAGGATGACTTCATCCCCTACCGCGACGCCCCGAATGTGGCTGACGTCGACGATGGTCAGGTCCATGGAGACGCGGCCCACCACCGGCGCGTATTCACCGCTTACGATTACCCGGGCGCGATTCGAAAGCAGACGCGGATAACCGTCCGCGTAACCGACGGGCAGCACGGCGATGCGGCTTCGCGCTTGGGTGACGAAGGTGCCCATGTAACCGACAGCTTCTCCCGCTGCCACTTCCTTCACCGTCAGCACTCGCGTCTTCCACGAAAGCACTGGACGCAACGGCAGCTCCGGCACAGCGGCGGGCGCGCCACCACGGGTGATCGAGTTCATGTGGCGCAACACCGCGACGACCCGCCGGAACGTGCTCAACGAAGTGGACCGCTACATCGCGTGGCCCGGTCAGGCGCTGGCCGTACACGATCGGCCGCCGCGCCATGCAGCGACTGCGCGGCCAGGCGGCGCGCGCACTCGGCGCCCGGTTCGACATCCGCGAGTTCCACGGCGTCCTGCTGGGCAACGGCGCGGTGCCGCTCGGAGTGCTCGAGCAGCTCGTGAACCAGTGGGTCGATGAGCGGACACCGATGAAATCGAAGCCCAGGCCCGGGAATACTTGAGCAAAATTGATGCGATGGGTGGCATGGTGCGCGCCATCGAAGCCGGATACCCGCAACGCGAAATCCAACAGGCTGCCTACGAGTATCAACGGGCCATTGAATCCGGCGAGCGTGTGATCGTAGGGCTGAATCGGTACGTCGATCAGACCAGCGCCTCACCACCGCTTTTGCGCATCGACCCTGAAATTGAACGCACGCAGGTGGAGCGCCTCGCGAGCCTGCGCGCCCGCCGCGACGCAACATGCGTGAAGTCAGCGCTTGCCAACGTGGAGGATACTGCCCGCACCGACCGCAACCTTATGCCCGCCCTCCTCGAAGCCGTTAAGGCCTACGCCACCGTGGGTGAAATTTCCGACGCCTTCCGTCGCGTCTTCGGCGAGTATCGGGAGTCGGTGGTGATTTGATACGCCGTTCCGCTTCTGCTATGGTTCTCCTATGGCAAAGGTACGCTTGCTGGCATTTCTGCTGTGTGACAATGCCACCAGAGACCACGACGGGAAAGTGACATTGCATGGTATCTTTGACAAGATCATCGCGCCGCGGAGTCGCGGGGATGTCAAGATTGTCTTCGTATACTATCGTGTTGTTGTGGAACAACCAGGCGCTGTCGCGCTAAGAGTGGTTGAGTTGGGGACATTCCGGGCTTCGCTTCCCTGCCCACCGTGGTCGAAGATGGGCTTACGTTCGAGGAAAACGCACCAAGAAGGCGGAGGAATACAGCCGGCATGCGGTGGGAAGATTGTCGTAGCGGACGACTCGGGGCTGGAGGTGGATGCGCTAAACGGGGCTCCGGGCGTGCACTCGGCGCGGTACGCGGCGAATCAGCCGCACTTGGCGGGCGAGAATACGGATGATGAAGCGAACAATGCGCGCGTGCTGCGAGAGTTGAAGAATGTTCCTCCCGAAAAGCGCTCCGGACGATTCGTGTGCGTGCTGGCGGCCGCGCGGGACGGGAAGACGCTGGCTACGTTTCGCGGGACGGCGGAGGGAGTGATCCTCGACTCTCCTCGGGGCAAGGGCGGGTTCGGGTATGATCCGTTGTTTTATTTTCCGCAGATTCAGAAGACGTTTGCCGAACTTAGCGCGGAGGAGAAGGCGCGA
>CAVZDM010000048.1:0-18406 GCA_963773955.1 uncultured Acidobacteriaceae bacterium | reverse complement strand
AGCGTTCACGCGCATGCGTTCGCGCGGAGCGAAAGCGACCGACATAGTGGTGCTGGTCACCGCGGCCGACGACGGCGTTATGCCGCAGACGGTGGAAGCGATCGACCACGCGCACGCGGCCGAAGTTCCCATCATTGTCGCGGTCAACAAGATCGATAAGCCGGGCGCGCTGCCGGAACGGGTAAAGAAGCAACTGGCGGATCGCGGGCTGGTGCCGGAAGACTGGGGCGGCAAGACGGTGTTCGTCGACGTTTCCGCCAAGCAGAAAACGAATCTTAATCTGCTCATGGAAATGATCTTGCTCACGGCGGATCTGCAGGAATTGAAGGCGACTCCGGGACGCGCGGCGAGCGGACTGGTGCTGGAAGCGAAACTGGATCGTGGACGCGGTCCGGTGGGAACGATCCTGGTGCAAAACGGCACGCTGCGCGCGGGCGACAACTTCGTGGTGGGGAACGTCTACGGAAAAGTCAGAGCCATGTTCGACGATCGCGGCAAGGCGCTGAAAGAGGCTCCGCCTTCGACGCCGGTGGAAATCATCGGGCTGGAAGGGCTGCCGCAGGCGGGCGATCAGTTCGTCGTCGTCGCCGACCGCGAGAAGGCGCGCGATATCTCGGATTACCGCGAGCAGAAGGCTCGGGAAGCCACGCTGGCCAAGAGTTCGCGCGTTTCGCTCGAAGGTCTGGCTGAGCAGCTGAAGACGGCGGGCATGAAGGAACTGAACGTCATCCTCAAAGCTGACGTCCAGGGGTCGGTCGAAGTGCTGGGCGATTTGCTCGGCCGATTGTCGAACGACAAAGTGCGTTTGAAGTTGCTGCGCTCGGGCATTGGCGCGATCACGGAGACCGATGTGCTGCTTGCGTCGGCGTCGAATGCCATCATCATCGGATTCAGCGTGCGTCCGGAACGCAAAGCGCAAGAACTGGCCGATCAGGAAAAAGTTGACATACGTCTGCACTCGATCATTTACGAATTGCAGGACGAGATCAAGCGCGCCATGACCGGCTTGCTCGAACCAACCATCAAAGAAACTTACCAGGGACGCGCCGAGGTGCTGGAAACATTCCGCATTCCGAAGGTGGGGACGATCGCAGGTTGCCGCGTGAGCGATGGATTTATCAAGCGCGATTCCGAAGTGCGGCTGCTGCGGGATAACGTGGTCGTGTTCAAAGGCAAAGTGGCGTCGCTGCGGCGCTTCAAAGACGATGCATCGCAGGTGACCAGCGGGATGGAATGCGGTATCTCTATCTCGAACTACGGCGACATAAAGGCGGGCGACGTGATCGAGGCGTTCGTTACGGAGAGAATCGCGGCGGAGGCGATTAAGTAAGTTTAGCGGCCGGTTCCTCTCCCCGCGCCCCGTTGTGCCCCCAATCCGGGTGGACCGACGCGATGGGGGTTTTGAGTGTAATCGCGATATTTCAACAGCTACGGTTTGGGCCAGAGACCAAACGGTTTCTCATCAGAGCGTCTTAACTTTTGGGGAAGGATCGTTGGGTTTATCTTCGCCAGTTCGTCCCGACCACGGACTAGCGCCTCCTCTGTGTAGCACATGACTCCGAACAACTTGGCGACGTTCAGCGTGCCTTCCGCATAGTATCGCAGATCGCGCTCGCACTCACTCAGCATGTGCAGCAATCCCTCAATCTCCTTCAGCGCCAACTTGCGGTCTCCTTCTGAAAGATCGGTGATCATCGGAACTTTACTATCCGTCATGGTCCTCCTCTCTTATCATCAATTACCCGGTCAATGAGTGTAATGGGGATTTTTCGCCAATTGACAGATTTGCGCACTGAGTATCCAGTATAGGGATCATGGCCTGCACGGTCCGAAAGCTCCATTTTGCCGCGATGACTGGTGTTCTGAGTGCTGGTCTACACTGATTAGAGTGTGTACTCGATGATCCTTCGCAAAGGGCCAGGCCTCTACTTCGTGATCGCCGTACTGATGCTGCTATGTATTCCCGTCGGCTGGTTGATTACGAATGCTGGTTTTCAATACGGCTTCCCGACACCGGGCATGTACGCCGCCGTCAAGCTAGTCCCAGTTCCAGCTTCTGATTGGCGAGGGTTGGGTTCGTTGGCTTCCCTAGGGGTTGTCGGCGCAATCGTAGATGGGATTTGTTGCTACCTGATCATAGGTGGCCTAACTGCTGTTGTGATCGGGTTGTGGAGAAAACTAAGGGGTCAGTGACGCCGAGCGCGCCTGAACAAGGCCTTGCAGGGCCGAGCGGGCGGCCCGTGATTTTGGCTGAGAGAGCACCGAAAACCTTCTGCACGTTGCGGTGATTGATGCAACCAGGCGTTTACACTCAGAATCCCCGTCCCGAGGTCAATGAGTGAAATGGGGATGTTACACCAGTTGACCAAACGGAAGGTCCAACCCGAGCTTGGAGTTCAGCTTCGACAGATTCAACGTCGCTACTTGATTTCTTCAAAGCGGAGAGAGGCAGGAGTCCAGCGGTAGCGCAGCGTGCCAGAGCGCTGCTTCACGGTGTGAGGGTTAGCCTTCTCGCCTTCGTAGGTGATTTCCTTGACCTCTTCGCGGAAGGTGACCGCGACTTCCTTGTCCCGGTTCTGCGCGTCGCGATCGAGGGTGATTTGGGCGCGGTAGGTTGTCTTGGAATCGACTTCGGGGTCGTCGCTGGAGCTCGAGTCGTCCCGCGCCGTCGTCACCGAAAGCAGTTCCGCAGCGCCGTGCGGTAAATCCGCGAAGACCCGCCACGTTTCACCGGAGCGCGATTCAGGCCCATCGCAACAGGGAGTTTCGGCCGGCTCAGTGACTTTGACGGCCACTGCCTGCGCGCCTTCGAGTGGCAGGAGTTCTAAGAACTCGATGTGATAGAGCGTCGATTCATTCTCGGCGTCCGGCCCGAGTGGCAAGAACTCCAGCTTGCCGGTTGCAAGGCGAAGCAGGGCCGGACGCTCGTCATAGTCCTTCTCATAGTCGCGCGCGCGCGATGCACAGCGAAAGGCCAGCCACAATTGATCGTCTTGGCGAACCAGGACGCGCACGCGCCACTCGTCCGTTCCCTTGGAGATGTCACCCCAGCTTTCCATCATTGAGGTGCACGCAGCACGGAAATCCTCCGGCAGAGCGCGCACAAGGTCAGCCTGGATTGGCGCGGCGAATGTCACTGGCCCGGCCGAAGATGGTTCCAGGCCGGCTCGAATACTGCCAACTAGATTTCCCGGCAGGGTTATGACCTGCTTGCTCTGGAGGAGGTTCAGGCGCGCATCGGCCGGAGCGGCCAGCAAGAGCAGCGGGAACAGTCCCACCAAGGTCAAGATGCCTCTATTGACGCAATGCATGATCCAAGAGTAGTACGCCAATTCCGAACCCGAAAGTTACCTCGGGCCGTGGTAGGTGTCTGAACTGTCGAAATCTGAACTGTTGAAACCAGATGATTACACTCAGAAGCCATCAACAGTCCCGCACCCCGTCGCCAGCGTGCGCTCGCACAACTGTTGGGGTTTACTCCGACAGTTCGGCAGATACGATGTCCCCCGCTGCAAAGGTGTAAACAGCGCAAGGAGCGCGGTAGTGCTCGGGGCACGAGGTTTCCACAACGGCAGCGATTATGTCCTCGTCCTCCTCATCAACAAAACCTACTTTCACCTTGGCAGTCTCGCCGTCCTTCATGCGGAGCGTCACTGTCCTGTCGACGAATTGCTTCAGGTCATTGATTCTCATGCGATTGTCTCGACTCCCGCATTATGCCTGAAAATGCTGTCAGCCGCGTGACTGCTCCGGCGCTAACGCGCAGACCCGTCCTCGGGGCTTGCCGGCCCGAGTAGAGTTGTGCTCTTCCCGTCGGCTGTGGTCGTTGGCTTTGGCGTTGGCTTTGCTGGATTGTAGTCCTCGATCTGGCAAGAGGAATCGTTTGACCGCGCTGCGAAAAGAAGAGCAAGTTCAGGAGAAGCTCATTTACATGCTGGATAGTCCAGTGCGTGCGGGCCTCGTGATCAATCCGCTGGACTACCCCTGGATATGGCAAAGGACATCACCGACCGTTGTCAGTGCGGGTTCCTAAATGTCGGTGGAGCGCCGGGCGTCCCCGCCCGGCCCCCGCCGGCATCCCGCTGGCCGGGCGAGGACGCCCGGCGCTCCACCGTTTTAAGGTTCTCTTACTGGCTGGCCTGCTGGGTGAAGACGCCTCCGATGTCGCCGTTACCATCTACTTCCACCATGAATCCGGTGTTGGGGGAACTCAAGTAGAAGACCAAGCTGGATGGGAAGTAATTGACGGTCGCCTCCACCCGGCCGTTCGAACTGATCGTATAGGTACCGTTGGTTCCGATTGGCACCGCACCAGTGCCTGCTAGGTTTGCCTGCTCATTCCAGTTAAAGGCGGTGCTGCTGGTGGGGTCGAAGGGTCCTACCTGGTCGCCGAGTGCAGCAGGGGTTGCGGATGGGTTGCCATCCATAACGAAAGCGGCCTGACTGGTGAGCGCGGCGAAGGGTGCGCCAGACTGCAGCGAGAAACTGCCATCCTCGACTGCGACCTGGTTGTTGTTCAGGAAGACGGCGCTGGTTGGGCTTACCATCCAGAAAACCTGATTAATGGTCGCGCCGTTGCTTAAAGGCAGAGTGATGGTCCCGTTGCCGTTCCCGCTCGGGTCGAGGGTGTAGGCGGCGTTCGCATTTACCGTGAGTCCAGCGCCACCTCCGTCCTCGACGTTCGCATCCTGCACATAGTCCACGGTGCCACTGGCGATACCGCCGCTGCCGTTGGTCGTGATGACACCGGCTGAATGAATGCCGGGCTGGTTAGTGACTGTGTCACCGCGGCTGCCGAAAACGTACGATCCGGCAGTGAGAGTGTTGGCGACGGTAAAGGGGCCGCCAGTTTGCGCTTTCGCTTCGCCGATTTCGAGCGACCCGGAAACGGGGTTCGCCATGAAATAGAACTCGGACGCACTTATCACGTAGTAGTTGTACGAAATGCCGCCGGTCACGCTGAACGTGCCGACGCCGTTGGCGACCGGCGCAGTCACGGTGGCCGAGATCGGCTGGGACAGGTTCGAATTGCCCAAGGTGAGAAGGTCCTGAGTGCCGTTGAAGGCGCCGCCGGCGATGGTGATTCCTCCAACCCTCGAGCTCAGTTCAAAATTGTGCGCCTTGAATACGAAAGTGCCCGAGGGAGCAGCGGTCGAAGTCTGCAGCACACCGGAACCCGACGAAGTGGCGTACGTGTCGCCCTCCATCGCATAGAAGTGACTGTCGTCGATCATGGTGATCTGATAGGTGCTTGAGGCAGCGGGGTTGTTGAAAGTCAGATAGCCCTCCCCGTCTTGCTCGATGCCGTAGGAGCCCGCAAGATTTTCCACGCCGGGGCCTTGGGGCCCTCCGTCATCCTCTAGGATGGTCAGGGTGCCGCTTCCATTGGAGGTGAAAACGGTAGTTTCGGAAAATGGTTGGGCATTACCGTTGTTGTTATAGTACCCAGTCTGCTTCATCACATAGGTGCCGCTCAGGCTGGAATTGCTGAAGCCGCCGGGAAGAGGCGTGACCAGCCCGTTGCTGGAGCCGCAGGCTGCCATCAAGAGAATGCTGGCGATCGCGACCAGAGCCATCAGCAGGCGTCCGGCGCGCTTGGAGCAGGCATGGGGATTCATAAGACACTCCTAGCTCTAGTTCTTAAGATGCGCTAACCCGGATTCTAGAATAAAGTTTCGGTGGAAAAAATTGGCGGGGGCGGTTCCTTCGGCGGAGACGGGGCAAGCCCCGTCTCTACAGTGGATTCTGGGCTTGGGCTGGCATGGCGAGCCGGCGGCGCTTTTCCGACGCTTTTTCAGACATCCAGACGCCCACGCGGTAGAGCAGCAGGATGCCGAGTACGATGCCGTATTCGATGGGCTTGCGGTGGTCGGCCTTCACCAGCCAGAAGTAATGGATCACCGCCAGGATCCCGGTTAAATAGATGAGGCGGTGCAGGCGCTGCCAGCGCTTGCCGCCCAGGCGACGGATGGACCATGCGGTCGAGGTCAGGGCCAGGGGAATCATGAGGACAAAGGCGGAGAAGCCTACGGTGATGAAGCGGCGCTTGCCGACGTCTTTCAACATTTCGTGGACGTCGAAGAACTTATCGAGCCAGATGTAGGTGAGGAAATGTAAAGTTCCGTAAAAGAAGGCGAACAGTCCGATCATGCGGCGGACGCCGATCAGCCAGTATTGACGGGTGATCTGGCGGAGCGGCGTGATCGCGAGCGTGGTGAGAACCAGGATCAGCGTCCAGTCGCCGGTCGAGTGGGTGATGACCTCGATGGGATTGGCGCCCAGGCCGTCGTGAAAAGCCTTCCACAGCAGGCGCTCCAGCGGAATCAGTGCGGCCAGGAAGATCGCGATTTTGGTCAGGCGGAGTTTCATTTTGAGCCGCAAAAAGCAGGTCCTTCGCTTCGCTCAGGATGACAATTCATACAGGTCCTTCGCTTCTCCACCCCACCGCGCCAAAAGCGGGCGCGCTGGGGGCCCCGGTTCGCTCAGGATGACAATTCATAGAAGAAGGGGACTCAAATTGCAAATTCTAGAAGTTCTTTCTCAGGTCCATCCCGGAATACAGGCTGGCCACTTGGTCGTAGCCATTAAACATTAACGTTGGGCGCTTGAGGAATTCACCCAGGCGGCGTTCCTTGGCTTGGCTCCAACGGGGATGGTCGACATTCGGATTCACGTTCGAATAGAAGCCGTATTCGCGGGGGGCGTACTGCTGCCATGAGTTCAGGGGCTGGTCGCCGGTGAAGCGGATGCGGACAATCGACTTCACGCTTTTGAAGCCGTACTTCCATGGAAGCACGAGGCGAAGTGGCGCACCATCTTGATTCGGGAGCACCTCGCCGTACATGCCGAAAGAGAGAAGGGCGAGCGGGTGCATGGCTTCGTCCATGCGGAGACCTTCGAGGTAGGGCCACTGCAACACGCTGGTACGCTGGCCGGGCATTTGTTTGGGATCGTATAAGGTGGTGAACTCCACATACTTGGCTTTGGGCAGCGGGTCGGCGCGCTTGATCAGTTCGCTCAGGGAGAATCCGATCCAGGGCACGACGATCGACCAACCCTCGACACAACGATGACGGTAGATGCGCTCTTCGGGGGCAGCCATTTTTATGATCGCGTCGACGTCGAGCACCTGCTTTTTCTTTACGTCACCGTCGATGGTCACGGTCCAGGGACGAGTCTTGAAATTCTTGGCCAGGTCGGCGGGCTCGTATTTGTCAGTGGAGAATTCGTAGAAATTGTTGTAGTTGGTGACGTCTTTGTAGGGCGTTTCCTTTTCCGTCGTGCTGAAGGGACTTTTCTGCAGGCCGTCAATTTTGGCGTTGGCCTGGGCGGTGAGCGAGGGCGTAGCAAGATCACGGAAGGCGACACCGGTGACGGCAGCCGCTCCGGCAATGGCTGCGCCGGCGAGGAAGCTGCGCCGGTTCAGATAGGTCGCTTTGGGAGTAATTTCAGAAGACGGAATCGCATCCGGTTTACGGATCAGCATTGCTCACTCCGATGATTGGTTGCGCGATTAGACAGAGTGCTGAAAAACTCGGTCTTCCGTGCCCAGCCCCTAAAGGGGCATCTGAATTCAAAGAACTTATGGCATCGCTAAAGCGATGCCCTGATACGAAACCCGAGTTTTTCAGCAAACTGTAAAGCCCCACGGTTCAGCAGTCACACCAGTATAGGACGCGGGAACGGGGGAAAAGGTGCAAGGGCTCCCACCCGTTGAGCAGTGGTGGCCGGGCGGGGACGCCCGGCGCTCCATCCACATCACGCTAGTTTGATGCCGATTTCGCGACGGACTTGGGAGCGGGCGGAGGTTCGGATCTTGCGCGCAGGACTTCGCGGACTTTCTTGGCGAGATTCTGCAGGGTGAAAGGTTTCTGCAGGAAAGCGTTGCCGGGGCCGAGCGTGCCTTGGGTGATGACGGCATCCTCGGTGTAGCCGGAAAGATAGAGCACGCTGATGCCGGGACGCAGCGAGAGCAGCTTTTTGGCCAGTTCACGGCCGCCGATGCCGGGCATGACAACGTCGGTGATCAGGATATCGATGTGTCCCTTGAAGTCCTCGGCGGTGCGCAGACCGCACTCGCCATTTTCAGCTTCGAGGACGTTGTAGCCGCGAGAGACGAGGGTAACACGCACCAGCTCGCGGACCGATTCCTCGTCTTCCACCAGCAAAACGGTTTCGCAGCCACCGGTTTCGTTCTGCGGAGCCTTGGCTGGGCTCAGCTCTTCGGCGGATTCTTCCACGCGGGGCAGGTAAACGTAGAACGTTGTGCCCGCTCCCACCTCGCTTTGGACGAACACGTATCCATTGCTCTGCTTGACGATGCCGTAAACGGTGGAGAGGCCGAGGCCGGTGCCTTTTCCTTTTTCTTTGGTGGTAAAGAATGGCTCAAAGATGCGGGACTGGGTCTCCTTGTCCATGCCGAGGCCGGTATCGGCAACCGAGATGACGGCATAGCGTCCCGGCTGGATAAGACGGTGTTCGCGGAGATTTTGGCGCACGGTCGCGTCGGAACTCTGGACGGTGAGCTTGCCGCCATCGGGCATGGCGTCCTTGGCGTTGACGACCAGGTTCATAATGACCTGCTCGAGCTGGCCGGCATCGGCGCGGGTGTGTCCGGTATCGGGGGACAGGCGGGTGACTAATTCGATGTTTTCGCCGATCAAGGGCCGCAGCAGGCGCTCCATGTCGCCGATCACGGTGTTAACGTCGACCACCTTGAGTTCGAGGAGCTGCTTTCGGCTGAAGGCCAGCAATTGGCGGGTGAGGGTAGCGGCGCGATCGGCTGCCTGCTGGATGGACTGGATCTTACGGTGCGTGTCGCTGTTCTTATCCAACTGCTCGAGCAACACTTCGGTGTATCCGTTAATCACCATCAGGAGGTTATTGAAGTCGTGGGCGACGCCGCCGGCGAGGCGGCCGACAGCATCCATTTTCTGCGCCTGGCGCAGCTGTTCTTCGAGCTGACGCCGGTCGGTGATATCTTCGGCGATCAGCTCCAATACTTCTTCGGGTTCGTCGGTGCTGGTGGCGGCGCAGCCGCTTAGGCGCACGACGATGACGCGATCGTCCTTGCGTTTCCATTGCACTTCCACGCCATTCAGGGTTCCGGTGCGGCGATAGTCCTCGGCCAGCCGGTCCAACTCCTGGGGATTGACGAAGACTGCACGTCTGGCATCCAGCTTGAGAAGATCGTCGACCGATCCGTAGCCAAGCATGGTGATAAGGGCGGGATTCACGTCGAGGAATCTTCCGCCGAGGGTACAGCGGCAGATGCCGAAGGCTGCGCTCAAAATCAGAGAGCGGGAGCGGGCCTCGGAGCGGCGGAGCGCTTCTTCATAGCGCTTGTGCTCGATAGTCGCGGCCAACTGCTGCGAAACAAATTTCAGAATCTCGCGGTCGCGTTCTCCGAAGCGGGCGTTTTGGTTGTAGCTCTGCACGACCAGCACTCCAATGCAGGTCGTGCCGCTCTTCAGTGGAACACCCAGCCAGTCGAGCGATGCCGCACCGATCAATTCCACTTCTCCGCGCCCCACCAGTTCCTCAAAAACCGCCGGAGTCGCCAGCAGGGGCTCGCCCGATCGCAGGACGTACTCTGTCAAGCCGCGGCCCAGAGGTTTGGGGACCGGGGTAGGATCCTCTTCATCGACGAAATAGGGAAAGCTCAACAACTGCGACTGCGGATCGTAGAGGGAGATGTAGAAGTTGCGCGCAGTCATCAACTGACCGACGATGGCGTGAATGGCCGCGAAAAACTGTTGCAGATCTTCGGCGGACTGGCTGCGCGCCGCAATGGCGTACAGGGCCGCATTCAACTCCTCGGCGCGCTTCTGCTCGGTGATGTCGCGATAGGAGGCGTACATTCCGACTCGTATGCCGTTCTCGATCACGGGCGAGGTTGAGAGCAGCACCTCGACTAGTGAGCCATCTTTTCGCTGGCGGCGGGTCTCCAGCGAAAGCTTGCTGGCCGTCTTGATGCTCTCGGCGATCCACCCGGTTTCGGCGTAGCGATCGGGAGGCACGATGAGCATGTCGAGCCGCTTCCCTGCAGCCTCAGCCGCTGTAAAACCGAACAGGCGAGTGAACTCCCCGTTGATGCGCAAGATGTTTAATTCCTGGTCGACAATACTGATCGCATCGGGTGCGTTTTCGATGAGCTGTTCGAAGTAGGCCTGCTCCACGGTGAGCGGGACTGTGATCGGGACTGCGGCGGCATGGCCGTTGGTGGGCGAAGTGGCCGGAGTCGGGTCGGTGGCATGGCCGTTGGTGGGCGGAGTCGGATCGGACATGTGGGTAAGGGCAGGCGGGGCACTGTGCTCAACAGTTTCCTGCAGCGCCTTCACCACCGGCAGCTCGGACGAAGTAGCTGCCGGGGCGATTTTCTCGCCCATACAGTCCTTTCCCGGGGAAATGGAGATAGTGCGATGGTAAGCGGGCAGGGTCACCCGCCGATAGTTACGGCCGTAATGAGGATTGAAGGTGGATCACGGCAGAAAATTCAGGAGGGCCAAAACTACGCGGAGGCGTTTGCCAACACTACGCAGACCTGGCGCAGGAGCAGCCTCTGCTCCTCGGACACCACCAGAAACTCGAATCCGCAGCGCAGACCGTCGCTGTAACGCGCCACCGCTCGCAACTTCATCTCGTGAGGCGGCAGGGGGATGGGAAACTCCATGGAAACAACTTCGCCGGATTGAAACTGACCGCTGAGGGTCGCCCCAATGCCATCCAAACTGAGTTCGCTGGTTCGTCCCCAGCAGGTGGCCGTCTGGCCCTCGCGAAACACCGACACCTGAATGCGCACGTCAAAGCGATAACGCGTGAAACGCCGCATCTGCCGGGGAGTCCTGGTTGTCGCTGATGCGTCGTCGCTCAATTCCGCCTCTCCATTGCCGATCTCCCTCACATCTTATCCTTTCCGCCGTTTTTCTGAGCGCCGGAAAAAAGGGGGATCAACCTTCACAACTTTCTCCGCAACTTTGCGAGCTTTGGCCCGTGCGAAGCTCTGTATAGTGCTTCACGACACGGCTGCGCTCAACGGCATCAAAGTGCATGTACCAGCGAAATGGGGCGCTCCCGCACGGGGAGCGGGCGCTGCATTGCTATGATTGCGCATCTTTTTTCAACTGCCTGTCCTTTCTTTCGCTTCTAAGGCGGCCATTTGGCGGGGTCCCCGCGTAAAGCTGCGTAAAGAGGCGTGACAGATGCGGGCGCAGCATCTAACATCATCTAGCATTAACGTTGGGAATGGGCTTCTGGGCTATCGCTGAACCGACCTGGGGTCATCTAAATTCTTATGTCTTACCGATCCAATGCAGCCGAAGCCTGGTATCCCGAGTCGCAGTCCACGACGGCAACGCAAGAAATCCCGCTGGATTTGCTCCCGCCGCCGAGCCTAACGCAACCGCTCTGGAGGTCGCTGGTCGGCAATCTGCGCGATACTTTCGCCCCGGAAAAACTGCCGCCGCTGGTACTCACTTCTCGACCGGTGTATGTCGGCTTGGCGCTGGGCGAGCGTCTGCGGCTGCCCTGGTTCCGCACGGTGTTCACCAACATAGGGGACGTGATCTCGCCGGAAATTCTGCCACCGCTTGAACTGGAATCGCGGCCGGTCGACGTCGGCGAACTGATCACCGATCAACTCAGCCACTTCTGGTGGGGCTCGCTGCTGCGGAATCTGGCCGACCGCGTCGCGCCGGAAACGCAGCCGGCGCTCAATCTGACTTCCAAGCCGATTCTGGACGTCATTCCGAAGTCATGGATCCTTTTGCCCCTGTGGTCGGAAGTGGTCGACACGCCGAAGGTGTTTTATCCCGACAAGCCGAAAGCGGTCGAGGCGGTGAGGCCGATCAATTTGCAGCCAGTATTGTTGCCGGATGAAAAGCTGGAGGAGGTATTGGTCGCCGAACCGACCGCCGCCGATCTGCTCCGCGACATTCGCCGCTCGCGCGTTCGTCAACGAATCTGGGTCGGGTTGGCGACGGCACAGATTGCCTATTTCGTTCTGGTCGCGTTCGGAAAACTCTGATTCAGTGGAGCGACGGGCGTCTCGCCCGTCCTGCATGTGCCCACAGCATCGTGGCCGGGCGGGGACGCCCGGCTCTCCACTAACAACTCGGGCTCCTACTGGCGCAAGCCCATCCAGCCTTCGGCAATCACCATGGAATTCCCCGGGTTGCGCGAATCGTACTTCACTGAAGTCGGCAGGCCGAGACGGCAGGAATGCAGATTGATCCACTGCCTAAGATAGGTCACGTCCTGTGAGGCCTCATAAGAAACGCCGGCCACGTCATACTGATAAATCAGCATGGTGGCGGGGCGTTTCGTCTCCATCACAATTTCCTGAACATCGATGACCGTGCCATCGGTGATGCGGCCGACCGTGTTCAGCCAGGTGCGGCGTTCGTGTTCGACTTCGTCCGCGCTCTTGGATTTGCGGCGCAGCAGAGCATAGGCGGCAACCGCCAGGCCAATCGCGGCCAGCACAATGGTGTAGAGAGGAAGCGAAATCATCGGCGAACGGAACCCGAGCCTTTCATTTTACTTTCTGCTTTCTACTTTCAGAATAAGCTGTAACCTTGCCGAGCGCCAAGGGCACTCCTACCCTCTGCCCCGGCTACGGCTTTCGTAATCCCGCCAGGGAGTCAGCACTTTGTAGCGCGGAGTGGCCGTCACGGTTTTCTTGGTCGAGGCCAGCAACTTTCTTTTGATGAGCCATGCGACGGCGGCCTGCGCCGAACTTTTTGACACTCCGATGCACTCGGCAATCTGCCGATAGCTGGCCTCGACCATATTTCCCTTTTCGCTGCTCTTTTCCCTGCTCGCTGGTAAACCACAGATAGACCAGGAAGCTCACGACGCGGCGGTCATGGCCGACGAGGTCGCGCATCAGGATGTCGACTACATAGTCATCGAGCGGAATCATTGGGTAGCTGGTCTTTTTGTCGTTAGTTGCTTGTCGTTGGTCGCTTGTCGTTGGTCGTTCGCGATGAGCGGGTGGCCACCGACTAACGACTATCGACCAACGACGGCAGCACTATACCGACAGTCAATATAGCATTAAATAGGCGATTGCATCGGCGCCTGCTCTTTTCTATTCTCGTTTTCTGTCATCGGGTTCACCACCTCCAAGGAGACTGCAAATGATTCGTGGTATCAAATTCGCCTGCGTTCCGGTTCGCGATCAGGATCGCGCCTTGAAGTTCTTCACGGAAAAACTCGGCTTCCGCGTAATGACCGACCAACCCTTTGGAAAGCAGCGCTGGATTGAACTGGGCATCCCCGGCGCCGAATCGCAGCTTGTTCTGTTTACTCCAGAAGGGCATGAAGACCGCATCGGCGGATTTCAGCCGGTCACGTTCTGGACCGACGACGTGTTCGCCACCGCCAAGACGATGAAGTCCAAGGGAGTGGAGTTTGCGGTCGAGCCGAAGAAGGAACCGTGGGGAACGTCGTCCATTTTCAAGGACGCCGACGGGAACCAGTTCGTGCTTTCGAGCAAGTAGGTGCAGGCCGGATCCGCCCGCGTAGGGGCGGACGCATTCGTCCGCCCCAGCGGAGCGAAGCTCCGCAGTCGATGAATACTCCGGCTCTAAAACCGCTCCGAGTCGCCGGGTGTTGGCGTAACCGGAATGTTTCAACAACAACCCTTTCGAGGCACTCCCACCTTCATGGCCTTCATTGACGTGCGGGTCTTACCCACGTAAGATTTGCCCCTAATGATCGGCCAAACCATCTCTCACTACCGCATCGTCGAGAAGCTCGGCGGCGGCGGTATGGGTGTGGTCTACAAGGCCGAGGACACTCGACTCCACCGTTTCGTGGCACTCAAGTTCCTACCTGATGAGGTGGCGAGAGACCCG
The DNA here is from genome assembly GCA_963773955.1 of uncultured Acidobacteriaceae bacterium. GTDB lineage: Bacteria > Acidobacteriota > Terriglobia > Terriglobales > Acidobacteriaceae > Acidiflorens. Next base: position 4,547 of record CAVZDM010000048.1, on the reverse strand, counting down.
CAAGCACTTGCGCGTTTCCAGCGTGAAGCGGAGGCGGCATCGGCGTTGAATCATCCCAACATCTGCATGATTCACGATATCGGTGAGCAAGATGGGCATACGTTCATCGTGATGGAATTTCTCGATGGCGCCACCTTGAAGCATCTGATCGGCAATCGCCCGATGGAACTGGAAACGGTGTTATCACTGGGCATCGAGATTGCCGACGCGCTGGATGCAGCGCACTCAGCGGGCATCGTTCACCGGGACATCAAGCCAGCCAATATCTTCGTCAATAAGCGCGGGCACGCGAAGATTCTGGATTTCGGGCTCGCCAAGGTTACGAGCCTTTCCAGCCCGACCGCGCAGGGCACGGTAGGATCGGCCCAACCAACGATGATCAGCGAAGAGCTTCTTACCACTCCCGGATCAGCTTTGGGAACGGTCGTTTACATGTCACCGGAACAGGCACGGGCCAAGGAGGTGGACGCACGCACGGATTTATTCTCGTTTGGCGCTGTCCTCTATGAGATGGCCACCGGTACGGTGCCGTTTCGTGGAGATAGCACGGCGATAATTTTCGACGCCATCCTTAACCGCGCCCCGGTCGCTCCGGTTCGACTCAATCCTGACCTGCCGCCAGAACTGGAACGAATCATCAACCGGGCGCTGGAGAAGGACCGCACATTGCGCTACCAGCACGCTTCAGAGATGCGAGCTGAACTGCAGCGTCTGAAGAGGGACACCGACTCCAGCCGCAGTCCGGCCGCAGCGGCTGCGGAGCCGAGCATTCCCGCGAGCAGCTCCGGAAAACCGGCGGCAGCGACGTCCGCAATTCCAGGAACCATTCCGGCAGGCTCAAGCACAGCAACGCCAAGCGCAGCAACGCCTGCAGCAACATCGACGAGTGGAACGGTTGCCGCTGGACCTTCAAGCTCCGGTGTGACGGCTGCCGAGCCAGTCCGGAGGATGCGATGGGCAGTGGTTGGGGTCGTCGTTGCACTCGTGCTCGCGGCGATGGCGGCGAGTGGATATTACTTCCTGCACCGAACGCCGAGTGTGATTGATTCAGTAGCGGTATTGCCGCTGTCTAATGCCACGTCAAACTCAGAAATGGACTACCTCGCGGACGGCATCACGGAAGGCGTGATCAACCATCTATCGCGGCAACCGGGGCTGCGGGTGATGGCCCGCAGTACGGTTTTCCGCTACCGGCAGGCGCAGCAGGATCCGCTGCAGATCGGGCGCGACCTGAAGGTGGGAGCGGTAATTGTGGGCCGCCTTACGCAACACGGCGACACGCTTAACGTCGAGGCTGAGATGGTAGATGTCAGCAACGGCTCGCAGATCTGGGGTGAACAATACCAGCGCAAAGCCTCCGATATCGCTACCGTGCAAGACGACATTGCCTCCGACATTTCCGGTCAGTTGCGGTTGAAGGTAAGTGGCAGTAGCGATGAGAAGAAGCATGCCACCGAGAATGCCGATGCCTACCAGTTCTACGTGAAAGGGCGCTTTTACCTGGCGCAGCGCACGCGTGAAAGCCTTTACAAAGCCTTGGATCAGTTCAATCAGGCGGTTGCCCAGGATCCGAATTACGCACAAGCCTATACCGGGTTGGCGGACGCGTACATCCTTCTCTTTGATCGCGAATGGATTTCCAACGCCGAGGCCTCGCCCAAGATCCGCAGCGCAACACAACGGGCGATCGAACTCGATCCGACGCTGGCCGAGCCCCACGCCGCCCTGGCAGTCCTGAAGGAACAGGCAGATTGGGACTGGACAGGAGCAGAAGCCGAATATCGCAAAGCGATCGCACTGAACCCGAATGACGCCACCTCCCACCATTGGTACTCGGGTCTGCTACAGAACTTGGGGCGATTCAAGGAGGCGTTGGCTGAGAATGAGAAGGCTCTGGCGCAACTAATGGATAATATTCTCCTACTAATTGTAGAGTTGCGCGCGTGACAGCCGCCGGTCCGGGAGCTGCCCGAACGGCGGGTTCAGGCGGGGCGCGAGACGCGCGATCGGTAGTCGATTGAGGTGCGGAACCGCGGACCGAATTCAGCTCGCGAGGTCGAGGCGTTCCTGCGCATGCGGCCGGCGGACATCGGTGGCCAGGTGGATTTCCGCTCCAGCGCGACGATGACCAGATAGCCCACGTCGGGCTGGCGCCACGACCATCCAAGCCGTGCCGAGCCCGGGCGCGCATGATGATTTCGATGCCAGTTCTCGCCCTGGAGAAAATGCATCAGGCCGAGCCACCGGACGTTGCGGCTCGAATCCTCGCCGAGCGCGACGCCCGGCTCGCTATGGCAGATGCTGTTCACGAAGCATTGGGCGTGCAGCGAGAACACCAGGCGGATCGCGCCGAGCCAGAAAAAAGCGCACACGCCGAAGTACAATGGGCCGAGAAAGAGGTACCCGCGAGTGGGCAGCAGCATGAGCGCCACGCCGCCACACGGACAGGGGGAGGGTTGCGTGACTGCGGAAACACGGTGGCGGGGAGATCGGCTGGTGTGCTGGCGGGAGGTTTCCCGCCTATCTTCGCGCGCGAAAAGCTCTGGACCCTGCAATGCAGCGGGCGATCCCCGAAGGGGAAAAGGGTTGTTTTTTGATGTAAATCAAGTGGGGATGCGGAAAAACACAAAAAGATGTTAAAAATGAAGAGTGCTCCCACTAAGTAATTGAAAACAAGTCACTTAAAAACGACACAATGTCCTACCCCAATAAACATTTGAAAAAAGACGACTTAACGAAAAATAGCTATTAATATATGAAAACAAATGAGATAGAACGATTTTAAGGCCTCAAAATCCGAAAAAACCCACAAAGTTTTCCACAACCCGAATAACATACAGAAAACAAATAAGTTACAAAAACTAAATTTTCCTCGGACCCGAATAAGTGTTTGATAAGAATTGACTTACTAGATAGTCAGGAATGAGGGGAAAAGGGGGGCAATGGGCCAGAAGAACATGGCCCTTCCGCACCCCGGCGGGGCGGAGCCGCAGGCCTCTCTTCACGGGGCGGCCCTCCCGGCCATTGTAGGGGGAGGGCTCGCCCTCCCCCCATGGTCGCCCCGACCATCGTCCAGGGTAGGGCAAGTCCTTCCCTACGAGGCGGGGTCAGGCGGTCAAGAGGTATTCCCCGCTTTCAGGTCCGGTTAAAACCGAAATGGAAACGCGGTGGCGCAGCGGCGCCAGTTCCTGGGCAAGAAGCTGCAGATCCCGGGGCTTGGCGTGCGTCCCCTCGGCCACCACCACCTTGACGTCCGCATCGTTGTGCGTAAGATGGGCGCGGATGCCGGCGGCCAGGCGTCTGGCGCTGGCGCGGTCCAGGGCTCCTTCGATCTTCACCAGCGTGCTGTGCAAGGCGCGCTCCAGGCTAACGCGCAGCGAACCGAGTTCGCCGGAACGCAGCGCCCAGGGAGTGGTGCGATAAGCGCGGCGGACCAGCTTGGGGTGTTGGAACAAGTCGTGGCGCAGGGTAAAGCCGGTCCAGGCGGCAGCGGCGGGCGCCAGCCACGAACGCACGCGCGGGCCCAGGGGGGGCGGGCCGAGGGCAGCTCGAATCTCCGCTTCCAGACGCGCCGCGGCTTCCGGCGTCGGGCCGGAGCGCTTCGCCACGCGGAAAAGCGGCCAGGCGAACTGAATCTCCTCCGCCCAGCGCTCCGCTTTGGCGCGCAGGTAGGGAGAATCGGAATTGTGGTAGCGCTTCCAACCCTGGAACCAGACCTCCACCGACCGCAGGATGGAAGGTCCATTGACGCGGAAGTCCGTGTCGAAGCACTCGCGCTGCAAGGCCTCAATCTCTCCCGGCTTCATGGTGGGATGCACCACCATGGAGGTGAAGCCATCGCAGTTGCGGTAATAACGTTCGGGGTCCGCCAACATTTCCGGGCGCAGGCGTCCTTCCTGCATCACCCGCTCGTAGAAGGGCGTGCCGGGCGTGGGTCCATAGATGAGGAACTGGGCATAGGTGGGCCGCAACGCCAGGAATTCCGCCATCTCCTCGCGAATGATCTCCGGCGTGTGATAGTCGAAGCCCAGAATCATGGAGGAGAGCACGGTGATGCCGTGCGAGCGCAATTCGGGAATCAATTCCTCGATGGGTTTGCCCTGCTGTTTGGAGTAGCCCGAGCGTTTTCCTTCGTACCCCACCCAAACACCGTCCACGCCGGTCTCCAGCAGTTCCTGGGGAGTGAAGCGGCTCAAGGCCTTGACGGAAGCGAAGGCGAAGATGGAAAGGGGCGTGCCGCGGGCCAGCACCAGTTCGCGCATGCGGGTGGCGCGGTCTTTGGCGAGCAGGAAATCCTCGTCGAGAATCGCCATGCTCATGTGCGGGTCGACCTCGAGGTAGCGCTCGACGACGCGGAAGATGTCGTCGCCGGTGGGAAGCAGGCGAATGTGGCGGCGCTTGAAGTAATGCGACGTGCAGCAGAAGTCGCAGCCATTGGGGCAGCCGAGCCCGGCGAAGATCACGCCGGTGCGGTCCATGGGCACGGAAAAAACCTTCAGGTCGAGCATCACCAGGGGATGATCGTAGGGCATGGGGCGGGGCGGTTC
>CAVZDM010000047.1:0-70950 GCA_963773955.1 uncultured Acidobacteriaceae bacterium | reverse complement strand
ATCCGGACTCCCGCACACGTCGGCACAAGTCCACTTCCTCAAACTGATAAAAGAACTGCTCATCAAAACCACCGAGGTTTCTAAGTACTTTCCCCCGGAACATGACACAGCACCCCGATTGCCAATCTACTTCCCTCTCAGTATCGCCTTTCCAGCCTTCGTACTCGACACACAGAACTGGGCGGCTTAGGCGGCCCAGAAACCGCAGACCGAGGGCCGCTACCAGGTAGCGTAGAATCGTAGGAAATGCTCGTGCCGACCTCTGATAGGTCCCGTCTGGATTTTCTACTCGGCAGCCAAAACCACCGGCCTCCGGATGACGATCAGCGAACTCAATCCAACGATCCAGTGAACCGTCATGAATGATCGTGTCTGGATTCAAGATCAGTACGTACTCCCCGCAGGCTTCACGAATGCCGACGTTATTTCCCTTGGTGAAACCCAAATTGGCATGATTTTCTATCACCCGCACTGTCGGGAACCGCTCACGAATCCGCTCGGGCGAGCCGTCCGTCGAGCCGTTGTCAGAGACGATGACTTCATATTCGATCTGGTGGACTCCTGCAAAGATCGACGATAGACAGTTTTCGATGACCTTCCAGTCGTTCCAACAAATAATAACGATTGATAGTTTCATGGTTCGGGTCTGCTCCTCAGATGTACTCTCGAGCCAGTTTTTCTTTGATGGGCAGGTGGGGGTTTCCCGGCCCTGGGGAGAAATAGCGCACTATCCAAATAGCGACGAAGGTGTCAGCACATTGATGCGACTTTCACCGTAGGCATCGAATCGGGAGAGAACGAGGTCCGCATTTCGGGAGAAATAGGCTTGCGTACTACGGTCAAAGTCGCCGCCGAAATCATGCAGAGCAATGCATACCATGCCAGTCGCGTATAGTCGAAATAACTGATGCCAAAATATCCTATGGTGTGAGCAAACAATGTAGCACCGAGAATCCAGTAGTATAGTTCCTTCCGGCGGTCGCCTTGCACTGCCTTCCGAGCTTTCCCAAGCCACCGAAAGCTGATCACAATCATGGCCAGAAAACAAACGAGTGTGGCCAGGCCTCCATCCTCCCCTTCCTGAACGTATTGGTTAATTGTGTCCCACATATCTGCTCCCCAGGAAGCATTGGACTTTGTTCCCAATAACCACCAATCTCCAAAGTTGCGGATGAATTGATCGATGAGGACAGCACGGTGATAACTCGAGGATCCACCGGTCAGATCAATGTGAGAAATCAAATACCAAACCGGGGCATGCATCACCAGGTGCAGTGCCAACACACCTAGAACGAGAGCCCAGCGGATCGCGCGCATGTGTTTTCGAAACGGCCAGAACAGAAGCCCAACGATCCCGGCGCCAAGAGCCAGAATAGAAGTGCTGGTAGCGGAGGTCACAACCATCACAGCGCACGACACCATTGCGGCGAGGGAAAGAAACCTGGCTCGACCAAACTTCCAAAGCAAGACGAAGAGAGGGAACGCCGTCCCGGCCCAGGCACCTGCGAGAAGTGGATGCGCGAAGGTTGCCTGGGAACGAATTCGGCCATAACGAATCTCGGCAACTGTACGCGCGCCACCCAGCACCCCGAATACATTGTGGCCGGTCAACTGCTCGTTAACCATGCAGGCGGCGAGGATGACGGCGAACACGGCAAAACATTTCAAGACTCGATTGATGTCCTTCTGATCCTGGATGAGGAAGCGGAGCACGAAATATCCGCCCAGCGCGTCCCACAAAAACGCAAATCGATTCACTGCGGCCCCGGGATCCAGGTACAAGAGTATAAAGGCTAGGGCACGGAAGGTCGCCCACAACAGGAACGCGGTATCCAGAGAAGTGAATCCACCCACGAGGATTCTGGCTGACGAACGAAACCTCGCCAATGCCATTCGGACGCAGCCCGTCAGAATCAGGATCCGAAGCACAAAAAAGTGAAAACCAAGAAACAGTATCTCCTGACCCTGTGGGGAGAGGAACGCGATACTCAGCAATGGAATCATTACATATTTTCTGGGTAGAACCAGGATCAATATGATTCCGAGCAGCATCGCAACCAAGACGATAGGGTGCAACACCGTCTGGGTGGCGCCACCGCCGAAATAGAAGTTATCTGGTCGCACGCGGGTTACCCGGACGTCCTATGCGGGGCCAAGTCGACTTGGTAGATAAATACCAATGGCCACTGAAATCCGACAGATTCGCCTCGAACCTCGCGTCTTTCAGGAGGATTTCCTCCAGAATACTCCCCTACCATCAATTTCCTGGATCGGATCGAGTATGCCGTTGCGCGTTCGAAATTCATCCACCGCTTGCCTACACGGCGGCCAGTCGTGGTAGTCGTCCACAATGACGAAACCGTGAGTGGAGACCTTATGATAGAGCGAGTTCAGCACGTCCATGGTCGACTCATACAAGTCGCCATCTGTCCGTAAAACCGCAAGTCGACCAATAGGGGCCGTGGGAAGCGTATCCTTGAACCAGCCTTTCAGGAATTTTACTTGCGGATCCAATAGTCCAAATCTCTGAAAAGCTTCCTGTACCTGCTCGAGAGAAACCTTGGTGTAGCTGCTCTCGGACAGATCGTAGCCTTGGTCGGCATTAAGCGAGGGGGCTGGCAACCCCTGGAAGCTGTCTGCGAGCCAGACGTTCCGGTCCCCAACCCCGTGCACTCTGAGAATTGCCCGCATCAGGATGCACGCTCCGCCCCGCCACACGCCCGTCTCGATTAGATCGCCCGGTACGCCATCCTCGACCACCGACTCAACGCATGCCTGCAGGTTATCTAGGCGCTTGCACCCAACCATCGAATAGCCGATGCTCGGCCAATCGGCTCCCCGATCGCGAGCGTCAGGATCGAAAGGCATGACCTTGAAGAGCTTATATCCTCTTTTGTTAAGGGCCTTCACGAGGGTTTTCCTCGCCATGTGCATGCCACGGCGAGGGACAATCTCTATGTTGCTGCTTTCCGGATAAAGGTAACCGGTCAGACATTTCTTCAGCAGGTCAAGGTAAAGTCTATCGTTAACCGCCTGAGTTGTATTAGCCGCAGGAGACATGGTGTCGAAAGGGACTTGAAGGGTCTGGCTTTGATTCTCACTCATTAGGTCGATGCCTCCGCGGAGTTTATTTCGTTCCCTGTTCCACATGAATGCTGGCTTGGATGCTCGATCATACGGACGCCTACACCAACTTCAATAAGAAAACGAGAAACCAACTTTAGTCTAGCCCTGCCACTTCAGTCAGCCCCCGGAGGAACATTCTGCCGCTGACACAGTAAGCAAGTATGCAGCCCGCGACGCCAAACAAGATTTTCGGAACGGGTTGGGCAACAAATGTAAACTTCTGAGCGACCGCGTAGATTGCAGTGATTGCCATGCAAACCACCGTGGACACCAGAAATAGTTTGCCATAGTGGCACACATCAAGCTCGGCCATCGCTCTCACGCGCCTGAGCTGAAACGAGAATCCCACAAGGATTGCAAGCAGAGCGGCGAGTTGTCCGCCGACCAAGCCGAACCGCAGGACTAACGGGTAGATGAGCCCAAGCATCGTGATTGCCATGATGACCACGCATCGCCGGTGCAACTGCGGCATCCCTTTTGCATAGAAGATGCTGGTGATCTGCCCATTCAAGAGATTTAAGAGAGCAACGAACGAAGCTATCATCAACGGTCCCGCCGCTGCACTGTATCGAGGCCCGTAGACGAGACCCAACAGCGATTGACCGCAAAAGACGATGAAAAAGATCGCAGGGATACCGACGATTACGAGGACCGATGTGACCTGGCTAAAGATCCGACTGGTCCTGGACCTGTCGTCCTGGACGCAAGAGAAAGTCGGCAGCATTGTCTGACCAAGTAGGTTCATCAGGAAGGTGGTGGGAGTTTGGACCAAGTATATCGCCATAGTGTACAAGCCTAGTTCGGCGGGCCCGACGATTTTGGCCAGGACAAAGATGTCTGTCCTGGCAAAGATGAGATTCAGTAGGGATAGGCCAAAGGCTTTCTTGGAGAATCTGAGTAAGTCCCGAATGGCAGCCAAAGGCAATCTTCGCGGCGGCAGGCACGGACAGACGACGTAGGACAATGTGAACCTCCCGATGCTCTCCGCGCCGTACCCAATCACGAGAGCCCACACGTTCCGCAAGAGGAAGCTCAGCGCTACAGTGACAAATACACCGGCAATAGCGCCCCCGTGATTGATGACGGCCCAATTCCGGAACTTCATATTCTTAATCGCAAGGTATGCACGCGAGCTTATAGCCCCATCGAACAGTACCCCAATTGCACAAATCCGAAGCAAAGGACTGAGCAGGTGATCGCCATAGAATCTTGCGATCAAGGGAGCAAACAGGGAAAGAAGAGCCCAGAATGCCACAGCCCGTCCGAACGCCATCCACCAGGCCGCCCCGACGTATTCGTCTTCGTTCCCGCGCGGGTTCTGTATCAGGGCCTCCTTAACCCCGACATCCATAATCGTCTGAACCACTGAACTGGCGGAGAGTACAATCGCCATCGTGCCGAAGGCTTCCGGCGCCATTAGGCGCGTCAGGATCATGTTTCGCCCGAAGCGGATCACCTGTTCAGAAACACTACCTGTTCCCAGCCACGCCCCGCCGCGAAACACCTTGGACTTCAGGCTTTCTCCCATAAGAACCGACTCAAACGGTTTTCTGAGTCGGTCCGACAGCGTCGGAATAACTGGTTCCACGGCTCTCTCTGTGACTACGCTCAAGGGGTTCACTTATCGCACGGCCTCGGTCCGACCAGGGTGCCGGGCACAGCTCTGTTTGAGCAGAGAATCCACTTCTCCCAAAAGCTGTTGCACATTAGTACTTCGCGCACCGCCAAATTCCTTGGGACGGTACCGGAGATACATCTCTCTGAGTCTCCTCTGATACATCGGCACGTTATATCGAGTTATTCTGACGCAGGTGGTCTGAATCGGCAGCTGCTTCTTCCATTTTCGCCTAACGTGCCGACAGCACTCATAGAAATCGTCACCCAGGATCAGAGTTGGCTGGGTGTTATGGATACAGAAGGCGGATATGGCGTAGTTCTTCCTGCCTACTTCCTCCGCCGCCATGCAAATATCAACGCCGTACATGTGAAAGTGGGGCAAACTGTCGTCGAATCGGAGGCCAGACGACTTTCTAAAGATGAGGACGATTTCATCGAGAGTCTGGATGCGCACTGGGCGTTCAAACGGCTCTCCCAATACGCCGAGGCCAGAGGAATAAATGTAGCCTCGGTCGTTGCCGTTCTTTTGCACGCCGTAGCTCCCGAGCACCCCCCATTCGGGATCGTCTTCCCCCAGACGCTCGAGCGCGCGCTGCAGGTCCAATTCCCACCGCTCCGGCAGGATGACATCCTGATGCACGAACACCATCAGGTCATTGCGGCTTTTGTCGATTGCATCGTTATACGCTCTTGCCGCCGACGAATAACCCTCCTGGATCAAGACCTGATGCGGATGAGGCCGGCGGAGGCAGGTAGACGCAAGAAGGTTATTCTCGAGGATCTTCCGCTTATTAACCGCGGCTACGAGCGTAATCGGATTTTCTCTTGTCACGTAATTTCCCTTGGAATACAGCCGAGTTTTCTGCGAAGCCCAAATGCGGAGGGGTGGGTAGACTGAAGAGTTAGGTTTGATCTGTTACTTGCAAGAAGTACACGCAGAAGCTGCTGCGGTCGCAGTAATAACTTCAGCCGATTTTCGCGTGAACAACCAACTCATTGTACAGAAGCTGTTAGACCAGTCGGCGGCGGATTGTTGTTGTTGCTCATCTCGTAGGCCCCAATGTCCCAGCAAGAAGCCGCCCCCTGTGTCGAGCAAGTACCAGTCGGACGAGCCTGTCCGGTCACGCTGCTTCCGGCGGTCGTGCCCGTGCCGAGAGTCGCCAAATTCCCAGTGGCGGAACTCATGCGATTGGCCCCGTATTCCAATCCGATAAAGCCGGCGCTCGGAACTCCCGCCGACGTAAAACCTGCCAGTGGAGAGGTAAGTTGAGCTTTACTATGCGAATCGCAACCGCAAGAGGACTGCCAGGATGAGAAACTGTTACCGCTGTAGCTTAGTGCTATAAAATAGGGGTTGCCGCCGCTAAGATTTGCGTAGATGTTATAATCAGCAGTGACCGAACTCAGACCGGAAATATAGACAGCCTGATCAGAACCTTCAAAGACATTGTTCTCGAACGTTCCACTGGCCGAGCCATTTCCGAACATACTGAAGAGCCTTCCACTATTGGTTGCATTAGGTGCATAGAACACGTTGTTAAACACCTGGTGCCCAGTCCCAGCGCAGATATCCAGTCGGGCATTGGGGATGTCTAGACTTCCTGCAAAGATGTTATTCCAAGCGTAGGCCGTTCCCGTAGTGTTTGTCCAGTAGCCAGAGCCACACCCTCCCCAGTTTGCCTCCAAATAAACCCAGGCGGTCCACTCCGTCGTGCCCATGTTTCCATCGAACAGGTTGTTGTAGAGATAGAAGTTCTGGATTCCACCACTCGTTGAGGTACTGGTAAGTCCCAAATCATAGCAGTGAATGCCGTTGACATGTACTCCGCCAGCTGCGTATGTCCAAGGAACGAAATTCGTAAAGCGATTATCATGCACATAGTAATTCGTGACGTTGCCCGGAGCACATCCGATGGCCCAGCCATCGGAGCTAAAATAATTACCGGAAATATAGGTATTTGAGCATTGTGATGGTCCGTAACCCGGGTAACAATTTGGATAGGTTAGGTCAATCGCCAGCCCATCGTAAGACATGATGTCATTTGTGATCGTGATAGCTTCTTCACCGCCCAGAAAGCAATCGTTTCCCGGAGCACCACCCGGTGACGCGGTCTCAGCCGACGTGATTACATACATATTGCTGCAATTCATGTTGCTTAGGGTTATGTAGCTGGACCCGATGGCGTAAATGGCGCTCATCGTCACCACGTCCGACGTACATTTCGCACTTCCCGGTGCGGTAGTAGCAGACGGCCCGGTGCAGGCCAAAGCATTCAGTGTTCCATTCGAGTAGGCTTGGATTGTCCCGTAATTCGCCAGTGTTCCTCCACCCGCACTGCCCGTGGCCGGACTGGTGATCGTGATATAGTTCAAACCACTCAGATTGATTCCAGAGCTGCTGCCAGAGCCGAAATATGGTTCCTGAAAAATTGACCCGGCCTCGAATTGAATTGTGATTGGGCTGCTGCTCGTTCCACTGGCCTGCGCTGTGATGAAGTTGGTTGCCGCCCCGAGGGAAATCGTGCCGCAGACGTGCAGGGTGTTTCCCGCAACCCAGTTCACGGACTTATTGATTCCGTTCGTTGCATCGTTGTAGGCGTAGGCGTTTGAGCAACTCGTGCCATTGTTAGAGCCAGCCGAGGTCGGGGCAAAATAGATATCCTTGGCAGCGGAAGAGCCTATAGCGGTAAGCGTGAAAATCAGGGACAGCAGCAGTTTGCGGGTTCCAATCACCGGTTCCTCCATAAATCCTGTGCAAGGTTCGGATTTTACCCAAACCGCACTGGTAAGAAAATCGCTACCAGTAGGGGAGTGGCACACGAATCTACTGGACGGCCTATATATGTCTTTTACCAAAGCCGTCCTGGAGTTGGTAGTACCGTTAGTTCATGCCCGGTTTCCAGAAGGATGTGATCTCGGGAAGTCCATGCAATGGCGAAACTTAGCTTTAACTCGAAGGGACACCTTGTTAAGCCGGAACTACCTGCCCGGAGGTTGCGCTTGCGAAAGGAACGTCGGATTGCCTTTCGCTAGTGGGGCTGGGCGCGGGCGGCGCCGCTGCAACTCGCCCGATGCTCACGTAGCGGAATCCCTGCGATGTGATCTCTTCCGGGCCGAACATGTTCCGACCGTCAAATACCAGCGGCTGCTCGACTATGGAGAGGAGGCGCTTCCAGTCGACAGTGCGAAACTCGTCCCATTCGGTCGCTATCAGGATCGCCTCTGCACCTTCGGCGGCTTCGTAAGGGTCGGCACAATAGTTGATGTTCGGAAGCATTTCACTTGCCTTTTGTGTGGCGTGGGGATCATAGGCACTGACGATCGCGCCCTCCTGAACGAGCGATTTCAAGAGTTCGATCGCTGGGGCGAAGCGCACGTCATCAGTGTTGGGCTTGAAAGCAATGCCCCACACCGCTATCTTCTTGCCACGCACGACCCACAACTCGCTGCGAACCTTTCCGACGAAGTGCTCGATTCGAAGCTGATTGATTTTCTCGGCCTCTTTTAGCAAGGAGAAATCACAGCCGGATTTCTCGGCGATCCTGATGAACGCCTGCAGATCCTTCGGGAAACAAAACCCTCCAAAACCTATTCCCGGACTTAGGAAGGAATTACCGATCCGCGGATCCAGTCCCATCCCTTCTGACACCTTGGCTACGTCGGCTCCGACCGCTTCGCAAAGGTTCGCAACCATGTTGATGAAGGAAATCTTCATCGCCAGGAAGGAATTGGAAGCATGTTTGATCAGCTCGGCGGAGTTGGTGTCCGTCACCAGGAATGGCACGTTCTCACGCTTCGGACAATCAGAGTGAACCGGGCAGGTGAACGTCTGCTTTATGATTGGATCGTAGATCTCGCGAAGAAGTTTTTCGGCACGGGGTGAATCCACGCCGACGACGATTCGGTCGGGATGCAGAAAGTCTCCCACCGCCGAGCCTTCTCTCAGAAATTCTGGATTCGAAGCAACATCGCAGTCGACGCCGCCTGCTTTGTGTACCGAGAGGTGTCGCTTCAGTTGCGAACCAGTCTGCACCGGCACAGTGCTCTTTTCGATGACGAGTCGATATCCGCGTGCCCTCTTGGCAATCACACGGGCTACCGCCTCAATCGCGCTTAAGTCGGCATCGCCGTTCGCTAACGGGGGAGTTCCCACACAGATGAAGATTGCGAGTCCCCAGTCGATCGCCTCTTCCGTCGACCCGAAGTGCAGGCGGCCAGCTTTTCTAGCAGCACGAATGATTTCCTCCAGATGCGGTTCGAAGAGCGGCATGACGCCATTTTGAAGCTTGGTGAGTTTCTCAATATCGTTCTCGCTGCAGAACACATCGTGGCCGATTTGGGAGAGGCACGCCGCCGTCGTGAGACCGACATAGCCAGCACCAATCACTGAAATCTTCATTTGCTATTGTCCTTTTCGGGAAATACTACTGTGGTCGGACTGTCATGCCGCCTGCTCAGAAGTTGCCGCCATGCGCGTGAAGCTGAGAATCTCTTCAACTACGCGCGTCTGCTGCTCGGCGGTTAGCTGAGGGTACATCGGCAGCGACACGATTTGTTCGGCGATTCTCTCCGCGACCGGCAGATCTTCTCGCCGGTAGTTGAGCGAAGCATAGGCGTTCTGCAGGTGCAGCGGGATGGGATAGTGAATTCCGCTGCCAATTCCCTGCTCTTTCAGATGTGCGATCAGGCCGTCGCGGTCGTCAGTCCGAACCACGTAGAGATGATAGACGGCGCGCGACCAGGAAGGCTCGTGTGGCAGAGTCACGTCGCCATCGGCGCCGGCCAGCAGCAGGTTATAGTTCTCCGCCTTCTCCCGGCGCTGTTCATTCCATTTCTGCAGATGAGCGAGCTTCGCATGCAACAAACCCGCCTGGATGGCATCCAACCGTCCGTTGTAGCCTTCGACGTCGTGGTAATACTTTTTGGCCTGGCCATGATCGCGCAGCATTTTGATTTTTGCCGCAAGACCAGGGTCGTTCGTGGTGACCGCTCCTGCCTCGCCACACGCTCCCAGGTTCTTGCCCGGGTAGAAACTGAACGCAGCCGCACGCGCCATGGAGCCCGCCTTCATCCAGCGATTGTGCTTTCGCGAAAAATACTCGGCGCCGTGAGCCTGGCAAGCGTCTTCCACCACAATTAAATGGTAGCGGTCGGCAAGCTCCAGGATCGGATCCATGTCCACAGTCTGGCCGTAGAGATGCACCGGAACGACTGCCGTTACCGGGCGACCACTGCGGCGGCTGATCAGCCGGCCCATCGGGTCTGCCGTGCACTGATTCTCCAGATACTCTTGCAGCTTGGCCGGATCCATGTTGTAGGTGCGCTCATCGATGTCGACGAACTCCGGGAGAGCTCCAGACTGTGAAATCGCCTCGGTGGTGGCGATGAACGTGTGCGGCACGGTGACGACGACGTCCCCGGCGCGCACGCCACACGCCATCAGCGCAAAGCGCAGCGCATCCGTCCCGCTGCAAACTCCGATAGAGTACCCCGTGTTGCAAAACGCGGCAAAGGCTTGCTCAAAATCTTCCACCATCGGGCCGCCGATGAATCCGGCGGTTCTCAAAGCCTTCTGGAAGACACTCGTCAGCTCTGCTTCGAGTTCAACATGCGGAGTAATGAGATCAAGAAAAGGAATGCTGCCCGAAACTTTCATTATTGTGTGACCTCCAAGGTCGGTTCGATCGAACGCAAGAATTTTGCGGGGTTTCCAACCACTATTGTGTTCGGGGGAACGTCTTTGGTGACAACGCTGCCGGCTCCTACAATGGCATTTTCACCGATCCTTACATTAGAGAGAATCGTGGCGCCGGAACCGATCGATGCTCCCTTCTTGACTACGGTTTGCTCTACCTTCCAGTCGCCCTCGGTTTGCAGACCTCCGCCGCTGGTGGTGGCTCGCGGATAACTGTCGTTGATGAAGGTCACGCTGTGACCGATGAAGACGTTGTCCTCGATGGTCACGCCCTCGCAGATGAAGGTATGGCTTGAGATCTTGCAGCGCTTCCCAACTTTGGCGTTTTTTTGAATTTCGACGAAGGCGCCAATCTTGGTTTCATCGCCCACTTCGCATCCATAGAGGTTGATGAATTTGGACAGCTTGACGTCGTGCCCAAGCTTTACATCTGCGGCAATGCACACATGTGGGTTCATAAAAGAAGCTTTCGCTTTACGCTTCGATTGCCGTCCCGGTGCTGGCTGGAATCGCCCTGGCTGGGCTCGGAGTCGCTGCACCTTGAGGAGCGAAGTAGACCAACTGACCCCGTCTGCGCAGGGACTCGTTTGCCGCTTCCAGCATCTTCACCACCCGCAGGCCTGCATTGCCGTCGTTAAACGGGATCTGATCGGTCGTGATGCAGTCCACAAAGTACTTCAGTTCCGAGCGCAGCGCTTCGAGTTGTTCAACCTTCGGCGCCCACATATCTCCGGAGCGGTAGTTCACCAGCAGGTTGTAGACGCCTTCGCGGCTGGTGATGTGCACACCTTTGTCGTAGATCTTGATTTTCTCGTCCACCTCAAGATCGTTCCACACCAGCATTTTCTTTTCCCCCCCAATCAGCGTGGTCCGTACCTTCACCGGCGACATCCAGTTCACGTTGATATGGGCGATCACCTTGTTGGGAAAATAAAGCGTAATGAAGGCCACATCCTCATGTCCGTTCACGTGGCTCTGCCCCGTCGCGACGACGGCTTCCGGAGTCTCATCGATCAGATGATCGATGATCGACAAGTCGTGGGGCGCAAGGTCCCAGATGACATTGACGTCATGCTGAAACAACCCCAGATTGACGCGCGTCGAATCGTAGTAGTAGAGCTTCCCGAGCGCGTCCTCCTGCAACAGCCGCTTGATTTTTTGTACCGCGCCGGTGAACAGGAAGGTGTGATCCACCATGATCTTCAAGTTCTTCCTGGCAGCAAGGTCGATGAGTTCCTCCGCCTGCGCCGTGTTGCTGGTGAACGGCTTTTCCACGAATACATGTTTGCCGTGCTCGAGCGCGGTCTTTGCCAGTTCGTAATGGGTCCACACTGGAGTGATCACCGCGATGGCGTCGATGTCAGGAGAAGACATCAATTCGGCAAAATCTGCGGTTACACGTACATCGGGATGAGCCTTTTCGACTCGGCGGCGCGAGGCAGGGCTCTTGTCACACACCGCCACGACCTCTACTTCCTCCAGTTGGGATAGGTTCCGTACAATGTTCGGCCCCCAATACCCGTAGCCAACAACTCCAAACTTGACCATTGATGTACTCCTTAGCCGTCCTTTTGAATTCCCAAGCAACGGAAACCACTTTTCTTGAAGCACGTCGGTGAAGTAGATTTACCGGGACGGGGAATCTCGGCGGTCGTAACGGAGAAGACCTATATGATAGAAAAAGGGGGGACTATTGCTCAGTGCGCGCCTTCGCCAGACAACACAGCGGCGGGAGTTCGCAGCAAGATCTTGATATCCATCCAAGGCGACCAGGTGCGCGCGTATCGCAAGTCGAGGCGAACCATGTCATCGAATCCCACGCGGCTGCGTCCGCTGACCTGCCAAAGACCGGTGATGCCGGGTTTTGCTTCCAGCAGCCGCCCCCGATGCCAAACTTCGTAAGCTTCCACCTCGTACCGGACCGGTGGACGTGGTCCAACCAACGACATTTCGCCACACAGCACGTTGATCAACTGAGGTAGTTCGTCCAGGCTTGAACGCCGCAGAATCCTGCCCACCGGCGTGACCCTGGGGTCGTTGGTCAGCTTGAAAACGCCCTCGTCGTTACCGTTGGCCGACTTCTTTTCCGCCTGACCGGCAATCAACCGACGAACGTATTCCTCGTGCTCGCTGGCATCGTTGCCCTCGTACATCGACCGGAATTTCAGAAACGTAAAAGGCGTTCCATGCTCGCCAATGCGCTTCTGCCTGAACAAAACCGGGCCGCGGGAATTCAGCTTGATTGCCGCCGCGATGACACAAAACACGGGCGACAATATCACCAACAATGACAGGCTTCCCAGAACGTCGATCAGTCGTTTCGTCGCGTGGCCCAGCCGGTTTGATTCCTGGCGCTTTTCGAGATCCGGGTAAAGGGTAGGGTTACTGGGACGGTCCGGATCTCGAGAATCCCAGTCTTCTGGAAACACGTGAAAGGAAAACTTGATCCGGCTGAACTGATCGATGTCGACCCGGTCGCGCAGTAGCGCGCCGATGCGAGAAAGGATCGTGCTGAGGATTGTATCTTTGTCCAAAACGATCTCCGTGAAAATAATTCCTAGCACGGAGTTGGTTGTGTACCAGCCGGTAACGTCGGTTTCGCGAATCGCTCCCTGGAGCGCGGCCAGAGTGCCCAGCAAAATGCGGCCTTGCTTGTCGCCGCTTTCATTGCGCCCGGTGTCGATGAGCAAAAGCACAAACGGTCGCTGTGAACGCTCGCTGCGCTTCCGTTCCAGCGAGATCATCCGCCGGAAAGCTTCCTCCGAGAGGATCTCCTCGGAGTCGCGCAAGTTCTGCGGCTGAGATTTCCAATCAAGAGATTGCGGATTTACCGATCGTGACGCCACGGATACATCTCCTCGCGCGCTACTGGTAGAAGCCAGACCACCGTAGCCTTACTAATTAATATGAGTTTCGAAGAGGGAGTTTGGTTTTTATGGTCTTCAGGGAAGGCGAATCTAAGTTTCAGTTTTCCGCTTTGGGCAAGGAAGATTCCCCACCGTTCGCCGCGGGGCCGTATCGTGAATAATAATACTTCTGCTCATTGCTGTTACAACTGTTCACGACTACTCCAAGCAGCGTTGAGGAGTCGATGACTTCCACCGCCCGCTCCAGTTGCTTCTTTTCGCACACACCCTCACGAGTTACCAACAGAACTCCATCCGCCAGCTTCATCCAGAGTGGCGTATCCGCAAGCGGACGCACGGGAGGGGTGTCGATAATGATCCAGTCAAAAAACGTTTCGAGCTTTTCGAGTATCTGCTGAAGTCGGCCCGATTGCATGAGCTCAATCGGATTTTCGGGGGTCACGCCAGCGGGAAGGAATCGGAGGCCGGAACCTTCAAGCTTGTACACAACTTCCGAAAGCTGGCGTTCTCCACGAAGAACCTCGCTCAGTCCCGGCAGGCTGCGATGAAACCCGAAACGACTCGCCAACTCGGGTCGTCTCAGGTCACCATCGACAAGCACAGTGTGGAGAATCTTGCTTCGAGATTGATTGAGCGCAAGGTTTACCGCGATCAGACTCTTCCCTTCTGCTGGAATGCTGCTGGTAATCACGACGCGATTGAGCTTGCGCCGTTCGCGCAGGTGTCGCAGTTTCAATCCCAGCACGCGAAACTTTTCCGCCGCCAGACCGCCCTGATCCATCAGAGACACAAGCCGGGAATCTGCCGCCGGTGCCGGCACGAGCACTCTCGCAGAGGCAAACGACTCTGCCTCTGGAGGCTCTACTTTTGCCGCCGACGGTAATTCCGGAAGAGACTGCTGGCGATCGATTTCCTGCTCAACTTTTTGCAGCAGATCCGCGACCGAATCTGCGTTTGTCGGCGGGCTTCCGCCCGGGCGCTCCGCCTCCGCTCGCTGCAACGCTTCAAATATATAGCTCATCTGGAAGAACCCTTGCCTATTACTGCCGGCCTTTCGTCCCGGATCCCTGCACGCGTTCACGCACTTCGAGCAGCGTCTTCATTGCCAGCAGGAGCTCGCGTTGCTCTGGGTCGTCCGAAGACTGAATTCCATCGTTATTTTTCGGTTCCACGACCAGCAACCCGAGCCGCAAATCCCGCGCGACACCATCGATAATCTCGGATGTTATCGTGGCCGCGTGCTTGGCGTAGCCGGCGAGCAGCGCGTTTTCGCAGATGGTGTTGACCAGCCGAGGAATCCCTCGCGCGTGGCGGAACACAGCCTCGATCGCGGGCTTGGAGAAAATTTCGATTGCCGCAGGCGCCCCGGCAATCTTAAGACGGCGGCTCATGTAGTCTCTGGTTTCGTTCAGACTCAGCGACTCGAGGTGGCAGCGCAGTGCGATCCTCTGTTTGAGTTGCCGAAGCTCGTGGGAATCCAGTTTCTGATCGAGTTCCGGCTGACCGGCCAGAACAATCTGCAGCAACTTGCGCTGCGACGTTTCCAGGTTGGTCAAAAGCCGGATCTCTTCCAGGATTTCGGACGAAAGGTGATGAGCCTCGTCCACCACCAGAAGCGTCGTCAATCCCTTCTGGTGTCTTTGCAGCACGAAGCCGTTCAGCACATGGATCAGCTCGTCTTTGGCCATGGCCGCCACGGGCAATCCAAAATCGCGCGCGATGTAGCGCATGAATTCGACCGGCGAAAGCTTCGGATTGAAGATCAGGGCGAAGGCAACATCGCGGCGCTGCAGCAATCCCAGCAGCGAGCGCAGAATGAGCGTCTTCCCCGTGCCCACCTCGCCTGTAAGAACTACGAAACCACGGTGCGCCGTCACTCCATAGTACAGCGAAGCTAGGGCTTCGTTGTGCCGGGTCGTGGGAAACAAGAACGACGGATCCGGAGTGATTTCGAACGGATTGCGCTGCAGGTTGTAGAAGGTCTTGTACATGATTTCTAGCCGTACAAATACGTTACTGCTGATCCTAACAGGATGAAACCGACGATCACCACTGCCGCCGCGCCCGCGATCCAGGTACCACGCCGGTGGGACGACTGTTCTTCCAGGCTTTCGATGGGCGGAATTTCCGCGATTACCTCGAAGGGAACCAGCTTCTTGATCTCGCGCTCACTGTAGAGCTTGCCGCTCAGCTTTTCCTGCCCGAAGGCAAAGCCGCCGCCAAGAAAAAGGCCCACCGCTAATCCAGCACCGCATAGCATCAGGCGGTTCGGCTTGTACGGTTTTACCGGAAGATTGGGCGGATCCAACATCCGGAAATGTTCGCCTTGTTCCGTTTTCTCCAGATCGGTCGACATTTCTGATTGGTTCTTCTTGGCCAGCAGCGATTCGTAGTCGGTCTTCGACTGATCGTAGTCGCGCGTGATGTCGGCGAACTGCTGCTCCATCACCGGGGCCATATTCAACCGCGCCTGATATTGGTTGATCTTGGTCAGCTCGTCTTTGATTTCCGCTTCGCGGTTCGCGATTTCGAGCCGATTGGCCTTGAGTTGACTCTCCATCTCCAGCATCGGTGCGGTTTTCGGATCGGTTGACGAAGGGGCGGCAGGCGCCGGAGTGGAGTCAGGCGCCGGGCTATTCATTTCGGCGATGATCCGGTCGCGCATCTTTTCGGTCCGGGCGATTTGCTCTTTGGTCTTCCGGACATCGGGATGTTTATCGGTGTAGTGAGAAGTCAAATCGGCCAGCTGCGCCTTCAGCTGCTCCAGCTCTTTGTCGATGGCGGCAAGCCCGGCCGATCCGCCCGTTTCGCCCGACTTCGAACCGTTATCCATAGCGCGATATTGATTGATCAGTGATTCCAAATAGGTGTTTTGCTGCTTGGCTCGGTTCAGCGAGTCCTGGTTGGCCTGCACCTGACTCTGAAGACCGGTCAGGATCTGCAGATTGCTCTGCGTCTGGGTGGGCAACTCGCCCAGATGTTGATCTTTGAATACGCGCAATTTCGCTTCCTGCGCCGCCAATTTCGCCCGCGCCTGGTCCAGCTGATCTCCGAGGAAGTTGGTTGTGTTCTCCGAGCGTTTCTGCCGCTCCTCGATATTCTCCGTGATGAACAGGTTCGCAAGCTCGCTAGTCGCCGCCTGGGCCATCTTCGGATCGCGACTGGCGTAATAAATATTGAAGGCCGAGAGCTTCCGGTCATCGCCGTGCGAGAGTTCGATCTCGATGTCCTTGCGCATCATCTCGACCAGATCGTCCGGGCCTTTGTGCTTCCGCTCCTGGGGGTAAAGGCCGAGAGAATCAATGATGCGGAGAAGGCGAGTACGGCTCAGGATTTGCTGCGTAATGCTGTCGAGCTGATGCTGAATGTCGCTGTCGATGTTCGAGACAACATATTTCTCCGGCACCGAAGGCTGCTCGACCAGGATGAGCGTGCCCGACCGGTAGGTGGAAGGAAGCAGCCAGCTCACTCCCCACACCAGCAGCCAGCCGCAGAAGAACGGCACAAGGAATTGCCATCGCCGGCGGCGGACGATTCCCTTGATCTGGTTAACATCTATTGATTCGCCTGATTCTTGCAGTTCTTCTTCCATGTCCTACATTCCTAAAGGCTTGGCCCATTGGTAAGAGAGGGTTACAGAAAATCGATTTCGGGAAGCACCGAGCGTCTGGGTTGAGCCAGGTATTGAACCGGGCACTCCAAACTCCGCTTGAAAGTCGTGGGTGTAGCCCATCCGGAATCCCACGCTCTTCCCAACATTACGCTCCAGAGCGACACCCGCGGAAGTTAGATTAATCGAACTCGCACTGGTCGCCAAGGGCACGATCAGCGACTGGTTCGTTCCATAACTCGCCGTAAAAGCAGCCGCCCACCCCGGAACCAGTTCGCGCCGGAAGGTGCCATGAACGGTCTGCAAACGGACGGCACCCAAAAGACCGCCGCCATTGGTGATGTTCCGGGAGAATCCGGCGGAAACGCTGGTACGCCGATTTCGCCAACCGCCTTCTACTCCGCCCGCAACCGCCCAATTGTTTGATTGGCTGATCGGAGTCCCGCCTGGGGCCAAGCCCTGATTCTCCAGATATTGCGGGCCGACAGAACCAGTGAGTGTGAATCGGTTCGAAAGGTTGAGGGTGTCCACCGCCAAGAAGCTATTGACCCGGGTCTCGCTACTAGGACCGAAGGTGATGCGCTGGAAACCGTAGCTTGTGCCGCCCCAGTCTCCCTGAAAGAGCCGGTGCAGCCAGAAAGCCGACGCTAATGTGGTTTGCGAATCCGTTAGCTGATTTCCCACGGGAACATTCGTGAAATGCAAATCATAGAATGACCCGCTGGCCCCCACCAGATCGTTCAAGGCAAAGTGATAATTCGTTTCTGCCGTCGTCATGCTGCTTCGTTGCGTGGACAACGGAGCAACCAGACTGGCATTCGGCCCGCCGGAGCCAATGATCTCGGTGCCGTTGCCCGCGTCAAAGAATCCGGTGGTCATGGAAAAGTTCTCTGCCACCCGCAGGTTCACGTGAGGACTCAACCGGTATTGCGAATCGAAGGTCAGGTTCTGCGATCCCTGGTTCTGGCTGGTGATCTTCTGGTTCACGGTCAGGCCACCAGCGTATCCAAGCGACCAGCGGATTCGAGACGTCGACTCCTCAATCTTGATGTTGGGGAAGACTGTTTCGCTTGTGTTGCTTTCCCCTCCGATTGAAAGCAGTAGCGGGTTGTCGTCGTATACCGCGCCCACATTCACCCCGCCTCGCAGGTAATTCGATCTTTCCATCTCGGAGATGAAGGCCGAAGAAATTCCAGCTCCCCCAAGCTGCGCCGGTATCCTGGGCAAATCGCTGCTCGTGTCCTCGGTGTTGCCTTCGGTCTGCATTCCCGCTATGGCAGAGACCGCCGCAGCCGGAGCCTGTCTGTTTTCGTTGTCGCTGGGAGTCTGGACCGGCGGGTTCTGCGGAGGCTGGTCTTGCCCTACCGAGACAACCCGAAACCCGGCCAACACCAACACGAGAATCAAACAGGGTCGAATGCTCATAACCACGACTACGGAATCACAACCGTATCACCGGCTTGCAGATGAATGTTCTGGTCCGGATTTTGGCCCCTGATCGCTTCTTTGTAGTTGAACGGGATTTTTTTCTGCGTTCCGTCCGGAGTTTGTCGAAGAACATAGACCGACTTCTGCTTGGCAAAGTCTTTGAACCCGCCGGCCATCGCAATCGCATCGAGCACCGTCGTCGAACTTGTCAGCAAATAAGCGCCGGGTCGAACCACCATACCCAGGATGTTCACCTTCTGACTCTTGCTATCGGTAACGATGACGGTAACTTCAGGCTCGGAAATATAGTTCTGCAGGCGTTTGGTAATCTCTTGCTCAAGTTGCAGCGGGGTTTGACCGCTCGCCGTCAGCTCGCCCACCAGAGGCAAAGAAATCTTGCCATCGGAACGAACGGGAACCGAACGCGAGATGTCCGGTTCTTTCCAGACATTGATGGCCAGCACATCGTTAGCGCCTATCACGTACGAGTTGTCCGAATGCACACCCTGCGAACCCTGCCCCGACTTCGCGCCCGCTTGCTTATCGGCGGCGGGCGCCGGAGGTTGCGACGGGGAACTGGATTGCGCGAACGCTCCGATAGACACCAGCGCAAGAAGCGTCAGGACTGGAATGATTCGATGGATCGTCATGGGTTGCGTCATAGCCAACCTTTCTCAGCCTTTCCCTGGTTTTAACTTAGCTGGTAATCGTAGCTGTTCACTGCCACAGGCTTCAATCGCAACAGCTTCCAAAGGAATACTACTTCGCTTGCCGCATAGCCAAGAGTCGCGAAGAGTCGGCCGGCGGCACCAGGCCATACTCCTGGATCTTGTAGAGCAGTGCACGATAGCTGACATTCAGTAACCGAGCTGCCGCTTTCCGATTCCAGTGCGTTTGTTCGAGCGCGTAGGCAATCGCGCCGCGCTCGGCTTCCCCTTTTGCGTTTCTTACCAGCAACTTCAAAGATGATTTTTCTTCCGCTGTGTGCGGGTTCGAAGGGTAACCGTCCGAAGGGTAAATGCTGACTTTGGCGTGCCCGTTTCCGTTCACATTCTCACCCTTGATTGCGAACCGGCAATCGGGACGGGAATGCAATTCCTGCAACGCCGCGCTCTCATCGCCGTGCGCCAGGAAGCGTTTGGCAAAATTCTCCAGCTCGCGCAAGTTGCCGGGCCATGAATACTGCTGGCACGCGTCGAGTAATGCACTTGAAAAATGCGGGGCGGGCACGCCATAACGCCGGGCCAACCGGTTCATCAGGTGGCCCAGCAACATGGGGATTTCCCCGTGCCGCTCCCGCAGGGGCGGCACGTGCAATTCGAAGACGCTCAAACGGTAGAACAGCTCTTCCTGAACTCTCTTCTCTGCCGCCGCCAACTCCAGATCGCTGCACGTGGCCGCGACGATACGCACATCGGCCCGGATCGGGTTCTTGCCGCCGCACCGGACAAACTCTCCCGTCTCCAGCAGTTTCAGCAGCCGCCGTTGCACCGCACCCGGCATCGCATCGAATTCGTCCAGCAAGATCGTCCCCTTGGCGCATTGTTCAAACTTCCCGGGCGTCGATTCCGGCCGTCCGTTGGCGGAAGCGTGTTCGTAGCCGAACAGTTCATTCTCCAGCAGATCGGAGGTGAGCACCGCGCACTTGACCCGCATGAACGGGAAGCTGGAACGAATCGAAAGCGAGTGGATCAGCTGGGCAGCGGTCGTCTTCCCACTCCCCGCCTCTCCGGTAATCAGCACCGGCACGTCGGTCTGCGAGAGTAATTCCGCCTGCGTTCGCAGCCGGCGTGTGGCCGGGCTGGCCGCAATGAAATACAGTTCTTCGCTGATGCGTTCGATTTCTGCTTGGTACATGTTTGAGAGTTACCGCTGAAAGGTTATAAGGAAAATCTGGGATCGCTTACCCGGAGAATGGTTTACTTGCAGACTGCAACCAGTACTTCAGACGGGCTCAACGTCGTATCCATCAATTCGCACGGCCATCGATCTTTGAATCGCATCGATGGAGATAATCAGGCTGTGATCGCCGTTCTCGGACAAGAACACGCCTTCCACGCCGTCCATCGCTCCGCCGCGCACCCGAACCCGCTGCCCAACCTTGAGAAAGGGGTAAGAACGCCAGGGGGCAGTCTGCGTCAAGACTCTCTGAATGCTTTCGATCTGCTCATCGGGAATCGGTAGACTCGAACCCCGCGTCCCCACAAAACCGTGAACACTTTCCACCCGGTACACGCGCGTCCGGTCTTCCTCGCTCAAGGAGCTGCGGATGAACACATAGCAACTGAACAGCGGCACTTCTACTTCTTTCTTGCGGTCGCTCCAGCGATGCACCTGGATCGTGGTAGGCACAAAAGTTTCCATGCCTTGATCGCGCAGTCGCCGCTCGATCGCTTTTTCGTGGCGCGCTCTGGTGTGCAACGCGTACCAGCGTAGAGCACCCTGCGATACCAACTGGCTCGGCCCGTTGTCCACTTCGTAGCTCTGATTGGCACTGCTCATAGCTTCGCCCTCTGGGTCCCATTGGACTGGGTCCGCCTGGATCGCACGGGAGACACGTCAACGCCTTCGGGGGGAAAGGTTTCAAACTTCAAGGTTTCAAACTACTCGGGGGGAAGTTACTTGTTGCATCACGGTATGGTCACTTGCAAGAACGTGCAAGTGGTAGGACTACCTAGGACATATCAACCCTACTTACGCGAGGGCTGACCTTCTCATGGCGAAGCTATACGGCTGGGAGACGTTATTCCATGGCACGGCGGTGGTATGCGCGCCCTGCGGGGCCGGACGGCTAGCTCCCGGGGTTCAATCGATCTGTCGAGGAAATGGCTCCTACTTCGTTGATATCACTAATGTTACTCTATACCTGTTTCTCTTCGACCGTGATTAGATCGATGCCTTGACTGGAGCTGGTTGTTTGTAGCATCGTGCAGCCGATCAAGCTGCATGAGGGACCGGGACCCCGAGTGCAATTTTTTGCATAGGTTGCAATCCTCTTGCTTGCTGGTTCGCGAGTTTAGTGGTACATTCTCGACTGTAGCAAGAGACTGTGGTCGGCTTCTTTGCCTTAGTTTTCTCCTCTTCCCCCGAGGCCATGGTATTGACGAACGGAGTGTTTTCTTAATTCCCCCTTCCGGTTCGTACAACTGAATGTCAGGAGGCCCGATGCCATCCCATGAAGGAATGGGCTCGGACTTTGTCAGCGTCGTAGTTGCCGACAGCACGCGAATACATACCCAGCTCTTGGCGGACGCTCTGCGCAATGATCGAGGTCTGCAGGTCGTAGCCGAGACCTCGAGTTCCGAGGAATTGTTGGCGGCCATCACTCGCGTACCCATCGACGTTGTGGTCGTCAGTCACAATCTGGACGATCAGGCTGGCCACGGCACACAGGTGTTGCGGCAGATGCGTGCGCTCCGGCCCCAGATCAAGGGCGTCATCTTGCTGGACTCGTCCAAACCACAGGAAGTTCTGGAATGCTTTCGCGCGGGCGCGAAGGGTATTTTCTCCAAGCAAGAGCGGCTGGAAAGCCTTTGCAAATGCATCCGCAGCGTCCATGAGGGACAAATCTGGGCGCGGAGTGTCGATCTGGATCATGCGCTCGAAGCGTTTGCCAATTCGCCGCGGGTCCGCGCCACCAATCACAAGGGGATCGAACTGCTTTCCGCGCGCGAACGCCAGGTTATCCAGCATTTGGCCGGCGGTATGACCAACCGTGAGATAGCTCACACTCTTAAACTCAGCCCGCACACGGTTAAGAACTACCTTTTCCGTATTTTTGACAAGCTGGGCGTCTCCAGCCGAACCGAGCTGCTCTACCTGACCATGAACAACGCGCAAGCCCAGCCACAATGCGCCAACCCAGGAGAGAAGCACTCATTTTCGGCGATTATCGAAGCCGCCGAGGCTGGCGACGCCTCCGCGCAACTTCGCCTCGCCGAGCATTTTTCCCAGATCAAAGATGTTCAGGGCAGTGAGGACGGGCAGAGAGCGGGCTTCCAACACGCCTGCGTTTCCGCTTACATGTGGTACCTGCTCGCCGAAAAAGCGGCGACTCCAATGCTCGGACAAATCGAGGAAGGCAAGAACAACATCAGCCGGACAATGTCATCTCAGCAACTGGTGGAGGCCGAGGGAAGAGCGGCCGCGTGGTTGAGAAACACCAAGAAGCATTCCGGTTTCGCCGACGGCACTGAAGTACAGACTGGCGGGCAAAAGACGGGCGGACAACGGAAGCGCGCCGCCGCCCGATAGGCCTTCGCATTCTGATCGAGTGACCTTCGCATCCTCTTCCGCGCTCCTCGGTCAACACTCATCGCTCAGCGCTCAACGTAATTCGGTCAAAGCTGCAACAGATTGGGCTGCAGCTTCGTGTATCCGTGCTTTTGGGCCCACAGGTCGAGCGGGATCGACGCTATTTCATCCACGATCGGCTCAGCCCGCCCGCTCTTGGTCATGTCGACCGTCTTGATGTAGCTCCGGCAGCTGTCGCAAGCTTCCACGCGAACGTGATTGAGTTCCTCCGCGGTGTAGACCGGAAGTTTGGCGTGATTCTCTTCCCCGCATCCCGGACAAACGATCCTCCGAAACTCCCATTCCGCCAGGCAAAATGAACACACCAGAGAGCGCTGTCCGCCGTCTCCCAACGGACGCAGAACGCCGAGTGCCGGTTTCCGCTTGCAAAACGGACAAAGAAACGGCGTTGGCCCGCTCCAGCGCAGACTTGACCTTGAACGAATGCTTGCCGCATACGGCTGAAGAAAGGCGCGAGCGAAAAAATCGTGGGGACCCGGCGGCAGCGCCCCCATCTCACTCCCATTCCAGAAAACCGTGAGCAATTGGAAATATGAATCTTCGCCGCGGTCCCGCAACTCCCGGGCCGCTTCGCGAAGCGGATCTGGAGCGCTCTGTTCGACTACCGATAGAAATGTCGCAAATCGGCCGGTTAGTTCTGGTTGAAGCGGGCGTACAAACGGCTCCGAGTCTGCGGCGACACCAGTGGCACCCGCGCTCGACCTGTCCAGCGCGCTAAGGAGTTCCCCGTAAAAGTTTTCCTGAAAACGCGCGATGGCCACATAGAAGCGCAAAATCTCCGCCGCAAAGGCGTACTGGGCGCCGAGTTCCTCCGCCCGCGCAATCCGCCGCTGCCATTCGTTTTGCGCCATAGTGCGATTAGACATGGTGCGATTATCAGTCCCCTTATACCATCGCGCAATGCCGGGCATCATTCTTCGAGACAGGGCTGTGGACCAACCGCGGACATTTTCTATTCTTTTGTGGCGTGGACATCAAGAGTTCGCTCCGAGTCAATTTCCGAGCGGCCACGCTGCGGCGAGGAACTCGAATCCGCGATACAGAGTTCGACCAGCAACCGGAATAAACTTTTGGCACATTGAGCCGTGATTGCCATCACTGCGCCGCATTACGCGACTCTCTAAACTCTAAATTCTCGGTGATTAAGAAATCACGTTAGAGAGTCGGGAATTGGGCGAGTGGCTTGGCACGCACAGGCTGTTATGACGCTCCAGCAACTTGAGAGGCTTGTCCCGGCCCTGCATAGTCGTGGTTACCAGGTCGTTGGACCGGTCGTGCGCGACGGAGCGATCGTCTATGACGTCGTGGAGAGCCTTTCTGATCTCCCAGCAGGCTGGACAGATGAACAGGAAGCCGGACGCTACCGCTTGCGCCGCCGCAAGAATGATAAGAATGAAGATGAGGCGCTGTTCGGCTATGTCGTCGGTCCGCAAAGCTGGAAGAAATACCTGCACCCCCCCGAAGTTCGTCTGCTGACCGCGGAGCGTAGCGGTCGAACCTTTCGCATCCTGAATAATGAACCGGCTCCTCCCCGGCGCGCGTTCCTGGGCGTCCGCGCCTGCGAACTGGCCGCCATTGCCGCGCAGGATCGCGTCCTGCAGGGCGATCGTTACCGAGACCCCGTCTATGCCGCACGTCGCGAGGGAATCTTTATCGTGGCGGTGAATTGCACGCAAGCGGCGCCAACTTGCTTTTGCACTTCCATGGCCACGGGACCGCGCGTGCGGGGAGCCTACGATTTAGCTCTCACGGAACTGGTCGGGCCGGGCAGGCATGAATTTGTAATCGAGGCAGGCAGCGACGCGGGCGCTGAAGTATTAGGGGAATTGGCGCCGGCGCCGGCGTCATCCGTAGCATCGGAAGCACTGTGTCAAGAAGCAGAAGCCGCGGTAGAGCGCGCCGCTTCCCAGATTCGGCGTCGCCTGGACACAACCGGCATTCGAGATTTGCTCTACGCTAATTTCGATCATTCCCGCTGGGACAACGTCGCCCAGCGTTGCCTCACATGCGCCAATTGCACCATGGTCTGTCCGACCTGCTTCTGCACCACGGTGGAAGATGTCAGCGATGTGACCGGCACGCACGCGGAACGCTGGCGCAAATGGGACTCTTGTTTCTCGCAGAATTTCTCCTACATTCACGGCGGCAGTGTCCGCAGCTCCGCCAAGTCACGATATCGGCAGTGGATGACCCACAAGCTGGCTTCCTGGATTGACCAGTTTGGCAGTTCGGGTTGCGTGGGTTGCGGCCGTTGCATCACCTGGTGTCCGGTCGGCATTGATATCACGGAGGAGGTTCGCGCCATCCGGGAGTCGCCGGCCTCTGCGAAGGAAAATACCCATGGAAACTCTTGAGCACATCATCTCCGAACACTCGTTCTTCTCCGGTCTCGAGTCGTATTACACAAATCTGCTAACGGGGTGCGCCTCCAACGTGCGGTTTGAGAAGGGCACCTACATCTTCAAGGAAGGCGAGGAAGCCAACGAGTTCTACCTGATCCGGGCCGGAAAAGTGGCATTAGAGATTTTTGCGCCCCAACGCAAGCCGATCATGCTAGCAACCGTAGGCGAGGGAGAGGTTCTGGGTTGGTCGTGGTTGCTGCCGCCCTACCAGTGGAAGGTCCATGCGCACGCGATCGAAACGGTGCGTGCGATTGCCCTCGACGGCAAGTGTTTGCGTACGAAGTGCGAGGAGAACCATGATCTCGGCTATGAGATGTTGAAACGCTTTGCCCGAATTATGGAGCAGCGGTTGGAGGTAACGCTTCTCCAGTTGCTCGATGTCTACGCGGTTGGGAAATGACGATGGCCACAGCAGCCACAACCGATCTCATGCTCCCGCAGCCGTACTTAGTACAGCAAGTGGTCAAGGAGACTGCCGATACTTTTACCCTGACGCTCGAACCGTCGGACGGAACGGGTGGGAACCGGTTCCAGCCGGGACAGTTCAGCATGCTGTGGGTGTTTGGGGTCGGCGAGTTGCCCATTTCCATCAGCGGCAACCCGGCTGACCGCGCCCAACTGGTGTACACCGTGCGCTCCGTGGGCAAGGCTACCAACGCGCTCGTGAGTCGTGAAGTGGGCGAAACGGTTGGGGTTCGAGGTCCATTTGGGACGGGCTGGCCGGTGGAGAAAGCCGAGGGTCGGGATGTTCTTGTTATCGCCGGTGGAATTGGCTTGGCCCCGCTCCGGCCGGTGATCTACGAGGTTCTGCACAACCGCGAAAAATACGGGCGGCTGGTGATTCTCTATGGCGCGCGCAGCCCTCGCGACCTGCTCTATCGGAAGGAACTGACCGCCTGGGCCCGGCAACGCGAAACGCAAGTGTTGGTGACTGTCGATTATGGTGGGTTGAGCTGGCGCGGCCATGTGGGCGTAGTTACGACGCTCTTCAAGAATGCCCGGCTGCAACCCGCGCGTACGCTGGCCTTCGCCTGCGGACCCGAGATCATGATGCGGTTTGTCGCCCGCGATCTGGAAAATCAAGGATTCGCCCGGGAGAATATTTACCTTTCCATGGAACGAAACATGAAGTGCGCTGTCGGTTTTTGCGGACACTGTCAGTATGGCCCGCACTTCATTTGCAAGGATGGCCCCATCTTTTCCTACGACCGGATGCGGCCGCTACTGGAAAAATATGAGCTCTAAAATCAGACGCAAGCCGCGGATTGCAGTCTTCAAGTTGGCTTCCTGCGACGGCTGCCAGTTGAGTTTGCTCGACGCGGAAGATGAGCTACTCGGCATAGCGGCGGCCCTTGACATTGCGTATTTTCCTGAGGCCTCCAGCACCATGGTCAAGGGGCCCTATGACATCGCATTGGTGGAAGGATCGATTACCACCCACCACGATGCCGAACGGATCCAGGAGATCCGACGGCAATCGAATACGCTGATCACCATTGGCGCCTGTGCCACCGCCGGCGGCATCCAGGCCCTGCGCAACTGGAAGGATGTGGATGAATTTATTCGCATCGTGTATGCCACCCCGAAATACATCAATACGCTGAAACTCTCCACCCCCGTCGCCGAACATGTGCCCGTGGATTTCGAACTGCGCGGCTGCCCCATCAACAAGCACCAGCTTATTGAGCTGATCACGGCCACACTGGCCGGACGCAAGCCGAATATCCCGACCTACAGTTTATGCATGGAGTGCAAACGCAAGAGCAACGTCTGCATAGCAGTGGCCCAAGGCGTTGCCTGCCTGGGACCGGTTACTCACGCGGGTTGCGGCGCGCTCTGCCCGAGCTTTGATCGCGGCTGCTACGGCTGCTACGGTCCGATGGAAAGCCCCAATACGGAATCGCTCAGCGATCAGCTACGTGTTCTGGGCCAGAGCAACGCGGAGATCACACGCGCCTTCCGCAGCTTCAATGCCTGGGCTTGGCAGTTCCGAAAGGCGAGCGAGGAGAGTGAGCGGACGTGAGCAAGCAACCGACGAGAACGATCAAGGTTGACACTTTGGCCCGAGTCGAGGGCGAAGGTGCGCTTTACGTTAAGCTCAAGGGCGACCAGGTTCAGGACGTAAAGCTTAAGATCTACGAACCTCCCCGTTTTTTCGAGGCCTTTCTCCGGGGCAGGCACTTTTCGGAAATTCCGGACATTGTGGCCCGCATCTGCGGAATTTGTCCCATCGCATATCAGATGAGCGCGGTACACGCCATAGAGTGTGCTCTGGGTG
The DNA here is from genome assembly GCA_963773955.1 of uncultured Acidobacteriaceae bacterium. GTDB lineage: Bacteria > Acidobacteriota > Terriglobia > Terriglobales > Acidobacteriaceae > Acidiflorens. Next base: position 43,613 of record CAVZDM010000047.1, on the reverse strand, counting down.
TCGGAATCGATCCGTCGGTCCGCCTGCTGCGACGGCTGTTCTACTGTGGTGAATGGATCGAGAGCCATGCACTCCACGTCTACATGCTGCATGCGCCGGATTTCCTCGGCTATCCCGACGCCATTTCGATGGCGCGTGACCATCAGGCGATCGTGCAACAGGGCCTGCGCCTAAAGAAGGCCGGCAATCGGATCGTGGCCTTGATGGGCGGCCGCGAAATTCATCCGGTTTCCGCTGCTGTCGGCGGGTTTTACAAAGCACCCTCCAAGAGCGCACTCAAAGACCTTGTGGAGGAACTGAAGTGGGCTCTCGACGCCTCGCTGGCCACAGCTCGCTGGGTCTCAGGGCTCGAGTTTCCTGATTTCGAGCAGGATTACGAATTTGTCTCCCTGTCCCACTCGGAAGAGTATCCGTTCAACGAAGGCCGGATCGTATCCAATCGCGGACTTGACATTGATGCGTCCGAGTACGAGGAGAATTTCACCGAGCAGCATGTGCAACACTCGAATGCGCTGCATTCCGTCCTGCGTGGCCGCGATTCATACATGGTCGGCCCGATGGCCCGCTTTAATCTCAACTTCGACAAATTGCCGGACGTGGCCCAGCAAGCAGCACGCGACTGTGGACTTCATGTGCCTTGCCGCAATCCGTTCCGCAGTATCGTGGTGAGAGCGATCGAGTTGGTATTTGCCTGCCACGAAGCACTGCACGTCATCCGCGAATACGAGCCACCTCCTATGCCTCGCGCACTGACGTCTGCGCGGGCCTCGACCGGGCAAGCCGCCACGGAAGCGCCGCGGGGCCTTCTCTATCATCGCTATGCACTCGATCAGGACGGGCTCATCGTTTCCGCAAGGATTGTTCCCCCTACCTCGCAGAATCAGAAGCGGATCGAGGAAGATCTTGGGCACTTTGTCAGCCAGATTGCGACCCGGCCGACCGAAGAGATCACCTTGAAGTGCGAGCAGGCGGTGCGCAACTACGATCCCTGCATATCTTGCGCGACTCACTTCCTCCGTCTGCATCTGGAGCGCGATTAGACGTGACCCTTCGCATCATCGGCTGTGGTAACTGCGATCGCGGGGACGACGCGGCGGGTGTGCTGGTCGCGTGCCGCCTGCATGCGCTTGGGGTCGAAACTCCTGATCTCGAAATAATAGAGCAAGGTGGCGATAGCTTCTCGTTGATGGACTGCTGGATCGGCTGTGAGCGCGTCATTCTAGTGGATGCCACCGCCCCCAGCGGAACGCCCGGTCAAATTCGGATATGGAACGCAAACGCAGACTGGCTACCTGAAGACATTTTTCCCTGTTCCACGCATGCTTTCGGCGTGCGCGAGGCTGTCGAATTGGCGCGCGTCGTCACTCGTTTGCCGCAAACACTGCTGGTTTACGGCATTGAAGGCAAGCAGTTTTCTTTTGGCGCGCCACTTTGTCCGGAAGTCGGGCGAGCCGTAGAAACCGTGGCGCAGCAAATCCTTGAACTGGCCCGGACGTTGACGAGTCCCGCACCAAGTTGCGCGGAACCAAGCTTGAAATCGCCCTCAGCCGCGCCTTGCGAACATGAGGCTGGATCAGACGCTGGCGACATTTCGGAGTGGCACGCCGGACCGTGTGCGGATTCCATCCCAGATGACGGGCAACCCGGAAGCTGACCCGACACCCAAGCAACTCCCTGATTGACGATCCAGCCAACCCGAGTTATAGTTCTCCGCATTAACGCAGCACAAGCTGGACGCTTCGTGGGCGTCTGAAACCATTCACCTCCGTAACTTTCTGGAAAGTGCAGCACGGGGGCAACAAAATGGAGTTCTCTCGCAGGACTTTTCTCAAAGGCACCGTGCTTGGCGGAGCCGGTTTCTCCGCCCTCGGCTTTGATCTGACTCCGGTTTACGCCCAGACCCAATCCCTCAAGATTTCCCGAGCCAGCGAGACGCGCAGCACTTGTCCCTATTGTGCCGTCAGTTGTGGCGTGATCATTTACACCTTGGGTGACAAGGCCAAGAACGCCATCCCGCAGGTGGTGCACGTCGAGGGCGATCCCGACCACCCCATCAACCGCGGCACACTTTGTCCCAAAGGATCATCGCTTCAGCAGGACATTCTCAACGACCGCCGCTTGCTGAAGCCGCAAGTGCGACGTCCCGGAGCCACTGACTGGGAAGACATCTCTTGGGATCAGGCTTACAGCGAGATTGCGCAGCGTGTGAAAAAAACGCGCGACGACACATTTCTGGAAAAGGATGCGCAGGGCCGCACCGTCAATCGCTGCGAAGGCATGGCCTTCACCGGCGGTTGCACCGACACCAACGAATTTAATTATCTCGCCGTAAAAAGTATGCGCAGCCTGGGGGTCTGCTACCTGGAAAACCAGGCCCGCGTTTGACACGGCCCAACGGTCTCCAGTTTGGGGCCCACCTTCGGACGCGGCGCAATGACCAATGGTTGGATCGACATCAAGAACACTGACATGATGTTGATCATGGGCGGCAATCCCGCCGAGAACCACCCCTGCGGCTTCAAGTGGGCAATTGAAGCCAAAATTCACCGTAACGCGAAAACCATTGTTGTCGATCCGCGCCTCACTCGTACCGCCGCGAACGCAGATATGTATGTACAGATCCGCGCCGGCGCCGATATTGCTTTCCTGGGCGGCATCATCAACTACGCCATCGCTAACAACCGCATCGCGAAAGACTATCTCGTCAATTACACCAACGCGGCGTTCATTATTAAAGACGGATTTAGCCTGCCTGAGGACGGTCTCTTTTCCGGATTCGATCCCGAGAAAAAGGTTTACGACAAAAAGACCTGGAATTATGAAGAAGGAGGAGATCTCGCCGGCAAAGCAGTTGTGGCAACGCCCGCGGAAAAACCGGCTCCTCCGCTTGCACCGGGCGCAACGCCGCCCGCACCGGCGCTCCCCGCGAAGATTGCGTTTGATCTCTCGCTGCAGCATCCGCGCTGCGTCTATCAACTGTTGAAGAAGCAGTACGAGCGCTACACGCCGGAGATGGTGGAGCGGATCACGGGCATTCCGCAGGAGCAATTCCTGAAAGCGGCTGAGTTGTTCACCTCGGTCCGCAAAGATGGCGACATGAAGAAAGTCGCCACCATTATTTATGCGGTGGGATGGACGCAGCACAGCTTCGGCACGCAGATCATCCGCACCGCCGCCGTGCTGCAACTGCTGCTGGGCAACGTCGGACGCGCCGGCGGCGGAGTCAACGCGCTCCGCGGCCACTCCAACATTCAGGGCGCCACCGATATGGCGGGAATCTTCGACATTCTCCCCGGCTACTTGAAAATGCCGAACCCCACCGATGTCGACCTGGCTGCCTTTGTAGAGCGCACTACGCCAACCCCGGCCAAGCCCGATCCGTGGGAGTCATTCAATTACTGGTCGAATACTTCAAAGTTCACCGTCTCTCTCCTGAAGGCGTTCTACGGGCCGGCGGCCACCAAGGAAAACGACTTTGCCTTCCACTATCTGCCAAAGATTGATCGTAACTACTCCTGGGTGAATATCTGGAACGACATGTACGAAGGCAAGGTCAAAGGCCTTTTCGCCTTCGGCATGAACGGCGTCATGATCGGCCCCGATTCAAACAAGAATATCGACGCCTTGAAAAAGGCGGACTGGCTGGTGGTTTGCGAAATTTATCCCGACGAGACCAGCGAATTCTGGCGCGCTCCCGGTATCTCCGCGGACGACCAGAAGAAGATCAATACGACTGTGTATCGCCTGCCGGGCGCAGGCTTTGCGGAAAAAGACGGCACGTTCGTGAACTCCGCGCGCTGGCTGCAATGGAAGAACGTCGCCGTTCCACCACCCGGGCAGGCGCGTCTCGACCAGGAAATCCTCGCGAACATCTTTTTGAAAGTTCGTGAGCTCTATAAGAAAGAAGGCGGCAAGTTCCCTGATCCCGTTCTGAACGCGACGTTCGCGTACACGAATCCGTACAACCCGTCGCTGGCCGAGGTCGCAAAAGAAATCAATGGCAAAGCGCTTGCCGACATCACCGACCCGAAGACGAACACGACCATCAAGGCCGGCCAGCAGCTCCCAGGCTTTGCCTGGCTCAAAGACGACGGTACCACGCTCTCCGGAAACTGGCTCTACTGCGGATCATGGACCGAAGCCGGCGCGATGATGCAGCGCCGCGGAACCGATGACCCGTCCGGCCTTGGTGTTTATCCCAACTGGGGATGGTCGTGGCCGGCGAATCGCCGCGTGCTCTATAACCGGGCGTCTTGCGACGTGGATGGCAAGCCTTGGGATCCATCGCGTCGGCAGGTTTGGTGGGACGAAGCCAAACAAAGCTGGGTAGGAGTCGACGTTCCCGATTTCAAAGTGGATTCCGCACCCAAAGATCACATGGGCCCGTTCATCATGAATCCCGAGGGCATTGGGCGTTTGTTCGTGCCGCTCGGTGGAATGCAAGACGGACCCTTCCCCGAATTCTACGAGCCGATCGAAAGCCCGATCGCGAATCTATTGCATCCGAAACAGTCCAACAATCCGGTGGTGAAAAAATACAAGACCGACATGGATAAGTATGCGCAAACCGGCGGTGAATACAACGTCATCTGCACCACTTATCGATTAACCGAGCACTATCACTATTGGACCAAGAACAATCCGATGAACGTGCAACTCGTGCCGGAACCGTTCGTCGAAGTCCCGTTCGAACTCGCCGATCGTATGGGCATTCGCGGCGGCGAGAAAGTAAGGGTCACCAGTGCGCGCGCTCACTACATCGCCAAAGCGATGGTCACGCGCCGTATTCATCCGATGAAAATCGACGGCAAGGAAACGTTCCAGATCGGCATTCCCATTCACTGGGGTTTCCGCGGCATTGTGGAAGATGAGGACAGGACCGCGAAGACTTTGGCGAATCAGTTGACGCCGACGGTGATCGATCCGAATGCGTTCACGCCGGAATTTAAAGGCTTTTTGGTGAAGATCGAAAAAGTTTAGCCTTTGGAGCAACGGGCGCTCCACGAGCAAAGTAAGGACGGGAGATGGCAGACCGCAAGGCACTACAAGCCGAAATGATTTCGGGCCATTCCGGTCCGTCGCCCGGCCTTGGCATGCAGCGCGACCTCGAAGTCTGCAAGTTGGTCGACACCACCACGTGCATCGGCTGCAAAGCGTGCGAAGTGGCGTGCGCCGAGTGGAACGACTTGCCGTTCTCCCCGACCACCTTCGACAACACTTACCAGACCATGCCCGAGACGCGCTGGAATTTCTGGAACCTCATCAAGTTCAATGAGCACCAGAATCCGGACGGCACGATCCAGTGGTTGATGCGCAAGGATCAGTGCATGCACTGCGCCGACCCCGGATGCCTGGCCGCCTGTCCCGCCGACGGCGCTATTGTGAAGTACGCCAACGGCATCGTCGACTTCAATCAGGAAAACTGCATCGGCTGCGAATTCTGCGTGTCCGGTTGTCCTTTCAATATTCCGCGCTTCAATCCCGCGACCAAGCGCGTGTACAAGTGCACCCTCTGCTCCGACCGCGTCGGTGAAGGGCTCGAACCCGCCTGCATCAAGGCGTGTCCCACCGGCTGCCTGAAGTTCGGCAGCAAAGACGACATGAAATTCATCGCCGAGGAGCGCGCGAAGCAACTGAAGGAGAATTTCGGCTGGAAGAACGCCGGCGTCTACGACCCGCAATCCGTCGGCGGGACCCATGTGATCTACGTGCTCCACGATGCCACCGACCCCGAACGCTATGGCAACCTGCCGAAAAATCCGCAGATTCCGTGGAGTTACACGGTGTGGAAGTGGCTGTTCAAGCCCGTGCTCGGAACGTTCGCTCTGTTCGGGTTTCTTGGCGTGATCGCGCACTACGTAACCACCGGCCCGCGCGTGGCCCAACCCGAACCGCCCAAGAAGGAGAGCGTCAATGGCTAGCGCGGTCGAACGTTTCGACGACAAGGCTCGCGGGAGTTTCGAATCCGTAGGCCAAACCACCGTCTATCGCGGAGAATTGCTGCGCCATCCGGTGTACACGCGCGTGCTCCATTGGACGGTCGCGCTGTTTTTCTTCCTCGCGCTGTTCACCGGCTTCGGCATCTATCTGCCATGGCTGTTTCGCTGGTTCACTCCCTTTTTCGGTGGCGGACAACTCAGCCGTATCATGCATCCGTATTTCGCCGTCGCTTTTGTCTTTTTCTTCGGCTTGCAAGCCCTGAACTGGCTCCAGCCGATGATCTGGACCGCTGCCGATACGGAGTGGATGCGCAACATAAAGAAGATCGTCAGCGGCGAAGAAAAAATGGATCCGCCGGACACAGGGTTCTTCAACGCCGGACAGAAAGTTCAATTCTGGGAGATCGTCATCGGCTGCGTGGCCTTCCTGATCACCGGCGTAATCCTATGGGCGGGCGCTCGGACCTTCGGAAGGACCCCCGTCGCCATCAGCTATGTCGTTCACGACATTTTCGCGCTCATCATGCTCGGCGGAATCTTCATCCACATCTACCTGAGCACGATCGGCGAGCCCGGCACCTTCCAGTCGATGATTCGCGGCGCCGTAAGCGAAGCCTGGGCCTGGACTTTCCATCCCGCCTGGTACAAGCAGGTCACCGGACGCGATCCGCAGCAAGCTTGCGAAGAAGCGCGCTGGCAGATGAACGGCGGCAGCAGGCCAGAGCAGCAGGCCGTCCCGCAAGAATCCTCCGCGGCGCCGGACAATATCATCGGCATCGGCACCGCGTCCATCCCTGCCGAAATTCGCGGCCAGCGTTACATCAGCCTCGCCACCTTCCGCAAGAGTGGCGTCGCCGTGTACACGCCCATCTGGTTTGCGGAAGACGACGGCAAACTCTACTTCATGACGAATAGTAAATTGGGCAAGTGCAAGCGCATCCGCAACAACCCGCAAGTCAAGATCGCCCCCTGCACCATCCGCGGAAAAATCACCGGCCCCGAATTCCCCGCAACCGTCCGCATCCTGCCACCGGAAGAGTTTGCTCGCACCCGCCGGGCGATCAAAGCAAAATACTGGCTTGCGCGTGTTCCTTTCATGTGGCGCAACACCGACACCTGCTTTGAGATCACACTCGCAACCGGCGCCTAACGCTTGACGCGCACTGCGGACGCCACCGTCTTCGCTCGGGTATAGGCGAACTGCAGCTTCCATGCCCTGGCGTCGGACTCACCGGGTTGTGCCGGAGAAAATTTCCAAGCGCGAGCTGCTTCCAGTGCGACGCGAGAGAAATACTGGCTCGGACCGGCGGATTCGAGCTTTGCCTCCGCCACATTACCGGCGGCATCTACTTCGACTCTCACGCGAACCTTGATCGTGCCCTGAATCGTACGACGCGCGCTCGGCGAAACCTGCGGCATCACCTGCTGCACAATACCGCTCTGATGGTCAGTGGCCGCAGCGTCACGGTTCGCAGATCCTTTTTCATCTGCGGTACTTGCTTTTCCCGTCGCCGCAGGACCCGGCGTGGGCGCCGTCTCCGTCGAGGGCAGAGCGGACTTCGCGTTTTCAGCTGCCGTAGTCTGCTGAGATTGTGGGAAATCATGCTCCGCGGAAGAGTTCGACGAATTCCGTCTTGAGATCAGAAAAAAGGCAACCGCCACAACCGCCGTCAACGCGAGCCAGTAGGGCCATTTTTTCGATGCTTTGTGCGCGCCCGCGCTCAGCGCCCCAGGCGCAGCCCCTTGAGGCTGCACTGACGCTATCGTCTTACTCTTCCCTTCCAACCATTCACTTATCTCCCCAACCGTCCATCGCCTCCCGGCATCCACCTGCAAGCAGTGCTCTGCAATTTCGCGGAATGGTCCCGGCACTGCCCCCGTCACCCGCACCCGGTCCCCACCCGGCAAATACTGGCTCAGTACCTCTACCAATGTCATCCCCAACTGCCAGACGTCGGTAGCTGGCGAAATCGCTCCCGTCGCCGCTTCTGGAGGATCGTATGAGGTCGTCGCTCCCGCTCTGCGACTCGTCTCGCCCGGCACGCACAAAGCGTCGCTCGATAGCTTCACCTGATCCCCGATGGCCAGAATATTTGAAGGTTGAATGTGCCCGTGCACGTACCCCTTGTTGTGCACAAACTGCAGGGCCCGCAAAACCGGTGGCAGCATCCCGCGCGTCTCTTCTCCTGTCAGTGCACGCTCGGGCAGAATCTGCGAAAGATCTTCCTCCGCATATTCCATCACGACATAGAGCAGTTCCGTGCCATCCAGCTCGCAGCGGCCCGTCGCCAAGATCCGAATCAAATTCGGATGCGTCAGTTCGCCATTCGCCTTCCATCGGAGGAGTTGATCTTCCGGACCCGACGGATCGGCGGGAATCAACTTGATGGCGGCCTTCGCGGAATCGCCCGCACCGCCGGGCGCAAGGGTAAGGAACACAGCACTGTGATCGGAACCACCCAAGTAGTTTTGTAACGGAAACTTCCCATCGACGGTGCGACCCTCCCATAGTTTCCAGGTCTTGCTCATATCCGGAGCCTCAACCCCGCGATTGCAAGTCAACGCACGCCAACTGGATCCGTCATTTGGATAGTGGCCTTGTCGTAAGGACAGTGCTAAACACCACTTCCGCTGGACCATCAAGCTTTGACAGTCAAGTAGTGTACCGCAACATTCTTGTACTGTTTTTCCTGACGATTCAGCCCTAGTGCTTTCATTGTGGGTTCGAAGGTCTACCAATCCGCTCGGGTAGGCGTTGAGGTGCGAATCCACCCTGATGAGGTCGCCGGTCTTTTCACGCTTGGCACAAAGAAAGAAAGGCCGAACTGGCAGGCCTTGAAGCGGCAAAAACATCGGGCAGATAAAGCGGCTACTTGGTTACTTTCTCCACCACCTGGCCCATTTTTTCATAGGGCGTGCACTTGTCGGGAGGGGTGAAGAGCCCTTTGTCGGGAGTACCCAGCACGATATCGCGGTAAACGGCCTTGTACTTGTGCGGGGGGAGCTGCGATTCGATCTTGACTGGAAGACCCTTAAGATCCTGTGCCTCCCACACCGTGGACTCGACGGTTCTACCGTCCGGCCTGGTCACCACAACTTTTTCAATCTTGCAGGGATGGCCTTCCACGACCTCTGTGCCTGCCGGGGTGCGTTCTACCTTGATGCCGTTCAGCAGTTCTAAAGGACTGGGCAGCATCTTTACCTGTCCAGGCCGCATCACAACGCACTGCCGGCTGCCGTCAGGATACGAGGTCAGGTTATAGATCTTGAAGGGCGTGTATAGCGTCGACCAGGCACCGCTCCTCTCCATCCGCACGCTGGTACCGGAACGATAAACCTTCATGGGGATGTCGACATTTGCCAGCAGGACTTGCGTGGCCGAGAAATCGGGAAAATCCCATGGAACCACGTCGTTTTGTGCGCGCATGAGAGTCGCGGACCATGCCAGTGCCATGACCGCTGCGATTTTTCCAACGCTTCCAGACAGCCTCATTCCGTTCTCCTTGTTAATTGGACAAACCTGATTGGATAAACATGTACCCATGGAATCACGAGCCCGCTGCTGAAAGCAAGCGCTGTGGGATGAAGAGCCGCGGTACACGGCCGTTTCTGTCCGTCGGCATTTACCATTCCTCCGCCAGAGCCAAAAAAAGAGGCCCCGCGAACAGGGCCTCTTCGCAACCCGCGGTCAAATCAACCGCAGGAAAAGCAAGACCTACTTGCCGAGCAGACCGCGCGGGGATCCCACGCCTGTGCACTCGTCATAGGATGCGACAACCTTCGGGCCACCGTTGGAGCCCTTTATGATGTCGTAGAAGTTCGTCTTGTGCGCCGTATAGGTCGCCAGTTGACTGTAGAGCAGGTTGTTTTCTTCCGTGTTAAACCAGTCGGAGTTGCTGGTGATCGCGGTCAGGAAAACCGTTCCCAGCCGGTTGTTCGACCGGTTGATGATGCTGGCCAGCGACGGAGAGGAAACACTGGTGCCGCCGACTTGGAACCAGCCACCGTTGTAACCCGAGTAGACGTAGACACCGCTATTCGGATCGGCGTTGAACGACAAGTCGGGCGTAACGCGATTGCCTCTCCCGAAGAGCGGGAACTGGAAGTTCGCCCACGGTCCCATATTGCCGCCGGTGAACCCGATTCCAGCGGTGGTGATATAGGTTTCCTGTGAGCTGACACCGCCGCCGGAACCGCTCCAGCAGCCCTCATAGTTGAAATAGGCGTTTGCGGCGTTGCGATAGACCGAAGTGCCGCCTGCGGAAATCACCCAGGGATTGCCGCTGGGATACCCGGTGGTGGCGCCTTCATAACCGCTATCGCCCGAGGAGGCGAAGGCTTGGATGTGCGTTTTATAGCCCGTGGCGCCGACGTACTCCCAGTCAGCGAAGAACGGGTCGTCGGAGATCTGTCCTGAGAACTCGCCGCCTTGCCAGCTATTGGTGACCTGTCCGCCGGCAGGGTAGTTGTCGACAATGTAATTGAAGGCGACCTGCTCAGCGTAGAACAGATCCGTATAAGAGCTCGAGCAAGCTTCGACCAGGATGATCGCTGCGTTGGGAGCAAACACGTGCGCCCACTCGATGTCCAGCGACTCCTCGAGCGCCCAGCCGGTGTTTGCCGGAGGCGTGGCGCAGTCTCCATTGCCGTTGGCGTAGATTTTTGTGAAGCTCGTCGCGGCCAGCGGCCATTGCGCGTTGAAGATCGCCACGTCGGAGGCTGCGTCCGGGTTATCGTAAGCGTCCACGATGGCGATGGCGCCATACCCGAGAGCGGTCGGACCGCCGCCAGTCACGTTGGGTATACATCCCGCGGTGGATGGGCTATGCACGTAGAGGCAGCCCATCGAATTCGGCGTCTCGGCCAGTTGTTCATAAGTAATCGACGGGTCGACGTTCCGTAGCGTTGACATTGCCGTCGGCTTGTTGCCGTCGGCGCTGTGCAACAGGTATGTTGTGTGTGCAAAACCGGCCTGTACTTTGTCACTGTCCGGAGTGAAAACTTTTCCCGCTTGCGCCGCGCGTGGGACTAGTTCTTCCTGTGAAGCCCTGCCCGTGCTGCCTTCCTGCGCCACTGCGAAGCTCACGATCAATACCGTCACCGCTGCTACAGCGATCATCTTGCTCAAAAATCGCCAATTCTGGTTTTGCATTGGTTTTTCTCCTTGAACCCCAGTGCGGGGTTGCTGTGAAGCCAATCAGATCCCCATTTCGAACTAAGGCGTTCCAGGCTTGCTGGCACGGCCCGACGTTCAAAGGAATTCCTCCTGGACGTTTTGGTTCAAATGTGTGAAAGTTCCGAGATTCCAATCTCAGTTCGGCTACACTGGGGAAGCGTAGTGGCCTACGCTGACAACCGCAGCTTAGCGCATTCCCAAACCAAGTCAAGTTAATAATTGGGTTCTCGCGAAAAAAACTCGCGCGAAGGCAAAAACTTTGCACTCTTCGCGCAAGACATCGGTATCGAAGAGAACACGAGACAAGCTAAGCGCCTTGCGGCGCATAACATTTACGCTGGCTCCTCGGTCCTGTTACCATCAAAGGTTGTTCCAAAGCTCCTGCGTTATTTTTTAGGCAAGTAAATTTTTCTTAGGAGGCCTCATGGCCGTAAAAATTGGCATTAATGGATTTGGACGTATTGGACGCAACGTTTTGCGCACCGCGCTCACCGACAAGAACCTGGACTTTGTCGCGGTTAACGATCTCACCGATCCCAAGACTCTGGCCCATCTGCTCAAGTACGACTCGATCCTCGGCAACCTGCCCAACACAATCACCGCCGGCGCCGACAGCATTTCGATCGACGGCAAGGTCATTAAGGTTTTCAAAGAAAAAGATCCAGCGGCCCTGCCCTGGGACTCCGTCGGAGCTCAGATCGTCATCGAGTCTACCGGGAAGTTCACCGATGCCAACGAGGCGAAGAAGCATCTGCGCGGCTCGGTGAAAAAAATCATCATCACCGCCCCCGCCAAGAACGAAGACTTCACCGTCGTGCTGGGCGTAAACGCGGAGAAGTACGATCACGCTAAGCACCACGTCGTCTCGAACGCTTCCTGCACCACGAATTGTCTGGCGCCGATCGCCAAGGTGATCAACGACAATTTCAAGATTGTCAGCGGCACTATGACCACCATCCACTCTTACACGAACGATCAGGTGATCCTCGACTTCCCACACAAGGATTTGCGGCGAGCCCGTGCCGCGGCGCTCAACATGATTCCGACCACCACCGGCGCCGCCAAGGCGCTCAAACTCGTCGTCCCGGAACTGGGCGGAAAACTCGATGGCTTCTCCATGCGCGTACCCACACCCAATGTTTCGGTCGTGGACCTGGTTGCCTTCGTCGAAAAGAAAACGACGAAGGAGGAAGTGAATGCCGCGTTGAAGAAGGCTTCCGAATCTGGCCCCCTGAAGGGCTATCTCGGGTACGAGGAGAACGAACTGGTCTCCTCCGATTTCAAAGGCGACTCCCGCTCCTCGATCGTCGACGCGCACATGACCCTGGTCGTCGGCGGCAACTGCGTCAAGGTGATCTCCTGGTATGACAACGAGTGGGGATACTCTTGCCGTGTCCGCGACTTGATCAACCTGATGGCGGCCAAAGGCTTGTAGAAAAACTCGTCGTTAGTCGTTTAGTCGTTGGTCGTTCGCGGTTCGCTATTTACTGGCCACACCTGGCGTGCAGCGAACTGCGGACACCCATCGACGAACAGCGCTCCAGCGACAAATGCCGAACGACTAACGACCAACGACCAACGACGGGGTTCCTATGTCCAAACTTTCCATTCGCGATCTTCCTCTCAACGATAACCGCATCTTCATGCGGGTCGACTTCAACGTCCCACTCGACGACGGCCGAGTCATGGACGACACCCGCATCCGCGAAACCCTGCCCAGCATTGAGTACGCTCTCCGTCATGGTGCGCGTCTCATCCTTGCGTCGCACCTGGGCCGTCCCAAAGGCAAGCCCAATCCAAAACTGAGCCTCAAGCCCGTCGCCGAGCGCCTGCGCATGGTGCTCGACAAAGAACTATCGCGCGGCGAAAACGTTGGCTTCTGCCCTGAATGCGTCGGATCCGAAGCCGAAGAAATGGCGCTCAAACTTGAGAAAGGACAAGCTCTGCTGCTGGAAAACCTCCGCTTCCACGCCGAGGAAGAAAAGAACGACGAGCATTTTTCGAAGCAACTCGCCAAGCTCGCCGATTTCTACGTCAACGACGCCTTCGGCACCGCCCATCGTGCCCACGCATCCACGGTTGGCATTACGCGGTTCGTGCAGAAATCCGCAGCCGGTTTGCTGATGGAAAAAGAACTGCAATATCTGGGTCGCGTCCTGCAGAACCCCGAGCGTCCCTTCGTGGCCATTCTCGGCGGCGCTAAAGTCAGTGACAAAATCGGAGTCATCCAGAACCTGCTTAGCAAGGTTGACGTTCTGATCATCGGCGGCGGCATGGCGTATACCTTCCTCAAGGCGCAGGGCGAATCTGTCGGCAAGAGTCTGGTCGAAGAAGACAAGATCGAACTCGCCCGCGACCTTCTGCAGCAGGCGAAAACCCACAAGCTCAAGTTCCTGTTGCCCACCGATCACGTCATTGCCGACCGCGTCGAAGCCGGCGCCGTGACCAAAATCGTCGGCCACGGCGAGCCCATCCCTGCCAACATGATGGCTCTCGATATCGGCCCGCAATCGATCGAAATGTTCTCTGAAGAGGTGGCCCGCGCGCGCACCATCGTCTGGAACGGCCCCATGGGTGTTTTCGAAATGCCACCTTTTGCCAAAGGCACCTTCAAGATCGCTCATGCTGTGGCTGACAATCCCGGAGCCGTTTCGATCGTAGGCGGCGGAGATTCCGTGGCGGCAGTCAAAGCCGCCGGCGTAGCCGACAAGATCACTCATATTTCAACCGGTGGCGGTGCCTCGCTGGAGTTTCTGGAAGGCAAGAAGTTGCCCGGGGTCGAAGCGCTGACGGAGAAAAAATAGGGACGGGTGTCGGGTCGAGCTCTGGGCCTTCAGTACGTAGGCTCTAGGCTTCGTATCGGGTCAACGCTTTTCCCAGCAACGGCTTCTCTAATTCCGCTATTTTCAAGAAAGGTGCTTCATGAGAAAAAAACTCATCGCCGCCAACTGGAAGATGTACAAAACTCCCGACCAAGCCCGGGACTTTTTCCGCGATTTCCTGCCTCTGGTCCACGGCCACCACCGCGATGAAATCGTCGTTTGCCCAACCTACCTCGCGCTGGATGCCGCCGTCGATGCGGCCAAAGGCTCGAATGTCGCCATCGGCGCGCAAGACCTCCACTGGGAGAAGGAAGGGGCCTTCACCGGCGAGATCTGCGCCAGCATGTTGCTCGCGGTCGGCGTAACCCACGTCATCATCGGACACTCCGAACGCCGCCAGTATTTCGGCGAGACCGACGACACCGTCAACCTCAAGCTCAAGTCTGCCATCGAAGCCGGACTCGTACCCATCGTCTGCGTAGGAGAAGTTCTCGAAGAACGCGAAGCCGGGCTCACCGATGACGTGCTGCGCCGCCAATGTCTCCGCGCCTTCCACAAAGTTTCGGCCAAGAAGGCCGTCCACCTGGTGGTCGCTTACGAACCAGTCTGGGCTATCGGCACCGGAAAGACCGCGACCCCGCAAATGGCCGCCGACGCCCACGGCATCATTAGAGGCCAAGCCACGGAATCCTTCGGCCAGGAATTCGCCGACAAACTCCGCATCCTCTACGGCGGCTCCGTCAAACCAGAGAACGCCCATGCCCTGATGTCGGAGGAAGAAATCGACGGCGCTCTGGTGGGAGGAGCATCGCTGGATCCCAAATCGTTTGCGGCCATCGTGAGGTATTAAGAGAAGTATTAGAAGTCCGATTCTTTTTTTTGATTTGCGATCTCGAGCGAGGAATCTTAATCCTAAGCATGCAAATTCCGGCGGCATCTGTAGGTTCTCCCCGCACAGAGTTCGCGACAAAGCTTGCGGCCTGCCTCAACCGCAAATTGTGTATCGTCCTCGTCGGTTTGGCGATCCGGCTGGCCGTGGTCGGGTTTCTCTACCCTGATCAGATGGATCCGAGTCGAGGTCACTGGCACTTTGCCTTTGAAAACGGCAAGATTGCCTACTCCATCGTGCAGGGTCACGGCTTCGGCAGCCCGCTCTTTGAAAACACTGGACCGACGGCTTGGCTCACCCCGGTCTATCCCTACCTGATCGCGGGCGTTTTCGTAGTCTTCGGGACCTACAGCAAGGCATCCGCGTTGGTGTTGCTCTCGTTGCAAGCTTTAATCTCGGCCTTGACCTGTCTCCCGGTTTTTCTTGTGGCCCGCAAGACCTTCGGAGACCGCGTCGCGCTCTTCTCGGCGTGGGCTTGGGCGCTCTTTCCCCTCGGCATTTATTGGCCGGCGGAGCGGATCTGGCCGACTTGGCTGGCGAGCCTGCTGCTGACCTTACTGTTTCTGATGACTCTGCATCTTGAGCGCCCGGTGGGTTTGGCTGCATCGACATGGAAATGGATCGGGTATGGATTGCTTTGGGGCTTCACTGCCCTCACCGAACCGATCGTGCTCACCGTTTTGCCGATCATGTTTGGTTGGATCGGCTTTCGTCTATACCAGCAGAAAGAACGCTGGTTCGTCCCGCTTACGGTGGCCTCGCTCACCATCATCCTTTCCGTAAGTCCGTGGTTCGTTCGCAACTATGAGGTGTTCCACCGCTTCATTCCGTTTCGCGACGGGATGGGACTGGAGCTGCGCATCGGCAACAATGGCGACACTTCCTACTGGGCCGGTGCCTCGCTGGGTTCGGCCTTGGCGCAAAAAATTGGTCCCTGGCACAACGATGCGGAGTGGCAGAAGTATAAGCAAATCGGCGAGATCGCTTATATGGAAGAGAACAAGGAAAAGGCGGTCGCCTTCATCCGCGCGAACCCACGCTGGTTCGCCGTTGTTACCGTGCGTCGCTTCGTCTTTATCTGGACCCACTTCTGGAGCTTCAGCCACTACTACCTGGAGCAGGAACCTGACGACCCCATCAATGTTGTCTTCAACACACTCTTTACCCTGTTAACTCTGGTTGGCCTTCGCCGCGCGTTCCGAGTAAATAAACCGGTCACGGTCCTCTATGGTCTCGTGTTCTTGTTTTTCCCGGTGGTGTTTTATTTCACCCACGTCGAGGTGTATTTCCGCCGCCAAATCGATCCCCTGATGGTAGTGATGGCGGTCTATGGAGTCGTCGGCTTCGGCCGCCTAAAAGAAGCACCTAGCGTCAAAACCCGGTCTTCCGCAGTCTGAGAAAGCCACAAGTAATCAACTGGTTACCCCAGAGGCCTGCCCGGCCTTCTGGCTATATGTGATCGCAAGCCTTGACAGTCCCCGCGGTGAGCAGCACAATTCCTACACATTTTTTTGCGGAGCCCGGAATCGCGCCTTTTCGGGGGAAATCCGCAAGAAATGAGGGGGCGCACGTGGAACGTCTGAAAGGCACCGTCAAGTGGTTCAACAACGCCAAGGGATACGGCTTCCTCGGCCGAGAAGATGGACCGGATGTATTCATTCACTACAGCTCAATCACCACCGAGGGCTACAAGAGCCTGCAGGAGGGCGACAAGGTGGAGTTTGAGATTGTCCAGGGACAGAAAGGGCCGCAAGCGGCCAATGTGACCAAGGCCACCTGATCAGAGGCCACTTTTCTCACGCCGGTTTTAGGGACCAAGCCGTTCTGCGCGTCGACGGCAGCGTCGAACGGCCACGCTGGCTGTGTCCTCCAGCTTCCTGCGAATACCCTTTCTTCAGCGCTACAATCTTCTCTCGGGTTGACAACCCTGAGTCTTAACTCTGAGTGGATAATTCTGGATGGACAACAAAGCCATCGCCGGACTTCTTTACGAGACTGCCGATCTGCTGGAGATCGACGGGCAAGATTCGTTTCGCGTGCGCTCGTATCGCAACGCAGCGGAGGCCATTGAAGCGCTGCCCCAGCAAGTGGCCGACTTGATCGCGGAACCAAAGAAACTTCTCGAAATCCAAGGCATTGGCAAAGGCATGCAGGCCAATCTGCTGCAGCTTTTCAAAGATGGCAGCATTGAAGCGCACTCCGAGCTGCTGAAAAAATACCGGCCCTCAATGCTTGAACTGCTCAAGATTCAGGGTCTCGGGCCGAAGACGATCGCGCTGATCTGGAGCGCCTACCAGGTCAGCGATCTCGAGGGCGTGGAGAAACTGGCGCGCGAAGGCAAGATCCGCACGTTGCCCCGCATGGGCGAAAAGCACGAACTGAAGCTGCTCAAGGCGATCGAAGACTATCGCCGGATTGCAGGACGCTTTCTGCTCGATAACGCGGAAGAACTGGCGGAAAAAGTGGTGGAGCATTTGTTGTCGGCTCCCGGCGTTGAAAAAGTTACGCCTGCTGGATCGTTGCGCCGCGGACGCGAAACCGTCGGCGACCTCGACATCCTGGTCACCGGCAAGGCCTGCATCGAGGCTGAGCCGCGGCAGAAAATCATCGAGCATCTGCTGCGCTTCCCCGGCCTGATGGACGTCATCGCGCAAGGCGAGAACAAGGTCAGCTTCCGCCACCGTAACGGCATGCAAGTGGACGTGCGCCTGCTGCCTCCGGAATCTTTCGGGGCGGCCATGCAATATTTCACTGGCTCCAAGGCGCACAACGTAGCCTTGCGCCAACGCGCGCTCAAGATGGGCTTCACGCTCAACGAATACAGCTTGGCGAAAGTCGAAGACGAGAAGCCGGTCGCGCGCAAAACAGAAGAAGAAATCTACGCCAAGCTCAAGCTCGACTTCATTCCTCCCGAACTGCGCGAAAACCTGGGAGAAATCGAAGCCGCCGCCGCGCACACGCTGCCCGTACTGATCGAACTACCCGACATCCGCGGCGACGTGCATATGCACACCGTTGAAACCGACGGCCGCAACACCATTGAAGAGATGGCCGAAGCGGCGCGGAAACGCGGCTACGAATACATGGCCATCACCGATCACTCGAAAAATCTCGCCTTCGCCAACGGGCTCACCGACGAACGGGCCCTGGCGCACATCGAGAGAATCCGGGCCGTCGAAAAAAGGATGACGGGCATCCACATTTTTGCGGGAATCGAGGTCGACATTCTGGGCGATGGCTCGCTCGATCTCTCCGACTCAGTGCTCGAGCAAATGGACATCGTCATCGCAAGCGTGCACTCGCAGTTCAACCTGGATCGCGCCACCATGACGGATCGGCTGCTGAAGGCGATTGCGAATCCGAATACCTCGCTGATCGGACATCCCACCGGACGCCTGCTGCTCCGCCGCGACGCCTACCCGTTCGATCTCGATGCTGTTCTGAAAGCGGCGGCGAAACACAAAGTAGCGATGGAATTGAACTCCTACCCTGATCGGCTCGATCTGTGCGATGTTCATCTGCGGCTGGCGAAACAGCACGGGGTGAAGATCGTGATCAACACCGATTCCCACCACATTTCACACATGGAAAAACTGCATTACGGAGTCACCCAGGCCCGGCGCGCGTGGCTCACCAAAGACGACGTGCTGAACACTTTGCCCCCGCAAAAGTTTGCTAAAGCGATGAAGCACGGCTGGTAGTGGGGCAAACCAGGGAAATAAATTACCAACGATTGACAGGCACCGGGGCCTTCCACGTTACAATCATTCCAACCACAATGAGCATAGGCATTGAAATCAACAAATTACAGCAAGCCACCTTGGGTACATTTTGGACTCCGGTTTGCTGAGGTTAGGCTTCCCGTTTTCTTGCTAACAGAGAATTTTCGGGTTCCGAGGAGCCAAGCGTTGCAACGACTACCTTCACTTCAGCCCTTGCCGGATGCTTCCGCCGTGCTGGAGGAATCCGCTTGAGCGGCACAGTTCCTGGGAGCGAAGAAAAAAGCCTGGCAGTCGCACCGGCCGGGGAGACTTGGGCGGCGAGAAGCAAAATGGACCGGTCGCTCGCTCATAGCCTTGCCTGGCGAGCGACGACGAGTTGGGCCAGTCAGATCCTCAGTTGGGCATCTTTTCTCCTCGTCGCTCGCCTGCTAGCCCCTTCGGATTTCGGCATCGCGGCCATGGCCCTCGTCATTTTTCCCTATCTCCGATACCTCGGCGATATCGGGATCCCCACCACCGTGCTGACGTTCCGGGAGATGACTGACGACCAACTGAAGCAATTGAACACGGTCGGCCTAGTCTTTGCTTTGGGATGTTTCGGGATCGCGATCGCGATCGCTCACCCTCTGGCTGCATTTTTCAGAATTCCGAAGCTCGCCATGGTGACCATCGTCGCTTGCACCGCCCTCATCCCGCAGGGCTTCCGCAGTGTTTCCGAGGGTCTGTTGAACCGGGACATGCGCTTCGGGCTTCTTTCCTGGATCGAGATGATCCGCTCCATCATCGCCGCTGGGATCACGTTGCTGTTGGCCTATCTCGGTTATGGATACTGGGCGCTGATTCTTGGAAACCTCATCTCCACGTTTGTGCGCTGCGTCATGATTATTGCGGCCCGCCCAAAGGGCTTTGCCATCCCCCGCCTGGCGTCGATCGGCAAGGAATTGCGATTCGGGTGGCACGTGCTGGTGTCTTATCTTGCCTGGTCGTCTTACGAACGTTTGGACAACGTCACCGCCGGCCGCGTCCTGGGCCAGGCCGCGCTCGGCTTCTATGCCATGGCGTGGAATCTCGCCAATTCTCCGCTGGAAAAGGTGACGTCGCTGGTCACTACCATCATCCCCAGCTATCTCGCGGCCATGCGGCACGACATGGCGGGTCTGCGCCGGTATCTCCGGACGCTCACGGAAGGCGTGGCTCTGGCAACCTTTCCGGCTACGATTGGTTTGGCCCTGGTATCGAACGAACTAATTCCCTTCGCACTAGGTGAAAGATGGCGGGGTACTATCATTCCACTGGAGGTGCTCGCGGTATACACCTCCTTCCGCTCTATCGTCTCGCTGCTTCCGAAGGTATTGAATTCCGTGGGCGACGCCCGGTTCGTCATGTGGAACGATCTGCGCGCCTTGGTTATCTTGCCCATCGCATTTTTCATCGGTAGCCATTGGGGCACCGGAGGAATTGCTTTTGGCTGGGTTCTGGCTTACCCGCTGGTCGCGCTGCCGCTTTATTGGAAAACATTCAAGACCATCGGCATGACTGCGGGCGAATACGTTCGCGGTCTCCGTCCCGCTATCGATGCCACCGCCGTCATGTCCCTAGTGGTTTTGTTTCTGAAATGGAAGGCTCCCCTGGGTCATTCGTTACTTCTCAGGTTAGCGGTTGAAGTAGCAGTTGGAGCCGTGACTTACATCGCCACTCTCCTATTGCTGCATCGCGAACGCGCCCTGGCCCTGCTGCAGATGGTCAAGAGTTTCCGACGCAAGAAGGCATCGTAAGCGAACACGCTGGAAGAACAAGCAACGAGCGAGCAGCATTGAGTCTCGCCCGGGGCTTGTAGCAATGCACTTTGATTCCCTAGCGGGGGCTGCAAGGTTGCAATCTGTTTCACCCCCACCCAACGGGCTCGGGTGTTTTGAGATAAAATTATGTTCATCTATTGTTTTTAATGGCTTACAGGTGGGGATTGGCTGGCTTTCGGAAGGCGAATTGCTCCTTCCTTATGTTCCATATGATCTTGGACTGGATTTCAGAACCGCGTGTTGGTCTTGAGATTCGTGGCTCCGCTGATATTTCGGCGGTTACCTGCTGGCCCCGGCAGGCGGCTTGACGAGCCAGGACAAATAGGGCGAGCTTAACTAGACCCCCCCTAGTGATTTTGATTTCAGCATAAATTTTGATTAAAACATCCGGAGGAATACTGCTTTGAACGCAACCACCAGTCATCTTATCTCCCCACACGGGGGAGAACTTGTTCAGCTGCAAGTGCCGGCCGCGCGCGCCGCAGAGTTGAAGGCGCATTCGAAGGATTGGCCCTCTTGGGACCTGACCGCCCGGCAGCTTTGCGATCTGGAACTGCTGATGAGCGGCGGCTTCTCGCCGCTGCGTGGCTTCATGAACCGCGCCGATTACGAGGGCGTCTGCCACAACATGCGACTGGCGAACGGCACCCTGTGGCCCATGCCGATCACGCTCGACGTCAGCGAGGAATTTGCCAAGAAGCTAACCGCAGGCTCAAGCAAGATCGCACTGCGCGATCCCGAAGGCGTGATGCTCGCCGTGCTCAGCGTTGAGGATGTCTGGCAGCCTGATCGCAAAGCCGAAGCCCAGTCCGTTTTTGGTTCCACCAGCGCCGCGCACCCGGGCGCCGACTACGCCATCAACAAATCCCATCCCTGGTACGTGGGCGGAAAAATTGAAGAACTGCAGGCACCGGCGCACTATGATTTCCGCTCGCTGCGCCTGACCCCTGCCGACCTGCGTGCCGAATTCGGACGCCTGGGGTGGACCACGGTCGTGGCTTTCCAGACGCGCAATCCCATGCATCGCGCTCACGTCGAGCTGACCATGCGCGCCGCCAAGCAGGTCGCGGCGAATCTGCTCATCCATCCCTCGGTCGGTATGACCAAGCCGGGCGACGTCGATTATTTCGTCCGCACGCGCTGCTACGAGTTACTGCTCTCGAAGTACCCGCACGGCACGGTCAAGCTGTCGATGCTGCCGCTGGCCATGCGCATGGGCGGACCGCGCGAAGCGATCTGGCACGGCCTGATTCGCAAGAATCATGGCTGCACCCACTTCATCGTTGGCCGCGATCATGCCGGTCCCGGAAAAGATACCGACGGCAAGAATTTCTACGGTCCTTACGACGCTCAGGAACTGTTCAAGAAGCACGAAGCGGAGATGGGCGTCAAAATGGTTCCCTTCCAGATGATGGTGTACCTGCAGAACGAAGACCGTTACATCCCGGCCGATGAAGTGCCGCCGGGCGCCAAGGTGCTCGACATTTCGGGAACGGAATTGCGCCAGCGCCTCAACGAAGGGCGCGACATCCCGGCGTGGTTCACTTACCCCGAAGTGGTGGAGGAATTGCGCCGCAGCTATCCGCCTCGGCACAAGCAGGGGGTCACTATTTTCTTCACCGGGCTTTCGGGATCGGGCAAATCGACCATCGCCAACGCTCTCATCACCAAGTTTCTGGAGATGGGCGGACGTCCGGTCACTCTGCTCGATGGCGACCTGGTGCGCAAGAATCTGTCGAGCGAACTCGGATTCTCCAAGGAGCATCGCGACATCAACATTCGCCGCATCGGCTATGTCGCTTCCGAGATCACCAAGAACGGCGGAATCGCGGTGTGCGCCCCCATCGCCCCTTATGAGGCGACGCGCAAAGCGGTGCGGCAGATGATTGAACCGTTCGGCGGATTCATCCTGGTGCACGCAGCGACGTCGATCGAAGTCTGTGAACAGCGCGACCGCAAAGGGCTCTATGCCAAGGCTCGCGCCGGCATCGTCAAGGAATTCACCGGCATCTCGGATCCGTACGAGGCGCCCACCGATGCCGAAGTCGTGATCGACACCGCCAAGCTAAGCCCCGAGGAAGCGGCGCAGACTATCATTCTGCACCTTGAGCGCGAGGGCTACGTCGGCGCCAACGGCAACGGCTAGTAATGTCAATGAAGTCCATCAGTACGATGGACTTTATGCCATAATGACGTGGGGTCATCGTATTGGTTCTGCGTTCTCAGTCCCTTAACATTGTTCTGCTAAACAAGGTTCTGCTAAACAGGGTTTTGCTCAACCCAGAACCGAGAACTGAGAACCATTTCGAAAGACGGCATGGAACTCTTGCTGCTAAAAGTGTTGATCGGCTTCACGGTTGGAACGCTGATCGGGATGACGGGTCTGGGCGGCGGCGTTTTGCTGCTGCCCATGCTCATCTTCGGACTGCGCGTGCCCCCCATCATCGCGGTCGGATCCGATGCGCTGTTCAACTTTTTCACCAAGATTCCGGCCAGTGTCATGCACCTGCGCACAGGCACGGTGCGGAGAAAAGTCGTGCTGGCGATGGCCGTCGGCAGCATTCCCGGCTCTTACCTCGGCGTTACTTTTCTGGTTCACTTGCGGCACGTCTACGGCAACGGCGTCAACGACTTCATCAAGTCGGCGGTGGGACTGCTGCTGGTATTGATTCCCGCATTACTCCTGTTCCAAAGACGGATTGAAGACCATCTCGCCGGACGCCAGCCCACCATGAAATCGTTCGCGGGCATGAGTCTCATCGGCTTAATAGGAGGATTCCTGGTCGGCATCACTTCGGTCGGATCGGGCAGCATCATCATGATGTTGCTTCTTTTGTTTTATTCATTCGCGCCCAAGGTCATGGTAGGCACCGACATTGCCCACGCCGTAATTCTGACCGGTGTCACCAGCCTGTTGCACTACCGGGCGGGAAACGTCGACCCACACCTGGTGGTTTCCCTGCTGGTCGGCTCGATCCCCGGCGGCATACTCGGCTCGCATCTGAGCACACGCGTTCCCGTGCTGTGGCTGCGGCGAATCTTGTGCACGGTTTTGTTGATGACGGGAGCGCGCATGCTGTGGGCGTAGGTTCTGTGTAGACGGGGGTTTGCCCCGTCTCACTCGGCGGCGGAGACGCGGAAAGCCGCGTCTCTACCGGAAGCAAACTACCAACGGAGTATTGATGTCTTCTTCTTCTTCAAATTCGCAAGACACGCTCGAACGTATTCATGCCGCCCTTGAGGCGGCGCGGACGGTGCTCAACCGCTTCACTCCCGGCGCCATTGAGACCGAATACAAAATTGGACACGATCCCGTCACCGAGGCCGACCGCGCAGTTGACGATATTCTGCGCAAGACGCTTCTCCGCTCCGGTGAAGGCTGGCTCTCGGAAGAAACCGTGGATGACTTCACTCGCCTCGACAAACAACGGGTCTGGGTCGTCGATCCACTCGACGGTACCCGCGAGTTCGTGCAGGGCATTCCCGAATTCTGCGTTTCGATCGCCATGGTGGAGAATGGAATTCCTGTCGCGGGTGGAATCTGCAATCCGGCAACCAGCGAACTCATCCTCGGATCGCGCGACACGGGCGTGACCTACAACGGCAAGCCCGCACAGCCGAGTCAGCGCAAGGACCTGCACGGCGCGCTTGTGCTCGCCAGCCGCAGCGAAGTGAAGCGCGGCGAGTGGAAGCAGTTCGAGTCCGCTGCGTTCAACATTCGCCCCATGGGATCGGTCGCCTACAAACTCGGACTGGTCGCCGCCGGTCGCGCCGATCTTACCTTCACCCTGGTACCGAAAAATGAGTGGGACGTTGCCGCCGGGGCGGCGCTGGTCGAAAGCGCGGGAGGCTGGGTGATGAAGCTCGATAATTCTCCGCTGCGCTGTAACCAGAGAAATCCGCTGATCTCCGGCCTGCTCGCGGGGAGCCCGTTTCTACGCGATCCGCTGCTCGCCGTGCTCGACCGGCACTCGCAGACGATCGGCGCCGACAAGCAATCCTAAGGTCAGAAACATCATGGCTGACTCGCGCATTGTGTTCCTGATGTACCACGAGTTGGAGCTCGCTGGCCGTAAGCTCTGCCAGTCCGAGCCCGGTTACGTACGCTACATTCTGCCGGTCGACACCTTTCGCACCCAGATGGCGTGGATGAAGAAAGCCGGCTGGCGCGGCCTGAACGTCGGCGATGCGCTGCGCTATCCTGCCGAACCCAGCGTTTGCATCACCTTCGACGATGGCTGCGAGACCGACCTTATCGCTGCCGCGCCCGTGCTTCGCGAGTTCGGCTTCAGCGCAACTTTCTACCTCACCGCTGGATTCCTGGGCACACCCGGTTACCTCAATGCCAGCCAGGTGCGCGCTCTCGACGCCCAGGGTTTCCAGATCGGCTGCCATTCGATGACGCACCCTTATCTCTCCGATCTCACCGAACCGGAATTGAGGCGCGAAATCGTCGATGCGAAGCTCCTCATCGAAACTATGGTTGGACATCCGATCGAACACTTCTCCTGTCCCGGAGGACGCTACGACCAGCGCACGCTGCAGGTGGCGCGCCAGGCTGGGTTCGCAACTGTTGCTAACAGCCAGTTTTGCATGAACTCGTCCGCAACCAGCCTTTACGAACTCGGCCGCGTAGCCATGCTGCGTGACCTCACCATCGAGGAGTTCAGCGACACCTGCCAGGGCGGCGGCTTGTGGAAGAAACGCCTTCAGCATCAGGCACGACGCAGTGTGCAGCGCGTATTCGGAAACCACGCCTACGATTACCTGCGCGCGGTTCTGCTCGGCGAACCCCGCCGGTAACCTCACTGTTGGTTATTTTAGTTTGCCCGTGCTTTCCGCTTCATTTCACCAAGCTCGCGGTAATCATCATATCGTCTAGACCGCCTGTCCCGTGCCGGGTTTCCGCTTACTCCCCAAGAACACCAGCGGACACTGCTGCATGCGAATCTGTACATGCCTCGCCCGCATGTACTAACGCGTTTCCGATGCCCTTCCGGTATCTAGGAACAACTGCCCCATCTGGATAGATTCAGCGTGAGGACAATCGACTAGTCCCCCATTTTGTTAAGGTCGAGGGCTCACAAATGTCTGTTGCGGAAGATGTTTTTCTAAATCGTCATTCCAAATCTTTCCCTGCGCTCGCACAGTGCCTGAGCGTCTTCATACTCTTGGTGGTCGCGTTGATGACCGCCTCGTGCGGTGCGCTGGCACACTCCAACGTCACCGATGCCCCGAGCAACCTGAATCTGGCGGGTAATCTTCCCGGAGTCACGGTCGATGAGTCTTACAATGCTGTGCTCGCAGTTAGTGGCGGAAGCTCCCCCTACCAGTTCTCGGTGAAAGCCGGCACGCTGCCCCCAGGCATCAACTTGAACCCAGCCACTGGGACGATCTCAGGAAAGCCTTCAACCGCAGGCACGTTCTCGTTCGAGGTAATTGTGACCGACTCCCCACGCCTCGATGAGGGGAGCCGCGCGTTCGCCATTGTTGTCGGTAGCGGCGGCGGGACTGTCAGGGTCAATGTGTCTCCAGCCAGCACAGCCTTATCTTCGAATCAAAAAGAGCAGTTCACGGCCACCGTGAGCGGAACCTCCAAAACCGGGGTGACCTGGTCGGCGACCGCAGGCTCGATCAATGCCAATGGGCTCTTCACCGCGCCGACAGTAACCGTGAAGACCAACGTGGGCGTCACCGCGACCAGCGTTGCCGACTCGTCGAAGTTCGCCAGTGCAGCAATCACCGTTGATCCGCCGACCAGCCAGGCGCTGCAAATCACAACCGGCAATCTTCCCCAAGGCCAGCAGGGGGACGCTTATAGCGAAGTCTTCAGCGCGACGGGCGGAACCGCACCCTACAGCTGGAGCATCTCCGCAGGCACCCCTCCTGCCGGAATTACGATGAATAAGAGCGGGGACTTCGCCGGCATGCCCACCGCAGCCGGTACATCCAACTTCACAGTCACTGTCGCGGATTCCGCGGGCAAGACTGCCACCGGCAATTTCAGCGCGACCGTTCTTGCCGGTAGTAATTTCGATGGTCCGGCGGAACTACCGAGAGCGACTGTTCCGAGCGCAATGGCCGACACTCCCGCACCCGGAACAACCATCTCTGTCAACGCCGGCGGCAATCTGCAATCGGCTTTGGACAACGCCAGCTGCGGCGACGTAATTCAACTTCAGGCAGGCGCAACTTTTACCGGCCAGTTCATTGTGCCGGCCAAGAACTGCGATATCAATCGCTGGATCATCGTTCGAACCAGTGCCCCCGACAGCGCTCTGCCAGCAGAAGGGCAGCGCGCCACGCCCTGTTACGCCGGGGTCGCTTCGCTCCCGGGGCGCCCGCAGTATAGCTGCGCCAATCCCAAGAACGTGATGGCGAAAGTGCAGATTAACATTCAGGGCAACGGTCCTTTCAAGTTCGCCCCCGGCGCTAACTATTACCGTTTCACCGGTCTGGAAATTACTCGCCCGGCCGGAGCTCCGGGGCCCGCCGCGCTGATGGTCGGTCAAGGCACCGCGGATCACATCGTGGTCGATCGCTCATGGCTGCACGGAGCGCCTCAGGCTGAAACTCACCTGGGCGTCAATCTGTCTGGCATGACTAACGTAGCGGTCGTCGATTCCTATTTCAGCGATTTCCATTGCATCGCAAACACCGGAGCTTGCACGGACGCTCATGCGGTCGCTGGAGGTATAGGCTCTACTCAGGACGGTCCCTTCAAGATCCAGGACAACTTCTTGGAAGCCTCGAGCGAGGGCATCCTCTTCGGCGGCGGAGCCGCTACCATGTCACCCGCCGACATCACCATCACGGGCAATCACTTCTGGAAGCCATGGCAGTGGATGCCGGGCAATCCGAACTTTATCGGTGGACCCGATGGCAATGCCTTCGTCGTTAAGAATCACCTGGAACTCAAGAATGCGGTTCGCGTGCTGGTCGAAGCGAATCTCATGGAAAACAACTGGGGAGGCTTCAGTCAAACCGGTTTCGGCATTCTGCTCACTCCCAAGAACCAACACACCGCAAGCGGCGCCAATGTTTGCCCGTTGTGTCAGGTGACCGACGTCACCATCCGCTATTCGCAGGTTTCTCATGCTGGAAGCGGAATCGGGATGGCAACCTCCGTCTCCGGAAACGGCGTGGATGGAGCCCCAGCGCTGGCTGGCACTCGCTGGAGCATACATGACGTGGTTCTCGACGACATCAGCAAGAAGTACGTGGGCAGCGGTGACGCCTTTCAGGTCAGCAACGGATGGCCCACCAACCCGCTCAACACCATCACCATCAATCACGTTACCGCTTTCCCCGATCCCACCAGTCACATGATGTCAATCGGCAACGTGTACTACACGACCGCTCCAATGTATGGCTTCGTCTTCACCAACAACATGATAGTCACCGGCAGGTACCCGGTGTGGAATACGGGCGGATCCACCAGTTGCTCTTCTCGCGACATACCCATAACCAGCATAGGAAAGTGTTTCACCACGGTGACCTTCGTCGACAACGCCCTGATTGCAACTCCGGCGTCGTTTCCACCGTCGGTCTGGCCGTCGGGCAATCTGTTCCCGGCAACCGTCGCGGATGCCATGTTCGTCAACTACAACAATGGCGATGGTGGAAACTACGAGCTTCAGCCGAACAGCCCCTACAAAAACAAGGGCACAGACGGCAAGGATCTCGGGGCCGACATTGTCGGACTCAACGCGGCGCTGGCTAACGTAGAATAACTTTTGGCTTCGACGGATTTGCACCGTCCCCCAATTGAGGTCCGCGGTTCGCCGCGGACCTTCTCTTTTGTTGTGTAATCCTAATTGTGTGATCGCGACCGCGGAAATCGATCGCCCAATCGCGTGTTATCATCCACTCATCCCAGTACACTGTGGAAGGAAAGCCTCTCTGCGGTGCTTACGGGTGCATGCGGCGGGGCGTGCGGTAGAGACACGGTAGACAGAATGAGGAGAAACTGAAACATGCCTCCGCTTCCTTTGCGATCCTCTCGCTCTGCGCCCGCGGTGAAAAGCTCGCTGACAAACAGTTTTCATTTCTTCTATCTGGTCGCGGCTTTTGTCGCCTGGTCCGCGCTGCTGGCGTTGGCAGTTGCACCTCCCATCAGTGAGAATGCCTATTGCGGTAAGGGCAATGTCGCGCAGTTTGGCGCCAAAGACGGAGTCGCTGAACTTCCCAAAGCCTGTTACTACACGGCGCTCGACGGAACGCCCTCGCCCGGGAAACAAATCCCCGTCGCCGCCAATTCCGATCTGGCCGCCGTCATCGACCACGCCCAGTGCGGAGACACCCTGCTTCTGCCCGCTGGAGCCTCTTTCAATGTGAAGATTCTGCCCTCGAAAAATTGCGATGACCAGCATTACATCACGGTGCGCACCGACACGCCCGACTCCAAACTCCCCCCCGAAGGCACGCGCATCTCTCCCGCATGGGGCGGAGTCGCCAGCCTTCCCGGGCGTCCGCCCTTTGCTCAACCCTCCGGCGGACCGGCCAAGTTGCTCGCCACCCTGGTAGTGCAGCGGCCTGCGGGCGCAAACGTCGGAGATCACGTCCGCTTCATCGGAATCGAGTGGACCACGCCTCCCAGCGCCAACATCGGCCGCATTCTGGCCGTCGAACACGCCGATCACGTCATCTTCGATCGCAACTGGGTCCACCCTCCCGATGGTGTGGAAGTTGGCCACGGGATTGGGTTCTTCGGCGGCTCGCGCATGATTGCGGTCATCAACTCCTACATTAGCGGCCTGAATTGCATCGCAATGGCAGGAAAATGCACCGATGCAACCGGCGTCGGTGGCGGCAGGGGCGACGAACTCGTTTCCATTCTCAAGATTTATAACAACTTCATCGAAGCCGCCGGAGAGAGCATTCTGTTCGGTGGCGGCCCTTCCAAGACAGTTCCCACCGACATCGAGATTCGCCGCAATCATTTGTTCCGGCCCATGCTCTGGAAAGAGGGCCAACCCGGATACACGCCGACCGCTCTGGGACACCCCTACATCGTCAAGAACCACTTTGAGCTCAAGAGTGCGATGCGCGTTTTGTTTGAGGCCAATCTGCTCGAAAACAGCTGGGGCGGTTACAGCCAGAACGGATATGCCATACTGCTCACCCCCAAGAACCAGGGCGGCGAGTGCCCGGTTTGCCGCGTCAACGACATCACCATTCGCTTTGTCCGGATTCGCAACGTTGCCGGGGTTCTTGCGACCGGCAACGATCTTTCGGGGACCGGCGCTGCGTCCGCTGACGGCGGAAACTACAGCATTCACGACCTCTTCGCAGACGACCTGCACGACCAGGACTACAAAGGCCCAGGAAACTTCCAGGTGCTGGTCTCCACGCGGCCACCAGTGCATGACATCCAGATTGATCACGTCACCGACCCCCAATGGGGCCTGCTAGCGATCCTGCTCTTGTTTGCGCTCGTTTGGACCACCGATATCGCCGGTTATTTCGCCGGACGGCCGCTCCAAGGTCCCAAGCTTTGGCCCCGCGTCAGCCCGAATAAGACCTGGTCCGGCGCGATCGCCGGAACGCTCGCAGCGGTGATTGCGGCTATTGTGGTGGCAAAGCTCGCAGGATTAGGCCATGTATGGCCGATTGCCGCCCTTGGGGGGGCGCTTTCGATCGTCGGCCAGGCGGGCGACTTGCTCGAATCGGGCATCAAGCGCCGGTTCGGGGTCAAGGATGCCGGCCATATCATTCCGGGGCATGGTGGGGTCATGGATCGTTTGGATGCGTTCTGGGCAGCTTCGGTCGCTGCCGCGCTCTTCGGCTTCATGCGGGCCGGACTTGACGGCCCCGCGCGCGGGTTGTTGCTGTGGTGACCCGAATGACCGCCGTACCTCTCGTTCGCCCAAATCCTGGCGTCGCTTTGGCGCAACGCAGCATCAGCGTGCTCGGTGCGACCGGGTCGATTGGCGCCAGCACCGTCGATCTGCTTAAGCGCGAGCCCGGGCGCTACCGGGTCGAGGCGCTGAGTGCCAACCGCAACGGCGCCGCCCTAGCACAACTCGCTCGTGACCTGCGCGCGCGCTTTGCGGCCATTGCCGACCCCGGCGCCTATGGCGAGTTGAAGGAGCATCTGGCAGGTTCAGGAATCGACGCGGGCGCCGGCGCTAGTGCGCTCGCCGAAGCCGCGCAGCGGCCGGCCGAATGGGTCATGGCGGCCATCACCGGCTCCGCCGGCCTCGAGCCGACCCTTGCGGCCATCGAGCGCGGCGCGACGGTGGCCCTTGCCAACAAGGAATGCCTGGTTTGCGCCGGTCACTTATTCATGCGTCGGGCGGCCGCCTGCGGGTCGGCGGTGCTGCCGGTCAATTCGGAGCACAACGCGATTTTCCAGGCGCTTGGGGCCGGGCGGCGCGAGGATGTGTCGCGGGTGATCCTGACGGCCTCGGGTGGTCCGTTCCGCACCTGGTCGCTTGAAGCCATGCGGGCCGCGACGCCCGAGCAGGCGCTGCGGCACCCCAATTGGTCGATGGGCCCAAAGGTCACGATCAATTCTGCGACGATGATGAACAAAGGCCTTGAGTTGATCGAGGCGCACCATCTGTTTGCGCTCGCGCCGAGCGAGCTTGCCGTGCTCGTGCACCCGCAGTCCATCGTGCACGGCCTTGTCGAGTTCCGTGACGGGTCGGTTGTGGCGCAGCTGGGCACGCCGGACATGCGCATCCCGATTGCCCATTGCCTCGCCTGGCCGGAGCGGATCGATGGTCCGGCGCAGCGGCTCGACCTCGCTCGCGTCGCCAATCTGAGCTTCGAGGAGGCCGATCTCGCACGTTTCCCGTCCATTGCGCTGGCGCGCCGCGTGCTGGAGATGGGAGGCGCCGCGCCCACCATCCTCAATGCCTCGAACGAGGTGGCGGTGGCCGAGTTCCTCAGTGGCCGGCTCGGCTTTGCCGGCATTGCGGCCCTCGTCGAGGCAACGCTCGATGCGGCGGAGCGTCGCAACATGACCGCTGCGCCCGCAACGGTCGAGGAGGCGCTCCACATTGACCATGTGGGTAGATCCATGTCGCGGGAGCTCTTGCCCGAAATTGCCGCAAAGTCATCCTAGCGTTGACGCGGCGGGGACAGATTCATGCGGGGGCGGTAGCAAAACATCATGCGTTCTACTCTTGCCGATGGCATTGGCTGGCTCAGCGGCGGCTTGGGCTACGCCCTGCCGTTCCTTTTCGTTCTCGGCATAGTGGTCTTCTTCCACGAGCTGGGCCATTTCCTCATGGCGCGCTGGTGCGGCATCAGGGTGCTGGTGTTTTCCATCGGCTTTGGACCTGAGCTGATCGGCTTCAACGATCGCTACAACACGCGATGGAAGATTTCGGCCATTCCGCTGGGCGGCTACGTCAAGTTCTTTGGCGATGAGAATGCGGCCAGCACTCCGGATGCCGCCGTGCTCGCCACGATGAGCGAAGCCGAGAAGCGGCAAAGCTTCTTCCACCAGAAGGTGGGCGCGCGGGCAGCCGTCGTTGCGGCTGGGCCGATTGCGAATTTCATCCTTGCGATCGTGATCTTCGCCGCGATTTTCTCGCTTTACGGCAAAGCGACCTCGCTCGCACCGCGAGTGGGCATGGTCAATCCCAATAGCGCCGCGGCGGCAGCAGGCTTCCAGCCGGGGCGACTTGGTGGTTGCGATTGACGGCCGTCCAATCGACAGTTTCGAGGACATGTCGCGGTTGGTCAGCGCCAGCCTGGATCGTCCGCTAGCAGGTAACGATCGACCGCGGCGCCGTGCGCATGACCCTCAAGGCGACCCCGGCGGCGGATAAGGACGAAGCGGGCAACAAGGTCGGGCGGCTGGGAATCGTGGCGTCGAAGAGCCCGGACGACGTGCGGCGAGAGAAGGTCGATCCGCTCACCGGGGTCAAGCTCGGCGTTCAGGAGACCTGGGGAATCATCGACAAGACGCTTTCCTTTATCGGAGGCCTCGTCCGCGGCAACGGCGGTGCAGACCAGTTGGGCGGACCCGTGCGGATTGCCCAGATCTCAGGTGAGGTCTGGAAGATGGGATTGGACAATGGCGGCGTTGGCGTCGCCTTGGTCTGGCTCCTCAACTTGGCGGCCCTTATCTCGGTCTCGATCGGCCTCCTAAACCTCTTTCCGGTACCTTTGCTGGACGGCGGTCATCTTTTGTTCTACGCGATCGAGGTCGTGCGCGGCCGGCCTTTGTCGGACTACGCGCAAGAAATTGGTTTTCGCATCGGCCTCGCGCTGGTTGTGATGTTGATGATCTTCGCAACGCGCAACGATTTCCTCCATGTCTTCCATTGGAGGGGCTGATGCACCGTTGCTGGCAGGTCACTTTTTGGGGGAAAGCGGCCCGGCGCGGAAAAGTCGGTTTGCACGGCTTGGTAAAGGCTGTACAAGCGAACGGCTTTGCAGGGTCATCCCTTAACTCCGCCGGGGTGGGGCGGCCGCAGAAAAAGGGCGCGTTGCGCATGAAGTTAGGGGTGGGGTGGCAGCGCGGACTCGGCGCGTTATGCTTGGTCCTGGGCGTGAGTGTTGGTGCGTTCGCTGCTGCGGTCCTGGCACCCACGTTTGCAGTCGCGCAAACAGCAAGCTCCATTGTCGTTGAGGGGAACAGGCGGGTCGAGGCAGATACGATACGTTCGTATTTTACGCCCCGTCCAGGCGAGCCTCTCGATGCGGCGAAAATCGATCAGGCGCTGAAAGCGCTTTATAAGACCGGCCTTTTCCAAGACGTGCGGATCAACCGAGCCGGCGGCCGGCTGGTGGTGACCGTCGTCGAAAATCAAGTCATAAACCGTGTCGCCTTCGAGGGTAACCAGAAGGTCAAGGACGATCAGCTCACCTCCGAGGTCCAGTCGAAGGCGCGCGGAACATTGTCGCGCCCGATGGTGCAGGCGGACGTGCAACGGATCGTCGAGATCTACCGCCGCAACGGGCGTTTCGATGTGCGGGTTACGCCGCAAATCCTCGAATTGCCGAACAACCGGGTCGATCTCGTCTTCGAAATCAACGAAGGCGAAAAGACGACGGTCAAGGAAATCGAATTCGTCGGCAACAATGCCTATTCGTCCACCCGCTTGAAGGATGTCATCAAGACCGCCCAGAGCAACCTGCTGAGCTTTTTGCAGATCCAACGATATTTACGATCCGGATCGCCTGGAGGCGGATCGCGACCTCATCCGCAAATTTTATCTGACGCACGGCTATGCGGATATCCGCGTCGTTTCTGCGGTTGCCGAGTTTGACCCGGCGCGGGGCGGGTTTGTCGTGACCTTCACCGTCGATGAGGGCGAGCAATATCACTTCGGCCGGGTGGACGCGGAAACGAATGTCGGCGCTATCGATCTGGAGGTTCTGCGTTCGCGGCTGCGCATGCATCCCGGCGATGTCTATAACGCCGAGCAGATCGAGAAGACGGTCGAGGATCTGACCGTCGAAGCATCGCGGCGTGGATATGCCTTTGCGAGCGCCCGGCCGCGCGGCGACCGAGATTATGCGCAACGCTTGGTCAATGTGACGTTCGTGATCGAGGAGGGCGCGCGCGCCTATATCGAGCGCATTAACATCCGCGGCAATACGCGCACGCGAGATTATGTCCTTCGCCGCGAATTCGATCTCGCCGAAGGCGATCCCTACAACCGCGCGCTGGTGGACCGGGCCGAGCGCCGGCTCAAGAACCTTAACTACTTCAAGAGCGTGAAAATCACCAACGAGCCCGGCTCGGCGCCCGATCGAGTCGTGCTGAACGTCGACGTGGAAGAGCAGTCGACCGGCGAATTCTCCATTGCCGGCGGCTACTCGACGGCTGATGGCGCCATGGCCGAGGTGAGCGTCGGCGAGCGCAACCTGCTCGGCCAGGGCCAGTATGCGAAGGCCGCCGTCACCTACGGGCAATTTTCAAAGGGAGTGACGTTGTCCTACGCCGAGCCCTATTTCCTGGGCTACCGGCTCACCGCCGGCACCGATGTGTACGCAAGGGAGACGAATCGAATAGCTACCTTTCTTACGGCACGTCGATGGTCGGGGGAGCCGTCCGGCTCGGGTTTGCTTTGACTGAAAACTTCTCGATGCAGCTTCGGTATTCGGCGTATATGCAGGAGATCAACGCTGCCCCAACAACCTGCAGAACTGCAACAATATCAACCCTGATTTCGTGAACACCTTCCCGACTCCGGCCTATTCCGGCCTTCCGGGTTCGTATGGCCAACGCCGGGAACCGCCGCGCCATCCCCGCTTCCCAATCCCAACGGCCAGACGGATTGTTTTGCCGATGGCGAGTTCGTCGGTTCCGGTCAAAATGGAGTCTCGAGGTGGGCCGGTTTACGTCTCGATGCCGGGCTACACGCTCGCGTATAACGCCTTGGACAACAACAAGAAGCCGACCGCGGGCATCTACGGCGAGCTGCGCCAGGATTTTGCCGGCGCCGGTGGTGATGTGGCGTTCATTCGCACCAGCGGCGATATCCGGAAATACTACGAAGTGATTCCCGACTATGTTGCCGTCCTGCACCTGCAGGCCGGCAACCTCTCCGGTTACGGCAACGACGATAACCTGCGCATGCTCGACCACTTCAAGCTCGGCCCCGACCTGGTGCGCGGCTTCGCGCCTGCCGGCATCGGGCCGCGCGATACCACGATCGGAACACGAATGACGCGCTTGGCGGCACGAACTACTGGGGCGCGAGCCTTGAGGTGCAGATTCCGTTCTATTTCCTGCCGAAGGACGTCGGCATGCGCGGCGCCGTGTACACCGACGCCGGATCGCTTTGGGGCTATAAAGGTCCGCACCTACGATCCCGTTGACGAATGTGGGCATGTACTGCAATGGGGCGCAGCCGACGCACAACGACGCCCACCTCGCTCGGCAATTCCTCCAATTGCGCGGGCGATCCGTTCATCCGCTCCTCGGTGGGCGTCGGTCTGATTTGGGATTCTCCGTTCGGTCCCCTGCGGTTCGACCTTGCCTATCCGCTTACCAAGGCGCCCTACGATCACACCCAAATCTTTCGCTTCGGCGGCGGGACGAAATTCTGATCCTGGCTGCGGGGCCGATTGCGCAGCGCGGTGCCATGACCGAGCCGCTGTTCTTTAGAGGGGGCCTCGACCCTCACCCTTGGTGAAATTGTGGCGCTGACCGGAGCAAAGCCCGCTGACGGCGCGCCGCTCGATTCTCGTATCAGCAACATCGCTTCGCTCCAGCGCGCAACAGCGTCCGAGCTCGCGTTCTTTGAGAACGCCAAATACGCACAACAACTGGCTTCGACCCATGCCGGTGCGTGCCTGGTCACCGAACGGTTCGCATCTTTGGTCCCCAAGCGGACCGTCGCGCTGCGCATTGCGAAGCCGTACCGCGCCTTTGTGATGGTCGCCCGCAAGCTTTTTCCCGAAGCGTTGCGTCCTTCCTCGCTGTTCGAGGCTAAAGCCGTTGCACCGGGAGCATTCGTGCATGACTCGGCCCGGCTGGAGCACGGGGTCACGGTCGATCCCGGAGTCGTCATCGGTCCGCGTGCGGAGATCGGCGCAGGTACCCGCATCGCCGCGGGCGCCGTGATCGGTCCCGACGTGCGCATCGGCCGCGATTGCTCGATCGGGGCAGTCACCTCGATCATGCACGCTCTCATTGGCGATCGGGTCACCATCCATCCGGGCTGCCGGATCGGCCAAGACGGATTTGGGTTTGTTCCGGGACCTAAGGGGCACGTCAAGATCCCGCAGATCGGACGGGTGATCATCCAAGACGACGTCGAAATCGGTGCCGGCACGACGGTGGATCGCGGCGCGCTCGGCGACACATCGATCGGCGAGGGCACCAAGATCGATAACCTGGTTCAGGTCGGCCACAACGTGACGGTCGGACGCCACTGTCTGCTGGCCCGCTGGGGCACCGAATTGCACGACCGGTTCATGCTGCCGCATTTCGTGTGGCAGGATTTCGAGGACGTGATTGACGACCTGCAACGGTCCGGCTACCCGTTGCGGTCGGAATGGTTCGCACCGCACTTCGAATTTCGTTTTCCCCACGTTGGCGCCATTGCGCAACGGGGCATCCATCTGGGCCTGCGCACGGCGCTGGAGCCCTGGCACGTATTGGGCGAAGAACCCACCGCCGGCGGCGCGGTGCGATACGTTGATTCTTCCCTCGAACGCCTCCAGGTCCACGTTCGCGGCCTGGTCGAATCACGCTTTGCGGTGGCCTGCAATGGCCGGCGTGTGCCGCTGCATCCGACCGGCACCATCGGTGAATACGTGGCTGGAGTGCGTTACCGCGCCTGGCAGCCGCCGAGCTGCCTCCAACCCACCATCGGTGCCCACGCGCCGCTGGTGTTCGACATCATTGATGAATGGAACAACCGTTCGCTGGGGGGCTGCACGTATCATGTGGCGCACCCGGGCGGGCTCAGCCACGCGGACTTTCCCGTGAACGCCTACGCGGCGGAAAGCCGCCGCCTCGCCCGCTTTTCGTCATTGGGCCACACACCGGGGCCGATGGACGCGCCGCCGCGGGAATCAAACCGGGAGTTTCCCTTCACTCTGGATTTGCGCCGGAGTTGATTAATTGTGAATAATGGCCCGCCGCCGGCCCAGGTGCCGGCGCATTAAAGTCTTGGCGTGGATCACGTGACCCCTTCGGAGCATTACCACACCGCGCGCCACGCGGCGCGCCTGCTGGCTGGCTACCGCCCACCGCCCGGTGTTTACGACGAGATCCTCGCGCCGGGAGGCGGGCTGCGACCGCATTGGGAGGGACTGGTGCAATCGCTCGAACGCATGGGCCGCCAGGAATTGGGCTTCCGGCGGGAACATGCCCGCCGAATCCTCCGCGAACACGGCGTTACTTACAACGTCTATGGCGACGCGATGGGCCTGGATCGGCCGTGGGACCTCGACCTGCTTCCGCTCATCATTCCGCCGAAGGAATGGGCCGGCCTCGAAAAGGGACTTGCCCAGCGCACGCGGCTGTTGAATCTCATCCTCGCCGATTTTTACGGCCCGCAACGGCTGATCCGCGAAGGCTGGCTGCCGCCCGCCCTGCTCCACGCGAACCCAGGCTTTCTCCGTCCCTGCCACGGATTCCGCGTGCCGCGCGACCTCTTCCTTGGCGTTCACGCCGTGGACCTGGCGCGTTCGCCCAACGGTTCCTGGTGGGTGCTTGCGGACCGAACCCAGGCCCCCTCCGGCTCCGGCTACGCACTCGAAAACCGGATGGTGCTGTCGCGCGTTCTGCCGGACGAGTTCCGCGAATGCCATGTTGAGCGCCTGGCGGCGTTTTTCAAAGCACAGCGCGACATGCTCCGCAGCCTCGCGCCGCAGCCGAAGGACAACGCCAACGTGGTGCTCCTGACGCCCGGCCCGTACAACGAAACTTACTTCGAACACGCCTTCTTCGCGCGCTACCTCGGATTCCCGCTCGTGGAAGGCGGTGATTTGACCGTGCGCGACCGCCGGGTCTTCATCAAAACTCTGGCCGGCCTTCAGCCGGTGGACGTCATCCTGCGCCGCGTGGACGATGCGTTTTGCGACCCGCTGGAGTTGCGCGCGGATTCGTCGCTGGGCGTGCCCGGTTTGCTCGAAGCCGCCCGTGCCGGAAACGTCGCCATCGCCAATGCGCTCGGGTCCGGCGCGGTGGAGACGCCCGCACTCATGGCGTTCCTGCCGGGACTTTGCAAGCATTTGCTGGACGAGGATTTGAAACTGCCTTCCGTCGCGACCTGGTGGTGCGGCCAGCCGCGCGAACATCGTTATGTGCTCGATCACCTGGAAAAGCTCGTGGTCAAGCGCGCTTTCCGCCATGGCGGCGGCGAATTGGTTTTCGGATCGCAACTGGACGCAGCCCAACGCGCCGCCTTCATTGACGCCATGGCGGCGGCGCCGTATGATTTCGTGGGACAGGAACAGGTGCCCTTAAGCACCGCGCCAGTGCTTGACAATCAACGGCTGGAGCCGCGCGCAATGGTGTGGCGGTCTTACGTCTGCGGCGGCGGCGGGGAATTCTCCGTAATGCCCGGCGGCCTCACGCGCCGTGCGCCCTCGCCCGGCGAACTCGTCGTCTCCATGCAAACCGGCGGCGGCAGCAAGGACACGTGGGTGTTGACCGACGGTCCCGTCAGCCAGCTCACACTGCTCTCCTCGGACATCCAGGCGGTCAACTTGGAGCGCGCCGCGGCGGAGATGCCCAGCCGCGCCGCCGACAATATGTTCTGGCTCGGGCGATACGTCGAACGCCTGGAGGACACGGTCCGGGTTCTGCGCCGCGTGCTGACCCGGCTGGCCGGCGAAGAGGCCGGCAATGAGGAAACGCCGGAATTTACCACGCTGGTGCGCCTGCTCGTAAATCTTGACCTGCTGCCCGCGCGCTTCGGCGGCCGGTTCACCATGGCGCAGGTCGAAAAAGAGGTCCTCCAATTGATTTACCACGTCCACCGTCTCGGCACCGTGCGCGAGGTGCTCGGGCGGCTCAAGCAAATCGCCTTCTCGCTCCGCTCCATTTTCTCGGCGGACACCTGGCGCATTCTCAACAAGCTGCAGGTCAACGCCCGCGCCCAGCCTGCCCGCATACCCGCCGAAGCGCCTGGCGTTGCTCAATACTTTGATTGTCGATCTCGCTGCGTTCAGCGGGATGGAGATGGAAAACATGACGCGGGGCCATGGCTGGCGCTTCCTTGATCTCGGACGCCGAGTCGAACGATCCGTCAATGTCGTGACGCTTGTTCAAGGCGGCCTGGCCATCGAAGCCGAGGGCCTCTCGGTTCTTGAACCCATGCTGGAGATTGCCGACAGCATCATGACCTATCGCCGGCGCTACTTCGCCCAGCCGCAACTGCCCGGCGTGCTGGACTTGTTGCTCGCGGACGACACCAATCCGCGCTCCCTCGCGTTCCAGGTCAACGCCCTGGCCGACCACGCCTCGTTGCTGCCTGGTGACGAGGGCGTTCCGCAGCGCGAGCCCCGGCAGATTGCCTCGATGCGCGAAACCCTGGTCCGCGCTGATTTTCAGGCGCTCGGCGCGGAATGGATTTCGGGTGAACACGGCGGCTTGACCGCCCTGCTCGCGGGCCTTGCCGCAGATCTGCGCGGCCTCAATGACACACTCTCCGACCATTACTTCAGCCATGCCGCCATCCGAGTGAGCTGACCATGCGCTACACCGTCACCCATCGCACCACCTACGATTACCCGAGCACGGTATCGGTTTCCCACCATCTCGCCCGCCTGACGCCGCGG
Source organism: uncultured Acidobacteriaceae bacterium (assembly GCA_963773955.1). Lineage (GTDB taxonomy): Bacteria > Acidobacteriota > Terriglobia > Terriglobales > Acidobacteriaceae > Acidiflorens. The sequence continues at coordinate 4,060 of CAVZDM010000047.1, read as the reverse complement.
CAAACCGGCTCCCAAAACGCCGCCGAGCACGAACTGCGCGTCGAACCCACCCCGGTCCTGGTCGAGAAGCGGCTCGATTACTACGGCAATTCCACGACCTTCATGACAGTCGAAGGCGCGCACCGGCAACTCACCGTCCTCGCGCGGAGCGTGGTCGAAGTAACCGCGGCCCGGTACCCGGCCCCAGCCAAGACGCCGGCTTGGGAAGCGGTGCGGGACGATTGCCTGGGCGCGAAACTGACGCACGCATTGGAAGCCGGAGAGTTCGCGTTCGCGTCCCAGTTGGTCCCGCGGCGCCCTGCCCTCGCGGATTACGCCGCCAAGTCATTCGAGAGCGGCCGGCCTATTCTCGAAGCGGTGCTGGACCTGACACGCCGTGTTTACGCCGAGTTTGAGTTCGACCCCACGGCCACCACCGTCTCCACGCCGGTCGAACAAGTCTTTAAGCGCAGGCGCGGCGTGTGCCAAGACTTCGCCCAACTCGAGATTGCCTGCCTGCGCTCGCTCGGGCTGCCGGCGCGCTACGTCAGCGGCTACCTCGAAACCGCGCCGCCGCCCGGCCGAGCGACGCTCGTCGGCGCCGACGCCTCGCACGCCTGGCTCGCCTTCTTCTGCCCCGACTTCGGCTGGATCGACGTCGATCCGACCAACAACGTCCTCCCGTCCGACACGCCACGTCACCCTCGCCTGGGGCCGCGACTACGGCGACGTCAGCCCCCTCCGCGGCGTCGTCGTGGGCGGCGGCAAACACCGCATGAAGGTGGCGGTGGATGTTGTTCCGACGAAAGACGAGGCCGGCCGAGGCTCTTGAGCAATCGCAATTGACCGGTTAGCAGATCCGAACCAGGAAACACGCTCATGGCCAAGTACCAGCACTTCGAGGAGCTTCCCGTTTGGCAGGAGGCGAAACAGCTTTACAACATCGTCCTTGACCTTCTCCAAGATCCTGGCATTGCGCTCACGCCCGGCTTTCGCAACCAACTGGATCGCGCCGCGCTCTCGGTTTCCAACAACATCGCGGAAGGCTTTGAGCGCTCCACCACCGCCGAACTGCAATCCTTCATCGCCATCGCGCGCGGGTCAGCGGGCGAAGTGCGCTCCATGATCGCGGTCGTGCGCGATCGGCCCGGACTGCAACCCATTGCCCGGCGGCTGCAATCCATTCGCGCGCTGGCCGAGTCGTGCTCCCGTCAACTCACCGCGTGGTCGGGTTCGATTGAAACCCTGCCCTTCGAGGGCCGCCGTCATATGCCGGGTACGGATCGGCAAACGCGCCACGTGGCGCAAAAGGCAAAGGATTTCCGGGTCAATTTCCTGCGCAACCTGAAATCCAGCCATCCGCTTTATAATACGCCCGAAGCCCGCGCCGCGCGAGGCGAGCCGGAGGAATGAAAAAAGCGGGAGAACAACAATGGCCAATGGCAGATGGAACATGGCCAATAATTACTGCCCGCCGGTAGCCCGAATTGCAAAGTTTGCCATCTGCCATCTGCCATCTGCCATCTGCCATCTGCCATTGGCCATCTGCCATTGGCCATCTGCCATTGGCCATCTGCCATCTGCCATTGGTCGGACGACATCTGCTTTCGGCCATCGGCGCTCAACCAGAGAGCGTTTATGAGGAACACCCGAACACTTCCCCGGCAGCCAGACAGAAATCGGATTGGTCGCCGCAACCACAAGGCGGCACCCGCTTCCTGGACCTCGCCCTACTCCGACTGATCGGGCACCCGCTCCCACACGTCGTCTTCCAAGTGGCTCAATCCTCCAAATGGTGTTACGCTTGTAGTGCCCGAGCATAATCCGACTTGAATCGTGAAACCCCGCAAGCTCACGCGGCGCAGATTCCTCCTGGCTGCGGCATTGCTTTCGTCGCCGCTGGTCGTCTGCGCGGACGCCAAATGGCTCGAACCAAAATGGCTCAAGGTCCGCCGCGTCAAACTCGGCTGGAACGCGCCGAGGCATCGGTTCCTCCAATTCACCGACGTGCATCACAAGGGCGACCGCGCCTACCTGCTCTCGGTCGTGAAAACGATCAACGCCTTGTCGCCCGAATTCGTTTTCTTCACCGGCGACGTCATCGAAGAGGGAAAATTTCTTCCGGAAGCGCTGGAAATCCTCGCCGCCATCAAATCCCCGATGTATGGCGTGCCGGGCAACCACGACTACTGGAGCCGCGTGCCCTTCGACGGCCTGTCCAAATGCTTCGCGGCCACCGGCGGACGTTGGCTGCTGGACGAGGAAATCGCGACGCCGGACGGCAAATTCACCATCTCCGGCGCCGCGTGCCTGAGCCCGCATAAGCCTCCGCTCCGCGGACATCCCGCCACCACGAACATTTTCCTCATGCATTATCCGGCGTGGGTGGAAAAACTTGCTGGCAAATTCGACTTAATCCTTGCCGGCCATTCGCATGGCGGGCAGGTGCGCCTCCCATTCTACGGGCCGTTGATCATCCCGTTCAACGTCGGCCCGTACAGACCTCGGAATGTTCCACACCCCCGCAGGGCCGCTGTATGTCAACCCCGGCATCGGCTGGTTTCCCGTGCCCATTCGCTTCAACTGCCGTCCGGAGATAACTGTGTTCGAGTCGGGCTGATCGGTGTCCGCTGCCGACCATTAGCCTTCGGCCTTCAGTCTCCCCCCGCCCGCCATTGATTGTGCTCGATTTTCCACCTACAGACACTTACCCTCCGTCTAGCAGGCTGTTGAAAAACTCCAACTTTGTTTGAACGAATCATCGGTTAAAGGGATCGGATCAACATGCGCGGAAAACCTCAAGCTCAGCCCGATTTTCTGACGGTGATCAATCTCAACGCCTGCGTGCCGGCCAATCACCCACTGCGGGCGATCAAGCGGCGCGCGGACGCGGTCCTGCAAAAGCTCTCGCCTTTGTTCGAAAAGCTCTATGCGGAGGAAGGCCGGCCGAGCATTCCGCCGGAACAACTGCTCAAGGCGCGCGTGCTGACGGCCCTCTACAGCGTGCGCAGCGAGCGGTTGTTTTGCGAGCAACTGAGCTACAATCTGCTTTGGTTGTGGTTCTTGGACCGCGAATTCAATGAAGGCAGCTTCGACCATAGTATCTTTGCCAAGAATTATGAGCGGATTCTCTCGGCGGAGGTGGCCAAGCTGTTTTTTGCCGAAGTCTATGACCTCTCGCGCCAGGAAGGCTGGACCAGCGATGAACATTTCACCGCCGACGGCACGCTCATCGAGTCGTGGGCCAGTCTCAAGAGTTTCGTGCGCAAGGACGGCGGGGACCAAAAGAAAGTCGAAGCCGCCAAAGACGATGATCCCGGCAATCCGACGATCAACTTTCATGGCGAGAAGCGCTGCAACGACACGCACCAGAGCACGACCGATCCGCAGAGCGTGCTCTATCGCAAGGCCAAGGGTAAGGAAGCCAAACTTTGCTTTGGCGGCCACATCCTGATGGAGAACCGCAACGGCTTGTGCGCCGACTTTGCCCTGCACAATCCCATCACCGAACCCGAGCCGGTGATGGCCCTGCGTCAAATCGACGAACACACTCAATTGCACGAGGGGACCCAACCTAAAACGGTGGGCGCCGATAAAGGCTACCATCAAAAGGCTTTCGTTCACGGCTGCCGGGACCGGGAAGTCTCGCCGCACGTGGCCTGTAAGGAGCGGGTGCATGTTCCAGGGTTGGACGCACGCACGACGACCAAGCCCGGCTACGAGACTAGCCTGAGGATCCGGAAGCGGGTCGAGGAAATCTTTGGTTGGGTGAAAACGGTCGGAGGGTTGCGACGGACTCGCTACCGCGGACAAGAACGAACCCAAGCCTGGGCTTACTTTGTGGCGAGCACTTACAATCTGCTGCGGTTGGCACGGCTGGAACTGGTGGCGGCCCAATGAAAGACCGGATGATGAGCGAAAAATCCGCTGCTGAGCCAGCGTGGATGCCTTCGCGGCGCGGCGAACGTGCTGGCGGCCTCGCTCCAGGAAACGTTCCCGGCGGCTCCCACGCTGAAATTTGAGAAATAAACCCATGATCAAGACGCAGCGGCAAAAATGGCCCTGTTTTTCAACGGCCTGC
>CAVZDM010000046.1:0-19583 GCA_963773955.1 uncultured Acidobacteriaceae bacterium | reverse complement strand
GAAACTTCCAGGTGCTGGTCTCCACGCGGCCACCAGTGCATGACATCCAGATTGATCACGTCACCGCGTTTGTCACCGGTGCGCTGATCACGATTCAGAACGTCGGACCAAAGATAGCGAACGTCACGGTGACCAACAGCGTATTTTCCGTGGGAGAGCGGCGGCCGCCGTTGGCCTCGGCGGGCGGCGGACCCGAAAGTTGCGCCGCCAAGAACCAGAAACTAGGTTCTGAAGCCGTGCTGCGAGCCTGTTTTGACCCCTATAAATTCGATAAGAACTTGATCGTCAGTGGGCGCGGGTCCTTTCCAAAAGGAAACATCACCGTCGGATCCCCTGAAGCGGCTGGCATACGCGACCTCAAAGGCGCGTTGGGCAAAGATCCCAGGCTCTGCCACGAAAAAGGGCTGGGCTGTTCGAAGGTCTCTCCCGGAGCGGGCGCTGCTTCCGACGGGCACGACATGGGCGCCGACATTGACGCGATCGAGGCAGCGATTGCCGGGGTGGAATAGAGGTCGCTCACCTTTGTGAAAAGAGGGTTCGGGGTGGAATTGTCCACTGTGTTTCGAGAAGTATTAGGAAGAGTTGACCGTGCAGTGGGCGTGGGAATCGCGCGAGTTCACGTGTATCGCCTGGCCGCGGAAGACGCAGTCCCAACCTTGAACTGTCCGCCAGGACTTACCGTCGCGCCTCTGCTGCCGGACCAGATGTCCGCGCTGGGTGAAGCTTTCGGTGCGTACGCGATGGCAGAACTGGAGGAAGCGCAAGGCGGGCAAAATCTGTGCTATGGCGCCTGGCTCTCGGGCCGGCTTGTTCACTATTCATGGGTCCAGATTTCCGGATCACACTGGATCCGCAAGGCCGGCCGGCATGTTGACATCAGGCCCGGCGAGTTCTGGATCTACGAATGCCGAACCCTTCCCTCGGCTCGCGGATTAGGCATCTACCCGTACGTTCTTACGGTCATCTCCCGCGATCATCTGAGAAGTGGCGGAGGGGGTTTTATTTACACGAGTCAGGACAACGTTACTTCCCAACGCGGAATCTTGAAGGCCGGGTTTAAGTTGAAAGAGATCTTGCGAGGTTTGCGCATTGGCAACCGATACTACCGTTGCTGAAGCACGTTGGTAGTACGTTACTCGCTGCCTATTTCGGATCTTGCGCCGTCTCCTCGTCCGCATCCTTCTTTGTCGAGTCCGTTTGGCTCCCCGTTTGTCTGACGCCCACATTGATTTTGTGAAGCATCTCCCATGCTGTTCGAGGAAGATGGCGTCTGAGCCACGACTTGCTTCGTCCCGCATAATCTTGCGCCTGTAGATAGACTGCTCCCGCACTGAGTGGTCTGGCAAAGCTCAGATTCAGGTAATGTCCGGACTCAGCGCCCCAGCGCAGCTTCGACTCGTCGGCGCCGCCCAGAAAGTCATAGCGGCGAACGCCATCGGCGATCAGTTGTTTCAGCACCTGGCTGCGCAGAACGTAGCCCACGCTGTCGGCAGCGTAGTCCGGGTCAAATCCCTCTTGCAGCGAGAAGACCGTCGTACCATACCGCAATCCAAACTGCGCGCCCACGACTTTACCTTGCAACTCGAGCACCCAAAGCTCCAATCGCCGGCGCGGCAACAGGAGACGGGCTAACTCTCCATAGAACTGTCGGCGGGCAGGCAGATGCAGAGTCCCCGGCAAACCTCGCAGTTGCCAGTGCTTGCCGTGAAGTTCGTAGAGTGTCTGCAGGAGAGTATCGATCTCGCCCTCGTCCGCACACCTGCGGATGCGAACCTCGTACTTCTTTTCCAAGCGCCGGGTTCGCAGTCCAATTTTTCCCCGTTCCTTGGCCGATAGCAGCCGCCCATACTCTTCCCATGTCGCTGGCAGTGCGATCGCCGAAGCCGGGATCTGCTGCTCAATCGCGACCCATTTCTTCTGCCCGAGTAACTGCCGTAGCGCATTGGCCCCCGGCGACTCGGGAGGGAGTGTGTTGAGCTCGACGAAATCCCAGGAGTTCCGTTCACTCTCCAGAAAATCCAAAAGTGATCCCGCGAACCTGTCTTCAAACCCTGGCCTGACGGGCAGATCCAGGTTGTCCGAGTCTTGACTGCCATCGCCCATCAGTCGGAGAAGCTTGAGCTTCACCCCGCTTGCCACGCGATGAGCGGTTACGCTGAGCGGAGCTATGGCAACCAACCGTTGCGTGGAATCAAAAAACGCTATGACCTTAATTTGCTGACCACCACCGAATGCTCGCCACCACGGCAAGAGCCAATCCAAAGTGCAAAAGGTTGTCGCGGTGGAAAACTCCGACAGCAGTTGTTCCCACGCGGCTTGCAGGGTTGAGAGGGAATCGAGGGTGTCGTAAACGCGAACTTCCAGTGCTGGCTGCGTCATGCAATCTGGCTAAGGGAGGTCTTCCATTCTTGGTCGTCAATGCAATTTGTTGCCATCATACCATTTGCTTGATCGGCTCTTGCCGCCCGCAGTGCAGTCCAGAGCTCAGCCAGCGTCGATTCAAACCACACGCCCGAGGAAGGCGCACTCCAGGTTCCAGCGCAGACCGTCTACGGTCTTTGTAGGACGAATGCGGCGGAGGCTGAGCGGATCGTCCCGCCGCCTGACCATGCCGCCGTTGGTGGTGACCGCGGTCTGGTATCCAATCTCTCGACTCGCGTTCACCGTGCGATCTACCCAATGCGGCTGGAGGGCAGGGCAAGGGTAGGAGAAGTGGACGATGGGGGCGCCCAGTTCTTGTTCGAGTCTGTGCTTGGATTCAACCAACTCGCTTCGCGCCTCGTTTTCTGCCACGTAAGCCATGTTGGGGTGAGTCATGGTGTGCGACCCGACCGTGTGGCCGCTGTGTGCCAACCCTCGCACTTCGTCCCAGGTCATCATAAGACGCTGCGAGGGTCGCGGAGGTTCGGTCTCCAACTGCTGCCGCAGCGACTCGACGAACTGTTCTTGGGGGGTTCCCGACAGCTTGCCGCAGTACTCCGACGCGCGATCAAAAGCCTGGATGCGCTGTTGGGTGGACGAGAGCGGCCAGACTGAACCGTCAGCTTCAGTCCAACGTTCCCTTTTTGAGGTCAGAAACGCAAACCGCAGCAGGCTGGGCCAGGGCAGGAGCTGCTTATCGACGCAATTGACCGTCACATAGAACACACCGGGGACGCCCAGCGGACTGAGTATATCGTTTGCCGCCTGATAATTATCGGCGTAGCCGTCGTCAAAAGTTACGACCACGGCTCTCGGTGGCAGATTCTTTTCACCCCTCAGAAATGAGAGAACATCGTCCAAGGTTACGGCGTGAAAATGCCGGGCGATGACTTCCATCTGCCCGCGGAAGACCTCCGTCGAGTGAATGATGCCGCCCAAAGTCGTTTGCGCCGAGGCGGGATCGCTCATCACCGAGTGATACATGATAATGACCACACCGGGCCCAGTGAACCGGGAGGCAAGACGCAGCGCTCCCGTTCTGATCAACGATTCCTTGATCCACATGTTAGCCATGAGTGATGGCGGTGCGTGAAACGCCCCGCTTGGCGGCGCGGCGGTCGCTCATTGTGCCGGCGAAACTTTCTTCGGCGATTCGAGAATATCAAGGAACATGAGCGATGGGGAAGAGACCGGACCGGAAGCTTCCTCGCCCTGCTGGACTGATCTACCGGCCGCGTTCGTATTCAACGATCACGCTAATCACCATATCTACACATTGCACGGGAAACTTTCCCACGGCGGTCTCGGATGCCAGAACGAGGCCGTCGGCGCCGTCGGCCAGCGTGTTGTAAATGTCGTTGATCTCCGCCAGCGTCGGCACCAACTGGTGGACCATCGACTCCAACAGGTTGGTGGCGACGTAGACCGGCCGGCCAATGACCTTTGCGCGCTCGATAATATTCTTCTGGTGTGCGGGGATTTGTTGCAGCGGCACCTGCCGCGACAGGTCGCCGCGATCGATCAAAATCGCATCTGATAGCCGGGCGATCGCCTCCAGATTCGCAACGCCGCTGCGCGACTCAATCTTCGAAATCAGCGTCGCCTCTGGGCCGATCAGATTTCGCATTTCCTGAACATCCTCCGGCCGGTTGGCGAAGGAGAGTGCGAAATGCTCCACCCCCATCTCGCGCCCGATCTCGATCGCCTTGTAGTCCTTGGTCGTGATCGCAGGCAGTTCGATGTGACGATGCACGTTGCACGCTTTGTTGCTGCCGACTCGCCCACCCTTGCGGACGCGCAAAACCGCACGTTCGCTATCCAGTTCCATGACTTCAGCAACGACCGCATGAAAATCAATGGTGATGAGATCGCCCGGTTCCAATAATTCAATCGTGGCTGAAGGGGTGAAATTGAACTTCTTCGCATCTCCGGAAACCGGATGCCGATGAACCTGGATGAGAGTGTCTTTTCTCAGATTGGTGGGTGTAGCTTTGAATCTGCCTGTCCTGACCTGCGCCCCCTCGCTGTCGAGGCAGATCGGCACGGCGGAGTGCTCCCGCAGGAAGGCAATCGCCGGACCAACCTCTTCCAGTGCCGTGTGGGAAAGGTTGATACGAAACAAGCTCACGCCAAGCGCCTCAAGACGCCGGATGACCCTCGGCTTAAGGGACGCCGGGCCAACGGTGCAGATCACTTTTGTCGAAACAGGCGGAATCGTATCCTGTTTAACTTCAGGGATCATCACTGGTCGAATTCGATCTATCTCCGGTTGCGTTGCGATATTGGACTCCTGCTCAGGTCGGGTTTGTGAGCTCCAACCGTGCTCCCTTGGTGAACCGGCCCACAACCGTCCTGGACTGCAGGAACAATTTGGTCCCGAAATAGGGGGGGTAGAACATGCGCATGAGGCTTAGCGTCGAATCCAGGCGGGCGGAACGGCTGCGCTCGGTCGTAAGGGGATATGCGAATTCCTCCAGGCAGTCTCCGATCAAAGCCTCCAAGTCGGCAATCTCCGATTGCGAAAGTTTGCTCTTCCACCGGTTGACGGGACTGAATGCTTCCGCGCCGGATTCTTCCTTCCAAACCGTGTTCGGAGAAACTACCCGCCCAATGCCGGCCTTCTGAATGCGGCCGTAGTCGAGATCGTGATCCAGAAATTCTCCGAGCGCGCTCAAGGTCTTCTCGGGCTGGCCAACCAGATCTTCGTAGCGCACTTCGATGTAGTCGGCGGGAAATTTCTGCCCGTCGTGTCTCCCTTTCCGGACCGTCCACTGCCAGAGCAGAGCCCATGCAAACAGGGCCCGCTCTCGAGCCCACAAACGCGGAGGAACTCCATGTTGCTTTTTCATCGAGAGCGCAGCGTCTCGCCCATCACGAACGACGTGGACAAATATAGCGTCGGGAATTTCCCGCTTGATGGTAGCCATGTGCATGATGTTGTCGCAATCATGGGCGGCCCAGCGTTGCACGCCGGCCCGGCGCGCGAGTTCCCCCATTGTGATTCGCAGAAAATCCCCGCCACTTTTGCACTCTTCCATGATCTCGGATCGAAGGTCCTTCAAGCCCAGGCCCATCCGCCGGAACGGCTTGCTCCGCAGCCAGAGTTGCATTAATTTCTCTCGGTTTCTCCGAACTGACGGGTCCCCACACATCCGAAGCAGCGTCGTATGCACGTAGGGAGCATGTTGATAAAGGGGAAATCCGCCGGCCGAGAGCAGGCTGTCGTAAAGCAGAGCTGTACCCGACCGATGACAGCCAATCACAAACACCGGCGAGTTTTTTCGTCCCGTCACTGCGGTCTGGTCCCCGATTTCGTACCGGATTCGCCAGGCTGCTGGCTCCCATGTTTTTCATCGAACTTTAACATGTGTTTAATCATTCCATAACAACGGGCGCTTCTCAATGTAAGTCTACAAACTTACTAGTCTTTCATTGTACTCTTGAACATACTCGCGAAGTCAATAGCACATATGGCATGGAAGGCCTCGCCACTGCGCGAAATGCGCGGCCAGCGCTTGGAAAGTGCAAACTGTTGCACCCCTGAGCGCGATGCACCGGCACCCGACAAGTAAGCCATGCATTGGCATTCCCGCAACCAAGCTGGCAAAACGGCGTCGGCCCTGGCACGCCGTTTCAGTAGTCGATTGCTGTAGTAGACTTGCTTTGCGCACGCTTCGTTTCGCCGTGGAATTCTCTTCCTCGGCCGAACAGCCTCCGCCCAGAGTCGACAATGAACGATTCCCAATCCCGGACGGTGAAAACCGCTCGGAGCAAGGCGCCAGTGTTTGTCATTGGCTGCAGCCGGTCAGGCACAACCCTGCTGTACCATATGCTCCTGTCGTCGGGGAATTTTGCTGTATACCGCATGGAGTCGATGATCTTTACCCTGCTCGAACCGCGCTTTCGCCCTCTCAGCAAGCCGCGGAACAAGCGGGGGATGCTCGATGCCTGGTACAAGACTCGTCTGTACACGCGATCTGGCCTCGAGCCGTCGGAAATTGAGCCGAGAATCATGGCGGAGTGCCAGAACGGCGGCGATTTTCTCCGCATCATCATGGAGGAGATGTGCCGCAAGCAGGGTGTGGAGCGATGGGCGGAAACCACTCCGGAGCACCTGCTGTACATACGGCGCATCAAGGAAACGATCCCCGCGGCGCTGGTCGTTCATGTGATCCGCGATGGTCGCGACGTGGCCCTGTCGTGGGAGAAGCTTCGTCAAATCCGCTGCTTGCCGTGGGACCGGAAGCGGGCCGCCATGGCGGCGGGAATCTATTGGGAATGGATTGTGAACAAGGGACGACAGGCTGGGCGCGCACTGGGCGCGGACTACGTCGAAGTCCACTACGAAGATCTGGTTCGCAAGCCCGCCGAAGTTCTTAAGAATCTGGAGCCTTTCATCGAGCACGATCTGGATTATGAGCGCATAACCCAGGTGGCCATCGGTTCGGTGACTGCGCCCAATACCGCATTCAAGAACGACCAACGAAGTCCGATCGGCCGTTGGAAGACCGACCTTTCTCCGGAGGACCTGGAGACCCTCGAAGGCCTAGTCGGGGGAACGCTAAAAGAACTGGGGTACGAGCTCAGCACGCAAGCACCTGGCCGCCCCGACCTGGCGCGGATGCGCGCCGCCTACCGGCTTTGGTTCGAGAGCAAGCAATACCTGAAAACCAGGACACCTGCGGGAAAATTGTTCGTGAAACGCGATCTGTCCTGGGTCTAGACGACTGGTCCGGCCCGTCGGCATTGTTAAACCATCTGGTGACTTCCGTAACACCGCTCTAAAAAGGTCGCCCCCAACCCACTCTCCATTGCGTGATAAGATTTTACGGTGCCTACGACCACCCTGAGCGATCGCAAGCATGCTCCCGTCTTTGTGATGGGCTGTCACCGCTCTGGGACGAACCTACTCTATGACATGCTGTTGTCCTCGGGCGGGTTTGCCATCCACCGCGGTTATCTGCCGATTTACAAGAAGCTAATTCCACGCTTCGGCTCCATGAAAAGCCGCGGGAACCGCGAAAAGATCTTCGAAACATGGCTTCGCAGCAAGGGCTTCCGGCGCTCGGGTCTTGACGCTGAACAGTTATCGGGTCCCATCCTGAACGAATGCCGCACCGGAGGAGACTTCATCCGCGTCGTCATGGAATCGATGGCCCGGAGCCAGCAGGTGCAGCGCTGGGCGCTGTACGACCCGGACAATGTGCTGCACGCGGAGCGGGTGAAGCGCGACATACCGAACGCGATATTTCTGCACATCATCCGCGACGGGCGCGACATTGCGCTCTCACTGAAGAAAATGGGTGGCTTCACGCCTTTGCCGTGGGACCGCAACCAAACCAACAGCTTGGTGGCAACAGCGCTGTATTGGGAATGGATGGTACACCGAGGGCGCGCTCATGGTCGCAAGTTTCCTGCCGATTACATCGAGATCCGGTACGAAGATCTGATCACCAACCCTCGCGAAACGCTCGGCAAGCTCAGCCGCTTTATCCATCACGATCTGGACTACGATCGTATCCAGCGCACCGGCTTGGGCCGCCTGTCGGAAACGAACTCTTCGTTTCGCGAAGAGGGCGCGAAAGAGAAAATCAATCCACTCGGACGCTGGAAAGAACGCATGTCGCACGCCGATGTCGCCGCCATCGAAGCGACCGTGGGCGAGTGCCTCGAGGAAAATGGCTACGAACTGTCGCTCCCCGCCGCCGACCGCCGCCGGAGCTTGCGGCAGTTGTGGATGCGCGGAGTGTATCCCGCCTTTCTCGGCAGCAAACTGTGGCTGAAGTTGCATACGCCCCTGGGCCGGTTCGCCAGCATGACCACGCTCGAACTCGACGAAAAACCGGTGCCGGTGGCGGAGTCGGTCCGGTCCTGAGCTTCGAGTTGAGGATCGTCATGAATCCGGCAGCCCGAGTCCCGGCAACCGTGGAAAACACCAACGCACCTGTTCAGCCGGCAGATTGGGCAACTGTGCCGGGCGCGCGGGGTGCTCGCTCTAAGGCTCCGGTGTTTGTGTTGGGCTGCGGACGCTCGGGAACCAAATTCCTGTATCACACGCTGCTTTCCGCCGGAGGGTTCGCCGTCTATCACGCCGAGAGTAACGCCTTCAACCTGCTTGGCCGGCGCTTCGGCAACCTCGCCCATCGCGGCAATCGCCGCCGACTACTCGACGAGTACTTCACCAGCAAGCTCTTTCATCGCACCGGACTCAAGCCCGACGATATCGAAGAGCGCGTGATGGAGGATTGCCGCAATGCCGGCGACTTCCTTCGCATCGTGATGGAAGCGATCGCTTGCAAGCAAGGCGTCGATCGCTGGGCAGAATCGACGCCGGTTCACATGCTCTATCTCCCGTTGATCAAGAAACTGATTCCTGAGGCGCTCGTCGTCCACATTATTCGCGACGGCCGCGACGTTACCGCCTCCTTGCACCGCATCGGCTGGATTCGTCCACTGCCCTGGGACCGCGGCCGCGCCTACGTGGTTCCCGCCATCTTCTGGCGCTGGATCGTAAGCAAGGGCCGGCGCTACGGTCTTGCGCTGGGCGCCGATTACCTGGAAGTTCATTACGAGGATCTGGTGCAGAACCCGCGCGAAACGCTGGCGCGCATTGGCAAGTTCATTGAGCACGATCTGGACTACGATCATATCCAGCAGGTCGCGCTCGGGTCGGTGCACAATCCCAATTCTTCGTTTCGCGGCGACGGCAAGGAGACCGAGGCCAGCACCATCGGCCGCTGGAAGCGCATGTTTACTCCACCGCAGGTTCGCGACGTGGAGTCGAGCATCGGCAACCTTCTCGTCGCAACTGGTTATACGCTGGAAACGCCGCTCGCGGAACTGCGGCCGTCGCTGGCCGTGCGCTTCATGAATTTCTTCTACCCGCTTTATTTCGACTTCAAACTCTGGTTAAAATCGGATACTCCCCTCGCCCGCATCGCCGACAAGAGACGCATGGGCGTCGCCGAATCCGATGCCAAATCAGATGCAAAGTCCGACGCTCCCCCGCGGTGATTTTATTCTTCGGCTGGACTGCGCTCGGCAGCGGAACGGTTGCCTTGCAGCCATCCAAGAAATTTCTGTTTGCGCGCAAACATGTTGCGAGCCTCGTTGCGCAGCGTCCCTACAATCTGATAGCGAGACTTGGTGAACCAGGGCACGCGATGCGGCTTGCAGCCGTACTTTTCCTTGTAAGCGCCTTCCCCGCCCCAGTCGAAGATAGTGACGCCGCGTTTTTTCCAGTAGCGCATCGCATACCAGTGACACGCTTCGTTGGGGCGCAGGCTCTGATAGGCGCGGAAACTCGCGTTGCCCCAGAACTCGGCGATCTGGTTGAAACCGGGATAGATTCCGGTGGCGATGCACTTTCCTTCCGGATCGCGCGCGCGCAGCAGCAGAATATTGCCGCCCGGCTCCACATTGCACACCAGGGCGCGGACGCGCTCCACGGAATATGTGGGCACCAGCGACTGCTTGGCAAAGACGTCCTGTAGCTGCTCGTAATATTCGTCGGCGAAGGCGAGGTCGTGAGCCTCTTCGATCTTGAGGCCGCTCTTGTCCGCTTTGCGAATGCAGCGGCGGCAGGCGCTTTCCATGCCGTTGAACAATTCTTCTTCAGAGCGGCTCAGGTCGGTGCGGTAGGATGCGTAATATTCAGCTTTGAATCCGGCGGTCGCGCCATCCTCGAAAGTGAAGTTCGGGTCGGAAACTTCCAGATGCAGGCACTTGAGATCGTCCCAAGCGAACTTTTCGAGCGCTTCGAGCGCGGCGCGACGCGGGACGCCCGGGTTGAGATTGAAGCCGATGTAAGGAGTCGTCCAGCCGGGAAAAGAACTACCTAGAACTTTCATGCCGAACTTCGAGAACATGAGGCCGCTAAAGTATCCGAGGACGTCGCTTGCTTCGCGCAGTTCGGCCAGCACTGGTTGAGCCTTCTGCGACTCGGCGACAAACTGCAGCCACTCGCGCGTCTGGAAGACGGTGCGGTCGGCGAAACCGTCGAGACGCTTCCAGTCGGCGGATTTGATGTCGATGGGATGAAACTTCATTGTTTTTCCGGTCGCACCATTACTTTCGTCCCGCAGAGACGGGGCGTGCCCCGTCGGCGGAGACGCGGCAAGCCGCGTCTCTACGGGAATTTCTACCAACAGATCCCTTCATACTTCCGGGCGCCTTCCGGGCGCCGCGTCTTATCCAAGTGGATGAGGTCAATCACGATCTGCTCGGGCCGAAGGTACTTGGCTAGCTGATCCTTGCTCGCCGATTTGTTGCCCAGGATCACGACTTCGGCGGTACGCAGCACGCTCTCGAGGTCGGCAGAGAGCACGGATCCGATGTGTGGGATGACTTCTTCGATGTACTGGCGATTGGAACCGGCCAGACGGCCGAGCGAAACGTCCTCGTCCCACACTTTGACATCGAGGCCCTCGCCCATGAGGCGCTTGATCAACTGCACTTGCGGACTCTCGCGCAGATCGTCGGTGCCGGCTTTGAAACTCAGGCCGAGTTGCGCAATTTTCTTTTTGCCTGTGCTCATCACCATCTCCACGGCGCGATCGACGTGCTCGGCGTTGCTCGGCATGAGCGATTCGAGCAAGGGAAGCTTGAGGTCGAGTTCCTTGGCCTTGTAGGTGATGGCGCGCAAGTCCTTCGGAAGACACGAACCGCCAAACGCGAAGCCCGGGGAAAGATAGGCGGGAGAAATGTTCAGCTTGGTGTCGGAGGTGAAAATCTTGGTGACCGCGTGCGCGTCGACGCCAAGATGCTTGCACATGGTTCCCATTTCGTTGGCAAAGCCGACCTTCACCGCGTGATAGCAGTTGGAAAAATACTTGACCATCTCGGCGACGGGAATAGTCGTCTCGTAAAGCGTACCGGGAGTGGTCTTGTAAAGTTCGCGCAACGGCGCCAGGTGTTGGGTGTCGCTGGCTCCGAGAATGGTGTAGGGCGGGTTCAGAAAATCGGCAACCGCGCTGCCTTCGCGCATGAACTCCGGGTTGTAGCAAACGGTGAAACCCTGGCCGCACTTCTTGCCGCTTTCTTTTTCGAGGATAGGGAGAACTACTGTCTCAGTGGTTCCGGCCAGCACCGTGCTGCGCAGAACAAAAACGTGCGGCGACTTTTTCTGGCGGATGGCGGCGCCGATTTCCCGTGCAACATGTTCGATGTGGCTGAGGTCGAGCTTGCCATTTTTCAGGCTGGGAGTTCCCACGCAGACGAACGAGACTTCGGAATTCAGCACGGCTGAAGTGGCGTCGGTGGTTGCGTGCAGAAGTCCGGCGCGATGCGCCTCGGCGACCATCTCGGCCATGCGGGCTTCGATGATTGGGGTCCGGCCCGAGTCCATCGTCTCAACTTTTGCGCGGCTCACGTCGACGCCGATGACTTTGTGGCCCATGGAGGCAAAGCAAGCCGCCGACACCGAGCCGACGTATCCCAACCCAAAAATGCTAACCGACAAGCCCAAGCGAATTCTCCTGAAGTCGAGGATCTCGGGGTCCACCTGGTGGCACTATGAACTATACCAACCCCTAGCTTTGTGGTAGCAAGCCGTTCTCCACCGGGACTCCAAACCGTCCCAAACCAAGATTGCAAGATATCTGTTTTCAATATGTTACAAAGCATCTCTCGAAAACAACGGGAGCCCCCTCGGCAGCAGGGCAAAAGCGCGGCAATCCGAATCAAAAGGGGGAATCGCTCAAGCGCCGGCTGCCCACGCTTCTGGAGCACCTGGGCAAGGGAGCGTTCGAACACGGCAGTGGACGTCTCGACCTGGCCCATGCCGTCACGCACCCGGCCAATCCGCTGACGGCCCGCGTTCTGGTCAATCGCGTCTGGCAGCATCACTTCGGCACCGGCCTGGTGCGCACGCCGAGCGACTTCGGCCTGCGCAGCGAGCCGCCGAGCCATCCGGAACTGCTCGACTACCTGGCGTTCACCTTTCGCGAGACGCAGGGCTGGTCGCTCAAGGAGCTGCACCGCTCCATCGTGCTGTCGCGCGTCTACCTGCAAAAAAGCGACGACCGCTCCGATGGCCTGAAAGTCGATGTGGAAAATCGCCTCCTCTGGAAGTTTCCCCGGTGCCGGCTCGACTTCGAAGCGACGCGCGACGCCCTGCTTGCGGTCACCGGCCGGCTCGAACGCAAGATCGGCGGCCCCTCGGTGCGCGAGCCGCTGTCGCTCGCCGCCAATCGCCGCACGCTGTACAGCTACGTCGACCGCCTGAACGTGCCGGGGCTGTTTCGCACGTTCGACTTCCCCAGCCCGGACGCAACCAGTCCGCAGCGCGAGAACACCACGATCGCGCCGCAGGCCCTGTTCCTGATGAACCATCCGTTCGTCATGGAATGCGCCCGCAACGTGATGAAGCGTGCCGACGTCGCCGGGAAAAAGACGCGGGCGGGAAAATCGAGCGGCTGTATCGCATTCTGTTCGGACGTGAAGCCAGTGCGGAGGAGACGGCCCTGGCGCAACGATTCATCGAAGCGGAAAAAGCACGCCGGTGGCGTGGGAAAGGTACGTGCACGCTTTGCTGCAAACCAATGAGTTTTGCTGGGTCGATTAGCGGACATGAGCTTGCCCTCACTCGCGGTCGTCCTCGCTCACCGGCATCACCCCCGTCTCGACGATCACTTGCAACTCGCGCGGCAACACCGTCCACGTCGTCTGATACGTCGCTTCCAGCGGCACCTTGATGTGTCGGCCCTCGAACAAGAATAGCGGCATGTCCGGCAACACATCCCCCACGGCAATCGGCTCGACATACGCGGCTTTCTCCCGGCCCGCGTCGTAAGAAGCGAGGATACGATCCTTCCCCGGCTGGGAACTCGAACAGCACGTCCTCGTCCTCGAACTCGTCCCAGATCGCCCGATGGATGCCAAAGGGGTCGCGTTTCGTGGGCGGAAACAGATCGATCACCAGCAAATGCACGCCGGAGCGAATGAACTCCAGGCTTTTGTCGAGGAATTGCTTGAACGCCCGCTTGGAATCCTTGTTGCCTGGCGAAACGATCTCGATGACCGCGACGGTGCGGCCCAGCCGATGTTTCACCACGATGCGGTTGGCAAGGTCGGAGTAAAATTCCTTCGACGACTTGCGAACGATTCGCGTCGCCGGCGGCGCCATGGTCAACAGGCCACCGCCGTCATCCCTGCCTGCGCGGTTCCGCAAAGCATCCACGGCCAACACGTCCGGTTCCTTCGGCCCTGTCTTCTGCTCGACGAGAGCTGTTATGCCCTTCGGCAACATGCCCGCATTCAGAGCGTCCTTGATGCGGATCGACCACGACTGATGAAAGTCGTGGAAAAGGCCGGCGTAAACACGGGTCCAATCATGAATCGGCATCGCATTCCCTCCCAGGAAATTGTACTCGATGCCGGGCACGAAGTCATCGCCTCGAATAGACATGTAATGGCTGTGTTGAATAGAATTACATCGCTGATAGCACACCGCGGCCGGAGTACCGATCTCGGCTACCGCAGCTTGGCCGGCCGAGCAAACCGCATGTTAGGCGGCTGCAAGGCGGCCAGCCTAGTACACCCTGGCAGAATTGATTGTCCACCAGGGGGGTGAGCTTTCCCAGGTTATCACTGCGAAAGCTCGCCCATTTTACACGTTGAGCGGTCGGCCGGTGTACGTCCACTTGAACGGCTTGGCCAGTGCCTCGTTGAAGTACGCGATGAACGCCAGGATCTTGTCCCGCAGATCTTTGACGGACGTAAAGTTCCCTCGCTTGATCACCCGCCGTGCCAGGATGCTGAACCATATCTCAATTTGATTCAGCCACGACGTATGTTTTGGCACATACACGAAGCGGATTCGATGGCTTTTGTCTTCCAGAAATTTCCGGCGTGTCGGAACCGATTTCAGAATGCCGCGTTTGCCTTTCACGCCGAGGTCATCCTCAATCCCACATTCCTTGGCCACATAGCGGACGAGCGTTTCCGACACGTGCGTCGTCAAATTGTCCGCCACGAAGATCCAGCCGGCCTCCGCATCCGTGGCTACCGTCCGCGCGATGTGTCCGGCAAATTCCTCTTCCGTGCGTGTGGCTTCGACGGTCGGGCTGATGACTTTCCCTGTGGCCACCTCGAGGTTGGCCGTCAAACATAGGGTTCCGTGCCGTTTGTACTCGTACTCACGCCGCTCCTCTTGCTTGGCTTTCATCAACTTCGTTGCCGCGATACGTTCCAGGGCCTGAATGCCGGTCTTCTCGTCCACGCTCGCCGTGTGGATCCCCAGTTCCAGTTGATCCGCCGCCTCACGATAACATTGGCACACGGCCTCGACTTGCCGCTGAAACGCTTCCTTGTCTTTGGGCTCAGCGTTTAGCCAATAACGGCTTCGATGCGGCTTGAGGTCGGCCTCCTTTTAAAAAACGCCCGACCTGGCGGGCGGAAATCGACTCCACGATGCTGCGTTTCTTCACCTCGTCGGCCAACTCGCGTGGCGTCCAGTGCGTGACCGGACGCCCACAATTTTCCGGTGGTTCACAGGCCACGGCGATAATCTGCGTCACCTGCTCGGCGGAGAACTTTCCAGCCCAACCACGCCTGGGCGAGTCACTCAAGAGCCGTTCAATGGCTCGTGCCAAAGCCGAGCTTTTCTCGCCGCACTCGACCAGGACCAAGCGCTGGAAAGCCCGCATCCACCGTCGCCGCCAAACGCCTACCATATGCCGACCGCACTGAACTACCTGGGCGATGGACTCGTTGGTTTCGCCCGCAAACGCCAAGACGATCATCCGTGCTCGCTGCGCCACTCCTTGCGGGCAGGTGCTTGAGCCAGCCATTTTTTGGAGTGTCGCCGAGCTGCCGCTCCGTGACGATAACCTTCGCTGCCTTCCCTGGCATGATTGGATCTCCCAGTGCCTGCAAAATAGAGAATCTGGGAGATTGTCGCAATTCACCCCATTTCATGGAATATCAATTCTGCCGGGGTGTACTAGTTGTTGCGTCATCACCTTATTGTTACGATGCGGCAAAGGAGAACGCCATGATCGAACTTTCGCCGGAACAAGTGCAGGCCATTGAACAGGGCGAACCGCTGCCCGTGGTGGTCAACCCGAAAACCCATGAGGAATTCGTACTGCTACGCAAGAAACGCTACGAGGCGATGCAGAAATGGATCGCCCCATCTGAAGCGGCGCTGGGACGATCCCGCAGACGACGACCTGATCGAGCAGCCTCATGAATCGCGGTGATATCGTCCAACTCGACTGGCCTTTCAGCGACCGCACGGGCAGCAAGACGCGCCCCGCCGTGGTCGTGCAAGCCGATTTCCTCAACGGCCTGATCGACGACACGATCTTCGTGCAGATCACCGGGACGCGGCACGGCATTCCCGGCACGGAGGTCGAACTTGATCCGGCAATCGAAACCGGCTCCAGGTTGAGAAAAGTCTGCTACGCCTCCTGCACGAATGTGCTGACACTCGATCAGACACTTGGTCCTTCAGCAGTTGGCTACCTGTCAGATGCCATCATGCAGCAGATCGAGGCGTGTCTGAAGGTGGTGCTGGAGATTCGATAGTGCAAGAAGAGGACCGCCGTTCATCGATAACTGCCGGATCAGAAACACACGGTCCGTCCCGTTTGAATCCATGCTCGAGCAAATCACGGGAGTTCCTTCTCCTCCAGCCCCAGTTCCCGCATGACGCGATCGAGAGCCCGCGTCGGAGCCGGACTCGCCGGCCATCGGCGGTGCCTCCCATCTCGGCGGCGATGGCGGTCCACTCATGCCCCTGCCGAGCGCATATCCGCCAGGCGGCGTTCGTCCTCATCCAGCTTGTCACGGACTAGATTGAGCAGTTCCTTGGCCTCGACCACCCGACTAGGCGTCCCGACCTTGCCGACCGGATCGATTTCCTCCACGCCCAAGCCGCCAACACGGCGATTATCCGCGCCGCTCGGCGCGTTGATGGCGGGCGGCCTGGGCACTTCGTTGCGTGCCATGCTGATCAGCAACCGCAACAGTTGCAGGGGCTGGTTGAGGTCGTACTGCCCCGCGGCTGCACGCACAAAAAAACTGGCCATGACCGATTGGCAAATATCGACCGAATCGAGCACACGATGCAGGCTCGGGTCTTGCAGCTTGAGCCGGACCTCGCGCCGGATCAGCGATTCATAACGGCGAACCAATTCCTCTGCCGCTTGAGCGTCGCCGGCACGGATGCGCAGCAAGAACTCGGCAAACTCAGGGTCTTGAGCAATGTCGTTGTTTTCCGGCATGTGGCGTCCCGGTAGGAGTAGGAAAATCATTCAAGATATCTTACGCCAAATTTATTGTTCGGTCGAGGCCGGCAAAGGCAATGGTATTTGCGTGAGGGGAATGACAGTGGGGCCAACAACAAGGGACACACTGACATCCAGAAGAAAACGATCCTGAGCTGAATCGATGTGACGACGCTGGATCAGTTTTCTCAATCACACAACTTTGCCCGAGCGGCAAAAGGAGATTATCATGAAGAGTTTCATTCTGAGCCTGGGTGTGACGGTTCTTTGCGGTGCGATGAGCAGCCCCTTGCTGGCGGCTCCTGAATCTGGACCTGGAAGCAGTGGCGGGCGTGGGCGAGGGTTTTCCGGTGGACATTACGGCCAGGGCAGCTATCGCAACGGCGGCGGCTACGGTTATGGACGCGGCTATGGCTATGGTCGGGGCTACGGCTACGGAAGCGGCTACGGTTATGGCCAAGGCTACGGGTATGGACGCGGTTTCGGCTACGGCTACGGCGGCTACGGCAATGGCGGCTACGGCTGCCTGCCTTTTGGTTATGGCGGCTGGGGCGGCTCGTACTGGAACAATCTCTATGGCTGCCAGTTTTACTACTGCCCCCAAGCGTGCTGCTACTACTACTATTACGCTCCGAGTTACTGCTACCTGCCGGCATCCCAGATCGCTGCCTACCCACCGTCGTTCAACTCGGGGATCAACGTCGTGAATACCAATAATAACAACGTCAACGTCGGCGGACCGGTGCCGGTGCCCGGGCCTGGGCCGCTGGCAGGACCGGGGCCTCGCCCGCTGGCAGGACCTGGGCAAGGGCCGGGGCCGGGGTCAGCCCCGTGATTGCCGAGCCAGAGGATGTGCCGAAAAGGTTTAGCACTCTTTACACTGGTCCGAAACGTAAGCGAGGGATGGTTCCCACTTACGTTGCGGACCAGTGTGCGTTTTTGCTGCACGAAATCTGATAACCGCACTGCAACGAACTGTGATGTGGGCCGGGCTTCCTAGCCCGGCCGGGTGGCCGGGAAGGCCGTCCCACCTGTGTCCCGTTTGGCTGGCCGTGACGCTGTGGCTGCACCTTACGCTAAATTTATTGTTCGGTCGGAGACCGCAAACGCAATGGTATTTATGTGAGACGAATGACAGTGGTGCCAAAAACTAAGGACACACTGACATCCACCAGAAAACGATCTTGAGCTGAAATCGACGTGACGACGCTGGATCAGTTTTCTCAATCACATAACTTTGCCTGAGCGGCAAAAGGAGATTATCATGAAGAGTTTCATTCTGAGCTTGGGTGTGCTGATGGTTCTTTGCGGTGCGATGAGCAGCCCTTTGCTGGCGGCTCCTGAATCTGGACCAGGAAACAGTGGCGGGCGTGGGCGAGGGTTTTCCGGTGGACATTACGGCCAGGGCAGCTATCGCAACGGCGGCGGCTACGGATATGGACGCGGGTACGGGTATGGCCGGGGCTACGGCTACGGAAACGGCTACGGTTATGGCCAAGGCTACGGGTATGGTCGCGGTTTTGGCTACGGCAATGGCGGCTATGGCTACCTGCCTTTTGGTTATGGCGGCTTGGGCGGCTCGTACTGGAACAATCTCTATGGCTGCCAGTTTTACTACTGCCCCCAAGCGTGCTGCTACTACTACTATTACGCTCCGAGTTACTGCTACCTGCCGGCATCCCAGATCGCTGCCTACCCACCGTCGTTCAACTCGGGGATCAACGTCGTGAATACCAATAATAACAACGTCAACGTCGGCGGACCGGTGCCGGTGCCCGGGCCTGGGCCGCTGGCAGGGCCGGGGCCTGGCCCGCTGGCAGGACCAGGGCCTGGCCCGCTGGCAGGACCAGGGCCTGGCCCGCTGGCAGGACCTGGGCAAGGGGCGGGGCCGGGGTCAGCTCCGTGATCGCTGAACCAGAGCCTGTGTCGCAAAGGTTGAGCTACTCTATACACTGGTCCGAAACGTAAGCGAGGGATTGTTCCTCACTTACGTTTCGGGCCAGTGTGGCGTTATGTTTTGGGCCAGTGTGGCGTTACCGCTTCGGCCAGTGTGGCGTTATGTTTCGGGCCAGTGTGCGTTTTTGCTGCACGAAACGTGATAACCGCTCTGCAGCTAAACTGTAATGTGGGCCGGGCTTCCTAGCCCGGCCGGACGGCCTGGGAAGGCCGCCCACCTGTGCTCCGTGCGATAAACCAGCTTTAATGCACCAATAGGCGTGCTGCGGCAGGCCGGATTTGCGATCCGGCCTGCACGTGTTTTTTGGGGTGGCGGCCGCGGCGCGTTGATTGTACCTTACGCCAAATTTACTGTTCGGTCGGAGACCGCAAACGCAATGGTATTTATGTGAGACGAATGACAGTGGTGCCAAAAACTAAGGACACACTGACATCCACAAGAAAACGATCCTGAGCTGAATCGACGTGACGACGCTGGATCAGTTTTCTCAATCACATAATTTTGCCCGAGCGGCAAAAGGAGAATACCATGAAGCGTTTCATTCTGAGCCTGGGTGCGATGGCCGTTCTGTTCGGTGCGATGAGCAGCCCCTTACTGGCGGCTTCTGGACACGGACCTAGCAGTGGACATGGACGCGAGGTTCACGGTTCGTATTACGGCCATGGCGGCTACCGTTCCCTGCATCGTGATTATCGCGGCTGGCGCGGCTCTTACTGGAACAATCGCTACGGCTGCCGATATTACTTCTGCCCCGAAGCGAGCTGCTACTACTACTGGTACGCTCCGAGCGCCTGCTATCTGCCGGTGTCCCAGATTGACACCTATCCGCCGTCGATCAACATCGTCAACAACAATAATAACAATGTCAACGTTGGCGTCCCGATGCCGTGATTTTAGAACATAAAGCGTGCTTTCGCAGGCCGGGATCCGCCCATCCGGCCTGCACGTGTTTTTGGACGGCCTTTTTTGGGCGA
>CAVZDM010000045.1:0-3943 GCA_963773955.1 uncultured Acidobacteriaceae bacterium | reverse complement strand
CACAACTATGCTTTGTGGGGTCGGGCGCTCGATGAATTGAGCGATCCCGCAATCGCCAAATACGTGGATGGCGTTGCATGGCACGGCTATTTCGGCACTCCAGATGCCATGACGCGCGTCCACGATGCTTTCCCCTCCAAGAATGCCTACTGGACGGAAGGTGGACCTGACTACACCAGCCCCGACTACAAGACAGATTGGGCGAAGTGGTCCCACACCTTCAGCGAAGTGCTGCGGAACTGGGCACAGTGCATCGTCGGCTGGAATTTAGTGCTGGATGAAAAGGGAACGCCAAACATTGGCCCCTTTCCTTGCGGCGGCGTGGTGACCGTCGACTCGAAGACCCACGAAGTTACACAGAGCGGGCAATATTGGGCCTTCGCTCATTTTTCCAAGGTGATTCGGCGCGGAGCACAAGTGATTGCTTCCCGCGGGGATTTGCATGGTATCGATCACGTGGCTTTGGAGAACCCGGACGGGGGCCGCGTTTTGGTGATCACGAACCAGGGTGACGGACAGGCAGTTGAGTGTCAGGTTGGGGCTCAAGCGCTTAGCTTGACGCTCGATCCCGACTCCGTGACGACCTTAGTTTGGTGAGTTCTGCTGAACTTCTATTATTCTTACTCTCCGCCGACGGTTAGGCCGTCGATGCGGATGGTGGGCGAGGCTACGCTGCCGCGGAATTCCAGGTCGCTGCCGATTTCGGAAATATTGCAGAACATGTCTTTGAGATTGCCGGCTACGGTGATTTCTTCTACCGGATAGGCGAGTTCGCCGTTGACGATCCACATGCCGGAGGCGCCGCGTGAGTAATCGCCGGTGACTAAGTTCGCTCCGTGACCGAGGAACTCGGTTACGTAGAGGCCGTCTTTAATGTCGGCGATTATCTGGGTCGGTGTTTTCCGTCCCGGTTCGAGGAAGTAATTTCCGGGACCGATGCCGGGCGTTCCGGCGAGTCCGCGAGAGGCGTTGGCGGTGGTTTCGAGGCCCAGCTTTTTCGCGGTGTAGGTATTCAGCAGGTACGACTTTAGAATTCCGTTCTCAATCACCACCGTGCGGCGCGTGGGAATGCCTTCGCCATCAAAGGGCGAGGTGCCAAAGCCGCCGGGCATGGTGCCGTCGTCGATGACGGTGACGTTCGGTCCGGCAATTTTCTCGCCGAGTTTGCCCGCGAGGAACGAGGCTCCGCGATAGACCGAGTCGCCGTTTACACCCTCGAAAATGTGTTCGAGCATGGAGCCGGCGACCATGGGATCGAGGACTACCGGCACATGCGCGGTTTTTACCTTGCGCGCGCCTAGGCGGCGCAGGGTGCGGCGGGCGGCTTCTTTTCCTACCTGTTCGGCCGAGTCGAGTTTTGCCAGGCTGCGCGCCACGGAATACCAGTAATCGCGCTGCATGCCGCCCTTCTCGTCTTCGTTCTGGGCGATGGGCACCACAGCGACTGAACAGTATGATCGACGGTATTCGCCTACAAAGCCGTGAGAACTCGCCAGCACTTTTCTGCCGGTGGCGGCGTCGAACGATCCGCCTTCTGAGTTTTTGATGCGGGGGTCGGTATCGAGCGCCGCTTTTTCGGCGCGACGCGCGTACTCGATGCGGTCGGGGCCGGACAGCGAATAAACGTCTTCGTGATAAAGACCGAGGTCGCCGGAAAGCGATCCGAGCTTCGCGGCATCGGGAATTCCGGCGTACGGATCTTCGGAACAGATCTTCGCCAGTTCGAGCGCCGACTTCAGCATGCGCTCGATTCCGGCGGCGGAAAAATCGCTGGAATAGGTGCTGGCGGCGCGCTGTCCGAAGAAAACGCGGACGCCGATGGCGCGCGAGCCGGACTCTTTCAGGGTTTCGACCTGGCCGAGGCGCACTACGGTGGAGAATTCGTCGCCTTCGCGGGCGACGCACTCGGCGGCCGTTGCGCCGGCTTGCATCGCGCGGCGGACTACGTCGGCGGCTAGCTCCTTGAGATCGAGAGTGGGCTTTACTTCGGCGGTTTCCAGGGTTGTCGTCATTTCGAAAGTCAAAATCTACCACAGCGGCACGGGGGACACAGGGACGCACAGGGAAAACCAAAACCTTTGTCTTTTGCTCTTCTCCGTGACTCTGTGTCTCTGTGGTGAGAATTGCTGTTACTGCATGAATCCGCCGGTTTCGCGTTTCGCGGTGCCGCCGACGGTCAGGCGATCGATCTTGATTGTCGGGATGCCTACGCCTACCGGAACGGCCTGTCCATCTTTGCCGCAGGTGCCGACGCCTTCATCGAGTTTCAAATCGTTGCCTACCATGGAAACCCGGGTCAGCACATCGGGCCCGTTGCCGATCAGGGTTGCGCCTTTGATCGGGGCGGTGATCTGTCCGTTTTCGATGAGATAGGCTTCCGACGCCGAGAAAACAAATTTGCCGTTGGTGATATCGACCTGTCCGCCGCCGAAATTCACGGCATAAACGCCATTTTTTACTGAACGAATGATGTCTCCTGGGTCGTCTTGCCCCGCCAGCATGTAGGTGTTGGTCATGCGCGGCATGGGAATGTGTTCGTAGCTCTCGCGGCGTCCGTTGCCGGTATCGGCCAGGCCCATCAACTTCGAGGAAAGTTTGTCGCTGAGATATCCCTTCAGAATTCCATTCTCGATCAGCACGGTTTCCTGCGTCGGCTGGCCTTCGTCGTCGACGTTTAAGGAACCTCGGCGCCATGGCATCGTGCCATTGTCAACCACGGTGCATTTTTCGCTGGCCACTCGTTTGCCGATCAGGCCGGCGAATGCCGATGTCTTTTTGCGGTTGAAGTCAGCCTCCAGGCCGTGGCCTACGGCCTCGTGCAACAGAACGCCGGGCCATCCCGGACCGAGGACCACTTCCATGTCTCCGGCTGGAGCTTCGCGGGCGTCGAGTTGCAGAATTGCCTGGCGCGCGGCTTCTTTGGCGAAGAACTCAGGAGTCTTGTCACCGAAGAAGAAGTCGAGCGCGACACGCCCGCCGCCGCCCGATGAGCCTCGGCCTGAGGTCGCATCTGTCTTCGCGATGCAGGAAACATTCACGCGCGCCAGCGGCTGCGAGTCTTCCGCGAACGTGCCGTCGGAGCCGACCACCAGGATGGTCCGCAGTTCGTCGGCGTAGCTGGCGCGTACTTCCTTGATGCGCGGATCGTAGCCGCGTGCGGTTTTATCGGCGCGCATCAGGAGTTCAACCTTGGCTGTGATGTCAGCGTCTACCGAAGGCAATGCTACGGGGTACAGGCTACGGGCGGGCTTCTGCTGGAATCCGGCGACCGTCGATTTGGCCGGCGCGCTTGCGATCAGCGCCGCGGTGCGGGCGGCATGCAGAATCCGCTGCGGCGAAAGATCGTCAGTGTAGGCGTAGCCGGTGCGCTCTCCGGAAACGACGCGCACACCGCAGCCTGCCGAAATTCCCTGCGAGGCGGATTTCACTAGCGACTCATCCACCATCAGCGAGGTCGAGGTCAGGTATTCGAAATAGAGGTCGGCGTAGTCGCCGCCCGCCGAGAGCGCGGCGGCCAGGTAAGTTTCGAGATCGTGATTTGTAAGTCCGTAGTGCTCGAAGAAGAAACGTTCCTGGGTGGCGGTCACCATAGTTGGATGCCCTTGGCTTTGCGAACGACTCGCAGGCTACTGCATTATCCCATGGCAGAACCCCGTCAGCGTCGTAAACAAAATTATCGGGATGGCTCGGTTTCCGAGCAGGTTGCGATCCCAAGCAATCCGGAACCAGATGCTTACGAAACCCTGGCTTTCGAGCCCATTCAGTGTGCAATCGCTCCTTTAGAAACAGAGCAGACAGAGAAATCCATCAATACCGAATAGGCCCCCACAAGGTCAAAGGAGACATGTCTGGGGACATAGAACTCGTCGACTGCTTGGTAATCAAGGCTTAGTTTTACGTTCATTGTCGAAGTTCCGATCTGTTCGGACGTATCGATGCCAGA
>CAVZDM010000044.1:0-10874 GCA_963773955.1 uncultured Acidobacteriaceae bacterium | reverse complement strand
TCGTGTCCCAGCTTCTGCAGCGCTTCGAAAATTTCCTCGCGGTCGGTCTTCTCTTTCTTGACCTTCTTCACTTTCTTGCGAGGCTTACGCGCAGTCTCCGCTTCTATCTTCGCCGCTGCCGCATCTGGATCTTCGTTCCACAAGTCGTAGAGCAGCGCGATTTTAAGTTTTGCTCCGATCATCGTGTCTCCCAGGTGTCAGGTCTCAGGTGTCAGGTGTCAGGAAAATCTGGGGCACTACTCCCCGCCCGGTTTTCCTGAGGCCTGACACCTGAGACCTTTTTCTATGGCTGAATAAATTTTCCTTTCGCCACATAGGTCATTACCAGCGCGGTGGCATAGGCGGTGACTTCCGCCAGATGTTCCGCGCTGCGTGTTTTGTCGGTGCGCAAGTCGAGTTCACTGGCGCGCTTTTCAATCGTGTCTATCAAAGTCTTGATCAGCGGACGCTGCGCACCCGTCCACTGCGCAACTTTGTCGATCACCGCTTTGCGATGCAGATGCAAAAATTCGTGCGCCGGCTGCGCCGTCTTCCGCCGTTTCGATACGGAGAAGAGGTCGCGCAGATCCGTATCCGGCGTGAGTTCGGTGACCGCAACTTCTTCCCGCCCATTCTGGTGATAGAACTCGGCGACGGTGTTCTCCATGTCATCGACCGTGATGTCGGCCTGTCCGCGCCGTCGCGGAGGATCGCTCTTCCCCAGTTTGCGCGCCAGCCGGTTGAGGTAACTCAGTTTCTCCATTGCGCCCCAGCCGCGATAGCGCCTGCGCCAATTCGAGCGCGGTGTCAGCCACACCGCGAACGTTTCGGCAAAATCTTCATCCGGATGTTTCTGCGCATACCATCCCGGCAAATGCCGCACATAGTCGCGCGAAAACGGCGCGGGCCGGTAGTTATCGTGATACGGGCGGCGAAACGGCCCAAAGATCTTTTTCCACTCCGGCCGATTGTGCAGCTTGTACGCGTAGGTAAACGCGTGTCCCGCCTCATGCCGCAGGTACATCATGATTTCTCTCGCGTCTTCGAGGTCATGCGTTTCTTTTTCCAGTTGCGCCAGCGCCGTATGCGCCAGATAAAACGGAATGCCGATAATCGGCTCGCCCGACGGGCATCCCCACTCGTCGGTCAGGTAAACCGCCGGACGAAATTTGGTCAGCCCCTTGGCGTCCAGCTCGCGATAGAGCTGTTCGACAAAGCGTTCCACCGGCGACCCGGCAAGCGTAAGCCCCAGCTCGCGAATCGGCCGACTCAGAAGTTCGTCGTATGCGAGTGGATGGTGCGCGGGTTCAGGTTTCGCGTTTACGATGTCATGCACAAACGCACGCTCACAAATAGTCTGCAACCGCGCGGGCACAAGCGGGGAGGAGTGTCACTACGGTTAACAATAAACGAAAGTGCGGTTATTTTGAAGTGACTGCGGTAATGCGAGGCGGCGGGGACGAGAATATCGCCCTAAACTTGCAGGCGATTCGCCAAAGGGTTAGCCTGCTCGCATCATGACGATGCAAGATGCAGACCTCTCCACCCGTCTCGACAAATTGGAGCGTCAACTCAGATTCTGGCGAACGCTGACTGGCCTGACGCTAATTCTCTGTGCTGCTGGCGTGGCTACTCACTTGGGCGCAGCTCCCACGTGGATAAAGACGACGAGGGTCGATGCTACCGCCGTAGTCGCGCACGAGTTTGATTTAGTGAACACTTCCGGTCGCGTCACTGCGCGGTTGGCCCCTGATCCGGACAATTCAGATTTTCCCAGATTTGTCCTCAAGTACCCGAATGATAAGGCAGCGGTCGATCTCGGTGTCAACGACAAAACTTTTGCCTCAATCAGTCTCTTCAATAACCAAGGCAATCCCTTAGCCATTATGACTGAACACGGAAAAGGCCCCGCCTTCACTCTGTTCGATGAAGAGTCTAGGATACGCATTGAGCTGGACGCATTAAACTCCGGACCGCAAATTTCGATTTACGACAAGGATAGGAAGCGGACCGTGGTAGCTTTCAGCAATTAGAACTTCGTCATGACCCGATCACAACGAATCGTCGCCGTTCTTTACTGCCTGCTGGTCGTGTACTGCTGCGTCTGGGTTCCGTGGGTATTCTTGCAACCGTGGCCCAGCGGGCAGCCGTTCAAAGTCCAGCAGGGCTACGACTGGATTTGGTCCGTAGGCTGCGAGAAGCCCACAGCCGCCAACGCGCCCGCTGGCTTCACCGAGCCAGTTGAGAATACTGGACCCGCTAGTAAGACAGAGCCACGATTCGAAGTGGTGGATGCGCCCCCTCCATCCCCGTGTCATGGATTCAAGAACGGAGGCCCGGACGTATCCGCAATTGCGTTGCGCCTGTTCGCTGCAACCGCACTCGGGACAGCCGCCTTCCTAGTCGCTGGGAAATGGAAATCGCTCACAAACGAAAAGCTCGCGCGATGACGAAGTTGCTTTTGATCTCGCTGATTTTCCTCGTTGGCTGCGCGAAACCGCCGGTCGAAGACCGTAACGCCATGAAGATCAGGCTTGGCCGAGAGGCGGCCAAATTGGGTTTTCCCATCTGCGACCCCGACGGCGAAGTGTGGGGGGTGCCAGATACACAAGCCTGTTCCGCGCTTCGCAGAGAAGCGACCAAGCGGAGTCTTCGCTGGAACATTGTTTGTGGCGGTGGTGACAGCAGTGGCGGGCCGCCGCCAGCGTCAGAAGATTGTTTCGGTTATGCGCAAGGCGGCAGCAGCCCCGAAGCTGCCTTCTACATCGAGCAGGGCGCCAAGCCTTTCTGGGGCGTTTCAGCGGCGTCTGACGAAGAAGCCGCGATCAAATTACTTCGCACCATCCAGGGGCCGCCCAACATGTTCCCGCCGCACGGGCCGCCCGATATGTTCCCGAAGCGCAAACCATAGAACGGCAGTTCAAACGGCAGGTGATGAAGTGAGGCCCCGCGTTGGAATCACCGGGCCTCTGCCTTGCGATTCGCCCTACTGAATCAGCGTCCCATTCCCATTCGGCTCTTCCGGCGGAATCACCACCGCCGCCGCGACCCGGTCTCCCGGCTCGACGTTCAGCAACCGCACACCCTGCGCCGAGCGGCCTGATTCGCGGATGAACTTCGACTCGATGCGGATGATCTTGCCGTACTGGCTGATCAGCATCACCTCGGATTTCTCACTCACCTGCGAGATGCCGACGACTTTGCCGTTGCGTGCAGTGGTCTTGACGTTGATCACGCCCTTGCCGCCGCGATTGGTGAGGCGATACTCGTCGGCGGGAGTGCGCTTGCCGTATCCGTTTTCGGTTACGGAAAGAATCAGCGAGCCTTTCTCCGGAATCAAGTCCGCGATTTCGGGAGCGACCTCGCCTTCTTTCAGGATCGCTTTCGCTTCCGGCTTGATCGTCGTCGCCATGCCGACGATGTAATCTTTCTCGGCCAGGTTCATGCCGCGTACGCCGGTGGCGTTGCGTCCCATGGAGCGCACGTCGTTTTCATCGAAGCGAATCGCTTGTCCGTCATGCGAGGCTAGAAAGACGATCTGGTTGCCGTCGGTCAGCGAGGCCGCGACGAGTTCGTCGCCCGGCTCGATGTTGATGGCGATGATGCCGCGCGACATCACGTGCGAGAAATCTTTCACCTCGGTCTTTTTCACCGTGCCGTTGTGCGTGGCAAAAAAGACGTACCTGTTTTCTTCCTCCAGATCGCGCACGGCCAGCATAGTGCGCACGGTTTCGCCCGGCTGCAAGCCGACCAGGTTGCCTACGTGCTTGCCTTTGCCGGCTGCGGCGATGTCAGGAATCTCATACACCTTGAGCCAGTAGACGCGTCCGGTGTTGGTGAAGATCAGAATGTAGGCGTGAGTCGAAGCGATGAACAGATGCTCGACGAAATCCTCGTCGCGCGTCTTCATGCCAGTGCGTCCGGTGCCGCCACGGCGCTGCATGCGGTAAGTCGAGATCGGAGTGCGCTTCATGTAGCCGGAATGGCTGACCGTGACCGCAACCTGCTCGTCGGCGATCAGGTCTTCGAGCATGATTTCCGCGGCTTCGTCTTCGATTACGGTGCGCCGTGCGTCACCGTAAAGCTTTTTGACTTCTTCCAGTTCCTTGATGATTACTTTGCGCAGCTTCGCCTCGGACGCAAGAATCGATTCGTATTCGGCGATCGCTTCGCGCACCTGCTTCAACTCGTTCGAAATTTCGTCGATCGAGAGCTTGGTCAGCCGATGCAGTTGCAATTCGAGGATGGCGTCGGCCTGTTTGGCGGTAAACGGCTTCTCGGCGGCAAGCTTCGGAGCGCGTCCGGTGGTGTTGACGTCAATCTTTTTGCCGCCAAAGTAAGCGACCAAATTCTCGCGAGCGTCGGCACGGTTGGCGCTGCCGCGAATAATCACGATCACGTTGTCGAGGTGATCGAGCGCGGTCAGGTAGCCTTCCAGAATGTGCTCGCGGTCTCTTGCTTTATTCAGCAAATACGAAGTGCGCCGCCGCACCACATCGACGCGGTGGTCGATGAAGTGCTTGATCGCCTGGATCAGTCCCAGTTCCTTCGGCTGCCCGTTGACCACGGCCAGCAGAATCATGCTGAAGCCTTCCTGCATCGAGGTGTGCTTGAAGAGCTGGTTGAGCACGATCTGCGGTTCGGCTCCGCGCTTGAGTTCGATCACGATGCGCATGCCGTCGCGATCGCTTTCGTCGCGAATGTCGGAGATATCGTCGATGGTCTTGTCGTTAACGAGATCAGCGATGCGCTCGATCAGGCGCGCTTTGTTCACCTGATACGGAATTTCGGTGACGATGATCGCCTGCTTGTCTTTGGTGACGTTCTCGATGGCGGCACGCGCGCGCATCATGAAACGGCCGCGGCCGGTGCGGTAAGCCTCGAAGATTCCGGCGCGTCCGTGAATGATGGCCGCCGTCGGAAAGTCCGGTCCCTGCACAAACTTCAGAATCTCCGGCAACTGCGCGGCAGGATTATTCACCAGCGTCATGGTGGCATCGACAATCTCAGTCAGGTTGTGCGGCGGAATCTTGGTGGCCATGCCGACGGCGATGCCGTCCGATCCATTGACCAGCAGGTTGGGATAACGCGCAGGCAGAACTGCAGGCTGCGTTTCCGTGCCGTCGTAGTTGGGATAAAAATCGACCGCTTCTTTGTCGAGATCCTCAAGCAGCGCGGTAGAGACGCGCGTCAAACGAGCTTCGGTGTAACGATCGGCCGCCGGCGGGTCGCCATCGACCGAGCCGAAGTTGCCTTGACCATCAACCAGCGGTGCGCGCATGGCAAACGGCTGCGCCAATCGCACTAATGCGTCATAAACAGCGAGGTTTCCATGGGGATGGTACTTGCCCATCACTTCGCCGACGATGCGGGCGCACTTGCGCGTGGCTCGTCCGGGAGCGAGGCCCATCTGCTGCATGGTGTAAAGAATGCGGCGATGCACCGGCTTCAGTCCGTCGCGGACGTCGGGCAGCGCGCGGCCGATGATCACCGACAGTGAATAGTCGAGATACGACCGCTTCATTTCCTCTTCAATGTTGACGGGCTGCATGTTGAGGGCGCCCGGACCGGTGGGAGATTGACCGTCGCCTCCGGGAGGAGTTAAAGGAAGTTCAGGATTTTGGGGATCATCAGCCATGAAAGTCAGTTCTCGGTTCTCAGTTGTCAGTTCTCAGTAAAAGCCTGTATAAGCCCTGTGGAGACGGGCGCTTTGCTCCGTCCAAGCGGAGCGAAAGCTGAGCTCGTTCTGTCTCGCTAAGAATCTCGGTAAGTTCTTGCATCTACAGGCATTATCTGACAGAATTTACTCCAGAATTATACCACGTTTCGGGGCTGCCAAGGTGGGGGTGAACGGTGGCTTTCCAGGCTCTTCGCTTTCGGGGTTTCCGCAGAGTCAGCGGGTAGTTTAGTCCACATCTTTACCTTTGCTTCCCGTACTCGCATCTGAACACGCGACTGACCTATGGTGGTGATGTTTCTACTTTTCGGCGCGTGGCTGCTTCTGAGAGGTATCGGCGCGCTCGGCGTCACACCACTCGCCACGTGGCACGACTCAGTCCGTTACGCTCTCGCCGTCATGTTCATTTTCACCGGCGTCGCGCACTTCAACAAGATCAGACACGATCTGGCGCGGATGATCCCTGCCTACTTTCCGCGGCCGATGCTCATCGTCTACATCACCGGCGTTTGCGAGTTTCTCGGCGCGGTCGGTTTGCTGATTCCGAGATTCCGCTTTCTTGCCGGAACCTGCCTCATCCTGCTGCTCATCGGCATGTTCACGGCCAACGTCAACGCTGCATTGAAAGGGGTGACACTGGGTGGCAAGCCCGTGACCCCGCTCTGGCTGCGGACACCGATGCAAGTCTTGTTCATTGGCCTGATCTGGTGGGCTTCAAACTAGAAATCGTCTGCCGTCTATGCTCTCCGCAAAGTCAGCAGCGTGATTTCCGGCGGCACGCCAATCCGTACAGGAAAACCAAAAGTTCCCAGGCCGCGGTTCACATAGAGAGCAGCCTTCTGTAAGCCGATCGTCGTAATCCCGGCTGCGGAGCCAGCGTGGCCGTTCGTAGGAATCGGCAAGTGATAAAGTCCGGCGACGAAAGGCGAGATCAGCCGGGCCGGACTGACGCTGTGATCCACAATCTCAAACTTCACTTGTCCGCCGTGGGTGTGGCCGGCAAGACTGAGCTCGATCCCCAGTTCGGCGGCTCGACGGAACGAATTCGGATTGTGCGAGAGCAGAACATTTGGCATGTCGCGCCGGATCAGGTGCTCAATTTCAGCAAGCATCGGCCCGGTACGCTCTCCGCTGGTCATGTGGTCGCGCTGGTAGTCGACGCCCAGCAGATTGAAGCGCCCTCCGTTGTGCTCGACCACGGCGCTCGCGGCGCGCAGCAGCCGCATTCCCTTCTCGCGGAAGAGCCGTTCCGCCTCGTCTTCCACTCCCGCATAAATTTCGTGGTTGCCATTGCATCCCCAGACGCCGAGCGTCGCGCGCAGCCGGCTCAACTCGGTAATGCAAACTTCCAGCGGATCGCCTTCGCTCGAGACGAAGTCTCCCGTAACAAAAGAAATATCGGGCTGAAGCTCGTTAGCCATGTCAACGGCGCGAGCGATTTCGCGCGGAGGCATGTAGTCGCCGATGTGGATGTCGCTAAGCTGGGCGATGCGCAGCCCGTCCAGCGCGGGAGGAAGATTGGCCACCGGTACATCGACGCGCTCGATCGTGTAACGCAGGCGCCCGGCGGCAAATCCGTAAGTCGCGGCAAGAAATGGAAAGCCTCCGGCAAGCACGGCCGCGTATTGAAAAAATGTTCGCCGCGAGGAACTGAACCCGCCGGCCACCGCTCCAGAATGAGGCAGAAGCCGTGCGGCGACATTCGTGACCCACTCGATCGCTCCCACTGATTCAACCGCAAGGAATCCAAAGAACGAAGCAACCAGCCACAAGCGGGAAATGGTGGCCAGCGTTTTGCCGAGCTTGAAGCTGCCCAAACTGAGGCGCGAGATCCCATGGCCAAGCAGGGGATCGAGGAGCGTCGCGAGCAGCGCAGCGGCCAGCGCGATCAGTACGGCATGCAGGCCGAAACGCCAGTTGGCATTGGAGAACGAGCTAATCCACGTCCACGCCCGCATGAACCAGAATCGCTGGACGGCATAGACCGCTAAAAGAAACAGCGCAAAGAAAAGAACTCGACTAAGAATCAGGGTAAGGGCTCCGAAGAAAAATCAAATGTACCGTATTTTAGATGCGTTCCGGGCAGCGGAAGGCTCGGCCAATCGGGATGCCCGGATCATGACCGTGACGTGGCCGTCATCGCTGGTTGATCCGCCGCGGTCGTGAGGTATAGCCTTCGGGGGAATCAGACATATTCCAATCTGGAGCGTTATGACGCCGACAGAACAATATCTGACTAAGTGTGCGGCTCTGGTCGAGCATGTAAGGTCGCAGCAAGCGGCCATAGAGAAGGCGGCGGATTGGTTTGCGGAGAGCATACTCGCGGGCCGGATGGTCCACGTTTTCGCCGCCGGCCACAGCCGCATCATGGTCGAGGAAATGTGGCCCCGCTATGGATCGTTTCCCGGTTTCAATCCCATCGTTGAACTATCGCTTACCTTCCATAACCTCGTCGTTGGGGCCAACGGACAGCGGCAGGCGATGTTTGTCGAAAATGTGCATGGTCTGGCAGAGCGTATCCTGCGCAACTTTTCTCTATCGGCTGACGATTCCGCATTGGTGGTCAGCTCGAGCGGGTGCAGCGTCGTCCCGATAGAGATGGCGCAGGAATTTCAGCGCAATCATATTCGCGTGGTTTCGATAGTGAGCGCCCAGCACAGCGCAAAGAGCCGCAGCCGTCATCCTCAGGGAAAGAAGCTTCAGGATTTCTCCGACTTGGTCCTTGACACTGGAGCGCCCGTGGGCGACGCGATGGTGTCCATTCCTGAATTAGAGACTCCCGTCTCGCCCGGATCTACAGTCGGTGGATGCCTTCTGGTCAACTGCATCAAGGCCCAGGTCGCGCTTCTCCTCACCCGGGCAGGAGCGCCGCCCAAGGTCTTGACCGCCGGAGCATTGATCGGAGAGCAGCGCGCCGCTGAGCTTTTTGAAGCGGCCTATGACGAGCACGCGCACCGTCTGGCGCGGCTCTATGCCACAGTGGGCGTGCGCTGACACCGGAGTGAGTTTCGAGGCAATCAAGCCCGCAGCGGGTTGACCACCTCAACGGGGCCATAGCGCTGGCCATGCGACAAGTCCTCGGAGTAGACAACCGCTGCTCCACAGCTCTCGGCGGCATGCAGGATCAGAGCGTCCCAGTACGAAAGCTTGTACCGCGCTTCGATCCCGAGGGCTGCGACGATCGATTGCGGAGTGTTGATGACGATCTCCCAACTCAAGTAGTCCTCAATCAGCTTCGCGATCTCATCGCTGGGCAGCGGATGCTTCACTCGGCGGCGAAGATTCACGCAGAGCTCCTGTAGAACCTGGGTACTCAAAGCTCCTTGCCCCGTCGTCCACAAATGCTCAATCAGTTGGCGAGCGCGTTCGTGCTTCGGGCCAGCCTCGCGGTCATGGGCGTAAATCAAGATGTTGGTGTCGACGAAATATTTGCGACTTGCCGGGGTCATAGCTCGTACAGATTAACGCTCGTAAAGCTCGTCGCGCGACCGGGGAGGAGTCCAACCCAGGCTCATCCCGTCGCGCAGTCGTGCCAAGGCGCAACCATAGACTCGCATCAGCATAATCTCGGCCCGGGGATCCGGAAACGAATGGCCCGAATCTGGTGACGGTTCCCTGCGTGCGATTCGCAAAACGTCGTCGATATGAGTGGATGAGCAAAATGTCGGAAATCGTTTCGTTTGCCCAAACGTGAACTTTTTGCGATCTTGACCTTTGATTAGAGGCCTTCGCAACAATTGAACTTTTCTCGCACAAATCGTGGCAAGGGGGATGTTATAGCTTCCCATTTCTATGAGTCTTAGGGCTCTGCGGCCGATTCAGGTCCATCATTTTCGTCGCTGTAGTTCTGTTGACCGTGCCATCGCTGCTGTTAGCACAGGCCACGATTTCTACCGGCAACGTTCAAGGAACGGTGACTGAATCCCAGCGGCGCGCTGCTAGCCGGGGCAAAGATAACACCTAAAGATGGCGTTTGCAGTTCGCTCGCGGCCCGACTTAAATTCGGAGTATTCCGAAATCTTTCCAGTAATACTGGTCGAAGTAGATAGTATTCAAGGCGCCTCTGTTCCTCGATCTCAACCAAGTCCATGACTCGACATTTTCTGATTTTGCTTCTAGTCATTACCTCTTCCAGCGCATTAGCTCAGATGGTCGATCCACAGATTGACCGAGCCGATGAACCATTTTCGTATTTCAGCCACCCAACTGACGTGATCGGGGTCATGGATGCGCGAGTGGGAACATTGGTCTCGCCTGAGGGATATCTTTTTACGGGCTACGGCGAACTGATGTTCTTTACCGGAAATCCGCCTCAGCCGGCATCGCAACGAGTAAAAACGCTTTACCGCGGATATTTCCCAATAGTTCAGTACAAATACCGCGAAGGCGCAATCGAATATCGGGTTTCCGCGTTTGCAGCCACTTTGGATGGCAACCCTAAATCGCCACTGATGAGTTCTTCGCATCCGGGTTCATCGCCGTCAACCGGGGCAAGAACACTTTCGTAGGGCACTTCGCGGCCGGCATGCGATATCTGAATGAGGCGAACGCTAGCCAGCGGCACTGGCCGACAATCGGTTTTGGCGTCCTCTTACTCCAAAGTATCTTGGAAACAATTCGCAACCGGGGGTCGAATGGAACCCCGACTGGCAATACGCGTTCACAAACGACGGCTTTCTGCGTGACGGCAAGGTCATGTATCTGTTTCCAACGAACGAGCGCCGTCCGGAGTCTTGTTCTGAAAGAGGCGCACAATCGACCGGCCGATTTGACGTCTCGTAAACTCAAAATCGAACAGACGACTCCA
This sequence comes from uncultured Acidobacteriaceae bacterium, assembly GCA_963773955.1. Classification (GTDB taxonomy): domain Bacteria; phylum Acidobacteriota; class Terriglobia; order Terriglobales; family Acidobacteriaceae; genus Acidiflorens. The sequence continues at coordinate 411 of CAVZDM010000044.1, read as the reverse complement.
GCAGCATTGTCCGCTACGACATCTTGCTCCACCCAGGAGCACAGCAGGTGTTGGAATTTCGAATGCCGTACGAACCACTCCCGCCTGATTCACCGTTGGTCGAGCAATTGCGAACAGCCTCGTTCGACGACTACTTGAATCGCACTGTGAAATTCTGGCAAGACATCTTTGACCGCGGGCTCGAGATAACAGTTCCCGAAAAGAAAGTAAATGATGCGTTTCGCGCCAACCTTGTCTACGACTTGATTGCTCGGGACAAGATCGGGGACCAATACGTTCAAACCGTGAACAAATTCCAGTATCACGCGTTTTGGTTGAGGGACTCTTCTTACATTGCACGCATGTACGATCTATCAGGGTATCCGGATTTCGCTCGGCAAGTTCTAGACTTCTTCCCCGGGTGGCAACAAT
>CAVZDM010000043.1:0-9441 GCA_963773955.1 uncultured Acidobacteriaceae bacterium | reverse complement strand
CCACGGCTACCGGCTGAAAGGTGCCGAGGCCGACGTGCAAGGTGATCTCGGCAATTTCGATTCCACGTTCACGAATGCGTTGCAGGATCTCTGGCGTGAAGTGAAGACCGGCCGTCGGCGCCGCTACCGATCCCCGGGCTTGCGCATAGACGGTCTGGTAACGTTCTTTATCTCTATCGCTATCCTCGCCTGCTGTGCGGTCGTTGCGGTGAATATAGGGCGGAAGCGGCACGTGCCCGATGCGCTCGATACGGACAAAAAAATCAGCGACCGGAGCGAACCGTATGCGCCGCTCGCCGAAATTGCCGCGTTCGATCACTTCGGCTTCGACCTCGGCTTCGATCTCGGTTTCCAGTTCGGGACGTTCGCCTTTGGGTGCATCGCCGGGTGACCGGCTAAAGTAGAGTTTTTCTCCGATTCCGATCTTGCGCCCGGGCCGTACCAGGCACTCCCACTCATTCGGATCGTTCGCCACCTGGCGGGTCAGCAGAACTTCGACCTCTCCGCGGAGAAATCCTTGTGCCGCCGGATTGTGCGGGCTCAGCGGCTGGGCCCGCCGTCCGCTTCGGCGGCCAAAGAGCCTTGCTGGGAACACTCGTGTGTTGTTCAAGACCAATAGATCGTCGGGACGCAGCAGGTCGGGGAATTCGCTAAACTTCCGGTCTTGCAAGTTTTGAGTCAGCAAGTTTTGAGTCAGCCAGTTTTGAGTCAGCCAGTTTTGAGTCAGCCAGCTCTGACCTTGCCCACTTTGACGCTGTCCACTCTCTGGCTGCCGATTCAGATGCAGCAGGCGCGATGCGGCGCGGTCCGCCAACGGCTCCTGCGCTATGCGTTCGGGCGGCAGATCATAGTGGAAGTCTGAGACCAGCATCGAGGAGATTATAGGGTTCGAGCCTGTGGTGGAGCGACGGGCGTCGCGCCCGTCCTATTGGCACCGCGGCCGAGCGAGGGCGCCCGGCTCCACCCGATTTTACATATTTTGACCTTCTAATGGTTGTAAGGTTTCTGGGGCGTGCTGTAACATGGCGGCGCAGGGTTTCAATGGCCAGAGACCGTCAATATCGTCTAGCGATCGTGCAGTTCGGTCGCATGCTGCACGAAAACGGGTTTGTTGCAGCTACCGACGGGAACCTGTCCGTCCGTCTCAACGAAAAACACGTGTTGGTGACTCCCACCTGTATCAGCAAAGGCAGGATGCGAGCTTCCGACATGGTGATTGTGGACATGGACGGAAAACGCCTCTCCGGCAAGCGCAGGGTTTCAACCGAAATCGGCATGCATCTGCTGATCTATCGCTTGCGCCCGGACGTGCAGGGCATTGTCCATGCCCACCCGCCGACCGCAACCGGGTTTGCCGCTTCCGGTTACGATCTGAACCGGCCGCTGGTGTGCGAAGTGGTCGTCGGACTGGGATCAATCCCGCTGGCCCGCTACGGCACCCCGGGCACGCCCGAGTTGACCGATGCTCTCGAGCCTCTGATTCCGCACCATGACGCGATCCTGATGGCGAATCACGGGGTAGTGACGTTCGGCTCCTCGCTCGAAAGTGCCTACATGAAAATGGAAACCGTGGAGCACTTCGCGAAGATCGCGCTGGTGACGCATCTGCTCGGCAACGAACAACCGCTCGGTGAAAAAGAAGTGGAGAAACTCCACCAGGTGCGCCACCTCTACAACGGCGGCGGAAGTCCGGCTACGCCCCGCAGGCCGGTGGCGGCGGATAATCTTCAATCCGATCTTCAATCCGATGACGAGCCAAAAGAGACGGCCGGCAGCCGCCGCTAGACTTACTCCCCTCCGATGCGAAACCTCATGCCCGCGCGAAAGTTCGCGGTCAGCGCGGGATATCCCACCACTTCGTTGTAGTGGGCGTTGAGCGCGTTTTGAACATTCGCATATGCCGTAATCCGCGAATTGATCGCATACCACGCGCCCAGATCGACGCGCGTGTAACCCGCCGCGTGGTTGATGCCGAAGTTCTCAAAATCGGAATCCGGGCGTCGACCCACGAAACTTCCACCCAGATTTGCGCCCCAGCGTGTCGCCAGATAGGTGAGGAGCGTGGTCGCCGAGTGCTTGGGGCGCCGGAGCAAGGGATTTCCCGTGTCAAACACCGGATCGCAGAAATTCGCCGGGGTGCAGAGGGGAGTTTCGAGGTACTCGGTCGAGGTATAGGTGTAGGCCGTGTTGAGCGACAGTCTCTTCCAGATTTTGCCTTGCAGCTCAACTTCGGCGCCGTGCGCAAGAGATTGCTGCACATTGAAAAACTGGCCCAGGCCCGCCTGGTTGGTTGCATACTCGATCTGATCATGGAAGAGATTATTGAAGTAGGTTGCGTCCAGGGTCCAGCGACCCGCCAGCAGGTTCTGCTGGAAGCCGGCTTCGAAGGATCGAGTGCGCTCCGGCAACAGGCCGGGATTCGGGACGTAATACGGAGCACCGGCAAAAACCTGATAGAGAGCCGGCTCCATGAACCCGGTGGCATAGGAGAATCGCAAACGCGTTCCAGAAAAAATTTCTCCACCGCGTAACGCCAACAGAGTTAGAGCCACCCGGGGCACGCCCGTATTGCCGAATACGCTGCTGTGGAGGAAACGCCCGCCCCCGATCGCCGAGAGCCTGCCCAGCGTGAACTGCTGCTGCAGGTATGCATCCTGATTCAAACGCTGTCCGGAAGTAGAGGGAGGGTAGTCCAGATCTCCGACAACGCCGTTTTCGTTCTCGATGCGATAACCGAAGGTGGAGTGCGCCCAGGTTCGCTCCGAGTAATCGCCCTGGTATTCAAATCCCACATGGTTGATGTGATCGTACTCGTGAGACGGATAGTCGAACGGATAACCAAAGCCGTCGACGCGGTTTGGATCGCCATTCACATTTAATTCGGTGTAACGGTAGAGGTAGTCGAAGCCGGTGAAGCGGTGCTGCCATCCCGACGGTGCGGCCACGGTAAGTTCCACGCTGCCGAGCAGGCTGTTGAGCTGCGACCATTCGCTGGGATCAGGCGGCAGGGGTTGGTTCACGCCGTTCACGCTCACGATCGGATCGTAACCGTTGAAGCTCCATTCCCCAGGCACTCCCGTATGGCTGTTGGAGTGGCGCATGTGCACGCGCAAAGACGTCTTGTCGTTCAGAGCGACTCCAACATTCGCGCCCTCCAGTGAATCCGAGTAAGCATCGTTCACGCCCTGCCCGTTGGTGTTGAACTGGTCGCCGAAGAAGTTGTAGTCAAAGCGTCCGTGGGCGCCGGCCAGAGACGCGAAGCCGTTGGCCGTTCCAAAATTTCCCCCATCGGCGCCAAAGCGGAGTTCGGGGACTGGAGTGCTTCCAGTACGCGTCCACACCTGCACGACACTGGTCATGGCATCGGAGCCGTACAAAGTGCTCTGTGCGCCTCGCACGAATTCGAGGCGATCCGCTTGCGCCAGCGGCAGCGTGCCAAAATCAAACGTCTGGCCCGGTATGTCGATGGCAACCCCATCGACAATCACTTTGTTGTAAGTGGATTCGCCGCCGCGAACAAAGAGAGACGAGATTCCGCCGCGTTGCCCGGCGGTGTTCACGACCACACCTGGCAGGAAGCGCATGGCATCGTCTGCGGCCACCGGCTGCATTACCTCCAACTGTCCGCTGCTCAAGCTGTCAACGTCGGCGCCTGCGGCCTGGCTCGGAACGGGAGTGCGGGTCGCCGTCACGACCACGATTTCCGCTGCCGTGGCCACGCGAAGCTTGATAGTGGTGGTTTCACTAGTTGGCGAAAGATCCACCGGCACCGTTTCTGCAGCGAAGCCCGGAGCCAGCACCTGGACGTGGTAAGAGCTTGAAGCCGACTCGTGAAAAATCACCAGTCCTTCGGCCGACGTAGTTTGCACCGCCGCAGGAGCCGGTTTTCCAGGTTTGAGCAATTGCACCTCAGCGCCCGCGACGACGGCGTCTTCAGGATCGACAACTTTAATTTTGATTTGGGCCGAAGCAATGGTCAGAAAGATGGTCAGAAATGTGAACAACCGGAAAAATGGAGTAGCGAATACACGAGAAAACCGCATGGCACGTCTCCTTTATCACGCGAAAGGGTTGGTGTGGACGGTTCACGCCGGTCTCCTGGCTATGCGAGTCAGGATGTGATCTCTTGCTTCAGCATCCGGCTACTACAACCGGCCTTCCTAGGTTGTCGTTTTCAGACATCCCCAGTGACCGGTTGCGTTGTCCTCGCTTACAGTTGCGCGGCAGCGCGGGATTTACACCCGCTTCCCATAGGACGGCGTGTCGCCGTCCTACGATCATGCGCGAACCAAATATTGAGAAAGAGCAGAAATAGCAGCCCCGCAAATTTACCGGGCAGGGCGATACAAAGTCAAACGCGTGCACTCTTTCCCCAGGGCTCCTCGTCAGGCACGCTGGGGAGTTACCGTTGTCACTCCGGTAACCAGCTTGTGATCTAAACATATCGTGGTGAAACGTCATATGATGGAATGTGGTGGCTCTGCGTAACATCTCGGCGCTTCTCTGGGGAACGGGTCTGCTGCTGGCCTTTGCTCTGGCTGCAGTAGTGTCTCCCAACGGGTTCTTTCGCGTAGCCATGGGAGACGTAACCCCGCTGTTGGTGATTGCGGCCGCCTTCATTCTCTGCACCAGGAATGCCTTCGACAGCCATGGGCGTACACGCCTGTTCTGGAGTCTTATGGCCGTGGGCATGGCCATGTGGTGTTTCAACGCCGCATGCTGGACTTGGTTCGAGGTGGTGGTTCGCAAGCCGCTGCCCCACCCGTTTCCGGGGGATGTTGTATTGTTCCTGCACGTTGTCCCCATCATGGGAGCGGTGGCCATCCGTCCTCATCAGTCTGAAGAACGCGAGGGGATGTTGCTGAGCGCGCTGAACGTTCTCATTTTGCTGGTGTGGTGGATCGTGGTCTACGCCTTCTTCGTCTTTCCCGAGGAATACATCGTTGTCAATATCCCGCTGTACCACCTGCGCTGGGATTTTTTGTATTTCATCGAAGGAGCGTTCCTGATCGTCGTATCCGCATCGGCATTCTTCACCAGTTCAGGGTCGTGGCGCGAGGTCTATCGCAACATTTTCTTCGCCACTGTTCTCTACACATTCTCCGCCGAAGCCATGCATGCGGCCGTCGTGCGGGGCACCTACAAGACTGGCGGACTCTATGATCTGCCGGTCCTCGCCTCTGTGTTTGGGTTTCTCTGGGTCGCAATCGCCGGACGACGTTGCCTGCGTGACACCCAGATGATGCCTTCAATCGCCCTTGCCAGTCGCCCGGTCGCACCTCTGCTCGCAAAATTAGCATTGCTTTCTCTGCCCCTCATGGCATATTGGGCACTGTTCCTGAGCCACGACCAGCCTTATTTGCGCCATGTGCGTTTTGCGGTGGCCATGGGCGGCGTTGCTATCCTGGCCTTTGTCGTTTTCCTCAAGCAGCACCTGCTGGACCAGAGGCTGCTGCGCCTGCTCAAGCATTCGCGCCGGAGCTTTGAAAACCTGCAGCGGCTGCAGGGAAGAGTGATCCAACAGGCCAAGCTGGCTTCGCTCGGAGAATTGGTTGCGCTCGCCGCCCGCGAACTGGAGTTCCCGCTCTCGGCCATCCTGAGCAGTTCCGAACGCATGGCCGCCAGCAGCAACCTCACCCGCGAGCAACTCGCGAATGCACAGAAAATCGGGCAACAGGCCCGGCGCACTCGCGAACTGGTGAGCGATCTGCTCAGCTTCGCCCAGCAGACTCCGGGAGAAAAAGGTCCGGTCGAACTGAAACCGCTTTTGCAGCGCGCGGTTCAAATGGAAGGATTCAAGCTGGAAAACAGGAAGATCAGCCTGACCGTAGAGAGCTACGATCCCTTGCCACGCGTCCTCGGCAACCCCAACCAGCTGCTGCAGGCCTTTGTTCAGATTGTGGAGAACGCAGTGGACGCGTTACAGGAAACCGGCGGCGGACGTCTCCAGATCTCCCTCTGGCGCGAAGCTGGCGAGGTGATCGTCCAATTCGCCGATTCCGGACCCGGGCTGCGCGATCCCGAGCGCGTCTTCGATCCGTTCTATACCACCAAGCCGGTCGGTAAAGGTACTGGTCTCGGACTCAGTGCCACCTACGGCGTGATCCAGGACCACAAGGGACAAATCACCTGCTACAACCGCCCTGAAGGCGGGGCCGCGTTTGAAATCCGACTGCCCGTGATCAAAGTCACCGCCCCGCTTACCGAAGCCGCCCGCGCATGAGCGCGTGGGGACAGTCTATCCCCCACTTGCCACAATCGCATCTGCAACTCGTGCTGCCTCCACCGCGGAATGCACATCGTGCGCCCGAATGATGTGCGCCCCTTTCAAAATCAAGACCGCTTCCGCCGCCAGCGTTCCGTGAAGCCGCTCGCCAACGCTCGCATCCTGGCCATCGTGCGCCAGGGTTCGCCCAATAAATGATTTCCGCGACACCCCCGCCAGCAGCGGAAATCCTATCTGCTGCAGCTCGGCGAAATGCGCCACCAGCGGATAATTCTCTTCGAAGCGTTTCCCAAATCCAAATCCCGGATCGAGCACCAGACGATCACGCTTGATCCCGGCCAGGGTTGCGGCCTCGGCCCATTGTCGCAAATCGCGCTTCACCATGAGCACAGCATCGCCAATCGGCGGCAGCGACCGCCACTCCTCTGGACGCCCGCGCGTGTGCATCAGCACCGCTCCCACCTTGAGTTCAGCGAGCGTTTTTGCCATCTTCGAATCCCACCGGAACCCACTCACATCGTTCACAACCTCCGCCCCAAGCTCAACCGCCGCTCGCGCCACGCCCGCATTGTAGGTATCGACGCTCACCACTGCATTCGGCCGGCGCCGCTTCAAATCCCGAATCACGGGCAGCACCCGCCTCCGTTCCTCTTCCTCAGACACTGGCTCCGTCGTGCCCGGCCGCGTCGACTCGCCACCCACGTCGATGATGCTGGCGCCTTCGTCCAGTAACTGCTCGGCCCGGACGACGGCCTTTTCGGCATCAATGTAGAGTCCCCCGTCGGAGAACGAATCGGGAGTCACATTCACCACGCCCATGATCAGAGTGCGTCGCCCCAACTCAAGGGATCGAATGCCCACGTTCCATTGAAAAATTGCGCGCATGGTGCCGCTATTCTAGAACGAACCTGATTTTTCGCTGCTCGGCATGAGCGCACACCTGCTGGTGGTGGCGCGCAAGCCCGCGTAAACGTTGCGCGCCGGTCAATGTCGCGACTTCAATGCGTCATCCGAGAATTCCCATCCTCTTCCCCACACGCTGCAGCACTTCGAGCGCCTGCTGCAGTTCTTCTTTCGTGTGCGTGGCGGTCATGATGGTGCGCACGCGTGCTTTGCCTTCGGGGACGGTGGGAAAGGCGATGCCGGTTCCGAGCACGCCTTCTTTGAACAGCTCGCGGGAAAAATCCATGGTCAGGCGTCCGTCGCCAATGATGATCGGGGTAATCGGCGTTTCGGTTGCGGGAGTGGTCTGGCCTCCAATGTTGAAGCCCAGCAGGCCTAGTTCTTTTTTCCAGAAGCGGGTGTTGGCCCAGAGCTGCTCCATCCACTGCGGCTCGGTTTCGAGGACATCGAACGCTGCAATGCAGGTGGCTGCGACCGACGGCGGATGCGACGTCGAAAACAGGAAGGGCCGCGCGCGGTGATAAAGAAAATCGATCAGATCGCGCGTGCCGCAAACGTAGCCGCCGAGAGCGCCGATCGCCTTTGACAAGGTTCCAACTTGAATGTCGACGCGCCCGTGCATTTTGAAGTGATCGACGGTGCCTCGTCCGTTGCGGCCAAGCACGCCGGACGCGTGTGCGTCGTCGACCATCATGATCGCGCCGTATTTCTCGGCGGCATCGCACAGGCCGGGCAGGGGGCCGATGTCGCCATCCATCGAGAACACGCCGTCGGTGATCAGCAGTTTCTTTCCTGGCTGGTTCTTCACGCTGGCGAGTTGCTCTTCGGCGTGGGCCACGTCTTTGTGACGGAAGACGAGAATCTTCGCGCGCGAAAGACGGCAGCCATCGATGATCGAAGCATGATTGAGTTCGTCGGAAATGATGTAGTCGTCTTTGCCCAGAAACGCCGAAACCGTTCCCGCGTTCGCCGTGAATCCCGACTGAAAGACCACGCAGGCCTCGACGTTTTTGAAGCGCGCGATCTTTTCTTCGAGCTCCATGTGAATCTTCATGGTGCCCGCGATGGTGCGCACGGCGCCCGATCCCACGCCGTACTTGCGCGTGGCTTCAAGCGCGGCTTCGCGCAGTTTGGGATGGGTTGTGAAGCCGAGATAATTGTTGGAGGCGAGGTTGATGACCCGCTTGCCGTCAAAGGTACAGACCGGCGCCTGCTCGTCATCCAGCACGCGCAGCTTGAAGTGCGTGCCCTTGGCCTTGAGTTCATCGAGTTGATCGGTCAGGAAAGAGAGCGGATTGATGCGCGTGGCGGTGGGCATGGTTTACCTCGGAATCGGTAATGGAAGTGCGTCTGATTTCGGGTAGAGACGCGGCTTGCCGCGTCTCGGCAGTGCCGACAAACTCGACCGAGCAAAACCAGAGTTGTTCAGCCCGCTGAGACGGGGCGAGCCCCGTCTCTACAGCGACCTCCGTGATAGTTTACCGCGACTTGTTTGCTAGCCAGCCTTGGGCTTTCCAAGTGCCGCGATCTCGCCTTTGGTCGCGCGCAGGTAGTCGGCGGGCGCAATCAGAATCTGCAGGCCGCGAACACCCTCCGAGATAGAAACGACGTCGAAGAGTTCAATCGTCTCGTCCACGTATACGGGAAAGTCACGCTTGGCCGCGAGCGCGGTCACTCCACCGCGAATGTAGCCGGTGAGCCCTTGCAGTTCTTTTACCGGGACGAGTTGAATCTTTCGCTCGCCCGCAGCGGCCGCCAGCGCCTTCAGGTTCAGCTCCTGATCGCCCGGGATCACCGCCATGGAAATTCCTTTGCGGTCGCCACGCGCCACCAGGGTCTTGAAAACCTGCGCCGGCGGCAGGCCGATCTTCGCCGCCACTGTTTCCGCGGCCAGGTCGTCGGGATCCACTTCGTACTCGCGCAGTTCGTAGTGGATTCCCATCTGGTCGAGCAGCCGGGCGGCATTCGTCTTTGGAGCCGTTCTCACGTTGTATAGTGTCCAATGATTCTACTGAAGGAGGTTTATCGTGCGTCTTTTGCTCCATTGGATTCTAAGCGCGGTAGCGGTCTGGATCGTCGCCAACCTCGGGTTGGGCATCAGCGTCACCGGGCCGAAGGCGGCGCTGATCGCGGCCGCTGTCATCGGGCTGATTAACGCAACGCTCGGCTTGCTACTCAAGATTCTCACTTTTCCGCTGACGATTGTGACGCTCGGCCTCTTCTGGCTGGTGATAAACGCGGTCATGCTGGAACTAGCGGCGTCGCTGGTGCACGGATTCCAGGTGCGAAATTTCTTTGCCGCGTTTGTCGGC
>CAVZDM010000042.1:0-5882 GCA_963773955.1 uncultured Acidobacteriaceae bacterium | reverse complement strand
ACCGCGACTACGGCGATCCCATGGCCGTGCTGACGCCACTCCTCTGCCTCGCGGGCCTCACGCGCAACGCCAAGGATTATGAGCGCTTCGCCGCGCGTTGGGCGGTCGGGCGGCGGGTGATCTGCCTCGACTATCGCGGCCACGGCCGCTCCCAATACGACCGCGACTGGCGCAATTACCGTCCGGAAACCTACCTCGGCGACATCCGCCATCTCCTGGCGGCGGCGAACCTCGGTCGGGTGGTCGTCGTCGGCACCTCGCTCGGCGGCATCCTCGCCATGGCGCTGGGAGCGCTCCTGCCTGCCAGCCTTGCGGGCGTTGTCCTCAACGACGTGGGGCCGGAGGTAGCGGGACCCGGCCTCGCCCGCATCCTCGACTATATCGCCGTCGACCGCCCGCAACCCGACTGGGGGCAGGCGACGGCGCATCTCAAAAGCATCTTTCCCAATCTGGGACTGAAGAGCGAGGAGGACTGGCGGCGCGTCGCGGACGGCACCTATCGCCTGGGCGCCGACAACCTCCTCCATTTCGATTGGGACGTGGCACTTGCCCGGCCGCTCCGCGAGAGCCCTACGCCGGTCCCGGATCTCTGGCCGTTCTTCCGCTCGCTCGGCAAGCTGCGCGTCTGAAGATCTACGAAGCCATGGCGACCGCCAGAGCTGTCGTCTCCACTACCGTCGGCGCCGAAGGATTGGATGTTCATCACGGCCGCGACATTATTCTGGCCGACGATGCCCGGTCGTTCGCTCAGGCGGTGATCATGCTGTTGCGCGATCCGGCGCTGCGCCGCCGTTACGAAAAAGCCGCTGCCGAAACCGCCGCCCGCTACGACTGGCCCGCCATCGGAGAGCGCTTCAGTGAAATCTTGCAGTCGGTAGCGGATGGAAAATCTCTCGCTGCCAGCGCAAGAAACAAATTATCGGCGATAGACCGGCCTCTGACTTCCCCACGTTATAACCAGACAGACCACAACGTTCATGGAAACTGAAATCAATAACGTGCCGCAAGCCACCCGGGCAAGGGGCCAGGGAGTGCAACGAATCCCGTCCCTCGATGGGCTGCGCGCAGTCTCAATCGCCCTCGTGCTCTACGGCCACACGGCTGGAACTCTCGGCTTTCCGATTGCGATCGACCACTTTGGGTTAGCGTTGGCGAGAGTTCGAACCTTCTTCATCATTTCCGGTTTCCTCATTACCAAGCTGCTGCTCAAAGAGATTGCGTCCAAGGGAACGATCTCCCTCGGCGGTTTTTATCGCCGCCGGGTGCTGCGAATTTTTCCGGCATTCTATACCTACTGGCTGATCACTGTTGCTCTCGTGATGGCCGGCCTGCTGGTCGTGCCTGCCAGGAATCTCGTATACGCCGCAACTTATACCATCAACTACGTAATCGACCGAGGCTGGCCCGTCGGGCACCTCTGGTCTCTGGCCGTGGAGGAACAGTTCTACGCTCTTTGGCCGTTGACTCTGTTCTTGCTCGGATCTAAGCGCGCGTTTTCGCTGGCTGGTGCAGCCGTGCTGCTGGTGCCGGTCATTCGTGTCGCCCAATTCTTCCTGTGGCCCAGCCACCGGCTTGGGATCACCGAGGAATTTCACACCATTGCCGATTGCATCGCAACCGGATGCCTGCTCGCCGGCTGCCAGGATTGGCTGTGGCAGCGCGAGAGTTACCGCCGCTTCCTCACCTCCTGGACGTTCTGGTTGGCGCCGTGTGCCATCGCCCTCACCATCATCTTTGGGCATCATCCTATGGTGAGGTGGCTGATTTTGATTCCGATTTTTAACCTCGGCATCGCTCTGTGCATTGACCGCTGGGCGCGGTTTCCTGACGCCGACGCTTTCGCCGTATTCCTCAACTGGAAGCCGGTGGCATTTGTTGGAGTTCTCAGTTATTCACTGTATTTGTGGCAGCAGCCATTTCTCGATCGCTACGCTTCCCATATCTGGAACAGGTTCCCGATCAATATCGTGTTGGCGTTCGTGGTGGCCTCGGCGTCCTACTACTTAATCGAAAAGCCGTTTCTAGGTCTTCGCTACCGGAGCCGTCAGCCCTTCCGGGCTGCTCCCGCTCTGCCCGAGGAGTCCACATGAACAGCACAGTTTCGGGGGGACGAAGAACAAGAAACGGTCGCTCCAGTGGTTGCGCGGCGAAAAAGTCAGAGTATGAGAATCTATAGGAAGCAAGAAGGAATTTGTGGCCATAGGCGATAACAGCAACGCAGCACAGGTGGAAGTCTCTGGAAGGCGCGCATCCTTCCGCGCCTCGGACCCGACCAAGAACGCGTTTTTCTGGCTAGGCGGTTTCTTCGTGGTCTATTGCGCCCGCCCGGAGGACTGGATCCCCGGTCTCAGTTATCTTCCGCTTGCCAAGATCACGGCCATTCTCGCCATGTGGGGCTTGTTCACCGCACTGGGGAGAACCAAGCGTACATTCAAGGATCTGCCCAAGGAAGCAAGACTCCTCCTGACCATGATCATAATTCTCTACGTTAGCGCATTTCTCTCTCCGGTCTGGAAGGGCGGTGCCGTTCTTCGCACCATGGACTTCTCCAAGATCTACATCGCGTTCGTGTTGATTTTCCTGCTCATTACCACCTTCGACCGCTTGCGGAAAATTATCTTTATTCAAACCTGTTCAGTGGTCGTCATCTGTGCCGCCGCTCTCGTCAAGGGCCACAGTTTGCCCCGCCTCGAGGGTGCCTTGGGTGGCATCTATTCGAACCCCAACGACCTCGCCTTCGCCATCGTGCTTTCGATGCCCTTCGCCCTGGCCTTCATGGTTACCGCTAAGAATGCGATCGTCAAAGTGGCTTGGCTTTTCGGAATGCTGGTGATGGCGATCGCCATCTTTGCCACCGCGTCCCGAGGTGGCTTCCTCTGCCTCGTCATCTCCGGCGGTGTCACTCTCTACTACTTCGGGATCAAGGGAAGGCGTTTCTACCTGATCGTGGCCACCGGCATCGTCGGCGTCGTGGTGATGGGTGCCTTCGGCGGAAAACTCTATGATCGCTTTACCGCCTTGTCCGGCAACAGCACTACCGAAAAGTCCGCCTACGGTTCCTACGAAGATCGCAAATACCTCATGGTGCGCGCCATCGATGCCATCGAACACTATCCCATCCTCGGCATCGGAGTTCGCAACTTCGCCACCTACTCGCTGATCTGGCAGCCCGTGCACATGACCTACCTCCAGATTTGCTCGGAAGGCGGAATCGCCGTTCTGGTCCTCTACCTCATGTTCTTCTGGCGTGGTTTTAAGAATTTGAAGATCTTGCGAAAATCGAAGAATCTCGACCCCGACATAGTTCTGTTCATCGGAGCATTGCAAAGCTCGTTGGTCGGCTTCGTCGTGGGCGCCCTGTTTTCGCCCGAGGCTTACCAGTTCTTCCCCTATTTTGCCGTGGCATTTACCTCAACGCTGTTGCAGACGGTCAAAGAGCAAGAACAAGAACCCGGCGCCGCGCCTCCGCCACCGAAAAAGGCGCATCATTTCCTGGAGGCCTATGCCGATCGGGGAACGACTAGTGCAGTTACCCCTGTCCGCTGACCAGCGCCCAGCGCGCAAGGGTTTCGTATCAGGTATCGCTTTAGCGATACCGTAGCGCTTGGAAATTAGAGACTCCGTTAGGGGCCTGACATAAAAGACTGAAATGCGTCTCAAGAAACATGCCGCCTATGCCAGAAAGGTTCTGCCGTCCGCGACTTGGCGCGCGCTGCATTCGCCTGCCCGCAGCCCCGTCCACTTGATCTTTGCCCTGGCTGATCATTTCGAACCGTCCCACGATCCCGTCAACGCTCGCCAGCGGGCCCCGCGCGTCGAGCAGGAACGCCGCCTGGATTCGTGGACACGCGAATATCCCAAAATCGTCGACCGCTGGCGAGACCACGATGGCCGCCCTCTGGTTCACTCCTACTTCTATCCCGCCGAGCAGTACGACGAAGGCTTGATCGAAATGCTCGCCGAGCACTGCCATGCCGGCTGGGGAGAAATTGAAGTCCATTTGCATCACGGATTTCGAGTTCCCGACACCGCCGAGAACACTCGCCGCCTGCTCACTGAATTCCGCGACCGGCTGGCTTTCCGCCATCGCTGCCTGGCATTGGAAGAAGGCTCCAGTCGTCCCGGCTACGCCTTTGTCCACGGAAATTTCGCGCTTGCCAACTCCGCCCCCGGACTCTTCTGCGGCGTCGATTCGGAAATGCAGATCCTCGCCGAGACCGGCTGTTACGCCGACTTGACCCTGCCCACGGGCATCTGGCATACGGCACAAATCGCAAAAATCAATTCCGTCTACGAGTGCGCTCTGCCACTCGATCAATCCGTGCCCCACCGCAAAGGGCGCGATCTGGCCGTGGGACGCGCACCCCAGACTTTTCCTCTTATCGTCCAAGGCCCGCTGGTTACCGACCTCCGGCGCACCTTGCGTTCCGCCCGCCCCGCCTTCGACAACGGATCTTTGACCACCGCCACGCCCCCCACCTTGCGCCGCCTCTCCCTCTGGAAGCAGGCGCAAGTGCGCGTGCTCGGACGTCCCGACTGGCTGTTCATCAAACTCCATTGCCATAGCATGGATACGACCCAGCAAGACGCGGTGATCGGCGACAGCTTCCGCAACTTTCTTGCGGCCTTGGTCGGCGGTGCGGCTGACAGAAAGGAATCGCTGCACTTTGTTACCGCGCGCGAGATGGCCAACATCCTGCTCGCTGCCTGCGACGGCCGCGAGGGCAATCCCGGTGACTACCGCGATTATCGCTTCAAGCGGCTCGCCAGCGTATCGCCCGCGGCGGAGAAATCCAGTTCTGTCCCCGTGAGTTTGAAGGGATAATTTAAGGATAGAAAAAGACCATGTGTGGAATCGCCGGAGTGGTGAGCGCAACTCGCGAGAGCAACATCACCGAAGCTCTCGTCCACCACATGTGCAATCAGATCGTGTACCGCGGCCCCGACGATGAGGGACTCTACGTCGCCGACGGCGCTGGTCTCGGCATGCGCCGCCTCAGCATCATCGATCTCGCTGGAGGCCATCAGCCCGTCTTCAACGAAGATCGCACCTCGTGGATTGTTTACAACGGCGAGATTTACAACTTTCCCGAACTCCGCCCCGAGCTCGAAAGCCGCGGCCATAGCTTCCGTACACACACCGACACCGAAGTCATCATTCACCTCTACGAAGAAATGGGCGCCGACTGTGTCAAGAAACTGCGCGGCATGTTCGCCCTCGCCATCTACGATAAGACCAAACGTAAATTAATCCTGGCCCGCGACCGACTGGGCAAGAAGCCGCTCCACTATGCGCTCCACAACGGAAATCTCAACTTCGCGTCCGAGATCAAATCGATCCTCGCCGTCGCCCCCGAACTAGCCGAAGTCAACTCGCAGGGCCTGCTCGAATATCTTTATTATGGATATGTCCCTGACCCCATCACCGCCTTCACCGGAATTCACAAACTTCCTCCCGGACACCTGCTCGAGTTTCAGGACGGCCAAATCCGCATCCGCCAATACTGGGATCTACCCGAATACAACACGCACGCGCCGAAGAACGAAGAAGAATGCCTGGAAGAATTAGAGCAGCGTCTGTTTGAGGCGACCAAGATCCGCTTGATCTCCGACGTGCCTCTCGGCGCTTTCCTCAGCGGCGGCACCGATTCCTCCACGGTCGTTGCCTTGATGGCGCGCGCCAGTTCAGGACCGGTCAAAACTTTCTCCATCGGCTTCAAGAAAGACGATTTCAACGAGGCGGACTGCGCTCGCATTGTCGCCAAAAAGTTCGCCACCGATCATCACGAAATGATCCTGGAGCCCGACGTTGTCCAGACCGTAGCTCATCTCACCAGTTCGCTCGAAGAGCCTTTCGGCGACTCTTCCATGCTGCCCACCTA
>CAVZDM010000041.1:0-20264 GCA_963773955.1 uncultured Acidobacteriaceae bacterium | reverse complement strand
TGTTTACTGTGATGCCTAACCATCGTATTGCTATAATGAAGCGGAGCGGTAGAAAGTTAAGGTCGGGAGGAGTCTCGCACGGCAACGTGGCTCTCCGGGGACAGTTCGCCCAGTGCCAGGTGAATCCCAATCCATGACAATCCCTCAATTCCTCCAACGATCGCAATCTGGGTGAGCTGACCCAACCTCCACCCGGTGGACGAGTTGGCCGCTCTTCCATAACACCGGATGGAACCCATAAATGGAAGAGTGCCCCGTCATACGGGAAGAACGGTAACAGAGACGGTTCCTCAACGGGACTCGTGTTCCATCAGCACCGTCGTTGGCTGCATAATGGAACAGATGTCTCCAAACGGCGGCGAAATCACGCACATCAGCGACACGGCGCTCATGGTGACCGCCTGTCGTGCGCATGAAACCGAGTTGGAGGACGCCTTCGTGCGGGACCCATTCGCGACGCGGCTTGCGGGAGAGCGCGGATTCGCCATCCTCGCCGCGTTGCCACATTCGAACGTACTGCGCCTCGGACTCGCTGGTCGCACCCGCTTTGTTGACGAATTGCTGCTGGAAGCGTTAAGGCAGTACCCCATCACCACCGTGCTAAGCGTCGGCTGCGGTCTTGATACCCGACCATGGCGTATCGACCTTCCGACAAATCTGCGCTGGATTGAAATTGACTTCGCTGGTGTGCTGGATTACAAGGAGCAGTTGATGTCCGGCGAGCCACCGCGTTGCCGCCGTGAGCGCCTCACACTCGACGTGAACGATCCATCACAACGGCGTGCCATGTACGAGGCCGCCGGTTCAGACCCGGCGCTAATGATCACCGAAGGCCTGCTGCTGTATCTGCCGGCCGCGACCGTGGAAGCACTGGCTGCCGAAAGCTGTTGCCATAGCGGCGTCGCCCACTGGTTGAAGGGGATGCATAGGTGAGCAGAGACCTTTTCGGAGGCCTTTTAACCATCCTACAACCAACCGGCGTCTAACGTGTCGTGATCTCGGAACCGACTCAGTCAATGCGGTTCGCAACGCGAAAAGACACCCGAAACGTGTTTACTCTCTGGTAAATGTCGGTGTTTACTATCTCGACCGGGGCGAGGGAGTAACAGCTTATTTACCGGAAAGCGTGAAGGCGCGAGGCCCATGGTGCAATCAGACTGACTCCCACCCTTCGCGAAAAGCACGCGAAGGATGGGGCACCCACTGCATGGTTGTGCCGTCTGCTTTACTTCCCGGCCAGCTTCTTGGCAATTTCTTCCACGATCTTCGGGCGAAGGTCGGCCATCACGCTGTCCACGATGCTGGCAATTGAGCTGGCGTCGGTTGGAAACACAGCCTTTGAACCCTCTGCAGACGCCGCTGCCGCCATGGCCTTTGGGGCCTCATCGGCTCCCTGTTTCGCCGCTTCCACGGCGTCGCCCGGAGCGCCAGCATTGGCCGGCCCCGTGTGGATCTGACGCCAGTTCGATTTCCCGGATTTCGCTTTCCCGTCGTTGCCCATGGCTTCCTCACCCCCAGCATCTGAACTTGAATTCTGATTCTCTTCCTCTACCGCAGCTTCGACCTCTTGCCTACCCACCGCATCCGCGAAAGTTGCGGACGCGACCTCTTCGACGGGCACTTCCTCCGCGACTTTTGCGGCGGAATCTTTCTGTTCCGCTTCGAGCTTCTCTGGTGCAATCTTCTTGGGCGCGGTCTTCTCCGGCGGGATCTCGGGAGCGATCTCCTCCACCACCGGGCTCGCCGCGTTCGAAACCGCCGCTGTCACTTCTGCAGGCGCTTCTGCGATCGATTTTTCTCCGGCTGTGGCTTTTGCATCAGGCTTCGATGAAGCAGGCTCGGTCTCCTGCTTCGGCGAAGCTTTTGCACTGGCCGCCAACTCTGCTGCTGCCAGTCTGCTCTCCACTGCGGCTTCGATCGCTGAAACTCCGGTGACCCGCGCCGGTCTTATTTCGCCGTCGGGCACCGCCGCGGGTGCTGTCGCGGGCACTGTGGCAAAAGTGCGGAACATTTCCGTTTCCAGCGAAAGGGCCGCTTCTTCCGAACTCAATGCCACCGGCTCCGCTACCCACCGCGGACCGCCTGTCGCATGGCGTGCCGCTTCTTCCGCCAGCAGTTGGCCAGCGGCCACCAAGGTTCCGTGCGATGGAATCGTCGAGACATCCGCGTTCCCGGTAGTGGGTGTCAGCAAGCGCAACGCCTCGGCCAGTTCCGCGTCGCTCGGCGCTGCCTCTGTGGGTTCCGCCGTCTCGGGCACGCTCGCCGCAGCCACGAGCGGTTGCTCAATCTTTTCCGGCTTCAACGCCTCGACTCGCGATTCTTGCGCCGGTGATTCTTCGGGCTTGGATTCTGGGCTCTTCGCGACAACTGCTTCGGCCGGCGCGATCGTCTCGGCGGGTGCGACGGCCGCGGCGGGCTTCAGTTCAATCTCTTCTCTGGTTTTGTCTTCCGAAATCTTTTTCTCCGCCGCCTGCTCAACCGCGCTCGCCACCGAAGCGAACCTCGGCTCATCCGCCTTATCCACGGGCGCAGGCTCCTGCGCAAGAAGGGCCGCGTCCACCGGGACAACTGCAGTCGGCGTTTCGGGAGTCTGGGCCGGTGAATGCTGGTGTTGTTGCTTAGGAACTTCGCCCGCAGGCGTATCGGCAACTACTGCTGCAGGTTCGGTCGCCGTGACAAGCTGTTCGACCGGAATCTTGGCTGCGCCCTTTTCTTCGCTCTTCAGTGTTGCTTCGACAACTAATGCCGGGGCCGCAACGGCTGCCGCAGCGGGCTCAACCATCGCAACGGCCGGCGGCGCCGAAGTCTCAACTCTTGTCTTCTGCTTGAGTGGTTTCCGCGGCAGCGGCAGGAACTTCCACTGCGTTCTTCGCCGCTTCAATCTTTGCCAGTTCAGTCTTGGCCAACGCAACCTCGGCCGGCGAAGCCTCCACCGGGCCCATCTTTTCCGCCAGGGGCGCAAGATTCTCAGCCGCTGGAAGCGGCCCATCGAGTTGCGCGGCCAACGCGCTCAGTGCGTCCAACTCTTCCGGCGTGATGTCGCGTGGAATATCGGGAACGAGGCCAGGCTCCTGTCCCGGGGGCGGCGGATCCTTGACTTGAAGCTGGCGCCAGCTTTGCCCTTCCCCTTGCGGAAATCGCGGAAGGGCGCTGCGGCTGCGATCTCTTCTGGTTCTGGCTCCGGTTCTTCCTTCTTTTTCTTCGACGGAAAACGCAGCCGGCTCTTCCATCCGGTATCGGTGTCCGCGTCGCCATCCGTTTTTTTGCCGCTTCCGCCTCCGTCGCCGCCGAAACGCTCCACGCCGGAAACCGACGAACTGAAACGCACGCCATCGGATTGCTGCGGCACCATGCGGTCTTCGAGGCGGGTGATCGCGGTCAGCAACTCGCTGGCTTCGAATGGCTTGACGATGTGAGCGTCAGCCCTGACCCGGCGCGCTTCTTCCGGCTTGAAAGGTTCCAGCTTGCCCACGGTCAGGAGCACGGGAATGTGAGCGGTTTCGTCCGCATCCTTCAACCGCTGGCAGACTTCCAGCCCGCTGTAGCCGGGCATGTATACATCCAGCACGATCAGATCCGGTTTGACTTCGGTGATTCGCTTCAGGGCGGCAGAGCCGTTGTTGACCGTGATGACGTCATACCCGGCGTCGGCCAGGATTTTTCGCCCCATGTTCTGGGCTGTCACACTGTCATCGGCAAGAAGTATTTTCCGCGCCAAAGCGTTATCCTTCGACAAAAAGGGAGAGATAACGCGAAACTACCTTGTCCCTCAACCTAAGTCAACGATTCCTGCAGAGGTAACAGGTTACGAGCGTTCCTAGTCCGTTGGGGAGTGGGCTATTTATGAGGTGGTTGTGCCTTTGGTAACCTCGGGAACGGGAGCGCCGCAGCCCCTGGGGGGGCATCCGATTTCGAAGCCGGAGCACTTACGGCGTCGCTAAAGCGACGCCCAGATACGAGGCCCAAGTTTTTCCGCAGCCTGTTAGAACGGGTTTAGCTTGCTCAAACCTTTTTTCTTTTTCTTCTTGCTCGAAGAAATATCGGCCATCTCCTCGGTTTTTGCCGATGCACTGGAAGCGGCAGAGCTGGACGCGCCACCACTGTCCAGTTGATTGCTCTGCTGGAGTGGGGGAAGCGCGTTCGGATCGGCCTCAACGTTCGGCTTCAGTTCATTCGGATCCGCTGCACTGGCCACTGCCGCGGGCTGCCCCGGAGCGGTTGCCTGGTCTGGAGCCGCCGGAGTATCCGAACGCGGTGCTTCCTGGTTTGGCGTGGCTGTCCCGTTCGTCGTTTCCACGCTGACCTTATTGTCGCCGCCTCCGGCCGCCATGGCCATATCGTGAACCACTTTGGTTGCCGTCATCGGCTCCGGGTCCACCATCGTCGGCTCGCCCACATGCGAAGCCTTGGCGACGTCGGGACTCTTCTCGAAGTTCGACAGCCCTTTCGCCATTAAGCTCGCTTCACGCCGGCTCGCCTCTTCCTTCTTGCTATTCTCGAGCGCCGCTCGTGTGGGTCGAGGCACCGGCTGATGCAGCGCCTCCAGCCGCGCCTTGGGCATCCAGCGCCCGGTCCATCGCCGGATACCGCCGGATGATCTTTCCGTATGCGTCCGACGCCTCCTTCGTCAGGTCGTCGATCATCTTGCTTTTCATCACTTCACCCATGCGCGGGTTCTTCCGGACCACATTGATTTCGGCTTCGTAGGATTGCCCCAGCAGATAAAGCGCCTCGTCCACGCCGCTATACAACGGATACCGGTCCACCAGCGTTTTCAGGCGCGCAATCGCCGCCGGGTAGGCCAGCCGCAGATAATAGAATTTCCCAATGCCGAACTCGCGCTCCGCCAGCACTTCCTGTACTTCCCGCAGCCGCTGTTTCGCCTGCGGCACCAGCTTGCTGTCCGGATACTCCTGAATCAGAGCCCGGTATTCCTCTTCCGCCCGCATGGCATGGGTGTAGTCACGATCGGGTTTTTCCATCTCCTGATAGTGGATGTTCGCCACCTTCAACTGCGCTTCGGCCGCCTCCGGCATATTGGGAAAGAAGGTGCGAAAATCCTTGTATTCGATCTCGGCCTGCTGCATCGCCGTCGTGCCGCCTTCGGCGTACCACGAATCGGCCACCGCCAGCTTGGCCCGCGCGATGAACTCCGAATCCGGATAGGTGTTGATCAGTGTTTGCAGCGTCATGCGCGCTACGTCGAAGCGGTTGTGTTTCATGGCGTCCATGGCGCGGTCAAACAACACCTTGTCGGGCTGCTTCGACCCGAGATTGGCCAGCGGGTTCACCGACTTCTTGTTGGTGCACGCCACGGTTAGCACCAGCAGCAACGCCAGAAGGACAACGATAGAATTCCGATTTGTCATTCAATACCTCAAATCCTGATCAGACCTGCTGCCGGGCTTCGCCCGGCTGGACAGCCGAGGGCGGCTGTCCCTACGTAATTCGCTGCTACACTCGCTGCAAACTGGCGCTCCGTGCCGCTTCCAGCAGGGCTTCCGCATTCAGCTTCGCATCGCCCTTGCCGAATACCGCATTCCCGGCCACCAGAATCTCCGCCCCAGCACGCACCACTTCCGCCACCGTGTCCATGCCGACGCCACCATCCACTTCGATGCGGTACTGGTATCCCCGCGACGCGCGAATTTCCGCGAGCTTCCTCATTTTGTGGAGCGTTCCCGGGATAAACTTTTGCCCGCCAAACCCCGGATTCACGCTCATCACCAGCACATAGTCCACAATCTCAAGCACTTCGGCGAGCGTTTCCACCGGCGTTGCCGGATTAATGACCACTCCCGCCCGGCAGTCATGACTCTTGATCAGGTTCAGCGTCCGGTTCAAATGCCGGCACGCCTCCTGATGCACCGAAATCCAGTCTGCTCCCGCTTCCGCGAAATCCGCAATGTACTGATCGGGATTTTCTATCATGAGATGGCAGTCGAGCGGAAGCCGGGTTGCCTGGCGCAGAGATTTCACTACCGGAGGCCCGATGGTCAGATTGGGCACAAAATGCCCGTCCATGATGTCGACATGGATGACGCTGCCGCCGCCGGCCGTCGCTCGCTCCACCTGGTCGGCCAGGTGGGCGAAGTCCGCCGAGAGTATCGAGGGTGCAAGTTCGATCAAGACTTAGGGTCCGAGGGTTAGGGTCTGAAGCTGTGGAAATTCTAGCACGGGGGAGCGGCGGGCAGCCCCTAAAGGGGCGTCAAATTTCGGCGGATTTGTGGCATCGCTGAAGCGATGCCCTGATACGACGCCCCCAGTTTCCCGTAGGGAGGGGGCGTGCCGCGTCGTCGCGGCGGAAGACGGGGCAAGCCCCGTCTCTACAGAAAATCAGGCGCTGGATTTCGAAAGCCGAGATTCCTCAGAGGCTGGCAGCGTTTTTCGCACCTTTTCCACTTCTCCCGCCATCGCGTATTTCAGCTTCTCGATTCCTTCGCCTGTAACTGCTGAAATCGGATAAATCTTCATCTTCTTGCGCGTCGCCCATTGCTTCAGTTTCTTGAGCTTCTCTGGATTCGCCACATCGATCTTGGACGCGACCATCAGGGTCGGTTTCTTTTCCAGGCCGGCTCCGAAGCTTGCCAGTTCGCCTCGGATCACCTCAACGTCTTTTACTACGTCGCGGCGGCCGCTGCTGTCGGAGACGTCCACCATGTGAACCAGCAAACGAGTGCGCTCGATGTGGCGCAGGAATTGTGTGCCCAGGCCCGATCCGGCGTGCGCGCCTTCGATCAGGCCCGGAATGTCGGCGACCACGAAACTCTCTTCTTTTCCCTTTTCGCCCGCGAGCACCACACCGAGGTTCGGTTCGAGGGTGGTGAATGGATAATCGGCAATCTTCGGCCGTGCCGCCGAGATGCGCGAGATGAGCGTCGACTTGCCCACATTCGGATATCCCACCAGCCCCACGTCGGCGAGCAACTTCAACTCCAGGCGGAAGTTGCGCTCTTCGCCCAAGCGCCCTTCTTCATGCTCGCGCGGGGCCTGATGGGTGGAAGTAGCAAACTGTGCGTTGCCGCGGCCGCCGCGGCCGCCACGCGCGATTACGACGCGCTCATCGGCGCGGGAAAAATCGTGGACCTTCTCGCCCGTATCCTCGTCGTAAACGATTGTGCCGACCGGCACTTTCAGGACAATTCCTTCGCCGTCGCGGCCGGTTTTCTTATCGCCCTCGCCGTGCCGTCCGCGCTCGGCTTTGTATTCGGGATTGAAGCGGAAATGGACCAGCGTGTTGTGGCGTTCGCTCGATTCCATCCAGATGTCGCCGCCCTTGCCGCCGTCGCCGCCCGAAGGGCCGCCGCGTGGAATAAATTTCTCCCGGCGGAAGGCCATGCAGCCGTTGCCGCCGTCGCCGGCTTTGACTCGAATTTTGGCTTCATCGATGAACATGATGTGCGTGCAGCGGAGCAATTTCGCGGCAACGAAAAAGCCTCGACTCGAAGCCGAGGCCCTGCGCCGCAGCCCCTAAAGGGGCAGTTTATTTCGAAACTGTGGCATCGCTAAAGCGATGCCCTGATACGAAGCGATACGGGGCAAAACCCAATCGGTGCGGCAGCCCGCAAGAAAGTCGTGCGCTACTTCGCTTCGATCGCCTCGGGCTCGACCATCACAAACTTGCCCATCGATCCCTTGTCGAGGAACTTGATGCGTCCCGTGATCTTGGCGAAGAGAGTGTCGTCTTTGCCGCGTCCGACGTTCAGCCCGGGTTTAACCCGTGTGCCGCGCTGACGGACGATGATGGTGCCGCCGGGCACCAGTTGTCCGCCGAAAGCCTTAAAACCAAGCCGCTGCGCGTTCGAGTCGCGCCCGTTTCGTGAAGTGCCTTGTCCTTTTTTATGCGCCATAAATCAGTTTCCAGTTTCCTGTGGCCAGTTGCCAGTGTTCCAATCCCTGCCGCCAAAATTAAATTGATCGGCTACTTCTTTTTCTTCTTCGCTGCGGCTTTCTTCGGCGCCGATTTTTTCGCGTGCGCGTGGGCTACGTGCTTCGTCGCCTTCTTTCCCGGCCGTTTTGACGTCTTTGTCTCTACTTCCGCGGTGCCCTCGTGCGCCGGCTTCACTTTCTTCTCTTTTTTCGGAAGCTCAGGCGCTTTGAACGACTGTCCATCAAAAGCAATCTCGGTGATGCGGACGGCGGTATAGTCCTGCCGGTGTCCACGCAGCTTTTTGTATTGCTTCTTGCGCTTGTAGTGGAAGACGAGGATCTTGTTGCCGCGTCCCTGCTCGACCACCTCGCCGCTTACGCTCGCCCCCGAACCCGCAGGCACGACGCTGCCCGCCTCGTGAGAAACGGCCAGCACATCGCCGAATTCGACCCGACCGTCTGTGTCGGCCTGTTTTTCAACCCGGATCACATCGCCCGGGGCTACACGATACTGCTTTCCACCTGCGCGGATCACCGCGTACATAAACTCTCCTTAGATACTCGTGTGGTGACGGGGCTTCGCCCCGATCACGTAGGGACAGCCGCCTCCGGCTGTCCAGCCGAGCAAAGCTCGGCAAACGCCCTAAGTATGCTTGCTGTTTTTCCGCAACGGCTTCTGACCGGAAACGCGGCGCGGCCCCAGAACGGGTCCGCAAGTACAGGCAAACTCATCTAGTCTATCGTGCGCCGTGGAAATCGGTCAAACGGATGTGATTGTCGGTAGTCCTAATTTCCACTAGCCCTCGATGGCGGGGAACTCCGCAGACCCTACCTGCGCAACATGCTCCTCGGCGAAACGGGTGACTCGTTCGAGCGCGGCCTGCAACTGCTGTTGGAACTCCGCCATCTGCGTGTCTGTTTCCGCGGCGCCCGCTGCGGCGGGGACTTGCACTTTGGCGCTGAGGCGCACCAGCGCCTTCGAGAATGGCTTTGGGATCATCAGCGCATCCCAGGTGTTCAGCACCCAGGCATCGCTGAGCGCCACGTAGAACGCTGCCATCGGCACCGCGCTGACCTGCGACAGCAACACAGGGCCCGGTTTGGCCACGTATTTCGGGCCGCGTGGACCATCGATCGTGAACGCGACCGCGAGGCCCTGTTCCAGCCGGCTTCTCAAGCCGAGCAGGGCGGCTGCTCCGCCGCGGCTGCTCGACCCTCGCACCGCGACGAAGCCAAGTTTTTCAAGGGTGCGAGCGATGTATTCGCCGTCGAAGCTGCGGCTTACCATTACCGCGATTCCAGTCTTTCTCCATAGCCAGGCGCTCGGGAACACAGCCCGGTGCCAGAAGGAATAGATCATTGGTTTTTCGTAAATCGGATTTTCGTAAGTTGCGTCCACCGGGGACGGCGGTTCTTCCCACGAGATTGAATAGCGGAGAGTTGGACCGATCACTGAAATCGCCAGGTAGCTCGCCCAGCTGATGAGCCACAAAGAAATTCTCTGTCCGAGCGAGAATCGGCGCGTTTCCGAAAGCGAAGGCTGCTCAGGCTCGAGCGCGGCTGAAGAAGAACTCACGGCGATATTGTAGCCGGGTTAGAAGGGTTTGACTGATGGCTGATAGCTGACGGCGGCTTCTTATGCTTCCATATATTTCACGATCCACTCTTTCACCCGTCGCCGCCGCTCGTCGGTTGAGTCAAAGCGAATCCCGAAGCTTTTATTGTTTTTCTTCCAGGTGACGTGGCCGCGCACCCAGACCCGAGGCAGCGTCAGCAAAGAAAACGACACTTCCACCAAGCTTCCTTGTTCGGGCACGGAATTGCCCTTGAGCGACATTCCCCCCGAACTGATCTCCTGGCTGGTGGCGGTGATGCGGCCACCGTCGCTCATTACAATCCCAACCTCGGTCATGACGGGGACACGCACGTAGCGGCGGAATTCGTGCAGCACCAGCATTCGAGTCGAGCGCACCAGCTTCATGGCCGCCGACCGCTCCAGTGGTTCGTGAAACACCGCGTTGAGACACATCTTCGAATAACGCATGGCATCCTGGGCCGTGCCGCCCAGCCCGTAAATGATGATGCGGCTGTTGGAAGCCGATGATCGCGCCAGCTCGATGATGCTGCCGGCTTCTTCTCCCAAAAGCAAAACGCAGGCCTCGAATTTTTCGCGGTGGAGCCGAGCCGCGTGTTCGCGCGCAATCGGAACGGTGTCGATTCCAATTTGACGGAAACAGTCCGACACCAGTTGCGCAGATGTCTCGGGCAAGTCAAACAACGCGACGCGCGCTGAGGACTTTCGATGGGCGGGAAGGGGGGCGACGGCGGTACCAGTCGAAGTAGTCATGAGTCCTTAGGGGGTGAACTCCTCTAAAAGCCCATTCTGACGGGCTTTTTGACGGGTGCATAGGTTTCGAAAGGGCCTAGCCCCTGTCCAAAAGGGCCATTACGGAAGTTGTACCTGGACCCGTTACTTCTACGCCCCTTCGTTTCTTTCTGTGGCGACTGGGCCCAATCCCCGTGTCCTTTGGACGCGGCGGGAGACGCGGCAAGCCGCGTCTCTACCGGCGAATTGGATGGGCGTTCAGGTAAGATGTTGCCATCGTTATCCTTGCATCTTTGCATCGTGAGTCGCAGTTAGAAGAATGATCACTCTCAATGACATCCAGACGGCCCTGCGCCGCATTCGCAGTTCCATCTACCTTTCCCCCTGCGCGCGTTCGGAGACGTTTTCTGAGTCCACCGCCAACCAGGTCTATCTGAAGCTCGACAACCTGCAGCGAACCGGCGCATTCAAAGAACGCGGTGCGCTGAACAAGCTGCTTTCGCTTACCGCCGAAGAACGCGCCCAGGGCGTGATTGCGGCCTCGGCTGGAAATCACGCGCAAGGCGTTGCGTACCATGCCGGCAAGCTCGGGATCCGCGCGCAGATTTGCATGCCGCTGACCACGCCGCTCATCAAGGTTTCGGCCACGCGCGGATACGGCGCGGATGTGGTGCTGCACGGGGCCAACTACGACGAAGCTTACGAAGAGTCGGTGCGCCGCAGCCAGGCTGAGCACCTCACCTTCGTGCATGCCTTCGATGACGACGCCGTCATTGCCGGACAGGGCACCATCGGCCTGGAGCTCATGCAGCAGCATCCCGACCTCGAAGCCGTTGTCGTTCCGATTGGCGGCGGCGGGTTGATTGGCGGCATCGCCTGCGCGCTGAAGGAGTCGAATCATAAGATTCAAGTTTTCGGGGTGCAGCCTTCGCGCCTGCCGTCCATGAAAGTTGCTGTCGCCGAAGGCAAGCCGGTGACGCTGATGGCGGCCTCCACGATCGCCGATGGCATCGCTGTCCGGCGCGCTGGCGAACGCACGTTGCCGCTGGTGCAGAAGTACGTGGATGACATTGTTACCGTCGAAGAAGAAGAAATCGCTAATGCCATCCTGCTGCTGCTGGAGCGCGAAAAAACTCTGGCTGAAGGCGCGGGCGCGGCTGCCATTGCGGCTCTCGTCAACCGCAAGCTGCCGCTGGTCGGTAAGAAAGTTGCCGTGCTGGTCTGCGGCGGAAACATCGATGTCACGCTGCTCTCGCGCATCATCGAGCGCGGCCTAGTGAAAGACGGACGGCTGGTGCGGCTGCGCGTCCACCTGCCCGACTATCCCGGCGCGCTCAATCGTCTTACATCAATTCTGGCGCAGCACCGCGCCAATATCGTTGAGACGGACTATGACCGTGCTTACCACGGCGTGGGCCTGGGCGAGACCGCGATTGAAATCACTATGGAAACCCGGGGGCCTGACCATATTGCCGAAATCATCTCGGCGCTGGGTGCAGCCGGGTATACCCAGGAACGGGTGTTGTAGAGCTCTTGCACCGCTGAGACCCCGAGTCGGCGAGGAAAACCAAAATCTTTACCACAGGGGGCACTGGGTTACACAGGGGAACCCATCGAAATTGTGAAACTTCACTCAAACTGCTTGCGGAATCTCTCCATCTGATCCTTTACTTCCGAAACTTCCTTCCGCAGTTCCGCTACCTCTTCCTCCAGCCGCGCGATGCGCTCCGCGTCTGCCGGATTGCGCTCGGCTGCCGTCCCGACGTGCGCTGGCGCTTCCGGTTCCACCACATCCCCGGCAAGCAGATGCGCATATCGCGATTCTTTCGTTCCCGGCTGGCGCGGCAGCACTTTGGCCAGCGGCGGTTCGCGCTGCATTAACTTCTGCAATGCTGATTGCACATCCTCCAGCGCTTCGAAGCGATGCATGCGATCGGTGCGTCCGCGGAGTTCGCCCGGTGTCTGCGGACCACGCAGCAGGAGCACGCACAGCACCGCAATCTCCGCGCGCGTGAAGTTGAACACTTCCTGCAAGCGCTGCTCGTATTTAGTTACGCGGCTGTCGGCGCCGCGTGCGGGTCCTGCCATGCGCTGCTGCTCGAGACCCTCCAGTGCGTCGCGTACCGCGTCTTCCTCCAACTGCATTACCGGATCGCGATTCGTCTTCTGGTTGCACGCATTCACCAGCGCGTTCAGTGACAGGGGATAGTACTCCGGCGTGGTGATGTCTTTTTCGATCAGCGCACCGAGCACGCGGACTTCGGTTTCGGTCAGTCTGAATTCCATGAGTTTCTTAACCGCTTCGATTGTATAGAAACGGGCAAAGTCAAAGACCGCGGGCGAGGGCGCCCGCGCCACACAATCAACCACCGGCGGGGCACGGTATACTCAATAGTTTGTCGCACACAGATATGAGTGAACAGGCAGCAACACATCGGGTCTCGATTGGCGAACTGGTTCGAGAACTTCGCGCGCTTCCCGCATCGGTCTTCGACAACACAGAGGAGATCAGGTTATTGCTCGAGAAAATGCCCATCGAAGAAGCCAGTCTCGCGCCCTATTTATGCTGGGACCGGCAGCACTACACGCGCAACCTGATCGACAAAACGGACCTCTACGAACTGGTCGCCGTCTGCTGGGAAGTTGGGCAGGGCAGTTCGGTGCACAATCATCGCGACCAGAATTGCTGGATGGCGGCGCCGATCGGAAATCTGCTGGTCGAAAGTTTTCATGTCGGATTTCAGGATATCGAGGCGGGCAAGTGCCGGTTGGCGGCATCTAACACGGTGAAGTTGACGGCGGCCAATCCTTGCGCGGTCGATCCGCGGGAGCCTGTACACCGGGTGGTGAATCCGCGGGAAGCAAACCAGCGCGCGGTGACATTGCACGTCTATTCGCGGCCGTTTGATACCTGCGTGGTCTATTCGCCCGAACAGGGAACATGCGGAGATATCCGGCTTCACTACAATACGGTTTTCGGGAAAGCAGTTGCCAGTGGCCAGTAGCCAGCGAGGCTGGAAGTGAGGCGCTTCGGGACTTACTACTGACAACTGTGTGCTGGCGACTGGCAACATCATTTCAAGGAGGAATCGTGAGGAAATACCTGGGAGTTTTGGCCGGTGTGGCTGCGCTGTGTGTGATGTCGTGGGCGCAAGCTCCAACGCAAACTCCTGCTCCAGTTCCGGCTCAAGCCCCAGCTCCTCCTCCGGATCAAACCCCAGCCCAAGCTCCGCCGCCCCAGCCAGCTACGATTCCAACTCCAGCGGAAAAACCCGTGGTCCCTGCTCTCCAGTACCCGCGCATCGAGGTGTTTGCCGGTGGCACGTATGCCGAGGCAGGTTTTTTCAACGCTGGACACTGGGCGGGATTGCCCGGGTGGGACGCTTCTCTGGGTCTGAATGCAACCCATTGGATGGGGATCGTAGTGGAAGGCGGCCAATTCTTTGGAACGTCAAAGATCCCGAGCAATTCACCGGCGCCGTTTCCAAGCGGTCAGTTCTACGAGCCGTCGCCGTCTCCCACGTTCAACGTGGCGACGCGCGAATACAACTTTCTTTTTGGCCTTCAATTTGCCCGCCGCAAGTACGAACGCTGGACGCCGTTTGGCGAACTCCTGTACGGGCATCAGGGCGCGCGCGGCGTGGCGACTCCCGTTGGAGGAGGTCCTCTGGTCACCGAAATCGGCACTGGCCGGGCGCTGGTGGCCGGCGGGGGCTTCGACCGCAAAATCAATCAGCGTATCGCGTTGCGGTTGAAGGCCGATTACTTGCAGACCGGCACCGCGTTTCCGGGTGAACCCAAACAGAAACAGGACAACTTCCGGTTCTCGGTGGGCATTGTCATCCGCAATGTGCACAAGAAGAAGCGCACGCTTGAGGACGAAACTCAGGTCGCACCGTAGGGCAGGCGTTGGCCGCTAGTCGTTGGTCGTTGGCAAACCGCAGCCTTTGTCCAACGCACTCAACGCAGCGTTCGCGAACGACTAACGACTAACGACTAACGACCAACGACCGGAGACTCATGACCGCAATCTACGGGCGGCGCAGCAAATCGCTCAGCGGCTCGGCTTTGGCCCGCAGTTCGTCAGCGAAATCGGCGCCTTTTTCGACCGCTTCCTCGAAGCGGTCTTTCGCTTCATCGGTCCAGTCAGAGACGGTTTCCAGGGCGCCGTCGTATGAGCGCCGCAGGTCTTTCCGCAACTGCCGCCCACTCTTCGGAGCGAGCAACAGACCGAGGGCAGCGCCGACGCCCAGCCCAATCAGCAGAAAAGTGACTGCGGTGCCGGTCGTACTGTCTGAACTTTCGTATTTTCCGATGCGCATAAAGACCTCCACACTATTCATACTGCCAGACGGGGCAAAGCCGCGCCTTTACCTTACTATTCTAGACCCACAACCGCCGGCAGGTCCTCCGAGGCAGGATGCAACAGGAGTTGGAAGAACGGCCGGCTGTTTCCACAACCCTCTCTGCCTGTGTAAAATGAAGTGTCAATCCCGAGTGCGGCGGAAGCCTAGCGCGACCTCCGCCCCAGCAAGCGAAAGGCAGGCTTGCCGGGGGCCCCGGGCTGCCCCGCTGCCCAGAATTCCTAGCAGAGTGAAGGAGATGTAAACCAGCAATGTCGATTCCAGCGACCCAACTCCGTCCCGGCATGATCATCAAGCACAACAATGACCTGCATTCCGTGTTCAGCGTCGAGCACCGCACGCCGGGCAATCTGCGCGCCTTCATCCAGGCGAAGTTGCGCAACCTCCGCACCGGCGCTATGTTCGAGCACCGTTTCCGCTCGCCCGACCCCATCGAGAAGGTCAACGTTGACGAAGTCAACATGGAGTTTCTGTACGCCGATGGCGACAGCTACTACTTCATGGACACATCAAACTACGAGCAGACCCATCTGACCCGCGAGACGCTCGGCGACGCGGTGGACTACCTGACGTCGAACCTCCAGATCAAGGTGGAGTTTTTCGATGGCAAGGCCGTGGGCATCGAGTTGCCGCAGACCGTGGTGCTGACGGTTACGGAAGTCGAGCCCGGTCTGAAGAGCGCCACCGCATCGAGCGTGACCAAGCCAGCGAAGACCGAGACCGGGCTGATTGTACAGGTGCCGCCGTTCATCAACGAAGGCGAGAAAATTAAGGTGGACACGGCGGAGGGGACGTATCTGTCGCGAGCGCAGTAAGGCAGGTTTCAATCGAACGCTCTTCAATTGAACCATGGCTTCCACAAACGATCAATCTCACGCTCACGCTCACGTTCAAGCCCGTCGCTTTTTTGTGCGCGGACGTGTGCAAGGGGTCGGCTTTCGCTGGTTTGTCGAGCGTGAAGCGCACATTTTGCACATTGCCGGATGGGTGCGCAACAATCCCGATGGCGACGTCGAAGTGCTGGCAGTGGGAACACGCGAGCAGTTGGCCGGGTTGCGGTCGCGTCTGCAGGAAGGTCCGCGAGCGGCGCGGGTGGATGCGGTAGAGGAATCTGACGCGGAGCCGGTTGCGGGGCTCGATTCATTTCAAGTTCGAGGAGCATAACTTTACGATGGTGACCAGGATGCCGGTCAAGCGAGTCGATTGCGACGGATTGAAAAAGCTGATCCGGGAGGTGCCCGACTTCCCCAAAAAGGGCATCCTGTTCTACGACATCACCACGCTGCTCAAGGACAAAGTCGGCTTCGCGCGCCTGATTGACGCGCTCTCGGAACACTATATCGGCAAAGAGATTGACCTGGTGCTGGGCATGGAGGCTCGCGGGTTTATTTTTGGACCAGCGCTCGCCTACCGGCTCAATGCGGGATTCGTTCCTGTCCGCAAACCGGGAAAGCTGCCCGCCGAAACGGTGAAGGTCAGCTACGAACTGGAATATGGCAGCAACGCGCTGGAGGTTCACAAAGATGCCATCAGAAAAGGTCAGCGCGTTCTGATCGTGGACGATCTGCTCGCCACCGGCGGAACGGCGGTCGCGACCGCGGAACTGGCCACTGGCTTGGGCGCACGGATTGCGGGATTGGCGTTTGTAATCGAACTCGACTTCCTGAGAGGGCGAGAGAGACTGGAGAAATACGATGTGTTCTCACTGCTGCACTACGATCGTTAAATGCCCGGCAAATTCTCGCTTCACTTCTTGACTTACTTCTCAACTTTACTTCCTACTTCATCAGGTATTGGACGGCCCGGAATAGGCCTGTCCAAATTGCCAGGCTGACTGCCAGCGACGCGGTGTAGGACAAGACCGGAGTCCAGTTCCAATGAACATACTTTTCGTTTTCACGGATCCGCATGGGGGAGGGCTCCTTAAGTTTTGCTTGAGTGGCAGCAATTGTCTGACCGTTTTCCCATTTCCGCAAGTAATTGAAAACATACCCCTGACATGGCGGCCTGCTTGCTAAACGTGGGTGAAATCGCCATGAACCCGAGAGATTTGCACGGTTGCTGCCCTAGCCGGTGCCGGGATCGTGACACCTACTGCCGCTCCGCCGTCAGGCCCGCCCAACTGCCGGGACGCCCGATGGTGATAATCTAGGCGCTTCGACGGATGATGCATGCGCACGGTCGTGAGTTCGATGCAGAGTTCTTCGATCCAGAAATCAATGGAAAACCCGGCCAGATTTTTCATTTTGTGGGCGGTTGCACTGGCGAGCGCGTTCGGAGCCGTGGCTGATTCCAGCCCGCTCCCGCCTTCGATCACTACGGCGCCACTCTCGGTCGATCAGGTCGTGGACAATCTCGTCCGCAGAGATGTGGAGCGGGCACAGGCTCTGCGCCACTACGAATCCACCCGCGTTTATCGCCTTTCCTATCGCGGGTTCCCGGGCGATCGCGAAGCGGAAATGACGGTCGAGGCCACTTTCAACAGTCCTGCCAGCAAGAGCTTTAAAGTCATCTCGCAAACGGGATCGAAGCTGATCATCGAGCGTGTGTTCAAGCGGTTGCTGGCGAGCGAAAGCGAAGCCGCGGAGCCGGAACTGCACGCCCGCACGCTGCTGAACCGCGACAACTACGACATCGCGCTGGTCGGCTTCGAGTCTGCGGGATCGCAGAATGGCAGTCAGTACGTTTTGGCCGTCTCTCCGAAAACGAAAAGCAAGTACCTCTATCGCGGCAAAGTGTGGGTCGACGGAACCGATTTCGCCGTGACGCGGATTGAAGCCGAGCCTGCGCAGAATCCTTCATTCTGGACGAAGAGAAGCGAAATTCATCACGAGTATGTGAAGGTGCAAAATTTCTGGCTTCCCCGGCGCAACCAGTCGATAAGCTACATCCGGCTTGGCGGGCGCGCCACGCTGACCATTGAATACAACAACTACCGCGTCACCGACGCGCGCGAGTCGGGCAACGCTTCGAAAGCATCGTCCGCTGACTTGGGTGCGCGGTAGTACAATCCCGCCATGGATGGCTTGCTCCAGCCTGATACTAACCCCACTACGGAGGGGAAGGAGTCCAGCCTGCGCCCTATCCTTATCGGGATCGTCATCGTTGGAATTGTGGTCGGCATTCTTGCTCTGATTTTTCGTGGTGAGCAGAAGAAGCCTGCTCCTCCTCCGGCGTATGCCGCGAACCTGAAATTCTCGGACCTGAAGACCAGCGCGGCGCAGAATTTTGTGGGCGCTACGGTCAGCTATCTCGATGGCTCCATCACCAATACTGGCGATCAGACGGTCATCCACGCGGTGGCGCAGGTCACGTTCAAGGACGATCTGGGACAGACGGCGCAGCGCGAAGAACTTCCCATCCGCGTGCTGCGTACTGGCGGTCCTTACGATGAAGCCGTGGACCTCAACCTGTCTCCGCTTGCGCCTGGTCAGAGCAAACCGTTTCGGCTGACGTTTGAGAACATCTCGGCGCAGTGGAACCATGCTTATCCGGATCTGCAGATCACTCAGGTCAGCGTGAAGTAGGGGAGTTCTCAGTTCTCAGTAAATGCGGGTACCCCTCCCCCCCCGGTTTTCTGCAAAGTATTCAAAAATAAGGAATTAAATGTAAAGTATTCAATAATAAGGACTTAGTCCTGCTTCTTGCCTTTCGCAGGATCTGCCCCCTCGGATCATTGAAATTTTTTTTTGCGCGAACCTTTAAGAATCATTGGTTTAGGAGGAAATTCCTTCCAAATCTTTGAGTCTAAAGGGGCATTTTGCAAAATCTTCCGGAATAAGGACTTATGTTGTCAAAGAGCGCTGAAAATGGTTTTGGGGCAGCTTCGAGGTCCGTCTTGGTTCGGACGGGTCTCGAAACTGCCCCAATCAGATGAATACTTATAGCACACTGCGGGGTGAAGGTCTAGTGGTAATCGCTGGCTGGGTGTGGTGGAAAAAGGGAAATCCTAAGCTTCACACGGCGGTGGGGGCACCAGGCTATGAAAAGGGGTTGGTTTCACGGATTGTATTTCGCATCGGAGGGATTACGGCTTGTCAGTCACAATCAGCCGCCAGCGTATTGTCCCCTGGCCGAGGTTGTGTTGATGATGGTTCTGCGGTGGTAAAGGATGGTCGATAGTGTGAACGATCTCACGCGCGCATCCTTCACATCTATAAATCCCAGACCATCCGACAAGCGTTCCAGGACCATAGATTCGGTCGAATTCCTCATGATTCCATTGCGCTAGGACAGTTCCGTATTTGTAGTATGCCATTGCAAACGCTCCGATCTATGAAGCAGCGTGGCACTGTGCAGCGTCGTCGGAAGGATACAGTTTGTGGCATGGATCAAGCCACACGATATAGAAAGTATCGCCCATGAGTAGGCCGTGGACGCGACCATGTTCCTGCTGAGTCAATTCAAACTGCCACGCCTCTTGGCCCCTGAGTTGTTCTGGGAGCAACGCGAACCCTTCCGGTTCTGACGTTTCGGAGAAGGTGATCCGATGATTGCGCAACTGTTTGGAAAAATTCTCTCGAAATTCCTTACTTTTCATTCGGCTGATATCTTTGAAGCGGAGCAGAAGCTTTTCCCAATAGCCATCGTTGACCGCATGATGTAAGCCGAATTTGTCATTCGTGTGGATGTCCAAAAGTTTGAAGGAGAATCGGAGAAGAGGATCATCTGGAACCACGGGCGCAGTTATCCTGCTGGCAGTCTTTGTAATCGTCGAGGGTTTCATTTGCTCAAGGGGTAGTTGCGATCTGTTTAAAATGTGCCTTCATTGCCTCTTGGGTGATGATTGCCGTGGAAGGCTCGTCTGCCGGGAGGTTGCCACGTGCATCAATCCATGGCCTCTCGCTGTGGGTCATCTGTTCCAAGGTATAGGCAGTGAAACCGCCGAAAACCTTCATCACTTCATCGAGGTGGCTCTTAACTTCCTTACTAAGCTGTGGCGGATCGATTTCATCTCCAATAGGCGACCATCCCCATTTCTTGAAGTCGCCATAAATCGGAGGAACTACCGGGCCGTGAGGCCATGCCTCGATGCGTTCATCAAATAATGCCCTGTCGTTCAAGGCTAGATACCAGCCCTGAGCGTAGAACAAGAGCTTTTGGAGCTTGAGGTTGGTAATGGGGTCGCCTACTTCGCGGGAGAGGGCGATGAAGTAATCGGCGACTTGCCGGGCCGTAGAATCGGCCATAATGCCCTCCGAGATTTTCGTTCTATGCTCTTCCAGTTGCCGATTTGCGCGGAGTTGGATTCGAGCGGATCAATTTCCCAAGCACTTTGTCGAAGGTGCTTTTTTTACCTTCAAAGTCCGCACCTTTTCTGGATGTACCTTTTTCGCCACTTGTAATCCACAGACCGAAATCAGCTCTAAACAGATTCGCTCCAACCTGTTCAAATCATTATTTCTGGAAAATGGTTTGAAGCGCGGTTACTATGGGAAACTGATGAGCCTGTAGCTCAGCGGAAATGGGGTCAGGTCCCTGATCAGTTCCAAAGCCCCTAAGAGCGCCGATTTGCTAAATCGGAGGTCGTTGGTTCAACTCCAATCAGGCTCATCAGTTTCGACTTGTTGATACGGCGACGTGGCAGAGCTGCTTTATTGCACCGGATTTATAATCCGCCGGTCGGGTCTCACCTTCACCGGAAACACCCGATCAGTAGGTTGGAATCCTACCGTCGCCGCCGCATCAATCTTGTGAAAGAACCT
>CAVZDM010000040.1:0-35564 GCA_963773955.1 uncultured Acidobacteriaceae bacterium | reverse complement strand
ACTCTCTCGCCACGGGCGGGAATTTCCATGTATGTTGCGTTCTCAAGCGCGTCGGTCACGCTCAATGCCGCCGGCAGGTGGCCCATCCGATAGAGGCACCACACGCACAGTCCCGCCGCGAGCAGCGCAGGGACTGCAAACCAGTGCCGCGGCTTCGCCATTCCTTTCATGAATGCGTCGATCCCGGTCACGGCGAGCGCGGTTAGCGCGAACCCCGTGAGCATCACCCACCGGTTGTATGAGAGCATGTTGGCACCTGGCAGCCGCATGAGGTTAACCAACCCAGGGATGTCGAGCACCCACCCCAGCGACAGCACCATCAATCCCAACCACAAGAGGCTCCTGCGCTTTAGATTGCGATGGCAAAAGGCAAGAGGCGCCAGAAGCAACGTCGCCAGCAGCCCCGCATAGGCCCCGGCGGAACTCTCCACTTGGCTCTCATCAACAATCCGCATTGATCCCTTCTGGGTCGAACCATATAGGTTGGGCAGCACGATTTGGGGCAATGCCGCAAGTCCAACTGGCGGTCGCTCCTCCTCACCCGCGGCGCGCCTGCTGAAACGCTCGCCGGTACGCGCATACTCAACCAGTGGCGCGATGTACGGGGCGGCGATGCAGAGCCCCAACCCCCAGCCCAAGATAAGGGCTGCAATCGCTGGAATTGCTCCTCGTCTCCACATCCTCCATCCGTAAACTTCGACCAGGCGACCGATCGCATACCAGCCCGAACTCAGCAATACCAGTGCCGCCACGTCAAGTTGCCCGCTCAGCGCTGCCATGGTTGTGAAGATCGTTAGCAGGATGGGACCAAGACCTTCTGCCTCCCGGACCGTGTAATCCACCGCCAGCAGAACCCAGGGCAGCCATGTAACTACCCACGTCAGGCCGTATCCCTGCCACTGCACGAAAAAACCCGTTAGCGGGTAGCACCAAGCCCCAGTCGTCGCTGCCCAGAACCCGACACCGAGTGTCCTCCTGAAAAACAGGTAAGCCCCAACCCCTGCCAGAACCGACTTAATTAACTGAAGGTATGCCAGTGTCGTCGGCGAGGGCCAAACACAGAAGATCAGGAAGAACGGAGAGTATTTGGGGAAGGCGACGAACGGAGCTCCTGCGAAGCTCAACGGATTCCATAGCGGTATCCGTCGCGCACGCATCTCCCTCGCCGCAAATTCCATGGTCGGCGCTCCTAAGAGCACCAGATCTGACAACACAAAGTTGTAAGGAACTGGTCTTACGCCATCCGCGGGGGGCGGCAAGTACACCCCCTTTTGAGCAAGGATATCTAACGGCAATAACACCTTGCTTCCCGCCAACGAGGGACCGTACAGCAGGATCTGCGGCAACACCAATCCCAACAGCAACAGCGCGCCGCGCCGCCATCGCGCACCGAGCGCCTCTATGGCTGGCTCATTCTCAGCTAGCCGCTGAACTTTTTCCGCGACTCGTTTGGCCATAATTATGAGGCGGTCGTATCGCCGTAACTTTGGATGGTCTATCTTACCAACGTTTCCGTGGGGTTTAGAGGTAATGAAGAACGACGTCGTTCCCGCCCAGATCATGAAGGAAGGACCCAAGTTCGCGCAACGCCTGGTCGCCAAGCAAGAAAGCCAGGGTCAAAGACCCGGAAAACGGCGTCACACGCTGGCTAGCCCGCCACGTCACCAAAACTCTCTCCTTGATAGAACTGGATGACATTTTCGTTTCACATGTACTCCAAAGTGAAGAGGCGCGTAAGAATCATCAATTTGTGCCGGGCGATATGCGCGTGGACGAAGTGAGCGCGTTGTTTGCGAAGCAGGCGTTGCTGGAGGCTGTCCTCGTCACGACGAGTGCGGCCCATACCCACAGTCTGGATGGTCCCTTACCACCGCCTCCGCCAGTTCAATCGCGCGATCGTTCGCGCCGCCCTTGCTGTACTCTTTCGCCAAACCCACCATGGTAGAGCACAAAGGTAGAGCACAAACGTGATCAGTCCGAGCAGGGGCAGCAGAACGCTCGGCCGTCGCAGATACTGGGCCAGCAATTCCGCCGCGCCAGGTTCCGGATGTTCTTGGGTCTGGGTCATGTACTTCGCGTCCGGAGTCGACACTCCGCCCTCATCCTCAATCAGCCCATACTAAGCTCCCCCTTTCCTCTGAGCGCATGTTACTCAGGTTACCTAGGTGTGCCACTTATTCCGGTATTTCGTCCTCTTGTTTATGCGACGATCATCCCATGGGGTCTGCCACAGGAGCCAAAACCGCCAAGGTGTCGCCGCCGGTTTTGTGCGTCGATCTCGACGGCACTTTGATCCGAGGCAACATGCTTTGGGAGTGCGTCCTTGTCCTCCTGAAGACCCGCCCCATCACGCTGTTGCTGCTACCCTTCTGGTTGCTTTCGGGACGCGCCTCGCTTAAGCGCAAACTCGCCGCCCGGATCAAACTCGACCCTGCCCGGCTTCCCTATCGGCAGCAGGTTCTTGATCTTCTGCAGCGGGAAAAAGCCCTCGGCCGCCGTATCGCGCTGGTGACCGCCGCCGACCGTGAGTTGGCCGAAACAATTTCCAGTCATCTCGGCCTCTTCGACGAGGTCCACGCCAGCGATGGCCTGCTTAACCTCAAGGGAGCTAACAAGGCTGCGTTTCTGGCCGAACACTTCGCCGAGACCGGCTTCGAATACGTGGGTGACTCCCGCGCCGATGTCGAAGTCTGGCGCAGCGCTCGAGGAGCTTACGTGGTGGGCACCGAAGCCCGTGCCGAGCAAGCCGCCGCGGTAACCACGCTCAAAGGGACGATCCTCAAACCACGGGCATCGTTCGGCGCGTCGTGCCGTATGTGGATCAACGCTTTGCGCGGGCACCACTGGGCGAAAAATCTTTTACTCTTCCTTCCGCTTGCACTGTCCCACAATCTGGCGGCCGAGCCACTGGTGCGCACTCTTGTTGGCTTCGCGCTCTTCGGCTGTTGCGCGTCTGGACTTTATATTCTCAATGACCTTCTCGATCTCCATTCCGATCGCGAGCATCCCTGGAAAAAAGGGCGTCCATTCGCCGCCGGCGAAATCTCAATCCCCGGAGGCTTGGTCGCCTCCTTCATCCTGCTGTCTGCCGCACTCGGACTTGGCTTTTTTCTTGACCTGCCATTCGGCCTGGCCCTGCTCGGATACGCCGCACTTACTATGTTTTATTCGCTCTATCTGAAGAAGATTGCCCTGCTTGACGTCTTCGTTCTCTCCAGTTTCTACAGCTTCCGTATTCTTGCCGGGGCGCTGATTTCCGGCACGCCACTGTCGCAGTGGTTTATCGCGTTCTCGATGTTTTTCTTTCTTAGTCTGGCGATGGCGAAACGTTACTCTGAGTTACTGCACGCCAGCGACTTAGTTAAGACCGGTAACTCCGGGCGCGGCTACCGTACCGGCGACCGTGAACTCCTGCTCTCGCTCGGTGTTGGCAGCAGTTTTTCCGCGGTCGTCATCTTCAGCCTCTACGTTCACAGTCAAGACGTGCTTTTGCTGTACTCGTCGCCGGAGGTTCTTTTTCTGCTTTGCCCCATCGTTCTTTACTGGCTCAGCCGAACCTGGCTGCTGGCGCATCGTGGAGAATTAAAGGAAGACCCAGTTACACTCGCGATCCGGGACCCGGCCAGTTACGGAGTGGCCCTGGCCTCGGCGGCGGTCATCGCCGCGAGCATGATACACATGAACTGGTAAGGTAATGAGTTTCGGGCCAATTGGCCTTCGAAGCTATTGAACTTGCTTTCGGCACACTTAGTATGTCCGGTCAATCAGCCGCAGCTTTGCGTAGAAAACCCGCAGCGTCACTGCCCACCGAGCGAATGGTTTCGTGGGGACGTTACCCGAAGACCGTGCACCAACGCGTCTATAAGCCCGCATGGAACGACCAGGTGCCGGAAATTCTCAATGCCGCCGCGCCCGGCTCACTGCTTCCGTATGGCCTCGGCCGCAGCTACGGCGACTCCTGTCTCAACGACGGCCGCCAGCTGATCGACTGCAATCGCCTCAACCGCATCCTCGGGTTCGACGAATCGACGGGCATGGTCAGCTGCGAAAGCGGCGTTAGTCTTTCCGATATTCTCGATGTATTCCTGCCTAAAGGATGGTTTCTTCCGGTCACGCCCGGCACCCGCTTCGTCACCGTCGGAGGGGCCATCGCCAACGACGTCCACGGCAAGAACCACCACTGTGCTGGAACCTTCGGCGCACACGTCCGCCAAATCGGCCTGCATCGCTCGAGCGACGGCCTGGTAATTTGTAATGCAGAAGAAAATCCGGAGATGCTGCGCGCCACCATCGGCGGCCTCGGACTGACCGGCGTAATCGCGTGGGCGGATATCCAACTCAAGCGGGTGCGTGGTCCCTGGATTGACGCCGAGTCCATCCCCTTTCAGTCTCTGAAATCTTTTCTCGACCTCAGCCGCGAAAGCGATGGGCGCTTCGAATACACCGTGGCCTGGCTCGACTGCTTCGCCGGAAGAAACACGCGCGGTATTTTCTTCCGTGGCAATCACTCGGCTGAATCTGGAAAGATAATCCGCTCGAAATACGGCCCGAAGGTGCCTTTCGCGTTGCCCGGCTGGTGGCTGAACCGCTACACCATCAAGGCATTCAACGCCGCCTACTATCGCGCGCACGCGGCGAGAAAAGGCACATCGGTGGTCCCTTGCGATTCGTTCTTCTATCCACTCGATTCCATACGCCAATGGAACCTGCTCTACGGCAAGAATGGATTCCTGCAGTACCAGTGCGTCATCCCGGAGAGTAACGTCGAAGCTTTCGAGGAGTTACTCGACCTTATCGCTCATTCCGGCATGGGATCCTGCCTGGGAGTTCTGAAGCAGTTCGGGTCGGCGCCCCCGGTGGGCATGCTCTCGTTTCCCCGCCCCGGACTGACTCTGGCCCTCGACTTCGCCATGCGCGGCGAGCGCACGCTCCAACTGCTGCGATCCTTTGACCGGATCGTCCTCGACAGCGGCGGCGCTCTTTACCCCGCAAAAGACGCGCGCATGAGCCCGGCTTTGTTCGAAGCATCGTTTCCACAATGGCGCAGTTTCGTCCCCTTCATTGACCCCAAGATGTCATCGTCTTTTTGGCGGCGGGTTGTGGAGGCGCAATGACGGTAACCACCAGTTCCTCGACGCCGCGCATCAAGTCGATGCAGAAGATCGTTGTGCTGGGCGCTACCTCGGGCATTGCACTTGAGGTGCAGCGTCAACTCGCGCTGCAAGAATGCGAGTTGCTCCTGGTGGCTCGCTCTCCCGAACGCCTGGCGGCCTTGCAGTCGGACCTTCTGGCCCGCGGTGCAAAGCAGGTGCTAACCTGCGCGGCCAATT
Organism: uncultured Acidobacteriaceae bacterium; assembly: GCA_963773955.1. Classification (GTDB taxonomy): domain Bacteria; phylum Acidobacteriota; class Terriglobia; order Terriglobales; family Acidobacteriaceae; genus Acidiflorens. The sequence goes on along the minus strand of CAVZDM010000040.1, from coordinate 30,234 downwards.
TGGCTTCCATCCCTCACCATGCCGGAATCTTCGACTTTGTGCGCCGTTCGTTTTCTGACTTTGATACCGTCCTGCTCGCCTACGGCAGCATGCAGGACCAGAAAGACACGGAAGATTCTGTCGACGCGCTCCTCGACGAACTGAACGTCGACTTTGTCAGCGCAGCCGCGCTGCTCACTCTTTTCGCCTCCGACCTTGAGCAGCGGCGCACCGGATGCCTCGCCGCCATCACCTCCGTCGCCGGAGATCGAGGACGCCGCTCCAACTACGTCTACGGGTCCGCCAAAGGCGCGCTTTCTTTGTTTCTTCAGGGGCTGCGCAGCCGCCTGCATCCTGCGGGTGTGCACGTCATTACCATCAAGCCCGGGCCGGTCCGGACTCCCATGACCGATCACTTGCCGAACTCGGCACGCTTTGCCGATCCGGAGCAGGTCGCGCGCGACATCGTACGCGCCCTTGAACAACGCTCGCCTGACGTCCTTTACACTCCACGAATCTGGCGTTACGTCATGACCGCCGTCGGGCAGATTCCGGAAGGCATTTTCAAGCGCTTGTCATTCTGACCAGCTCAGGCAAAATAAAAAGGGCCGCATCGCTGCGGCCCACTCTTTGATTCTGATCAAGAGAACACAGGTGCTCAAGCCCCCGTCTTTATCGGCTTCGGGCCGCCACGGCTGAAGCCGTGCCCTTCCCGTTCTTGCTCACCCTTAATTCTCGGATTGTCCCAGACGGGGCAAGCCCCGTCTCTACGCGACCTTACCTTCTTCCGCGTCCACCGCCACCGCCGCCGGAGTGGCCACCACCGTGACCTCCCGAACCACCGCCAGGACCGCGACCCGGACCGCCGCGACCGCGCCGACGACGATTACGATCACGATCGCCGCCACCGCCGCTCGGTCGTCCGTCACGCGAACCTTCCGGACGCGCGACACCCGCCTCTACCGACGCAACCACCCCATCCACGCGGTTGAAGTTCGGCTCGTCATCCGCATCGAAATCCGCGCCGCCTTCGATTACTGCCGTGGGCGTGCCCTGTGGCGTTAACGGCGCCTGACTGGGCGATGAATGATCCGCTACCTCGTCGGTCGTTTCCGGAGGCGGAGCCCCGCCCATCTTGGCGCGCTGCTCTTTCAGAATTGCCTTCCGCGACAGCTTGATGCGGTTGCCTTCGACGGCCAGAACTTTCACCAGCACCTGGTCGCCTTCTTTCAGTTCATCGCGAACGTCCTTGATTCTGTGTTCGGCGACTTCGCTGATGTGCAGCAGTCCGTCCAAGCCGGGCAGAATCTCGACGAACGCCCCGAAATCCGCCAAGCGGCTGACTTTACCGAGATAGGTCTTCCCCACCTCGGCCGACGCCGTCAGATCGCGGATAATCTGCAAAGCCTTGTTCGCCGAAACTTCATCGTTCGAAGCCACGTTGACCTTGCCCGAATCTTCCACGTCGATCTTCACGCCGGTCTGCTCGATGATGCTGCGAATCATTTTGCCACCGGGCCCAATCACGTCGCGAATCTTGTCCACCGGAATCTGCAGGGTGTAGATGCGCGGCGCGTATGCCGAAACCTTCACGCGGCCTTCAGTGATCACCTCGTCCATCTTTCCGAGAATGAACAACCGGCCACGCTGTGCCTGCGCCAGCGCTTCGCGCATGATCTGTGAAGTGATGCCCGCGACTTTGATATCCATCTGCAGCGCGGTGATGCCGTCTTTGGTTCCGGCAACTTTGAAATCCATGTCGCCGTAATGATCTTCCGCGCCCGCGATGTCGGTCAGGATGGCGTAGTTGTCGCCTTCCTTCACTAATCCCATCGCGACGCCGGCCACCGGTGCTTTCAAGGGAACGCCCGCATCCATCAGCGAGAGTGAGGCGCCGCAAATCGTGGCCATCGATGACGATCCGTTCGACTCCAGAATGTCGGAGACGACGCGCATCGCATACGGCCAGTCATCCAAACTGGGAAGCACAGCCGAAACTGCGCGCTCGGCGAGTGCGCCATGGCCGATCTCGCGGCGTCCGGCGCCACGCATGAATCCGACTTCTCCCACGGAGAACGGGGGGAAGTTGTAGTGCAACATGAAGCGCTTTTTGGCTTCGCCTTCGAAGCCTTCGAGACGCTGCATGTCGTCGCTGGTGCCGAGCGTGGTGGTGACCAACGCCTGGGTTTCACCGCGGGTGAACACGGCGCTGCCGTGGGCGCGCGGCAGGACTCCGGCTTCGATCCAGATTTCGCGGATCTGGTCGAAGGCGCGCGCGTCGGGACGGCGCTTGTTATCGATTACCTGGTTGCGGAAAATGCGCTCGCGCAGGATTTCGTAGTACTTCTTGACCTTCGCCTTGCCGGCTACCGCTAAGTCGTCTTCGGGCACGGCGGCCAGCAGTTCCTTCTCCAGCACGCGAACCAGTTCGTAGCTCTCGGCTTTCGGATGCTTCGCGGTGTCAAGAGCGTCGGACAGTCGGCGACCGACCTGTGATTCCAGGCCTTTGTAGTAAACCTCGTCGAATTCCGGCGGGGTCACCTGGCGCTTCGGCTTGCCGACCTTGTTGCGCAGTTCGGTGATGGCGGCACAAATCTTCTTGATTTCGGTGTGCGCGAATTCGATCGCGTCCACTACCGTCTCTTCTTTTACTTCTTTCGCACCCGACTCGATCATACAAATCGCATCGGCGGTGCCTACCACCATGATGTTGAGCAGGCCGTCGCGCATTTCCGCGTAGGTGGGATTGGCGATGAAGCGGCCTTCCACCAGACCGACGCGCACGGCGCCGACGGGACCGAGAAACGGAATATCGGAGAGCGTCAGGGCGGCAGAAGCGGCGTTGATGCCGCAGACATCGGGATCGTTTTCGGTATCTGCCGAGAGAACGAAGGCGATGACCTGGGTCTCGCACTGGAAGCCCTCGGCGAACATCGGACGAATCGGCCGGTCAATCTGGCGGCAGGTGAGGGTCTCGCGTTCGCTCATGCGCCCTTCGCGCTTGATAAAGCCGCCGGGGAAGCGTCCGCCGGCATAAGTGTATTCGCGGTAGTCGACGGTGAGCGGAAAGAAGTCGATGCCAGTGCGGGGCTCGGGATTGGCGGTCGCGGCGGCGAGGACTACGTTTTCTCCGAAGCGCACGACGGCAGCGCCGCCGGCTTGTTTGGCAAGTTTTCCAGTTTCAATAGAGAGTTGCTTCCCGCCGGCGATTTCGACGGTTACTTTACTGACTTCAGGCTTCATAGATCATCCTTATGTGGGCAGAAGGGCAAGCGCGGGCACGGAGTTCGCGTGAGCAGGCGGATGCCAGGCGGCGGTTGGGAACGCACTTTGCTGAGGCTCTCGTGATCTGGAAAACCAAGTCTGGAAAACCAGTCTGGAACCGGCTCCACACGGAGCCAGTCGCGCCGTTACTTGCGGATGCCGAGCTTGGAAATAACGGTTTTGTACCGTTCCGAGTCGTACTTCTTCAGGTAGTCGAGCAGGCTACGACGCCGGCTCACCATCATGAGAAGTCCGCGGCGCGAGCCGTGGTCTTTCTGGTGCGTCTTGAAGTGTTCCGTCAATTGACCAATGCGTTCGCTCAACAGCGCGATTTGAACTTCGGGACTTCCGGTATCGGTAGCGTGCGTACGATACGTGTCAACGACGGACTGTTTTTGCTCTCTGGCTAGCACTAACCTGTTGCACTCCTGTCTCTTCTCGTTTTCGTAACGATTTTGATGGTAACACGCTGATGTCGAGGCTGGCAAACCGACGTCAGTTCTCAGTTCCCGGTTCTCAGTTCTCAGAAAAACCACAGAATCGTCCCTGTGTCACTGAGAACTGAGAACCGGGAACTGAGAACTCGAATCGAGGTTATAATTACGGTTAAGACTCGAAATAAACGACGGATGTAACAATCCTCCGGTTTATTCCAGGGACACAAGCTGGGCCATTCCTAACAGGCTCCGCGTGTGGCCAGCCATTATAAAAATTAGAAATACGGGGAGATTCATATGCCACGAGGCCGATCAACTTTTAGCAAACGTCAGAAAGAACAAGCGCGCCAGCAAAAACAGCGGGACAAGAACGAGCGCAAGACCCAGCGCAGGCAGGATCAGCCGGAAGGCGCCGTTGTGGTGGACGAAGCGGAAGAACTACGTCAGATGCGTGAGCACGCCGCGGAGCAGGCGGCGCTGTTCGGGATCGGCAGCGACGACGAGGCCGATCCCGTCGACCTACTGACCCCGCAAGGTAAGCCAGCCAATCACTAATCGACAAGCTAGTGGAGGGACGGGCGCCTCGCCCGTCCTGCCGGGCGGGACGCCCGGCGCTCCACCATCAAAGTCCTAAACAAACACTTCACCCGGCAAAGCCGTCAGTGTTCGCGACGCCAGGGTGTTTTCTACGAACCGCTTCGGACGATCGCTAGCCGCCCCATTTACCTGCTTGCGTTCGATGCGCAGCTTCAAGGTACGCTCGATATTGCGGAGATCCAGAACCTCCACGCCGGTGACCAGGGTCGAGGCTCGGCCTTGAGAGCCAGCCCGTCCCGTTCGCCCGACACGGTGAATGAAGTCTTCCGCCATTTTCGGCAGGTCGTAGTTGATCACGTGCGCAACGTCATCGCAGTGCAGGCCACGCGATGCAATATCGGTAGCAACCAGCACCTGGTGACGGCCTTCCTGGAAGCCGCTCAACGCGGCGTTACGCTGCGACTGGGTGCGGTCGCCGTGGATCATGGCGGCTGAGAAGCCGTCGCGTTCAAGTTCCTTGGCCAGCCGTTGCGCGCCGCGCTTGGTGCGGGTGAAGATCAGGGTCTGTCCCTTCTCTTCATATAGCAACTGCCGGAGCACGTCCAATTTCTCGGACGGGCGCACTTCGTAGGCTTCGAGCGACACGCTCTCCGCCGGCTTCAGCACGGAGCCCAGCGCCACTCGCACCGGTTCGCGCGTGTAGTCACTCACCAGCGAGGCCACGGATTGCTCCATGGTGGCTGAGAAACACAACGTCTGCCGGCGCTGCGGCAGGATTTGCAGGATGCGCCTAATGGCGGGAAGAAAACCCATATCCAGCATGCGGTCGGCTTCGTCGAGCACGAGTATCTTCACCTGACGCAGGTCGGCGAACTTGCGGGTAATGAAATCCTGCAGGCGTCCTGGAGTCGCAATGACAAATTCGCAGCCGGAACGCAGGCTGTTGATCTGCGCCTTTTCCGCCACGCCGCCGATTACCAGCGCCGCCTTCGGCATGTTTTTGTCGCGCAGTTGTTCGTATTGCTCGTGAACTTGCATGGCCAATTCGCGCGTAGGCAACAGGACCAGGGCTTTTACGCTCTTGGTGGATTGAGGCTTCGATGCTTCGGCGCGCAGCATCTCGATGATCGGAATCAGGAACGCGAGAGTCTTGCCGGTGCCGGTTTGGGCAGTGCCAATCACGTCCTTGCCTTCGAGGGCGGGAGTGATGGCGCGTGCCTGGATGGGTGTGAGGGTAATGAATTGAGCTGCCGCCAACTTCTGCTGCAAAGCAGCAGACAAGGGCAGTTCGGTAAATGTGGTCATTCGATTGTTTTCTTTCTGGAGGGGCCTGAAGTTAATTTCTCCTACACTTGTCCTCAGACTTGTGTCGAGAGTTCGCATGCCGCTCTATTTGAATTTGGCGCTGGAACCAAACGGCGGGCAGGAAATGCGGAGGTGATGCGGATCCAACAGGATCCCCGCGTGACGAGCAAACCGTAGCAAAAGCGTTAACAGCAGTATAGCAGAAGAAGAGGCGTCGCGGGGTTACGTCGGTCATTCCTTAGGAGACCCAGGCCCATGGGCACCAGGCACACGAGCATCCGGTAGCAGCGCGCCCCACGGTGCCCCGTCCATGGTTTCGCTGAACGGGGCACCGATAGGACGAACCGTCTTTGCTCCTTAGCTTTGCTCCTTAACTTTGCTCCTTACCTTTGCGCCTTACTTCTTAGCCGACGGCGCGCTGCCGGCGACTACCGCATCAATGAAGGTGAGGCCGTTAGGCGTACCGTAGCCGGTTGCATTGTCCCAACCGTGCGTAACCGTGAGTGAACTGTCGATCCCGAACCCGAAGTCCAGAAATTCGTCGTCGCCCCCCGGCCACAGTGTGCTGGTGAAGTTCTTGTTGCCGTACAGGGATCCGGCGAAGAGATCGGAGGCCGTGTACGTGGTGGTGCCATTCTGGTCCGTGATCGTCCCCGCCACGTTGTTCTTTGAGCTGTCAGTTTTCGGGAGCACGTCCTGAATCCCACCATAAGGCAGAGCGGCGATAGCGGGCGCTGCCTGGCCCAGGGGGGACCCAGCCGCCTGGTTAGCGATCGCCCAGATACCGGTGAAGATGGGGCTGGACAAGCTAGTGCCACCCCAGCAGCATTGCAGCTCCTGTACCCCACTAACCGTAACCATGACGGTCACGCCTGTGTAGGGGTCAGCCAGCGCGGAGACGTCGGGCGTTTGCCGGCCTTTGCCGGGAAGCGACGCCTGCCACGATGGCTTGGGCCAGAAGATGCTCTGACCGCCGCCGCCGCCGCCGATAAGACCGAGCGTTTCCGGCGGGTCGAGGACCTCCCCGGGGAATGACAGGAAGCTAAGCGTATCGCCCCAGGAGGTGGTGATGGTCGATCCCGGATGACTGAGGTCATTCAGGATCGAAGTACCGCCGACAGCGGTGGCATGAGGAGCGACCGAAGGGACGCCGGGAGCGCCCAGCGGAGTGCCCAGCCCTTCGTCGCCACCGTCGCCAGTGGAGAAATTGGCGGAGACGCCTTGGGCGGTTGCGATCTCAAGCGCCTCGTCCCAGGAAGTCTGTTCGAGGGGCCCGGAGACGATGTCAGTGTCTTCTTCATAGCTGTTTGAGATTGCGTAGCCGAGACCATTGTTGGCCACGTAATCAATCGAGTACTGAAAGTCCTCGCTGTCCTGGCCATTGGTGGCGACCACAAGGATATTAGCTCCAGGAGCAATGGTGTGGGCCGATTGAACGTCCATAGCGATCTCAATTTCCCAACCGGTGAGTATCCCTGCGTTCGCGGCAGGTTTGCCCTCGGGGTAAATGATGCTGAAGTTGTTCTTGTTGAGGAGTGGCAGGCCGGTCAACTTGAAGTAGGCATTGGCGTCCTTCTCGATGGTGGGATATCCGTAGCCCTCCATCAGAACGACCGTCTGGCCGGTGCCATCGAGTCCCTGCTCGTAAACCGCGTTGAGGCTATAAGCAGTCTGCAACTGCTGCGGCTGATAAGCGCAGGGTATTCCGTTCTCTTCATATACGGTGCCGCTGTAGACCGCTTCCGGCAGAACATCCCCGAACTCCAGGCTGACGGTTTGCGGCGCGAACAGACACTCGGTGGTAATAAATCCGGGTGGAAAAGTGGACTTGTTGGCGAGTTTGCTGAGCGGCAACGGGGCGAAAGGCTTCCCGGTGCGCATGTTGACAGCGCGCGCAGCGAGCGGCCGCACCTGATGGCTTTCCAGTCCGGCAACAGTCGAGACATAGTTCCCCGCATCACCGCTGAGCCGGGCGTTCTTGACGTTGGCGCGGAAGACTTTTCCGTTGTGCTCGAACTGGTGGAGTTCAGTGTTGAAAGCGCTCTCGACACTGCCAATGGTGCCGCGGGCGCGGACGGTGAAGCCGATGGGATCAGCGGACAAAATGGTGAGTACGTGGCTCTGGAGTTCGCGAATGACGGTCTGCCGCTGCTCTTCCGTGGGTGCGAACTTCTTGAGATCGGCGTTGGTCATCCACTTGTGGAAGCTGGGCGACGCATGGTCGTAGAGTGCATCGACGGCTTTGTCGAACGCGGCCTTATCGCTGAGCTTGTAGTGGACTGTGATATTGATCTCGGCAGATGGATCGGGACGCCCGAGGTCATGGGCAATTCGAATGCCGGCGGGCACATTGCTTTCCACCCGCTGGGCAAATGCTGAAGAGGCTCCCACAGCGAAGAGCGCGATCAGTAGAATAACGGACATTTTTCTGAGCGACCTTTGGGTCATAGTTTTCTCCTTTGCAATCTGAGTACAAGTGGAATTTCGAACGGAATGCAGGGTCCGTCGAATACTTTTCGTCCGAGGACACACACTCTCGCGGAAGAAGCGATCTGGCAAGGCTGACGCGAACCCCTCGCATCGGCCGGTGGAAGCAATTTATATACGAAGATTCACTCGACTGTACAGAAAAAATCAATGCTGCGAAGAATCTTTTTTTTGAAGTGCAAATATCTTCACTTTTGTCTTGTTGAATGGCTTGCCCAGCCCCGGGCCGGCTTGCCGGGGAGCCTTTCGCGATTCGAGTCTGGACAACGAGGCAACAACCAATTCAGCGCGGCGCAACCTTGCCCCGGATCACCACGACCGACGCCGCGGGGAGATCGTAGACCGTGTCTTTGTTGCCGTCCTGTTTCGACCGCAAGATCGGCCCGTCGGGGTCAGCCTTGCCGTTGGTATAGGCAACGACGGTGCGGCCAGCGGCAATTTCCGCATGCGCCATGAAGCGAGTGCGGGGAGGGTTCCACTTGTACTGAGCGCTGCCAAAAGTTGCAATCTCGACCGGACCGGAAAAAGTTGCAGCCGGATCCGCATCTCCGCGAAACGCAATGCGAACGCGGTGCGCGTTCTGCTGATCGCGATTGACGACGAGCAGTGACCATTCCCCATCGGGACGCTTCAAAGCGTAGGCGGTGACCAGCTCGCGGCCAGCGCCGTCGTCGAGATCGGACTTGGCCGAATAGACCTGATGCTCCCCGCCGCCGGGCTGCGCCCACTCCAGGTTAATGAGCTGCGCCACAAAGAACTGCGCCAGCGGCTGCTGAATTTTGTAATCAGCGTCAACCGTGAACATGCCAAAGGTGCCCGGAGAATCATTGCAGCCGGGCTCCATCTGCAAGGGCAGATAGTGGAAGTAATAAACGCCCTTGGCGCCCGCATCGAGAAGCGATCCGATGTAGTCCGCCAGCCAGATGCCGGAGAAAATGTCCTGATAAGTTTCGCTGGCCGCCGACGATAGGTTGCCCTCGGTAACGAACATGGGAACGTCGGTGGGAACGCCATCTTCATGCCACACCTGAATGATGTGGCGCATGAGTTCCGGCTCGTCGTAAAGAGAGCTCCAGGGAATCCGGCAAGGATCGTAAGGATAGTGCTCGAAGGAAAAGAAGGCGAGATCCTGCAGGCGTCCGTGCTGCTTCAGATAGGCCACGAAGCGGCCAGTCCAGGAGACTCGGCCACTGGCATCGGGCCAGACCTCGATGTCCTTGTTTTCCCCGGTGAAGGAAGGCCCACCTAGTTTGAGGGTGGGATCGAGGCGGTGCAGCGCGGACGCCCACTGCAGATAGAGAGCGGCGTAATCCTCCGGGAGCATGTACTGCCCGTCGGCTTCCTCGCCCATCTCGACGTAGGAGATCGGATAGTGGCGATGCTCAATGTAGGCGATTTCGGCAACCGCGTTCTCGGGAGTGTCGTAGAGCAGCGCGACGGGGATCATGGCAGGCAGTCCGCGAGTCACGCCGCTGGCGAAAAAGAGGTCAAAGCCCACCTGGGCCTGCCGAGTCGAGCTGAGATTGGAAGGCTCATGCCACGGATCGACGGAAGAGCAATAGGTCGTCGTCTGCTCCTGATCGGCGGTGTGGCGCAGGGAGTCGTGGAAGGCGCCGTCTTCGGTGGTGGTTCCAAGGTAGAGTTCGCGAATCGAGTAGCCGACGCAATTGCGGGGATCGGCCGGGCCGTCGGCATCACAGGTGTTGGAGGACTCGGTCATCCAGATGCGGACGAAACGCACCGCCACCGGAGCCGTGACCAGGCGAACGGCTTCGGTGCCTCCTTTGCCGGAGGTGACGGTAGCCTGCTGGAAGGTTTGCCAGACGCCGCGGGTGGGCGATCTGATGGGATCGTCGCCGGTCCAATACTGCACGAGGTAGTGCGTAGCATAAGGTTCGCCCCACGCGATGCGAATGCTGTCGACGGGTTGCGTCTGCGCCAGATCGAGGACGACCCACTGCGGATGCAGCGCATCGCTTTCGCCGGTGAAATGCTGGGTAAGATAGGGATTGCTCTTCCAGAAAGTGTTGAGGTCGCCGTCGATAAGGCGGGAAAAACCTACGTTTTCGGTCCCGTCGTTGCGGGTGAACCCGCGGCGGGGGAGCGCATATCCGTAGGAGTAGCGCAGGCTTTCGGTGGGCACGGCAGCGCCCGTGAAATAGCCCTTGCCCGCGGGATCGCCGCTGTCTTTACCATTGCTACTATTGCTCCATGTTCCCTTCGGATTCCAGTGCCAGGCTTCGACCGCCAGTTCAGTATTCTGGCGGAAAGACACTGGCTGCCAGCCGGAAGACTGCGTTATCTTCAGCGAATCAGGAAGCAGATCTTTGTCGATAGCCTCGGCGGGAATGCGGTCGACGCCGGCGCCCAGAGTTTCACTGGGCACAAAGTGATTGGTGGAACGCGAGACATCAACGGTGATGGTTTGAGCGGCGGAGAAAACAGTGAGGATCGTGACGACAGCGAGAACGGTGGCCTGAATTTTCACGCAAACGCCTCCAGATGTTCAAAACAATCGGCTGGTATTAAAACGATTCAATTATACGGATTGCGTGGGTCGGGGACGAGCAGTTTTTGGCTTGCGCTGGTCACTTCTTGAATAGATTCTCAAACGCCTGGCGCGCGTCGTTGGGACGCTGACTGGCTTTGCTGGAAGTCTCTTTTTCTACCATCACTCGTATGGAGTACAGCGAACAGTCGTTGCGCTTGTCTTTGGGCGAGATTCTGGCAGGAATCGGCTGATTGCATTCGAAGCGGCTGGCCGGGTCAAAATGTTCGCACTGCTTGCAGGCGTGCAAGTCGAAGCCGCATTTCGGGCATTGTCCAACCGGTTGCGAGAGATTCTGCAGCAGCGCGCCGCATTCCGCACAGCGGGAAACGGTCCGCGTCCCCGGCATGTTGATGGGCCGCGGCCCGAAGGTATTCTCTTTCTTCGGCGCAGTTGGCTTCTGCTCGAACTCTTTCTTAGCTCCGCCACCGGAATCCTGGTATCCGCGTTGCCGATACTTGCGGTCGGACAAACAGTGCCTCCTGAAAAACGCCTCATTCTCCGCCTTTGGCGCGCTCGACACAAGCATCTTTTTTCACCACAGAGTCACAGGGACACAGAGAAACCCAACTGCCTGGCAAGACTCTGCTCACTCTGTCCTTTGACAGGTTCGAGATTTTCTCTGTGCCTCTGTGACTCTGTGGTGAAGAAAGGCAAATTAGGACATTGCCGCCGGGGGCCAGTGAATTGTCTTTCACATATCAGGGTGCTACGATTCAATACAGAAAGCTTGAGGAGGCAGTTATGGCGGATCGTGAAGGCAACAGCTTCTTGTGGTTCCTGGCGGGTCTGGGCGTTGGAGCCGTGGTTGGTGTGTTGTACGCGCCGCGCTCCGGAGATGAAACACGCGACGTACTTCGCTCCAAGGCGCAAGAAAGCACCGAGCGCGCGCGTCAGCATGCGCGTCGGGCGCGCGAGCAGGCGAATGACTGGATGGATCGCGGACGCGACGTGCTCAACCAGCAGAAAGAGCAATTCCGCTCGGCTTACGAGGCCGGCCGTCAGGCATATAACGAGACGACCGCAGCCACGGCCGAGCCGTCCAAGAATATCTAGCGGCGGGCGGCAGGGGCAGTTGAGGGGCAGCTATGGATGACAATCTCCTAAGAATTTTTATTGCGGTGACTACTTTTGCGATCGTGGTTCAGGCAGGAATTCTGGTGGGCCTTTATCTCTCGATCCGCAAGACTACGGCCAGGATGGAAGCTCTCGCCACGCAGGTGACAACCAGGACTTTGCCCACTCTGGAAACGGTGCAGGACATACTGGTGGACTTGCGCCCGAAGCTCGACGTGATCAGCGTCAACGTCGCCGAGTCGAGCAACCTGGTGCGCAATCAACTCGCGCGCATCGACGCCACGCTCACCGACGCCCTCGACCGCACCCGGCTGCAAGTCATCCGCGCGGATGAACTGCTGAACCGGACGATGGACAGAGTGGAAGAGACCAGCGAAGTCGTGCACAAGACCGTGATCTCTCCGTTGCGCCAGGTCAACGGACTGATGAGCGCGATCAGCACCGGAGTCGAAGTCTTCCTCGGCCAGAAGAGGCGCCAGCCGAAAAACGGCGCAGGCGTTCCACAAGACGAGATGTTCATCTAAATTTAGGGCAGCTCACACTCTGCTCCCGCCCCACCCACGCGCTGCCCAATTCGCGCACCCTCTACGCAAAGGCAGCCTGAGCTGGTGGTAATATTTGCCTGCTTGGAGCCTCTTAAATGACAGCGCTCGTGATCGTTGTGGTCGTCGTTTTGCTTCTGGCATGGAGGACATTGCCCGCGTTGATTGGGGGCTATCGCGGTAAGGGAGAGCCTCTTTCGACGATCCAAGGACGATCCGATGAGGCTGCGGCCGAAGAAATGGAAAAACAAGAAAGCCTTCGGCGTCTCGACCACGCTTATGGCTGCTACGCCTATATCGGCCTGTTCATTATGGGCGGTGTGGCCATCGTGACACTTGCTTCAAAGGAGAATCGGGAAGGCTATGCCATGGGTCTCGGCGGTCTGCCTTGCCTGCTACTGCCGATCGCCCTTGTGGCGGCCATTGTGCTGAGTGTGAGACTGCGGCGTCACAGGACGTTAGCGATCCTTGGCCTATCCACCCTATTTCTGGTTGCCATAACGGTTGCCGGAGTTGTTAGCAACTGCTGCCAATCAGGGGCCTCCGAATATGCCTCATATGCCGTCTTCGTCTTGTACGGAGCCGTAGCCACCCTTGTGCCAGCGTGGTGGTTCGCGAGGGGCAGGCGGCACTTCCGTGGTAATACGCTTCCAGGCCAATGGTGAAACGCGGCTTAGTCTAGCTGACAATCAAGTGGCGCAACCTCTGCTCTATGTCATTTAAATTCAGTGGCTCACACGCGTGCCACCTCCCGTTATTCTTCGCCGCCGCCCTGCACCCGTTCACTTCTCACGTCGGGCACATAGATCGAGTGGACATTCAGTTCAGCCGCCAGCTTTTGGAAGCTGGTGATATCGGCATTTCGTACCTGGTCCCAGCGCGCCAGTAATTCATCGGTCTGCTTTTTCAGCTTGTCGAATTCCTGGTACTGAGCTTCGGTCGGAGCAGAATCCACGAACCCCGCCACTCCCATGGAAAGAAACGCGAGCTTCGCGTCGATCCCCGGCGCGTAGGCCAGGGAATCTTCGCTGGCGCTGATTTTGAAATTAATCAACGGATCGCGAACCGCAATCAGCTTTGCGTCAAGCGCGCTCGCGCCATCGAACAAGGCTTTCATGGAGTCGCCCGGCACCAGGCGCTTCTTGAGCCCGTCCAACTGCTCACGGACGTCTTGTATCTGGTTCACCGCATAATAGACGCGATTCAACTGCTCGCGCACATCCATCTGCAGCTTGAACTGCTTCTCTAGATCGGCCTGCGACGTGGTGACTCGCGGATCGATCTTCACTTCGAACGGAGCGGTTACGCTCTTGCCGCTCGATGTTAATGTCAGCCGTACTTGATAGTTGCCGGGTACTGCCAGGGGCCCCTTCGCGCCGTCGTTGTATTCCCATAGGAAATAACCCGGGACGCGGTTCGCCTCGTCGTAATGCAGATCCCACACGAAACGATTCAGACCGTCTTCGAGCTTGATCTGCTTCTCCGGTTTCTTGTCGTCGGGGTCGGGCGGTTCCTCGAGCGAATCGGCTTTGCTGCTGGAGTACTTGCGGATTACATTGCCCGCCTTTTCCAGGATTTCAATTTTCACTTCCTGCTTCGGCGCCTGCTTCAAGTAGAAATAAATCACCGCGCCGTTGGGCGGATTCTTCCCGGCGAAAAACAAACGTGGTACGGCATCTCCAGCATCTTCGGTATGGGTGTGCACGCGATACGCGGTCGCGGGCTGGTAGAGATACATGTCTTCGTTAGCGACCGAATCGGAGAACTGACGTAACGGCGAGACGTCATCAAGGATCCAAAACGACCGCCCGTGCGTCGCCAGCACCAGGTCGTCATTCTTAACGACCAGGTCGTGGACCGGCGTGATCGGCAGGTTGATTTGCAACGAGCGCCAGTGTGCGCCGTCGTCGAACGAGACAAAGACGCCGCGCTCGGTTCCCGCATACAGCAAACCTTTCTTCTTCGGGTCCTCGCGAACGGCGCGCACAAACGCTCCATCCGGAATTTCGTTTGTGATCCGGCTCCAGGTCGCTCCGTAATCGGTCGTCTTGTAAATGTAGGGTGCGAGATCGTCATTCTGATGGCGGTCAATCGCGACGTAGGCAGTGCCGGCATCATGCGGCGAAGCTTCGATCAAACTGACGCGGCTCCATTCCGCAAGATCCTTGGGAGTGACGTTCGTCCAATTCTTTCCTTCGTCGCGCGTGATCTGGATCAAGCCGTCGTCCGTGCCCGCCCAGATCAGGCCTTTCGCCAGCGGCGAGGGAGCAATCGAAAACACGGTGTCGTAATACTCGGTGCCGGTATCGTCAATTGTGACCGCGCCGCCGGAGGGCAGCTGTTTCGACTTGTCATTGCGCGTCAGGTCGCCACTGATCGCTTCCCAGTGCGTTCCCTCGTCAGAGGTTTTGAAAATGCGCTCGCCTCCGTAGTAAATCGTGTTTGGGTCGAACGGAGAAACGACGATGGGCGCGGTCCACTGAAAACGGTGTTCGAGCGGAGCCGCGCCGCGCGCATCGCTAAGTTCGGGCCACACGGCAATGCTTTTGACCTGGTTGGTGCGCCGGTCGAAGCGCGTGATGTTGCCCTCATAGTCTCCGGCATACACAATGTTCGGGTCGGCGGGATTGGGCGCAACATATCCGGCTTCACCACCCCCCACCTCGTACCAATTGTCCCGGCCAATGTCGCTGTCATCGCTGCGGCTGGCAATCGCCACGGTGGTATTGTCCTGCTGCGAGCCGTACACGTAGTACGGCGTACGCGTGTCGGTGATGACGTGGTAGAACTGCGCGGTCGGCTGGTTGTCTTCGCGCGTCCACGACTTGCCGCCATCCAGGCTGACCGTAACGCCACCGTCATCCGAGGCGATCATGCGCTTCGTATTTTTCGGATCGATCCACAGACCGTGATTGTCGCCATGCGGAACTTTAATCTTATTGAAGTTGCGTCCGCCGTCGGTGGACTTGAAGAACTCCACATCCGCCACGTAGACGGTATTCGCATCCTGCGGGTCGGCGATCACGTGCATGTAATACCACGGCCGCTGAAATAGTCCGTGGCTGCCGTTTACCAGGTCCCAAGTGTCGCCGCCGTCGTCGGAGCGATAAAGTCCGCCTTCCTTCGCTTCGATCAGCGCGTACACGCGCTCGGAGTTCGCCGCCACCGCCAGCCCGATGCGCCCATAGGGACCCTTGGGAAGGCCATGCTCCTCAAGCTTTTTCCACGTGGAGCCGCCATCGGTCGAGCGATACACGCCGCTGCCCGGCCCGCCGCTTGCAAGTGTCCACGGAGTCCGTCGCGTTTGCCACAGCGAGGCAAATAAAATGTTGGGATTCTGCGGGTCGAAAGCCACATCGATCGCCCCGCTGTTTTCATCCTTATAGAGGACCTTGTCCCAGGTCTTGCCGCCATCGGTGGTGCGGAAGACTCCGCGTTCCGTATTCGGACCAAATGGATGACCGAGCGCTGCCACAAAAGCGATATCGGGATTGTGTGGATTCACGATCACTTTGCCAATCGCGCGCGAATCCTTCAGGCCAACACTCTTCCAGGATTTCCCGGCGTCCACCGACTTCCAGACGCCGTCACCCTGCGAGATGTTCCCGCGAATGCAAGCTTCGCCGGTGCCCACATAAACAACGTTCGGATCGGACACCGCGACGGCGATACTGCCGATCGAAGGAGCTCCGTCCTTGTCAAAGACCGGGGACCATGTGTTCGCGCCGTCGGTGGATTTCCAAACACCGCCACCGGTCGCACCGAAATAGTAGGTAGTCGGGTCGCCGGGAATCCCGGCTGCGGTCAGCGAGCGGCCGCCGCGAAAAGGGCCGATGGAACGGTACTTCATCCCCTTGAACAGCGGGTCCCCTTCGTTCTTGTCGTCCTTGTCGTCTTTCGCCGACGGTTGGGACGCCGCGGGCACGCCTTTTTGCGCCGCATCTGACTTGCGATTCCGCTCTTTTTGCTGGGAGAAGGTTAGGGTGGCTATAAACAGGACGAACAAAACAAATGCGATTCGCATCCGAAGTCTTTGGATCATGAATTTCAATGGCCCCGAGAAAAGAATTTGCTGCCCCTCATGGTAATGCCTGAAGCACGAAACCTCCAAACGACTGCCCCTCGCGGCCGACGTACCCGCGTAGTCAACAACCACAAGACGAAACGTTGCTTGATTTCTGCTCTTCGCACCTAGAATGTTTCAAACATTTCTCTATTCTCTTGTTTGAAACAGAGCGTGGTCAAGATGCAGCAAGAGTTCACGTCCAACGACATAATCGCGCTGACCGGAATCACCGCCCGCCAGTTGCAATGGTGGGACGAGCGCCACATTGTTGCCCCAAGCCGCAAAGGGCACCGGCGTATCTACAGCTGGGATGAACTCATCACCGTGGCTATTATCTGCCAGCTCCGGCGGCGGGGCTTCCCGCTGCAGCGCATTCGCAAGGTGATTGCTCTTCTGCAACAGGAGTTCGGCACCAGCCTTGCCGCCACCATCAGCGCGTCTTCGGAGCATCACCTTCTGACCGACGGCACTCATCTTTATCTGCGCACCTCGGCACGGCAGGTTGTGGATCTGCTAAAGAACGCCCGACAGCCAATGTTCGATATATGCCTGAGCGATGAAGTCCGAAGGGTTCGGGGAGAGATTCAGTCGCGCAAGAAGACGGCGGTTTCGGAACGGGGCGGGCCTTTAAGGCGGGCTCGAAGAGCGTAACTCGGTGGGCATAAAGAGAGCGCAAACGGAAAGCGGGGGAGGCATGATGATCGGTGAATTGAGCATTATCAATGAATGGATTCCCGAGCAGATGGAACCCGGCACCGTGTTCGTGCTGGAGAATGCGGGCGAAGTGGGAGAGAGAGAAGATCCCTACTGGGCGGTGCTCTCCTGCCCTTCTTGCGGCACGTTGGGTTTGATTACCCGTAAACAGATGGCTGGGCTGCTACCGACGATTTGCGGCTCTTCGGTATGCTCGGCGCAGTTTTTTATTAAGGATGAGGAGATCACGCCGCGCAAGGCGTTCTAGTTGCGATCGCAGGTAGCTGCCGAGCTGCGCTCGGCTTGGACAGCCGAGGGCGGCTGTCCCTACGCACGGGGCCTCTTCACCACGCGAGCATTTACGCTTTCGGGACTGAGAATTTTACCGGGACTTGCTCCACGATCTCGATATCGAATCCTTCCAGCGCGGCTACCCTTCTTGGGTGATTGGTCAGGAGGCGAATGCGCTTTAAATTCAGATCGAAGAGGATTTGAGCTCCCAGCCCGATCTCGCGATGAGTCTTTCGCTCGCTCTCGGGAAGCGACGGTAAACGCCGTTCGCGATGAAACGTCAGGAAGGACTGCTCCCCGATTTTCTCTGCCGTGAAACCCTTGGACGTCTGGTGCAGGTAGATCAATGCGCCGCGTTCTTCAGCGGCGATAATCTGCAGTGAAGCTTCGAGGGTCTGATGGCAGTCGCAGCCGGTGGCGCCGAACACGTCGCCCAGCAGGCAATGCGCATGCATGCGGACCAGGACCGGTTCGGACGAATCCTTGTTTTCGGCACTACCGATATCGCCACGGATCAGCGCCATGTGGGATCCTCCACCATCCACTTCGCTCTCGTAGGCGATCAGGCGGAACTCCCCGTGCTTGGTATCGACCATCGCTTCGCCAACGCGATGCACGTAGCGCTCATGCTGCATGCGGTAGCGGATCAACTCCGCAACCGTGAGCATTTTCATTTCATGGGTGCGGCAGAACTCGATCAGGTCGGGCACACGCGCCATGGTGCCGTCGTCTTTCATGATCTCGCAGATGATCCCGGCCGGAACCATGCCGGCCAGGCGGGCGAGATCGACGGAAGCTTCGGTCTGGCCGGCACGCACCAGCACTCCGCCCTTGCGCGCGCGCAATGGGAACATGTGACCGGGGCGTGCCAGATCCGACGGGCGCGTGGCGGGATTGATCGCCACTTTAATGGTATGAGCTCGATCGTGCGCCGAGATTCCCGTGGTCACACCGTCGCGAGCGTCAATCGCCTCACAAAAAGCAGTTCCATATTGCGATGTGTTCTCGCTGGTCATGGGACCGATGCGCAGGTGTTCGAGCCGTTCCTCGGTCATCGCCAGGCAGACCAGACCGCGTCCGTGCTTGGCCATAAAGTTAATGGCTTCCGGAGTGACTTTTTCGGCGGCGAGGGTAAGATCGCCTTCATTTTCGCGGTCTTCATCGTCGACCACGACGATCATGCGGCCCGCGCGGATCTCTTCGATCGCGGTGGGAACATCGGTAAAGGGTAAATTCGGAGTCATAGTTATCACTACGTTGTCACCACATCATCACGCAGCGTTCAAATCGCGCCGCCTCGACGTTGCCAGTTCGTTTTCCGCACCACGAAATAAGTTCTTCATCGCCCGCACTACCCACCGGATCATCATCCCGATCGCGCCCAGAAAAACCGCGACCATCAGGGCCGCCGCAATCGGGTGCTGGGTCGCGAACCAAGTCAGAAAGACAGCCAGCGTGTCTTCTCCGGCGCTGAGCGCGAAATTCGACACCGGCTCCGGAGACGGGGTCACGGCTACGCGCGCCGCCACTTTGCCTCCGTGGGCCGCCAGTGCGATCACGCCGCCAGTCAGCGTTGCCAGCAACTGCTTTTCAGGCGAAAGCTGCGCGGTCGCGCCATAGGCGATCAGAGCCGCCACCGGGATTCTAATAAAGGTATGCAGGGCATTCCAGAGCAAATCGAACGCCGGGATCTTGTCCGCGAAAAACTCGATGGCAAAAAGCGCGCCCGCGGCCGCGATCACCCACCAACTGGAGAGCAGATGCAACCCGCCGGGCAAGTCGAGCAGCCCGGCATGGCCCAGCAGTCCTAGAGTGGCCACGGTGGCGTACACGTTTAGACCGGCGGCGAAGCTTACCGCAACGATCAGACCGACCAGTTCGGGGCCACCAAACTTCATGCCTGCCAGCATATCCGGACTTGGCCTCCTCGCCCATACAGCATAAAACAGAAAAGGGTCGCTTGTGGCGACCCTTCCAGCAATTCTGGTTCTCCTGCGTTACAGGGTGGATTCGATTTCAAAACCCCAAGCTTCCAACAAAGGCTCAGGAATGTACTTGGAATTCTTGTTCCGGCGTGCCCACTCTCGCAGCCTTGTAGACCGCAAATACTGGTCGGGGGAGAGCTTATATTCGTGCACAACCTGCTCGAACTCCGTGATTATGGGAGTAACCGGACCTATGGGCTCGGGTTTGCCCCAGTTGGGGTTTCCGCGTCGCTTAGCCATGAAAAATATACCCTCTTTTGAATAGGATAAGGACTATTACGTCTCTATCTGGTTTGATTCCAAGAAGAGCCTGGGGGATTCACCCGCCGGAAGGAAATCCGGTACCGCAGATTCTAGCCCCTTCGGCCTCTATGGAAGCTATTGATAATAATAGGTTTTTATATGTAAGTCAATAGAAAAGATGACACATTTACACCCTGTCAGGTATCCCCTTTATGCACAGCAACTTGCAAATTGCCTCCGGCGGAACATGTTGCATCCCTCGCCTCCGGCCCTTGGCGCCCCTATCGAACGACCCTCTCCGAGCCGATACGACCAGCAGGCTCACCATCTGAAGAGGTTCCCCGAACACCCGATGACCACAGTAACCGGAAGACCGGGCCATGGCGTTGACCCCGGAATCTCATACACTTAGAGTGCGAACGGGGGGTGTCCCGCCTGGGCAAAGCCGGGACGGGCGCTCGCCGACCTGAATCTTGATTGGAAGTATGAACTTAAAGACTCTACTGCTGAGTTCCGACGAAAAGACGATACGCATCCTGCGCCGGGTCCTAAGCGACTTGGAGATTAGCGTCGAGCACTGCTCCGACACCGACGATGCCATCCGCCGGATCACCCGCCAGCGTTTCGAAGCCATCATCGTAGATGCGGCGAATCCAGAAGCTGGCAGTGTGTTGCAGGGAGCCAAAGCCGCTCCCGTCAACAAGCGGGCTCTCACCGTCGTACTGGTGGAGTCTTCCGTCGGACTCAAGGGCGGTTTCGAAATGGGGGCGCATTTCGTCCTGCACAAGCCTTTCGCGGTGGAGCGCGCCAAGGCCAGTTTTCGCGCGGTTCGAGCCCTGATGAAGCGCGAACGGCGGGTAAAGATGAGGGTCCCAGTGGAAATTCCGGTAGCGTGTTCCGGGAAGGGCCAGTACACCGCCAAAACCATCGACCTCTGCGAGGGCGGCATGGCGCTTCAGTTTTCGGGCCGCGTCGCCAAAGAAAGCTCTCTTCGCTTCTCGCTGGAATTGCCGGGCATGAACCAGAAGCTCGAAATTGCCGGCGAGTTGGCTTGGGAAGGCCACGGCCATCAGGCCGGTGTCCGCTTCAAGGACGCCACCGACGAGCAGCGCAAGATCCTTCGCCAATGGTTGAACAACCACCTCCCTGAGCCTGAGCAGGACGATCCACCCGTCAGTTGCCATCTCACCGACCTCAGCCTCGGCGGCGGCTATCTCACGACCAGTTCACCTTTCCCGAGGGGCACGCGTGTCATCCTCAAGATCAAGACCGCCGACCTCGAAGTCCGCGCCGGAGGTGTCGTACTGGTTGCACATCCGGAATTCGGGATGGGAGTGGAGTTTCTCCAGACCACTACCGAGCAACGGGATCAGGTTCTCCGCATGATCACAACTCTGCGCGAAAACGGAGATAAGTCTCCCGAGCTCCAGGTGGAACCCGACGGATTGGACACGCCATTGGACGACGGCTTGGCTACGTTCCAGGCTTCCGCAACCGAAGTCTCCGAGAGCGAGGACGCGCTCGTCGATCTGTTCCGGAACAAGTATCAGGTGCCGGTCGAAACCTTCCTCGAGCAAATGCGCGAACAGCGGCAATCGGTCGAGTCGCACTCGGGCTGAGTGAATCGGGTCTCAGGTCTCAGGTTTCAGGTCTCAGGTTTCGGGAATAAGCTCGCTTACTGTACCCCGTTGCAGCAAATACGCTCCCGGTCCTTGCTGTCCGCGAACCGACCGGCAGAACTCAGACACAAAGAACCCCGCTTTCATGGACTCGCGGAACGCCCACCTTGTCGCATCGCGCCATTCTCTCGCCAATCCCATGTCGGTTCGCTCGACCTCCAGAATATCGCCCGGGATTTCAATGCTCACGCGCTGCCTGGCCAGTGCCTCGGCCAGATCGGCGCGTCCCGGCTTCCCGCTGGGATCGAAACGTACGAGAGGAGCCAGCAGCCGAAGGGCATCGAGCGTTTCCACTCGCACATTCGCACTCTTACCCGCCAGCCGATCCCGCACCCGCCGCGAATTCAGTATCCAGCGCACCCACAGGCGGTCGGTGCCGTTGCGATGCAGCATGCTGGAAGTCTCCGGGCCGTAGAAATCCACCTTATAAATGTCGGAAACCACGCCCAGCTTGGAAAAATTGAAGTGGGCGTTCCGGCTCTGCAGCGGATCGAAGGTCCACGTCATTTCGTGAACGCCCATAGCCATGGCCCGCTCACGCTGCGCCTGCTTCAGTCGCGAACCCAAATCGAGGTGCCGATATCCTTCGAGCACCGCCAGCATGTGCGAGTGAATGGTCGTCTGTCCGTGCTCGCGGCCGAGAAATCCGAAGGCAAAACCGACCAGCTTGTCGTTATTCTTATCCTTATCAAACGCCCCGACGAAGATATTGCCCGAGGCCTTGAGGGCAATGGCGAGGGTCAGGGGTAAGGTGTCGTCGTCCGTCATGCCCCAGACTTCCTTCTCCACCGCTTTCAACTGGCTGAGGTCGTCGATGCCCTTGAGATCGCGAATCCCAATCTGTTGCGTGCCACCGCGGGTCATCATGGGTGAGCCTTCGCGGGCTTCGATTTCTGTTCCCTGGGCATGACGATCTCTGTGCAGATTCTCACGACTGAAGAAGCACAAACGTGTACAGGACCGATTGCATTCTTGTCAACTTGAATCAAGGCAAGGCAAGCCCAGCCCATTCCGCGCATCTTATCCTACGTGCTACCCTCGAAACCGGAGACGAACTCGACCGTGAAACCGATTACCAAGCTTCTTCATTTGATCGCCCTGATCGTGCTGGGAAACTCTCTGCTGCTGGCCGCCGATCGCGGCACGCTGATCCGCGAGGCCATCATCTACATCTCGCCTGACACCTCTTCCAGCAAGCTCGGCCAGGTGGAACGGGGACGGGAACTGATCCTCCTCGACAAGAGCCGCGAGTGGCTGCACGTGGAAGCTCTGCTCGGCTCGACGCTGGCGCGCGACCCCGCCTTCGTTTTAGAGGAAGAGGACGAGGGCAAGACCATCAGCGGCTGGATTCTTGATAACGGCATCGTCTGGCCGTCCACTCCGAACGGCGACCGCATTCTGTTCGGCGCCGCCGTCGATTCTGAAGACGAGGCCAGCCGCAGCCACGGACGCCGCGGAGCGGCCCAGGACGCTTTGCGCCTCTATCGCCGCGTCTACGATATCTTTCCGGCCGCTCCTGTGGCCGGCGAAGCTCTCTACCGCGCCGCCGACATTAATTGGCAGATCGAGAAATCAGACATGCGGTCTCGGCCCTCCGCCCGCGAGAAGGAATCCTACCTTCGCGCCGGCATCAACGAGGACTACATGAAGCTGGTGATGAAAAAGTTTCCTGACTCCAAGTGGGCGCAACTCGCCGCCTTCCACCTGATCGACAACAAACTCTGCGGAGACTGGCAGGGATCATCCAAGTGCCCCGACAAGGAAGCCGACATCTACGAAAAATATGTAAAAGATCATCCGCAGTCTCCGGCCGCTCCTGAGGCGCTCTACAACGCCGCTTCCCGCCGCGCCGCCCTGATCGAGATCTATAAGACGGAAGAGCAACCGAAGAAGTCGGAGCAATCGAAGAGCCTGGCCATCTCGCTCGCCCAGCAGTTAATTTCGCAGTATCCGCAGAGCGACTGGTCGTCCCGCGGACAAACCCTGCTCTTCATGGTGCAGCAGGGAGTGCCGACATACGGAAACTCACTGCAGTAGGATATCGATATCGTGTGGGGACGGGCATCCTCGCGAGCCTGCCCTCAGCGAAGTCGAAGGGTCCAAGCCGAGCGCCAGCTCGGCAACTGCCTGCGCTCACAGCGTCTCTGGCTCGCTACCAAGATTCGCACGCTGAGATGACCTCCCTGCACACCGCTTCCTGCTATCCTAGAAACCTTCGCCCATAATGGACGCCATGAAAATCAAGTTATCAACTTTACTGACCGCACTGCTGCTCGCTACTTCCGCCGCAGCCCAGACCACTCCTCATTTCGACGGCCAGGCCTGGTGGAATCACATAAGATTTCTCGCCGACGATAAACTTGAAGGCCGCGACACCGGCAGCCGCGGCGAACGCGCCGCGCAAGCCTACGCCGTCGAGCAACTCAAGAACGCGGGCGCGGAACCAGCGGGCGTAAACGGCTTCTACCAGCCCGTCAAGTTCGTTTCCCGCCAGATCGTCGAGAAAGATTGCAGCCTTACCCTCATCCGAGACGGCAAACGCGAACCGCTCACCCTCGGCGAAGATGCCATCATTAGTACGCGCGTCATGCCCGCGCCTGAGGTCGAAGCGCCGCTTGTCTTTGCCGGCTACGGCCTCAAAGTGCCCGAGAAAAATTATGACGATTTCGCCGGCATCGACATCCGCGGCAAGATCATCGTCATCCTCGCCGGATCGTCGTCCGAAATTCCGGGCTCACTCGCGTCGCATTACCAGACTGCGGCTGAGCGCTGGAAAGCGCTGCGCGCGGCAGGCGCCGTCGGCATCGTTTCCTTGATCAACCCCGCTTCCATGGATATACCCTGGTCGCGCATGGCCCTCAACCGCGCTCATCCCTCCATGGATCTCGACTATCCCGAGTTCAACGAAACCGAAGGCGCGAAGCTCGCCGTCACGGTCAATCCCGCCAGCGCCGAAAGATTCTTTGCCGGCTCAGGCCATACCTTCGAAGAAATCGCCACCCTGGGCAAAGATCGCAAGCCGCTGCCGCACTTCCCACTCGCCGTTTCGCTGGCCGCGAAAACTAGAGTTGACGTCACCAGGATCGAGTCGGCCAACCTCATCGCCAAACTCCCCGGCAATGATCCCGCTCTTAAAGATGAATACGTGGTGCTCTCTGCGCACCTCGATCACATCGGCATCGGAGAGCCCATCAACGGCGACCGCATTTACAACGGAGCCATGGACAACGGCTCGGGCAGCGCGCTGACGCTGGATATGGCTGCAAGCTTCAAAAAGAATGCCGAGAAACTGCGCCGGTCGATTCTCCTGGTCTTAGTGACCGGCGAAGAAAAAGGCCTGCTCGGCTCGAAGTATTTCGCCGCTCATCCCACGGTCCCGCCCAAGTCCATTGTCGCCGACGTTAACGTCGACATGTTTCTGCCCATCGTGCCACTGAAGTTGCTCACCGTGTGGGGCATCGACGAGTCCGATCTCGGTGATCGTGCGCGAGAGGTCGCGCAATCGCTCGGCGTAAGAGTCCAGCCCGATCCCGAGCCGCTGCGCAACATTTTCGTCCGCAGCGATCAATACAACTTCATCCGCCATGGCGTGCCTTCAGTGATGATGGGCGTCGCTCCCGAACCCGGAACGCCCGAGGTGAAGATCTTCAAAGACTGGCTGACCCAGCGCTATCATGCGCCCTCGGACGACGTGGACCAGCCGGTCGACCTCGCAGCGGCCGCGAAATACGAGGAGATCGTCAGAGCCTTGCTTATCAATGTCGCCAATGGCGACCAGCGCCCCGAATGGAAGTCAGACAGCTTCTTCCGGAGATACGCAGAGTAGGCTTTCCCCTGTGGACCTCTGTGTCCCCCGTGGTTGAGAACTAAAGCTTGAACCACAGCGGACACAGAGGTCCACAGGGGAAGAACGCACATACACTAATCTTGGAGAGAACACTTGAACGACTATCTTTTATCCGTCCTGCTGGGAATTGTCGAGGGCCTCACTGAGTTCCTGCCCGTCAGCTCCACCGCGCATTTGCGCATTTCCGAAGCCCTGCTGAATGTGCCGCTGTCGAGCGGCTACTGGAAGATGTATTCGATCGTTATCCAGTTGGGCGCGATTCTGGTTCTGCCCATTTATTTCCGCAAACACATCGCCAAGCTCATCTCGACGTTTCCCCAAGGCGAGAAGAGAGACTGCGATTACCTGACCCATCCGCTGAGCCTGGTCATGATCGCCTTCGTGGTCACCGCGATTCCGTCTTTTCTGCTGACCAAGGTGATCGGCAAGAACCTCGAGAGTCTCTACGTGATGGGCGTTGCCTTGCTCCTCGGCGGTATCGTGATGTGGGTTATCGACGCCATGAAAGCGCCCTGGGAAAAGGCCGGCGAGGGAGCGCCAGGTTCACCACTTCACACCTGGAAGATGGACGACATCCACGGCGGCCAAGCCGTCTGGATCGGCGCTTGCCAGATTCTCTCTGCCGTTTTCCCTGGCACCTCGCGTTCCATGTCCACGATTGCCGCGGGACAGCTGGCGGGAATGTCGCGCGCCGCCGCGCTTGAGTTTTCCTTCTTCCTCTCCATCCCAACCATGACCGTGGCCACGCTCTACACGCTCCTGAAGTCGCTTACCGGCAAGGATGAAAATCCCATCGGCGTCCACGAAATCACCTCACACCAGTGGGTCGTCCTCGCCATCGGCTTCGTCGTCTCTTTCATCGTCGCCTACGGCGCTGTCGCCTGGTTCATGGGATATGTCCGAAAGCGCGGCTTCGCACCTTTCGCGATGTATCGCATCGTGATCGGAATCGCGGTGCTGGCTTGGGCCGCGGGAATGCTTGGAAGGTAAGCGAACCCAAGCATATCGGCAGTCTAAGCATCGCGTGTACAACACCCACGGCAAGTCTTATAATAGTGCACCGCAACCCTTCCCTTTAAATCTTCCTCGCCTGTTGTGCAGAATCTCCACACTGGGGGTCAGTGTAGGGGAGACTCTCTATGGCTTTTGTCATGCATTTCGACGCCAGGAACAATATCCTGCGCGTGACCTTACAGGGCCGAGTGACGGACGAGGTCATGTTGGATTGCTACGCAACCGTGGCCAAATATGTTGCGTCCCATCCACCGTGTCGTGGCATTACTGACATCTCGGAGGTGGAGGAGTTTGACGTTTCCAGCAACACGATAAGGCAACTGGCAGAAAAGGCCCCCGCATTCCCAACTGCATCGATGCGGATCCTGGTCGCTCCGAAAGCCCACGTGTACGGAATGGCGCGCATGTTTCAGATACTCGGCGGAAAGACTCGCCCTAATTTGCACCTGGTTCGTACCATGGACGAGGCCTACCGTTTGCTCGAGGTGGAGTCACCAGAGTTTGGCCCTGTAAGCTGACGAGTTCGTCTTCATGATTCGTCCGCGCCCGCAAACCATTGCATACGCGCACTTTGCGGCCGGTACCAAACTCGGCACCCAGCTCCCTTTCCCGCATTGTGCGAACCGCCGCTTCTTGTCATAATTGTGAGGCTCTGGCCCGTTACGGCGCTGCAGGTATCGTGCATCCAAATATCTAGCGCTGTCGCTGCCACATGACATTTTTTTCAAAGATTTTTATGCCCACCAGGAACCGGCGTCTGAACGAGCTGGTCGGATTCCTGTTGTGCGTCTCCGCGCTCCTCCTCTTCCTTGCGCTGGCGTCTTATTCGCCGCTTGATCCCTCGCTGAACAGCGCCTCCATCCTCACCGGATCGCATGCTGCCCGCAACTGGATCGGCATCTTCGGAGCCTATCTTTCCGACCTCATCCTGCAATTCCTGGGCGTCGGCTCGTTTCTGCTGCCACTCTTCATGGGCATGCTGGGCGTGCGCTGGTTCCGCTCGCGAGCCGTGCGGACTCCGGTCGCGAAGACGCTCGGCAGCATCTGGCTGCTCATGTTCGTGCCCGCGCTACTCGCCATCCTGCCGGGACACGTTCGCTGGATGGGCGCTATCCCGATCGAAGGCTTGGCTGGCCGAATTGTTGGCGACGTTTTAATCCGCTATTTCAACGTGGCCGGCGCGTACATTGTCTGCACCACTGTGCTGGCCGTCGCGCTCTACCTCACCACCGCCTTCTCATTTTCGGCGATTGAAGTCTGGGCGCCCACCCGCTTCGCCTTCGTGCTGGCGCTCAGAGATCGCTTGAAAGACTGGCGGGACGAGCGCGCCCGCAAACAGCAGCAAAAAGAATTGGAAAAACGCCGCGCCGATAAACCGACCGTGACGGCACAACTCGTGCCTGCGCGTCCCGCGCCGCCGCGTGGCGACCCTGAACGTAAAGTGGGCCAGGAAATCGCTGGCGTACAGTCCTCTGCTTCGGCGCCACGCACCGGCATCGAGCGCATGATGGCCGAGGAAAACGCGGACAACCCCGCTCCCACAGCCGACATAGAAGTCACCGATCGCGCGGACACTGAGCACAAGCCGAAAACGACCCTCCCCAAAATCGCGGGTAGTTACAAGCTGCCGCCGTCGAGCCTGCTGCATCGTCCCGACGAACAGCAAGCGGTCCACGAAGAAGAACTCAAACTCATCGCTCAGGTTCTGACCGCGAAGTATGCGGAATTCGAAGTCTTCGGCCAGGTCACCCAGATCAACCCCGGTCCAGTCGTCACCACTTTCGAGTTCAAGCCGGAAGCCGGCATCAAGTACAGCCGCATCATCGGCCTCACCGACGATCTCTGCCTCGCGCTGCGCGCTGAGAGCATCCTGGTTGAACGAATGCCCGGTAAGAGCACGGTCGGCGTGCAGGTGCCGAACCGCGAGCGCGAAATCATCTGGCTGCGCGAGAACATCGAATCGCCGGAATTCCTGGGGTCGAAATCCAAGCTCACCATCGGCATGGGCAAAGACATCAACGGACGCATCGCCGCTGCCGATCTCGCCGGCATGCCTCACTTGCTGATCGCCGGTTCGACCGGCACGGGCAAGAGCGTGGCCATCAACGCCATGATCATGTCGATTCTCTACAAATCGACGCCCGAAGAAGTGCGGCTGGTGCTGGTGGACCCGAAGCGCCTCGAACTCGGCAATTATGAAGGCGTGCCGCATCTTTATACGCCCATCATCACCGAGCCGAAACTTGCGGCCAACGCGTTGCGTAACGCCGTCCGCGAAATGGAGCGGCGACTCAAACTGCTGGCCGCCAAAGGCGTCCGCAATATCGACAGTTACAACCGCCTGTTCGACGACACGCCCAGCCTGTTCAGCGAGCAGGCTACATCTGATGAAGGACCGATTCCGAAGATCGTCATCATCATCGACGAGTTGGCTGACCTGATGATGCTCGACGGCAACAACGTCGAGGAGTCGATCACGCGACTGGCACAGATGGCCCGCGCCGTCGGCATTCACCTCGTGCTCGCCACGCAACGACCTTCGGTGGATGTCATCACCGGCCTCATCAAAGCCAACTTCCCCGCCCGTGTCTCGTTCCGCGTCGCGACCAAAGTAGACTCGCGCACTATTCTCGACGCCAACGGCGCCGAATCGCTTCTTGGACGCGGCGACATGCTCTACCTGCCCGCCGGCTTTCAGAGTGCGTAGTTGGTAAATGGCGTGACTGGGGCGAATGCTATGGAAACTTGCCGGTAACAATGACAACGAGTCCGAAATCGGGATGTTGTTAGAGCTCCACTCCCAGGGAGGAATTGAACACAGGCCGTCGTTTCACTGGAGAGTGTCCTGCGCTGTACGAAGTCCAAAACTGCATATTGAGGGAATGTAGGGATGATGGGCCTTTCGGTGTCACGAATCCATCGCCAGTGACAACTCCCCGGTCAGATTTTGAGGCAGCGAGCGCTCCAATACCACTTCAGCCCCGAGGTGTATAGACAGAGGCATGAACCGAGTAAAGGCCCATCGAGCGGCTGGAGGTCAACTTCCATTCTGCAAAACAACATGATCAAGGAATCGAACGAGACGGCGCTTTGCGGGCTCACCGATAGAAGGTGTTGTCTTGTGGAGAGACGGGGACTATGCGCCGACGGTTCTAAACCTAAGCGACTTATCAAGTGGCACCGTTTGGTTGGTAGGATGAACATTTAATCAGCGACAAAAATCCCCATTATGCCCCAATTGCAGAAGAACGAGTCATTTTGCCGGCCCTTCCACTATCCATATTGCGGAACAAAAGAGGAA
Organism: uncultured Acidobacteriaceae bacterium; assembly: GCA_963773955.1. Taxonomy (GTDB): domain Bacteria; phylum Acidobacteriota; class Terriglobia; order Terriglobales; family Acidobacteriaceae; genus Acidiflorens. The sequence continues at coordinate 939 of CAVZDM010000040.1, read as the reverse complement.
CTGGCGTCGCCCCTAGCTTCGGAATCCGAATGCACGAATCCGCGCTTCACCAGCGAGGAAAAACAACAATACTCCCAAACTTGAGGCTCCTGTGAACCAAGCTGAGGGAACAACGTATGGAGGGAATAAAAGGCTGAACGTTCCGGCTGCGGTTGCTGGGCTGGATTGGAACCGGGGACGGTTCGTGAACAGCGCGCGCTTCGGCTATCAGAAGATGGTGAACGCGATCAATCCGGACCTGATCGACTCGGCGCCGGCGCCTTTCCACATGCAGATTGGATCGTATGCCCTGGGGCCAAGTGTGGCGGGTCCGCGGCAGACGATTCAGCGCGACCTTTTCGGGCGCTACGACAGCAGCACGATTTATAAGCTGCGTCACACGATACGGTTCGGGGGAGCGATTCATCGCATCGCGCAGGGAGATTTCTACGCGCCGGGGAATTACGGGCCGGCGGTGACCAGTTCGAACGGACTGGACGTGATCAATGCCATCAATAGCAATTCGAGCTTGGTGCCGATTATCCCAGGCGATCCGCGCGGAGCTGCGGATAATCCGCTGAACTATCCGGTGGGCACGGTCACGATTTTCAACGGCCTCGGAAATTTCAGCGAGAACTCGGCATTCAACCGGTCGACGGGCGGTCACTTTGACACACGCCTCGAGGGGTACCTGGGCGACACCTTCAACCTGTTGCCGAACCTGAACATCAGCTTTGGCGTGAATTATGTGCGGGACACCGGGCGCACGGACAGCGACTTGCCGGCGGTGCCATGCTCGGCCTTGAACAACTCCAAGATCGCGAACACTCCACCGTGCCCGAGCGGTTTGATTCTCGATCAATTCGGTTTGATTCCGAACCCTGTCACGCCGGGTTTGCACCAGTTCCTCGGCCAGAGCGTGAACCAGCCGATCACGCAATTTTGCTCCGGCACTGGTTT
>CAVZDM010000039.1:0-19766 GCA_963773955.1 uncultured Acidobacteriaceae bacterium | reverse complement strand
CAAACACATGCTGAGACTCGTCCCTTCAGACCACGTCGCTGGTTGCGCGGCGGACATGTGCAAACGGTTGCCAGCTTTTTGATCCCGCGACGTTTTCATCTGCCTGCGCCTGAGGAGCGGCTGATCGAAGTGGCGCCCGGCGTCGAGGTGCTTTGCCACTGCCACTGGCAGGCGGATCGAGCACATGCGCTGACTGTCATTATTGTGCATGGGCTGGAAGGGTCGAGCGAATCGCAGTATATGCTCGGCATCACCGAAAAGGCGCTGGCCGCGGGGATGAATGTGATCCGCTACAACCAGCGCAACTGCGGGGGCACGGACGCGCTCGCTCCGGTGCTCTATCACTCGGGGCTGTCGAATGACGTGGCGGTGGTGGCGCGCGAGGTCATCGCGCGCGATGGCGTTTCGCGCCTGGCGCTGGTCGGATTCTCGATGGGCGGGAACATCGTGCTGAAGTTGGCGGGGGAATGGGGAGCGCAAGCGCCGCCGCAATTTCGCGCTGTCGCGGCGTGTTGTCCGGCGATTGATCTGGCGGAGTCGGCGGACACGCTGCACCATCCGGCGAATCGACTTTACGAGACCTATTTCTTGTGGGCGCTGCACCGGCGAATGCTGCATAAGGCGCGGCTTTTTCCCGATCACTTCGACGCGAGCCGTCTGCGCGGCATCCGCAGCCTGCGCAAGTTTGATGACAAGGTGACGGCCTACTATTGCGGCTTCACGGGTGTGGACGATTACTATGACCGCGCTTCGGCGGCGCACGTGGTGGAGCGGATCGCGGTGCCGGCGCTGATCTTGCACGCGGCGAATGATCCGTTCATTCGCATCACGGCGGAGACGCGGCGGAAGATAGCGTCAAACCAGAACATCAGCTTCGTCGAGACGGAGGATGGCGGGCATTGCGCGTTTGTGGGCGCGCATGATGGACGTTATGACGACGGTTATTGGGCGGAGCACGAGATCGTGAACTTCCTGCGCCGGTTCTAATGGGATGTGGAGGTTCTGGTGGATGCTGATTTCTCGATCGAGCTAGGGCGCGAAGACCCGGTGCTGGATTTTCCGTGGAAGGATCCAGCGGGCAAGCTTGCTTATGTTGACCTTAAGCGGCATTCGGAGTTGATGGCGCGAATCGAGGAAGCAGAAGAGTTTCCAGAGCTGCGGGAGTTTCTCCGGGCAATGAACTCGGCGCGGAGCATGGTGGAGACGGCGAAGTGCGATGTGTGGTCGACCACGGAGTTGGGTCCGGAGGAAGACATCTACAGGGCGTCCCATAAGTTCGCGAGTTATGTGGATGTGGTGTTTTCTAACCTTGATGTGCGCCTATCTTCGTTGCGTCAATCCTTGCCGGATCACGAACAGCTTGCCAGGAAGCTGGTTGAGTTATTGCGGCGGGCGCCGGAAACTCCCTCGGCGGCGGAAGTATGCGTACGGCGGTGTTACTTCGGAACGAATGAAGGCGTCGCGGAAGGATTCTACTTCACCTTGTATGTAAGCGGCTACGGCAACGACGACGCCAGCGCGCGTCTGAATTGGGGAGTGGGGCTGAAGCTGATGGGGAATGCGATCTTGCAGTTGTCGGCGAGAGGGGCGGGGTGAGGGGAAGCTGCAAAGGATCTGAAGCGAAGCCGAGCTGCGCTCTACTTGGACGGGCGGGGCGCCCGTCCCCACACGATCCAATCCTACGCGGGTTGAGCTCTTCTGCTCTTTCTCCAGTTGATCTTCTTCCAGTCAAACTTGCTCCAGTCGATTCTTGTGCGAACTAGAGATAGAAGCAACATGAATAGGAAAATCTCCAGCAATCCTCGCGAGGCGGTGGGGATGGATTCGGCTCGTTTCGGGAGGATGGAGAAACGTCCGTAGACGAACTCTATGTGAACCCAGTACACAAGTAAGGACGTCTGGCCTAACTGGATTAGCGGGCTGAAGCCTCGGGTTGCCAGTCCCCAACGGCACCAGGCGTAAGTCATGGAGCAGATTACTAACAACATACCTATGCGCATCATCAAGAAGTTGGGACTGGTGTGCCAATAGTCATAGGTGGAGTAGAGCTGGAAAGAAGAATGGTCGAGTTGACGGGCTGCAAGAATGGCGATGGTTCCGACGAGTGCGAACAGAGCTAGCGTCTTGGCGGTTTGATTCCGAGCCTGGTCGCTGAAAAGTATGAATCCGGCGGCCAGGCCGGCGAAGGCGAACGCAGCCCAGGGGAAGAGCGGAAAGAGCCAGGGCTGGGGAGCTCCCAGGTTGTGGCATCCGTTGATGTAGGACTCAAGGGGCCAGGGCAGCCAGGTTGGGCGCCAGGTGGTGTAGAGGGGCGGAGTTAGCAGCGCGATTAGAGCGACGGTGGCGAGTGCCGCGGCGACTATCGCGAACCGAGAGCTGATGTGGTCACCGGGGGCTGCCGAGTTGCGCTCGGCCTGGACGGGCGAGGGCGCCCGTCCCCACACTTGCAGGACCAATCCGCTGAGTAGCGCCATCAGCATCATGGATAGGCCGATGATGTTCAGTACGTCCACACGGAGTAAGTCGGACCAGGGGGCCCATCCCCAGGCGATGAGAAATTCCTGCAGGCGGAAGAGGAGTCCGAAGGCGAAGACTTCGGAGCCGCGACGGAACATGGTGCTGGTGATTTCTGCGGTGCTCAGGTTCTTGCGTATGAGTTTATCGGTAACCAGCGCGAAGGAAATTCCGGCCAGGAAAAGAAAAAGTGGAGCGGGTAATGTGCCGAGGGTCTGCGATGCCGTCAGGAACCTGGTGTTGCGGGCGGCACCGCCCAGCCAGGCGTCGTAACAGTGGGTCTGAAACATCAGGACGCAGGCCAGGCCGCGCATCCAGTCAATCCAGGCGAGACGGGAAGATGGGGCCGCGGTCACGGACGAGAGTGTAACGTGCGAGCGGGGGTGGGGCCAAGATAAAAGGCGACGGGCGAGGGCGCCCGTCTCTCCATCGGCTGGTCATTTCAGGAAGCGTGGGAGATGAAAACGATGAAGACGGCACGGCACTCTGGTGCTGACCGCCGTGCCGCCCACTTCTCGAAAAGCGCGAGAAGTGGGGCACCCCCGTTGTTTTTCTGCTAACCCTTACGAGCGATATCGTTGCCTGCGCGCGCCGAACGGCGGCGTGCTAGCATTTTTGGGGAAGGAATCCAACGTGAAGCGCTGGTTTGGTATAGGCACCCTTGTTTTGGTTCTGCTGATCGCGGGTTGTTTCTCGCCTCTTGCATTCGCCAAGGATGAGCCTAAGTGGATGGAAGTGCATTCCACGCATTTTTCCGTGCTCACGGATGCGGGAGAAAAACGCGGGCGGGAAGTTGCTTTGCGGATGGAGCAGATGCGTGCGGTCTTTGGACAACTGCTTCTGAAAAACAAACTGACAATGGCGGTGCCTATTACCGTCATTGCGCTCAAGAGCGACAAACAGTATGGCCTGATCGCTCCGGCGAAACAGAGCACTGCAGCTGGGTTTTATGTGCCGGGAGCGGATCGCGTTTATATCGTCCTGAATCTCTTTGAAGCTGATCCGTGGCGGGCGGTGGCGCATCCGCTGGCGCATTATCTGTTGAATTACAACTATCCTCCGACGCAGGGCTGGTTCGATGAAGGGCTGGCGGAATACTTCGGGTCGATCTACATCGGCAAGCAAGTGGAGATGGGAGGCGATCCGGAGTTGTTGCCGGAATGGCACGAGGACGCTTTCGATGATCTGGGTGGAATGCAGCGGGACCCGAAGGCACCACAGTCGCTGACGCAGTTAGTAAGTTCTCCGGTATGGCTGTCGATGGTGGACCTGTTCACGATGAAGCATGATGGGTCGGGGACACGTGAGGGAACGCATAACACGTTGTATTACGCGCAGTCTTGGATGGTCGTCCACTATCTGTTGAACAAGAACAAGCTGCCGGAGGCGGGGACTTACTTCGACCTGGTGCTGAATCAAAAGGTGCCGGTGGAGAAGGCGATGGTACAGGCGTTTGATATGTCGCCGGCGCAGATGGAAGAGGCGGTGAAGGGCTATTTCAAAACGCTAAGTGGGTTGGGTATTGCGCTCGATCAGGCTAAGAAGCCGGTTGCGGATCCATTGGATATTCAGCAGCCGTATCGTCTCGCTCTGCCGTTTGACGCCGATGACATCGGAATGGTGGTCAATCCGATTAAGGAGGAAGAAGCGAAAGCGGTGATTGGCGATGTGATGGCGCGTATTCCGGAGCATCGCGATCAAGCGCTGCACGATTTGCAGCAGTTGATCTTGGATCCAAAAGATAATGAGGCGGCGCATCGCGGGTTGGCTTGGGACGATATTCGCCAGAAGAAGTTCGACGCGGGCGCCGACGAACTGAACACGGCGACGGATCTGAATCCGCGCGACCCATGGATTTGGTATTACCGCGCGGTGCTGAAGTATCGGAAAGCGCAGGCGACCCGGCAGGAGATGCAGGGGCTGGCGAACATGATGCAGGATCTGCGGGCGGTGGCGGATTGGTATCCGGAGTTAGCCGACGCTTATAACATGCTGGGCATGGCGCGAGTGGAGGGGGGCGGAATCAATTCGGCGCTGGAGGCGCAACGGCAGGCGATCGCGCTGGCGCCGCGGAATGTTGAGTATCAGTTCAACCTGGGACAGATCTATGTTGCGGGGAAGAAGTGGGATCTGGCGCGAGAGGTGTTTACGCGGCTGAAGACGGGACCGGATCGGGCGGCGGCGGCCGCGGCGAAGCAGCAGTTGGACGATTTGGAGACACTGCAGAAATATGGAGTGCGTCCGCAGCGCGCCGGGGAAAGCGCGGCGCCGGCGGGCGCGGCCAGCACTCCAGCAGCGGGGACGAGCGGGACTGCAACGGCCGCGAGCGCGGCGCAGAATCAAGATGAGGATGCGGATGCGCCGCTGAAACCGGCACCGCCCAAGCCGGGGACGACCGGGCCGGTGCAATTTCTGAAAGGCAAGATCGTGAGTAGTGATTGCTCGAAGCCTCCCGAGGCTACGGTTACTATCTTGAGCGGAATGACGACTTATAAGATGCATGCTTCGGATTACAAGTCGCTGCTGGTTATCGGGGAGGACCAGTTTTCCTGCGAGTGGAAAAATCGTCCGGTGTCGGTGAATTATCGAGCGGTAGGGAAAAACGGAGGAGAAATCGTCTCCGTGGAAGTGCGGTGAGAATCATTGGCCGGGAAGCGGAACGAGAGTGGGGGCGTTGTTCTTGATTTCGTAAAAGATATGGGTCTTGAAGTGGGCGATGGTTCCCTTGGGACCGACCGCCCAGCCATTGGCGCCTTCGAAAGCTAACGGCGTTGAGATTCAGGTAGTCGGTATGTTGCCAGTGCATCGTCTGGCTTGCCTCCTCGTGGCTGATGTCGGTGCCATTCGGACCGACTGCCGCGAAATCTCCGTTCCCGAATTCTCCGACTGCTGAGCGGTAGCCACCGGGTTGCTGCTCGGCCAGATTCCAGGTCGCTCCGGAATCATTTGAGTAAGCGGCCACGCGTTTCGCACTGGCAGGATCTTTGTAGTCGCCTCCGACTGCCACCACCAGGAAACCTCCGCAGGCGACGCTGAAGATTCCGCTCGACGGACCGCCGCTGGCAATCGGGGTATCGACTGCGGTCCATGAGCGTCCGTGGTCAGCGGAGCGAAAGATTCGAGCCGTGGCGCCGCCTCCAGTGCCAAAGTAAATGTTGCCATCCTCGCAGATGGTGATGGCGCTGTTGCCCGCGGCGAAGGCTCCTTCTTTGGGAAGGGCGGCGGGCATCTTGTCAGGCGGCAACTCTTTCCAGTGTTCGCCGTCGTCGGTGCTCAGCACCAGGAATTTCCCATCGACCGGATCACTCAGCGCCAGGCAATGCGTCTTCGAATCACAGGCCAGCGCATCAAGAAAAAAGCCAGGACGTTTGTCGGAGTACTGCAATTTCCAGGTCTGGCCACCGTCAGTAGTTTTGTAGATGCGGGATTTATCGCCGTCGCCGCTCGACATGACATAGGCGGTATCCGCGTCGAAGGCTGCGATGCCGCGAAAATCCAGATCGCCGCCTCCCGCCACGCTGAGTTGCTTCCAGGTCGCTCCATCGTTGGTTGAGCGGAGAATGACTCCGTTTGAACCGGAGGTCCAGACGACATAATCGTGCTTCTCGACGGGCGCAAAGCTGACGCTGACGCCGCGCAGGTTGGTGTCGAGGCCGCTGGCCTGGACGGACCACCACTGGTCGGAAACGAAGAGACTGGGGGCCGGGCCTGCGGCGATGATGACGACGAAGATGATAGCGAACGCGCGCACTGGGGAATTGTAGAGCAGGAATTGTAGAGCAGTCGCGGGGATTCGAGCGAAGTCACTTCTTGCGGGGGCTGGAGGCGCGGCGCATGCGCATAAAAGATCGGCGCCTGACCAGGGTCGAAAGGACGATGGAAGTCGAGGTGGTGCCGAAGGGGGTCAGTTTGTCGATCAGGCGTTCGAGATGCTGCACCGATTCGACGGCCACTTTCAGAGTGAACGAATCGGCGCCCGTGCCGCGATGGCATTCGAGAACTTCGGGCATGTCGCGGATGGCTTTGGCGATGCGCGCGAAGACGTCGCCTACAACGCTGATGCGGATGAAAGCGGCGATCGGCAGGCCGATCTTGACGGGATTGACCTCGGCGCGGAAGCCGATGATGATGCCGGCGTCTTCCATCTTGCGGACGCGCTCGGCAACGGCGGGGAGGGTGAGGCCGACACGACGTCCGAGTTCGGCGAATGAGAGGCGGCCGTTCTGCTGAAGCTCTTCGAGAATATGCCAGCCGGTATCGTCAAGTATTGAATTATCGAAATCCATTTAAGCAGTATACTTTATAAACTATAGTACAAGTGTCATATCGCTTAACATATTGTATTTACGAATCTTTCGCTTACTCCAACAATAGTTTCAGCGCAGTTTTCAGCTAGAGGGGGCACCAGAATGGCATTTGAAAACATCCAGTGGACGTGGATGAATGGCGAATTTGTGCCCTGGGCGGAGAGCACAGTGCCGCTTTCCACGCACGCTCTGCATTATGGGACGGGAGTATTCGAAGGCATTCGCAGCTATATGGCGAACGGCGAACCGGCGATTTTTCGCCTGGACGCTCACCTGGAGCGCTTCTACCAATCGGCGGCGGTGTATGGCATGCGCATTCCTTTCCGGCGGGAGCAGTTGGCGGAAGCGATCTGCGGATTGATTCGACGCAACGGACTGACCGAAGCCTACATCCGGCCGATTGCGTACATGGGTGCGGAAACACTGGGCATCCGCGCGCAGTGCTCGACGGAAACGGCGATTCTGGCGTAGCCGCACATGGCGCATATCCGCGAAGAGAGCCGGCGGCGTGGCGCGAGGCTGACCGTTTCTCCATTCCGAAAATTTGATGCGCGCACGATGCCGACAACCGCGAAGGCTTGCGGGCAGTATCTGAATTCGCGATTGGCCACGATGGAAGCATCGCGCCGCGGCTATGATGAGGCGTTGCTGCTCAACATCGATGGCAATGTGGCGGAAGCCGCGGTGGCGAACGTCTTTGTGGTGAATGGACGCACGCTGCGTACCAACGACGAGAAGTCGTCGATACTGATGGGAATTACCCGGGACTCGATCCTGCAGTTGGCAGTGGCGGAAGGGTTCGAGGTCGAGGTAGGTACGATCACGGTGGAGGACCTGCTGCACGCGGATGAAGCTTTTCTCTGCGGCACGGCTTGCGAGATTGTGCCAGTGGCAAAACTGGATGGCAGCCGGATCGGACAGGTTTCGCCGGGGCCGGTGACCGAGCAGATTCGTAACGCATTTGATCGCGCGAAGACGGGTGCTTCGCTCGAATGGGCTCATTGGCTGCATCGCGTGGCGGCGGAAGAAATTACGGTGGGGACGGCGGCTTCCAGGTAAATCCGCGCCGGTCGCGGCGCATCGGCAACGATGAAATAGCGGTTAAGCTGGCGATAAAATATCAGTGTGGGGGACTCGGATGGAAAATCCGCTTAAGCTGAAACGCATTCACCACGTCGAATTCTGGGTGGGCAACGCGCGGCAGGCGGCGTACTTCTATCGCAAGGGATTTGGCTTTTCGCAGGTTGCTTATAGCGGACTGGAAACCGGCCAGCGGCAGCGCGCTTCTTATGCGATGAGTCAGGGCAAGGCGAACTTTATTCTGACTACGCCGATGACGCCGGACGATGTGGCGGCGGAGCATATCCGCAAGCATGGCGATGGCGTGCGCGACATCTCGTTGGAAGTGGAGGACGCGGATCAGGCCTTTGCCGAGGCCGTCCGTCGAGGGGCGCAGCCGGCCGAGGAACCGCATGACATCAAGGATGAACACGGCGCAATTCGCCGAGCCGCGGTCCACACTTATGGCGACACCATCCATTCGCTGATCTCATATAAGGATTACAAAGGGCCATTTCTGCCTGGGTATGTGGCGGCGCCGCTTGCGGGCGACGATTGCGGCATTCTGCGCATTGACCACATCGTGGGGAATGTAGAACTGGGCAAAATGCAGTATTGGGCCGATTACTACACGCGTGTTTTCGGGTTCCACCGCTACATCACGTTCGACGACAAGGATATTTCGACCGAGTACAGTGCGCTGATGAGCATTGTGATGTCGGACGATTCGCATTCGGTGAAATTTCCGATCAATGAACCGGCCGCGGCGCGCAACAAGAGCCAGATTCAGGAATACATCGAAGCGTACGGAGGAGCAGGAGCGCAACACATCGCGCTGCAGTGCAAGGACGTGGTGTACACGGTGGGGAAACTGCAACGCAATGGGCTTGATTTTCTGCGTGTTCCCGAAACTTATTACGCGGCGCTGCCGGCGCGGGTGGGGCCGGTGGACGAATCGCTCGGAGAGTTGCGCTCGCTGGGTATACTTGTGGACCGCGACGAGGAAGGCTATCTGCTGCAGATCTTTTCGAAGCCGGTGGAGGATCGGCCGACGGTGTTCTTCGAAGTCATCCAGCGCAAGGGTAGCCGCGGATTTGGCAAGGGGAACTTTAAAGCGTTGTTTGAATCGATCGAGTTGGAGCAAGGGCGACGAGGGAATCTGTAGGCATGCCTAATCCAAAAACGACTGGCGTTAAGGCGAAGACACCCGGGAAGACCGAGTTGCGTTATCAACTTCAATATCAGTATCAATCGGGATTCGGCAACGAGTTCGCGAGCGAGGCGGTGGAAGGCGTGCTGCCGCGCGGACAGAATTCTCCGCAGCAAGTGGCGCATGGCTTGTACGCGGAACAACTGAGCGGCACGGCCTTCACCGCACCGCGAGGCGTCAATCGCCGGACGTGGCTTTACCGGATGCGTCCGTCGGTGGCGCACAAGCCGTTCGAACCCATCAGCCCGGGAAGGCTGCGCAGCGCGCCGTTTGACGAGGTGCCGACACCGCCGAACCAGTTGCGTTGGACACCGATTCCGATTCCGGCTGCCTCACAACGCACCGACTTCATCGACGGCCTGATCACCATGGCGGGCAACGGCAATACTCATACCCATGCAGGTGTTGGGATTCACATCTACGTTGCCAACGCTTCGATGACGGATCGGTTTTTCTACAACGCTGACGGAGAAATGTTGATCGTGCCGCAACAGGGACGGCTGCTGCTGCGCACGGAGATGGGCATTATCGAGTCCGGCCCCGGCGAGATTGCGGTGATTCAACGGGGAATTCGTTTTCGCGTCGAACTTCTGGAGAAAGAAGCGCGCGGTTACATCTGCGAGAACTACGGCGCGCTGCTTCGTCTGCCGGATCTGGGGCCGATTGGCGCGAACGGACTGGCGAATCCGCGCGATTTTCTGGCTCCGGTGGCAGCGTTTGAAGATCGCGAAGGCGATTTCCGGATGGTGGCCAAGTTTCAGGGAAGACTCTGGGCGGCGGCAATCGATCACTCGCCGCTGAACGTGGTTGCGTGGCACGGAAACTACGTGCCTTATAAATACGATCTGGCGAATTTCAATTGCATTAACACGGTGAGTTTCGATCATCCGGATCCATCGATTTACACGGTGCTGACTTCGCCTTCGGAAATTCCTGGGACGGCCAATGTGGACTTCGTAATTTTTCCGCCGCGATGGATGGTCTCGGAGCATACGTTTCGTCCGCCGTGGTTTCATCGCAACTTTATGAACGAGTTCATGGGGCTGATCCGCGGTGAGTATGACGCCAAGGCGGAAGGATTTGTGCCGGGCGGGGCCAGCCTGCACAATTGCATGGCGGGTCATGGGCCCGACGCGGAAACGTTCGAGAAGGCGAGTAATGCCGAACTGAAGCCGGTTTTTCTGGGGGATACCATGGCGTTCATGTTCGAGACTCGCTTCGTGTGCCAGCCGACGAAGTTTGCGCTGGAGACTTCTGAACTTGATCATCAGTACTTCGAGTGCTGGCAGGGATTGCGGAAGAAGTTCAAGACGTAGGGCGGCTAAGCTGTGATTTTTTCCGTCACTTCGCGACCTAAGCTTAAATTGTCATCTTGAGCGAGAAGCCTGCCTCTCGCGGCGAACAGCAGGTCCTTCCCCTTCGGCAAGCTCAGGATGACAAGCGATAAAGGCAGTGCGATGGATTTGCAAACTGCACACACATTGCGAAAATCCACGGATGCGGTGGATGCGGCGAGTGCTCTGCTGCGGGGTTTGATCGACTATGCGGGATTATTTCCTCCGGCATCGTTGGGCATGGCTCGGTCGGTGGCTAACTACGACGCGTATTCGCGGTCGGAATGGAACTGGATTCTCGGGCGATTTATTGTTCCGGCGGCGCGGCTTGGTGAGTTCGAAGTAGCGTTTGCCGAATTGCCAACTCCAGCGCATGGAACAGGTTTCACAAGCTGGCGGCTATCTGTTCTTCTGGGCTCCGATCCGTTGGCGGATGTCGCTCGCATTCGGGAGTTCAATGTGCGAATGGCGGGCTCCGAGTCCGGGAGGAGGGCGGTGGTCGAGTCGGCTGAGGTGAAGGTCACGAGCGCCGAAGAGGTCAGGCGGTTGTCCGGAATCATCCCAGTAGAGCTCACGGCGTATTTCGAAGTTCCGTTGTCGAATTGCCGTGAGTGCATTGCGGAGATAGCCGGCTGCGCACGGAGAGCCAAAATTCGGACAGGGGGCGAGGCGGCCGACAAGTTTCCTGCTGCTGAGAGCGTGATCGAATTCATTCGCCGGTGTGCGGCGGCCAATGTGGCTTTCAAGGCGACTGCGGGACTACACCATCCGTTGCGCTCGGTGCACCGTTTTAGCTACCAACCCGAGAGCCCATCGGGAATCATGCACGGCTTTATAAATGTCTTTCTGGCAGCTGCGTTTTTGCGGGCGGGAATGGAAGCCAGCGTTGCCGTTCAGTTGCTCGATGAGCGATCGGCGGAGGCATTCCACTTTGATTTGGACGGAGTCGGCTGGCGGCAGCATCGCCTCGATCGGCATGAAATTGCCGCTGCGCGTCGGGGGTTCGCGGTTTCGTTTGGGTCGTGTTCATTTACGGAACCGCTCGACGACTTGAGATCTCTACACCTCTTATGAAGCGTCAGCTATGAAGCCCATTCTCGACGAGACCCACGACTCCAAAGTGCAAAGTTGGGTTGAGTCCGCCAACGTTGCAGGCTCGGATTTTCCCATTCAGAATTTGCCCTTTGGAGTTTTTCGGCGACGCGATGCCGGCGCCAGGGCTAGCGTCGGTGTTGCAATTGGAGACCGCATTCTTGACCTCGCCGGAATGCACAGCGAGGGCCTGTTTGCGGACGAGAGTGTGCGGCTTGCGGCGAATGCTTGCGCATGCGATTCGCTGAATGCGCTGATGACGCTCGGTGCCGGTCCGCGGCGTGCTTTGCGCCGGCGTCTTCATGCTATTTTGCGTCGGGACGCGTCTGCCTCTGATCGGCAAGCCGCTTCGCGCCATCTTGTCGCGCAGGCGCATGTTGAGATGCTTCTGCCCGCGGCTGTCGGCGACTACACGGATTTCTACGCTTCGATCTTCCACTCCACCAACGTCGGGAAACTGTTCCGCCCCGACAATCCTCTGCTACCGAATTACAAGTACGTCCCGATTGGGTATCACGGACGGGCGTCGTCGCTGGTTCCTACGGAAACGCCGATCCGGCGTCCTTGCGGCCAGACGCGCGATGGCGACGGTAATCTAAGTAATGCTCCGAAATTCGGGCCGACCAATGCGCTGGATTACGAACTGGAACTCGGTTTCTTTGTGGGCGCTGGAAATAAGCTGGGAGAGACCATTCCCATCGGCGAGGCGGAAGAACATATTTTCGGGATCTGCCTGCTGAATGATTGGTCGGCGCGTGACATTCAGGCTTGGGAGTATCAGCCGCTCGGACCTTTCCTGGGGAAGAGCTTTGCGACTTCACTCTCGCCATGGGTGGTGACGATGGAGGCGCTCGCTCCGTTTCGCACGGCTGCTTTCGCGCGCGCGGAAGGCGACCCTCCGCCGTTGCCTTACCTTTTCGACCCGAGCGATCAGGCGCAGGGTGGTCTCGACTTGTGGCTGGAAGTTTCTCTTTTGTCAGCCCGAATGAGGGAAGCGGGCGTCGCTCCCGTGGTTTTGGGTCGAAGCAATTTTCGCGACATGTACTGGACCATGGCGCAAATGCTGGCCCATCATGCGAGTAACGGCTGCAATCTGCGCGCGGGTGATTTGCTGGCGAGCGGAACGGTGTCGGGCGCGGACAAGAGCGCGCGCGGCTGCCTGTTGGAGCTAACCGCGCGCGGCAAGGATCCGATTACGCTGGCGACTGGCGAGCAGCGGAAATTTCTGGAAGACGGAGACGAAGTCATCCTCCGAGGATTCGCGGAACGAGAGGGATTCCGTCGCATCGGACTGGGCAGTTGCCGCGGAGCTATTCTGCCCGCGTTGGCGAGCTGACAAGTCCGCACTCGCCTTGCTGCGGATGCTGGGCGCCCTTAAAGATGGGCATAATCCACTAAATAGCTAACCGGATTTCACGGCATCGGGCCGTGATACATCGCAAGGACTGTCTCAACTTGCAAATTGCGCGATTTGGAGCCTGCGTGACGTGCGTCACAGCGAAGCTCACGCCTCATGATGAAAATCATTTGACGATGCTGCGAACGGGCGAGATGGGGGTACAATCGGTGCCGTTCTTTTCAATGCCGTTCGTGGGCTGTTGTTCTTGAGATCAAGAAGGAGATTCGCGATGAAACGGTTTTATGTACTTATTCCATGCGCGGTTGTAATGCTGATCGTCTGGGCAGGATGCCACGGGGGCTCGGGCGGCGAGGGGAACACGATCAAGATCGGCGTGGTGACGTCGCTCACCGGGAGCAATGCGGCGTTCGGCCAGGCGCACAAGAACGGGTACACGATCGCGCTCGACGAGATCAACGCCAAAGGCGGTCTTCTGGGGAAGAAGGTTGAGCTCGATTACTACGACGACCAAAGCCATCCTGACCAGGCGGTGCAGGGCGTCTCCAAGCTCGTGGACCAGGATCACGTGACCATCATTCTCGGGGCCTACTCCTCGGAGAGCACGCGCGCGATTGTGCCGGTGGTTACGCAGAAACAGATTCCTCTCATCATTCCGACTGCGGTGGCCGACAACGTGATGGAAACCGGCTCCGCCTGGGTCTTCCGTATCTGCGCCGGCTCGGGATCGTTTGCCGCTGCAACCCTGGATTTTCTGAAGAACAATGGCGATCCCAAGACACTGGCCATCGTCTCCGAGAACACAAACTTTGGACAAGCGAACAGCAAGTCCATGACCGATGCGGCGAAAGCGGCAGGCCTGGACCTGGTGGACAGCGAGTCTTATCAAGCCAGTTCGCCCGATTACAAGTCGCTGTTGCAGCGCGTGAAGAACAAGAATCCCGATGTGGTTTATTTCGCGTCGTATTTGCTCGATGCCAGCACGCTGATGCGCCAGGCGGAGCAGGTGCGCTTGAATCCCAAGTTCTACACCTCGGCGGGAACGGGATTTGCGGCGGCGGAGTTCCCCACGCCCGACAAGGGCGCCGGAAAATACGCCGACTACACATTTTCGGTTTCGCAATGGCTGCCTACGGCGAAATGGAAAGGCTCGGCTGAGTTCGATCAGAAATTCTTCGCCCTGACCAAGACCCATCCGGCGTATCACGCGATCGAGGCCTACGCGGCGCTGGTGGTGGCGGCGGCGGCAATCGATAGCGCGAAGTCGACGCAGTCCCAGACCCTGCGGGATACGCTGCGACAGATCAATCTCGCAGAAACTCCGTTTGGCCCGGTGAAGTTTGATGCCCGCGGGCAAAACTTGCATCCGGTGCTGGTCACGCAAGTGCAGGCGGGGCAATACAAAGTGGTTTGGCCTCTCGACGCCGCCGAGAGCAAACCCATCATCCCGACCCCGGAGTGGACGAAGCGCCCGTAGGGTTTTCGCCTTCGGCCGAGAGCGATGACGGAGTAGAATTCAGCAACCCTTGTGGGAAGGAGCTGCCGCAGTCTTGTGAACTGGTTCTATTCCACCATCCAGGCCATCCTCAACGGCCTTTTGACGGGAGCGCTCTATGGCCTGATCGCCATGGGCATGGCGCTGATTTTTGGCGTGATGCGCATTGTGAATTTCGCGCACGGCGCATTCCTTATGCTGGGAATGTACGCCACCTATGTGCTGTTTCAGACCACCGGCATCAGTCCTTATTACGGCTTTCCGCTTGCCGGCGCGGTGTTGTTCGTCATCGGATACACCACCTACATGGGCTTGCTGCGGCCGATTCGCGGGCAGGTCGACTTCATGGTGATTTTGCTGACCATGGGCCTGGCACTGATTATCACCGACGGCGTGCAGTTGATCTTTGGGGCCGATTATCACCAGATTAATATTCCGCTTTTATCGAAGAACATTCGCATTGGTTCACAGATTTCGATCAATGCACCCTGGCTGGTATCGTTTGCAATCGCGGCAGTGCTGGCGGTGGTCCTGTATTTCGTGGTGACGCACACCATGTTCGGGCGGGCGGCGCGCGCCATTGCTCAGAACCGTTATGCTGCGCCGCTGATGGGCATCAATGTCAACCGGGTGCAGGCCATTTCGTTCGGCATCGGCTCAGCCGCCGCAGGCGTCGCCGGAGCGCTGTTGCTGCCGGTCTTCTATCTCTTCCCTGAGGTCGGCAATCAGTTCAAGCTCAAGTCGTTCGTGATGGTCGTGCTGGGCGGTATGGGCTCCATCCAGGGCGCGGCCATTGCCGGGCTGGTGTTAGGCGTGGTCGAGAGTCTGACCAGTCTTTACTGGGGTAATGAGTGGGCCCTGGCTGTCGATTTCGTGATCTTCATTCTGGTTTTGTCGTTGAAACCGAGCGGAATTTTCGGGAGCCAGCGCGCATGAAGCGTTGGTACTTCATCCTGGCGGGGATTTTCTTTCTGCTGGCCTTGCTGGTTCCGCTGGTGGTGCAATCCGACTACACGCTGCAGGTTCTGTTTCGCGTCTTCCTGTTCGCGGCCATGGGACTAGCCTGGAACCTGGTCGGCGGATACACCGGTCAATTGTCGCTGGGACATGCTGCCTATTTCGGGGTGGGAGCTTACTCGCTGGCGTTGTTTTCGAAAGCGGGCGTGTCTCCCTGGGTGTCGGTTTTGCTGGGCATGGTGCTGGCGGTGGTTTCGGCGGCGGTGATTGGCAGCGTTTCTTTTCGTCTGCGTGGCCCTTATTTTGCGCTCTGCACGATTGCCTTCGCGGAAGTGCTTCGGCTGACGGCCAAGAATTTGCCGAACCTCACCGGAGGCGATGTGGGAGTGCAGGTTCCATTATTGTTTCCCCACTCCAGCACCAAGGCATTCTATGTTTCGGGCGTGTTGCTTACGGTGATTGTCCTTGCGCTCACGGCGTGGATCGAGCATTCCCGGTTCGGCTACTATCTGCTGGCCATTCGCGAAGACCAGGATGCGGCGTTAGCGGTTGGAGTGAACACGGCGCGTTGCAAGCTGTGGATTCTGCTGATCAGCGCCGCGCTCACCGCTGTCGGGGGTGCGCTCTATGCCAGCCTGTTTTTATACATTGTTCCGGACCAGGTGCTGGCGATGGAGATCTCAACCGAGATTGCGATCGTGGCCATGCTGGGCGGTGCGGGAACTCTGATCGGACCGCTGGTCGGTTCCATTACCCTGGAGACGGCGTCGGAAATCTTCAAGAACTTTTTCAAGGAAGCGAACCTGCTGATTTATGGAGTGCTGATTGTGGTGGTGGTCTTGTTCCTGCCGGAAGGCATTGTGGGCACCATCGCCAACAAGCTGCGTCTTTTTAAATCCGCGCCGATCGCGCCGTTTGCCACGCCGGAACCGCCTGATCCCGAGGAAGAAGCGCAGCGGGCAGTGATTTCGGAGTAGGAGATTTTGGGATGTCGCTACTGGAAATAAAACACGTCAGCAAGCGGTTTGGCGGGCTGAAGGCGATCAGCGACGTGTGTTTCTCGGTGCGGCCGGGTGAAATGGCCTTTATCGTGGGGCCAAATGGAGCGGGCAAGACCACGTTGTTCAATCTGATCACCGGTGTTTTTCATCCGGACAGCGGAAGCATTCATTTCGATGGGCGCGACATTACGAATCTTGCGCCGGACCGCGCCGCCAAACTCGGGATCGGTCGCACCTTCCAGATCGTAAAGCCGCTGCGCAACCTGACCGTGCTGGAGAACGTGATGCTGGGCGCTTTTCTGCGTACCTCCAGCCCGGCCAAAGCCGAGCAGGAGGCGATCAAGGTGCTGAAGTTTCTGCAGATGGAAAAGGTGCTTCACCTGCCCGCCCGCGGTATGGGATTGCCCATGCTGAAGCGCCTGGAGATCGCTCGCGCTCTGGCGACGAAACCCAAGCTGGTGCTGCTCGATGAAGTGGTGGCAGGTCTGCCGACTTCGGAAGCGATTCAATTGGCCATGCTGCTAAAGCGCCTTCCGGAATGGGGCATCTCGGCCATCGGCGGCATTGAGCACGTGATGCAGGTGGTGATGCGGGTCGCCGACCGCGTCGTAGTCCTCGATCACGGCACGCTGATCGCGGAAGGCCTGCCACAGGACGTCGTGCACCGGCCGGAAGTCATCGAAGCCTATCTCGGGTCGAAATACAAGGAGATTGTCCTGTGAGCGCGCCGCTGTTGCGTCTGGAGGATGTGCGCGCCAGTTACGGTGATCTGCAGGCGTTGTTCGGCGTCACTTTCGAGGTGAAAGCCGGGGAAATTGTGACGCTCATCGGGGCCAACGGCGCCGGCAAGACCACCACCCTGCGAGTGATTTCCGGTTTGTTGGCATCGAGACAGGGCAAGGTGTACTTTGACGGCCAGGATATTTCGAAGCTGCCGCCACACGAGATCGTGATGCGCGGCGTCAGTCACGTCCCCGAAGGGCGGCAACTCTTTCCCTTCATGAGCGTGGAAGAGAACCTGGCACTCGGAGCCTACATTCCGCGTCAGCGCCCCGGGATCAAACAGGCCGTTGAAGAACAGTTCGAATTGTTTCCCCGTTTGAAAGAACGCCGCAAGCAAATGGCGGGCACGCTTTCCGGCGGCGAACAGCAAATGGTGGCCATTGCGCGCGGTCTGATGGCCGCGCCAAAATTGCTGTTGCTCGATGAGCCTTCGCTCGGGCTGGCTCCCAAGATCGTCGAAGAAGTTTTCGTTAAGGTGCAGCAGATCGGGAAGTCCGGTGTGACCGTGCTCATTGTGGAGCAGAACGTGGTGGACGGGCTGAGCATCTCCGACCGCGGCTACGTGGTGGAAAATGGTGAAGTCACTCTGCAGGGATCTCCGAAGGAACTCTTAGGCAACGAACAGATCCGAGCGGCATATTTGGGGCTGTGATTCGACGGCGCTAAGCGCGCATTCTCGATTGCGCACATTGCAATGCACCGTTGCCTCAATTGCGGATGGCCGCAATTTTCTCTATGTTGGACCAAACCTCTTCCGGGACAGGCGGCTCTCCCCTTGGTCCATGGGGAGCAGCGCAGGATCGAGTCTTGCCAGGTTTGAATTCGAAGCGCGCGCCAACTGCGCGATTGAGGCCTCACCCAACACTCTCACTAGCGCCTCTTGCGCTTCCGCCCAAACTGGGTGGGCCCCGCACCACTCTTTTCTGCTGCAGTCCGGCTCCGGCGGAAGGCACAGATTAAGCTGCGTCGGACCCTCGACGGCTTCCACCACTTCGAGCAGCGAGATGTCCGCTGCTCGCCGAGCCAACTGGAATCCCCCTCGCATTCCGCGCTGGGAGCTGACCAGCCCGGCCTGAACCAGTTGCTGCAAGACCTTGGACACAAAGCTTTCGGGTGCCCCAATGGCGCGCGCCAGAGCCGGTCCAGGAACCCTTACCAAGGTGGGGAGCATGCCCAGATGAATGGTTGCGCGGACCGCGTAGTCGGTGGCTCGAGTAATCTGCATATGAGCAATTAGACCAATCGGACCTTATTCATCCGGATTGTATCGGGGTAGTAGACGCTCTTCGCTGATTACCAGTCAGTGACGAATCGCACACTGCAATGTGAGGCAGCAGGAGTTGTGAAGCGCAGAAATAGTGAGCAATGGCGCGCAGCGATTGGAGATTTTCGTGAAAGTGGGACGTGGCCGCAGCCACGCAGTTCGGGGATCGATGTGCCATGATCACAGGCCCCCATGACGTAAATCACAGACCGGTTGCTCATGCGACGGCAGAATTGGAAAACCTCTTCGCAAAGGAGCAAGGCCATGGCCTCCATTGCCACCCCAGTCAAACCGGAATTTCTGCGGACACTTCCCTCCGATGCCGCGCGCCAGATGCAATGGCGATTCGCCGACCGCTATGACTTGCAGATGCTGGTGCAATCGGCACGATCTGTAGCACGTGGCCCAGTCGCGCGACTGGTGGCCAACGGCGGCCGCAATTCGCATGACTGGACACCGGCCAAGGCGGAATTGCTGGATGCGTTCGATAAGTCCGGGATCACGGCTGTCTTCATGGAGCCTGAGCAGGGTGGATTTATCGCGGGCCCGAAGAATCTGGCGCTGGCGTTGGTGGCGTTTGAACTCGCGTGGGTGGACGGCGGAGCCGCAACCGCCAGCCTGGCAGGCTGTCTGGCCTTGGCGCCGATTCATGAGCGGGGCACACCCGAGCAGCAAACCAAGTACATGCAGTTGGCCGCACCGCCCCAGGCCGGAGAGGATCGCAAGCCCTGGCGGGGAGCATTCTGTCTGACCGAGCCCATCCCTTATGTCGGCGTGGATACCGGCATGCTCAACGGAAAAATCCGCATCGCCGAATGGAAAAAGGGAGAAGAACCAACGCTGCAGGTGGAAAAGCGGGGCCGCTTCATCACCAATATTGCGTTTGCCAATTTTGTGACCGCGGCGGTGGATTCCGGCGATGAGCGTATCAAGGGAAGTTGCATGGTGATCCTGGAAGAAGGCGATCCGGGAACGTTTGATCGCGGGACTCCGACGCGAAAACTGGTGCATCAGCTTTCTTCGACCGGCGACCCGATTTTCAGCCTGCGCATTCCGGCCAGCCGGATTGTCGGCGGCTACGACGTTAAAGATGGGGTCATCGTGCCGCGCTACAACCACAGCGAGGTTATTGAAGCCGTGTTTCGCCGGACGCGCGTGACCGTAGGGGTCATGACGGCGGCGAAATTGCTGTCTGCGGTCGAGCCGGTCATCCGGTATCAGCGCGGGCGGTTCCGTGGTGCGGAAACGGCGACGCCAGGATCCGTGCGCTATGAACTCGGACTGCAGGCTCGCGAAGACGCACTGCACCGGTTGGTGGACGTCTGGGCGACCGGCGAGGCCAGCGCGGCGCTTGGATTTGCGGCGGCGCGGGCCTTTGATGAACTCGATCCCC
>CAVZDM010000038.1:0-25107 GCA_963773955.1 uncultured Acidobacteriaceae bacterium | reverse complement strand
CCGGATCGTAGTGGCCAAGACTGCTGCGAGCGTGGTTCCGGCTCCAGGTAAGCTGCGGACGCCCCATGAGCCCGTGAAAAAAGCGGCGGTTGAGCTCGTCAAAGATTTCTTCCAGATGGTAGTAGTGTCCGCGCGCGGAGTGTATGTGCTTGCGTCCGCGCATCTGCCGGACGAGCCGGGCCTTGGCAGCCACGTCGTGGCTGGCGACGTAACGCCGATAACGAGCGTTCAGCGCGCGATCGACCGGCTGGCGATAAAGCTTGGCCAGCAGAATGTGCGCGATCGAGTGCAGCACGGTTTCAGGAGCGCCTTCAAGCAAGTCGGAGATGCGAACATAAAGCTCTCCCTGCCGCATCCGAATCGTGTTGTTGATAGAGACAAAAGAATAGAAGCGAACATGCATCAGCGGCACGGCCGAGTGCGGACGCAGTTCGCGATAGGCTTCGTGAAAGATTTCGCTGAGCTTTGCGTACACGTTGAGGGAAGAGTAGCACGGCCCGCGATCCCAAAGTTTTCCCCTGTGTTCCCCCGTGTCCCCTGTGGTAAGGATGTTAGCCGCGCCCGCAGCCGCTCTATTTCTTCTTCTTGTGCTTCATATACTGATCGACCTCGGTCACAGTCTTGCGGTGGTCGTCGACACTGGAGTCGACGGCGTCGAGCGCGTCGGTCAGCAGAAATTCATACTCCTTCGCCTCGGAGGCATCGGTGTTCGCGGCATCTTTGAGCGCGCGCAGCTTGGCCTGAAATTCGACGTCGGCTTCGATGATCATTTTCAGGGGCTTGCGGATGTCGTCCTTCCGCCCAACGTACATCTCGATGTTGTCGTTGAGTTCGTCGTACACGGCGAGGAAATCTTCCAGCATGTCATGGGTCTGCCGCGCGCGGTCGGTCGTCTTTGGATTGCTGCGCATTTGCTCAAGCTTCGTCATACGATCCCGGGAAAACTGCACGTAAAGCTTTAAGCGCGTGTCCGGGTCGAGCATGGCATCGCGGAGCTGGTCGATCTCCAGCGGATTGAGCGGGTCACGCTGGCGCTGGGCCCAAAGCGAAGAGAGGAGCGGGAAAACCAGAAGCAGCGTCAATCCGAGTGTGGCGTGCCAGCTCCAGTTCCAGGGCCAATACAGCGGCCTCATTTCGTCTCCTTCTTCTTGTCCTTGGCGAACATTTCCTTAAGCAGCGTGGTGCGGACATCTTCCAGCCGCCGGATGGCCTGTTCCACCGGAGCCTGGTCGTCGAAGGCGAGAGTGCGCTTGATGTCGCGCAGCTTCTCCGCCATCTTGCGCACATCGATCTCGACGTTCTTGAGGTGCTTCTTGGTCAGTATCGCGGCATCACGCGCTTTCTCGGAGTAGGTGACGATGTCATCGACAGCTGCGCGGGCCTGGTCCGCGTCGCCACTGCCGTAGAGTTTATCCGCATTGCGGAGCTGTTCCTGTGCGATCCGGATGCCCAGATCGGGCCGATCTTCGGGATGCGCGCTCTCGAAGTGCGCTTTGAGCACGGCAACAACCTCGTCCGTAGCGGCGCCGCAGGCGGTCGCGAGCGCGAGGAGAAGCATGATAAAGACAAGTCGCCGCATGGCAGTCAACGCTTCTTCGGTTCGATGGCGATCAGGCGATGGGTAGCCTGCCACTCCTGATCGGGATACTTCCCGTTAGCCACATCCAGAAAGTGATGATAGTCGAGTGCGGCCTGTTTGTTGTCACGCAGGTGGTCATAAGCGGTGGCCCGAATAAAAAAGCAGAGTGCGGGCATCTCCCCATTTAACAGCGCGCGCCCGTTAAGGGCTCTGATCGTGAGTTCGTAGTTCTTGTTCTCGCTGGCAGCGAAAGCGAGATCCACGTACACATCAGGCCAGTCCCGCTTCAGTCGAACCGCGACCAGGAATTCCTGCTCGGCCTCGGGGAACTTCTTCTGGAGCAGCAAAGCCTTTCCCAGCCCGCGATGCAATTCCGCGTCATTCGGACGCGCTGTGACCAGAGCGCGATATGCGGTCTCCGCCAGATCATTTTTCCCGGCACTTGCATAAAGGTCGGCCAGATCGCGTTGCGCCTCCGAATCCGAAGGAGCCAGTCTCAGCGCGGTCTGTATCTCCGCAATGGCGTCGTCTTTCTTACCCTTGGCGGCGAGCACTCGCCCCAGTTGCAGATGAACGCCGGCGTCATCGGGTCGCTGCGCGGCCAGTTGGCGCAACAGAGGTTCGGCATCGTTCAGCTGTCCGCTCTTCATCGACAGGTTGGTGAGTCCTATAGAGGCCTCTGAGTTTTTCGGGTCAAGTGTCAGCGCTCGTGTGTATTCATCTTTAGCGGCGGAGAATTCCTTTCGCCGCTCGTGCAGCAGCCCCGCGGAAAGATGAGGTTCGGGATCTTTCGGCGTAAGCTCGGCAGCCCTCTGATACGCCTGGAACGCGTCTTCCGGCTTGGTATTTTCCAGCAGATGGGCAAGTGCGAGCCATGCGCGCGCCTGACCTTCTTCAACCTGACCTTCTTTAGGCCCGGTGGGTTTAAGCGTGGTGGCCGCGCGCAGAAAACGCTCGGCCTCGGGACTGTTCAAGCGAGCCAGCATCAGCCCCAGGTTCAGGTTCGTCTCAAATACGTCGGGCTTGGCCGCGACCGACTGCCGGTAGGCATGGATCGAGTCATCAATGCGGCCCATTTGATTGAGAACAAATCCCATATCAAACCACGCCTGATAATTCCTGGGATCCTTGTCGAGAGCCTTCTTCAGCAGCGTTTCTGCACCGGTGAAATCATTCTTCTGGATGGCATCTTCCGCCTGCGCAATCTCCGGCGGCGTGTCGTCGATGCGTTCCTTGTAGTGGCGGACCGTGGTGTGATCCTGCGCAAACGCGAAACCACAGGCGATGAGGACGCACCCAAATAGCAGGACGCCGGAAAACACCGGCGTCCGCCCCCACCGGGAAGGGCGCGGCGTCAGCCGCGCCGCAAGCGCCGCAAAATCGGTCGCGGCCTTAGCCGCTGAGGGAATTCTACCGGTCACCATGGCGCACGCCATTCCCGTTCAACACCTGCTTCAGGTACTGCCCCGTGTATGACCCTTTCAACTCCGCGATCACTTCCGGCGGTCCCGACCCGACCAGGTTCCCGCCCCGATCGCCGCCCTCCGGACCAAGGTCGATCACCCAGTCCGCCGTCTTGATAACTTCAAGGTTGTGCTCGATGACGACGATCGACCCTCCCGCATCAATTAGACGGCGGAAAGCCGAAAGTAGTTTACTGACATCGTCGAAATGCAGGCCGGTAGTAGGTTCGTCAAAAATATAAAGCATGCGACGCTTGCGCCTAGCCCCATCCCCGCCCTCCGCGTGGCGGCCCACCGGCCGAACTCCGGGTTGAAGGTGCGCAGCCAGCTTCATGCGCTGCGCTTCGCCGCCGGAAAACGTGGTAGCCGATTGCCCCAGCCGCAGATAGCCAAGCCCGACTTCGTCAAGTACGCGCAATTTTTCCGTGAGCCGCGGAACGTCGGCAAAGAACTTGAGCGCTTCGCGAATGGTAAGGTTCAGTACCTCATGAATGTTCTTGCCTTTGTAGTGAATTTCAAGCACCTGCGGCTTGTACCGCGTGCCCTTGCATTCGTCGCAAATCAGCTCCACGTCAGCCAGAAACTGCATTTCGACGGTAACCGTGCCATCACCCTGGCAGTTGTCGCAGCGCCCGCCGGGCACATTAAAGGAAAAATGTCCGGCAGGGAAGCCACGTTTCTTCGCTTCCGGCAATGAAGCGAATAGCTCCCGGATAATGTCAAAGGCCTTGATATACGTGACCGGATTCGACCGCGGAGTGCGCCCAATAGGCGATTGATCGACCAGCACGACCTCGTCGAGAAACTCATCGCCTTCAATGTCATCCCACAACTTGGCGGCGCCGCTGCCGTTCGTCTGCCGCTTCGCCGTGGCCAGCGCCTGATAAAGAACGTCATGCAGCAACGAAGATTTTCCCGAGCCGGAGACGCCCGAGATCGCCACCAGCATGCCCAACGGAATTTCCAGATCGATATGCTTCAGGTTATGCGCCCGGGCGCCCGTGATGCGGAGTTTGTGTGCCCCCGGTTGCCGCCGCCGCGACGGAATCTGAATGTGCAGTTCGTCGGCCAGATAACGCCCGGTGAGCGAGTGCGGCATCTTGATAATCTCGGCGTAGGTTCCCGCGCCCACGACCTTTCCGCCATTTTCTCCGGCACCCGGACCGAGGTCGAGAATCCGGTCGGCCGCGCGCATGATGTCGGGATCGTGCTCGACTACCAGGATGGTATTTCCCAGGTCGCGCAAGTCATGCAGAATCTTGATAAGCCGGTGGGTATCGCGGCTGTGCAACCCGATGGAAGGCTCGTCCAGCACATATAGCGTGCCGACCAGGCGCGACCCCAGCGAAGTAGCAAGCTGAATGCGCTGCGCTTCGCCGCCCGATAGCGTCGAAGCGAGCCGGTCAAGCGTCAGGTACTCAAGCCCGACCTCGTTAAGAAAACGCAACCGTTCCCGAAGTTCGATAAGCAACTTTTCGGCAATCGCCGCTTGCTCAGTAGAAAGCGCGAGTCGGCCAAAGAAACGCGCTGCCTCTTCGACCGTCATACTGCACACCTGGCAGATATTCTTGCCATCGATTTTTACCTGGCGCGCTTCCGCCCGAAGGCGAGTCCCAGAACAAGCCGAGCACAGCGAATATCCTCGATAGCGGCTGAGAAAAACGCGCACGTGCAGCTTGTATTTCTTGCGCTCAAGATGCTGAAAGAATCCGCGTACACCGCCAAACCCGCGGCCGCCATCGACGACAAGCCGCTGCTGCTCGGCGTCCAGTTCACACCAGGGCACATCCAGCGGAATTTCAGCCAAGCGAGCGAAGCGCTTAAGCTCAGTGAACAGCGGCCGATACTTTGGCTTAGTCCAGGGCTCGACCGCGCCCTCATTCAAAGTCTTGCCTTTGTCTGGGATCACAAGGTCGAGATCAAAATCGATAGTGTTGCCGAAGCCCTGGCACCGCGGGCAAGCGCCATAAGGATTGTTAAATGAAAACAGCCGCGGCTCCGGCTCTTCGTAGCGGCTGCCGTCGTTCTTGCACTCAAAACGCTGGGAGAAACGCAATCGAGTGGGACGAGAACCTTCGCCCCCGCCATCGCGCGCCGCCGTTTCGAAAATCACCTCGCCCGCTTCTCGATAACCAATCTCAACCGCATCGACAATGCGCGAGCGCTGATCGGCCGAGACGACAAGCCGATCTACTAGTCCGAAGACGGGCTCAGAAAAATTAACGTCAAGCAAAGATTCCGGAGTCGAGAACTCAAAAACCTGGCCGTTCTGAAACAGCCGGTTAAACCCGCGTTTGCGCAGATCGAACAGCCGCGTCTTAATCGCGTCCGAGGGCAGATTGGACTCCGCCGGTTTTTTCTTGGCGCGAGCCTTCTTGGCGCCCTTTTCTTCAACAGCCGGCACATGCGCGACGATCGGAAAGAACACACTCAGCCGAGTTCCTTCGCCCAGCGCCAGCAGCCGCGAGGCAACCTCGTCCACCGTATCTTTTTTCACTTCCTGTCCGCAGAGCAGGCAGTAAGTCCGCCCAACGCGAGCGAACAGCAGCCGCAGATAATCAAAGATCTCAGTGGCAGTAGCGACGGTAGACCGCGGATTCCGCGTGGAGTTCTTCTGCTTGATGGCAACGGCGGGCGCGATCCCGTCGATCAGGTCAACGTCCGGCTTCTCAATCCGCTCCAGAAACTGCCGAGCATATGCCGACAGCGACTCGACGTAACGCCGCTGCCCTT
The DNA here is from genome assembly GCA_963773955.1 of uncultured Acidobacteriaceae bacterium. Classification (GTDB taxonomy): domain Bacteria; phylum Acidobacteriota; class Terriglobia; order Terriglobales; family Acidobacteriaceae; genus Acidiflorens. Next base: position 19,332 of record CAVZDM010000038.1, on the reverse strand, counting down.
CGGCGTAAATCGTATCGAAGGCGAGCGACGATTTGCCCGAACCGGAAACGCCGGTGACGACGGTCAAAGCGTTGTGCTCAATCTCAAAATCAATGTTCTTGAGGTTATGAACCCGGGCCCCGCGAACAACAATGCTATCTGTCGACATCTTCCCCTGGCACTGCAGATGGATCAAAACCCGCTACCGAATCTTTCTATTATAAAGCGTAACAGCCGCCGATTCAGATCAAGACTTGTCATCCTGAGCGGAGCGAAGGACCTGCTGTTTGCCAGCAAGCGTCTCCAACCTTGTCATCGCGGGCGTCCCGGCACCCGGCGTCGGCTCACAAAACCGCCGAGCGCCCGTCATACAATGTGCTGGCTGCAGCATTCTCGGGAGGCCTCGCCCATGCGAACAAGCGGAATTGCGTCCGTCGCGCTGTCGGTGATCTCCCTGTCATTCCCCGCACATTCGCAGCCTCAGCCTTCCATCGCTTTACTCGGCCTATGGGGCAGCGAGCAGTCATTCGGTCCAATCGTTCGCGGCGAGCTCACCATCGATGCGCGCAGTCCCCAATGGCAGGCACGCATCGCCGGATACGAAGTTCCCGTGCAGCATACGAAAGACGACATTAATTTCGCTCTCCCAGGCGAGGCCGGCAAGTTTCGCGGACACCTAAGCGCGAACGGCAAGCAGATCCTCGGCCACTGGATACAACTGGCAGGCGTCGCCTTCTACAGCTATTCCTACGCCAGTCCCGTGGAACTCTCAGAAGTGGCGCCGCGGGTGTGGCGCGGCAACGTTGTCCCGCTCGACCAGCGGTCATCCTTTTATATTTCCATTCAACGGGCTCCCAACGGCGAGCTGCAAGCATTCCTTAGGAATCCCGAGGCCAATCGTTTCCGCGGCCAGACATTTGACGTCGAGTTGAAGGATGGCGAAGTCACTCTGCGTCAAAAGGGTGCCGCGCAGTTGCAAGGAACCTACGATTCGCAATCCGACGTCTTGTCTCTGCCCGTTGTTGGTCCGTATCCGCTGTTGCAGTTCACGCGCCGCGACCAGAGCAATGCCCTCGGCTTCTATCCCCGAATTCCTTCGCCATCCGGACCCTACGTCTACCAGCAGCCGACGGCCGAGAACGATGGCTGGACCACAGCCTCGCTGTCGGACGTGGATTTAAAACTAAGCCCGATAGCAGAGTTGATCCGAAGAATTCTCACGACTCCGCCGTCGCTCAGCAATCCGGTCAACATTCAGAGCCTGCTGATTGCTCGCCACGGCAAGCTGGTTTTCGAGGAATATTTTTACGGGTTCAACAAAGAGCGCCCGCACGATATGCGATCCGCCGCCAAGACCTTCGCGCCCTTGCTAGTCGGTCTGGCCCGCGAGCACGGAGCGAAAATATCCCTCGACTCGCCCGCCTTGTTCTTCTTCCCCGAGTACAAGCCGTTCGCGAACTGGAATGGCATGAAGAGCAAGATCACAGTGCGTGACCTGATGGACATGACGTCCGGCTTGGCCTGTGATGACCACGATCCGTCGTCTCCCGGCGGCGAGGACCTAATGCAGAGCCAAACCACACAGAACGACTGGTACAAGTTCGCGCTCGACCTGCCCATGGCTCGCACCCCGGGCGGCGAACAAGCCGTCTACTGCGCATCGGATATCAATCTGCTAGGCGGCATCGTCAAGAACGCCACCGGAGAATGGCTGCCGGAATTCTTTGACCAGTATTTCGCCCGCCCGCTTCAGATCACTTCCTACCACATAAACCTCATGCCCACCGGCGACGCTTACCTCGGCGGAGGTCTTTACATGCGTCCTCGTGATCAGTTGAAGCTAGGCCAGCTCTATCTTTCCGGAGGAGTGTGGAACGGAACCCGCATCTTGACCGAGGAGTGGGTAAAGGATTCGGTCGAGCGCCACTCCAGTTTCCCACCCGTCATCCCGACCGACACCGATCATGGATACACCTACGCCTGGCACACGCGACGTCTGCAATCCGGCGGAAGGGAGTTTCGCGACTACTACGCCGCCGGCAATGGAGGCCAGTACGTGCTGGTCCTCCCCGACCTCGACATGGTCGTGGGAATCACCGGAGGAGACTACTCCGAGCGTGACAAGTTTTTCCCCTGGGAATCCCAGCTAGTGCCCCAATACATAATCCCAGCCGCGGACTCACATTGAGCTTTTCGAGTAGAGACGGGGCTTGCCCCGTCTAGGCCAGCAGAACAACTCTGTGTAGCATAGGCCCGTGCAAAGGGCACGATTTGACAGATCGCAGAAAAACTCAAGCCTCGTATCAGCGCATCCAGGCTTCGTATCAGGGCATCGCTTTAGCGATGCCGCAAGTTCTTCGAACGCAGGTGCCCCTTTAGGGGCTGGGCGCTGGAAGTTTGGCCTCCAAATAACGCCGCTAAGCGTAGAGGAACGGCCGCTCTCCGCGACTTCCCCAGAAGTAAGCAAGGATGATCACACTGGCAATCGCCGCGTAAGCACACCAAAGCGAGGTGAACGCGTATCGCTTGAACGCCATTACCACCAGAAGAATCGCCAGGTTCGCCGCGCCGAAAATTACCATCATCCTGATCTTCGAGAAAAACAGCGACCCGCATGTTGCAATCACATAGAGCAACGCCACCGCCGTATTGTTGGTCGCCTGATTGATGTACACGATACTGTTTCCCCGAACGTAAAGCTGCAAGGGGAACGCCGTCAACGCCCACAAAATATAAAGCGTAGTAGCTCCCCCCAGCACCAGAAACGGCAGCATGCGCCGGCGGCTCTTCGCGGTAGGCTCGAACAGCAGCACGCTGAGCGGTAACAAAAAAGGCAGGAGTCCCTGCGCATAAAGCATGAACGCCGCGCCCATGTCGTGCGCCACCGCAGGCGAGAGATTCCCATCCAATCCCAGCCAGACAAATCCCTCGATGAACTGGTGAATGGCAAACAGTATAGGCAGAGTCGCGAAAAGCAGTTCGCGCCGGTGCTTCACTTTCGTGAGTGTAACCACGCCGACGGCGCCCAAAACACCGCTCCCAACAAAGTTCGCTGTTGCTGAAAAGCACACGGCTCTTTGTCTCCGCTGCGAGGATTACACTTATCCCCGCGGAACGCAAAACATTTTTCATTCACTTTGTGGTGGACGATCGCACTTCAGCGCTTCGCGAACGCGGTTCAACTAGCTTCGCGCAAAGAAATTGAGGGGTTTGCGCTCCCGTGCAGTTACCAAGGGAACTCGCTTTTCAGAGGTTCTTCTCGCAAATCCTTTGTGTCTAATTCATAGTGAAACCATGAGTTCGTCTCCCTCGGCCGCGGCGCCGAAACGCGTGGAACTATCGAGTGTCCCGGCCTGCTCGCAGCGCTTTCAGTCGCCGGCCACACGCACGTTCCTGTTGTGTCTGCTGTTAGCCGCGGTCGTGCTCGTCTCCTACAACCCCGTAACTCACAATGGTTTCGTCGACCACGACGACTATGGATACATCACCTACAACACTCATGTCAGGGCGGGGCTAACCTGGGCAACCGTGCAATGGGCTTTCACCACTTATGAGCAGTCGAACTGGCATCCCCTGACCTGGCTTTCCCACGCTCTCGACTGCCAATGGTTCGGCCTGAAGCCTGCCGGGCACCACTACGTAAGTGTCTTGCTGCATGCCGCCAATGCTGTCCTTCTCTTTCTTCTCCTGCAGAGCGCAACCGGATTTCGCTGGCGCAGCCTGATGGTCGCTGCTCTGTTTGCGCTGCATCCGATCAATGTCGAGTCCGTGGCTTGGGCAGCCGAGCGGAAGAACGTGTTGAGCATGATGTTCTTTCTGCTGGCTCTGTACGGCTACGTCTGGTACGTCCGCCGACCCGGGCTGCTCAGATACTTCGCGGTGGCATGCCTGTTTGCTCTTGCGCTGCTCTCGAAGCCACAGGTGATCGCGTTTCCATTTCTGCTCTTGCTGTGGGATTACTGGCCGCTCTGCAGAATTAGCCCTCCCGCCGCGAGTAGGCCAGCGCCGCAAGATGCCGATATGTCCAAATTCCGGATGGGCCGCCTGGTGCTGGAGAAAGTACCACTCCTGCTGCTCTCGGCGGCGAGCGCGGTGATGACTATGAAGGCCCAGAAAGCCGGAGGTGCCATCCAGCCCTTTTCCCTGAACAGCCTGTTCTTGCATTTGGAGAATGCGGCCGTCTCCCATGTGCGCTATCTCGGGAAGGCCCTCTGGCCATCGAAGCTGGCGGCGCTGTATATGCGCCTCAAACCCCATCCTGCATGGCAAGTAGGCGCGGCCGTGCTCCTGCTGCTGCTCCTCACGGCGTGGGTCCTCCTCGCGCGCAAGCAACGGTATCTAGCCGTCGGATGGTTCTGGTTCCTGGGCAGTTTGGTGCCGATGATCGGACTGGTCCAAGTTGGCGCTCAGGCGATGGCGGATCGCTACGCCTACATATCATTCGTGGGCTTGTTTCTGATGGTGACGTGGCTGGCAGCCGACTGGGCGCAAACTCATCGACTCTCCGCCACTTGGCTTGCAGTTCCCGCGGTTTCTTGCCTGCTGGTGCTGGGGACTCTGACGTATCGGCAGGTTGGCTACTGGCACGATACTGAGTCGCTTTGGATGCACACCTTGGCGGTCACTGAGAACAACTACGGCGCCCAAATCAACCTGGCAAGTTTTCTGCTCACTGAGGACCGGGTCGAGGAGGCCGGCGCGCACTACCGTGCCGCTGTCGCCATCCTTCCCGATGCTCCGATCGCCGCCCTGGGTCTTGGCGACTATGAGGAAGGCCGCGGTAATCTGCCAGCGGCCATCGAGCAATATCAGAAGGTGGCTCGCCGCGCGGCCGAGGCGAGCACGCGCGCAACAGCCTACAACCGTCTGGGATTTGCCTATCGCAAGATGGGGGATTCCATGAATGCGAAGCAGTGCTTCGAAGCGGCGCTGCAGTTGGCGCCCAACCGGGCCCGAACCATGACCGGACTCGGCTTGGTCGCCCAGTCAAATGACGACCTGCCCGAGGCCATTCGCCAATACGAGCGTGCCATCGCCGCGGAGCCCTCCGACGTTGGGTACTTGCTGCTGGCGCAGGCTTTGCAGCGGGCCGGACGCTTGGACGAGGCCCGTGCGATTTACGCGAGCGCCGCGCGTTTCTCGCCGAATCTTGCCGAGGCGCAGAAAACCGTCGAGTCGTTTCTCTCCGCGAAGTAATCCGCCGTCATCAAGTGGTTGCGGAGCACAGCCTGCAGGAGCTTGAACCAACTCGTGAGCCCTGCCTCCAAAACGAACTCCCACGGAGCACACGCGACGCAGGAAGTTTATGCCGCCACTTGAAAACGTGGATTGTGCCCGAAGTGGAGAGAACTTCACCCCACGCCTGGCCGTTCCGAGTCAGCCATTGGCAGGCTGAACCCCCAGCCTACAGAGGTACAATGAAGCACGGCGCCCGGATGGCGGAATTGGCAGACGCGCACGGCTTAGGACCGTGTGCCGCAAGGCGTGCAGGTTCAAGTCCTGTTCCGGGCACCATTACCTGCATTTTGCCCACAGCACAGAGTGTGAGCCATTTGTTGTCAGCACGACAATGGAAGCGGTTCGACTCCCCCCTTTATGGACTGGGCAGCGACTTCAAATAAGCCAAGACGGCCTCCGCATCCGCCTTTGTCATATGAAAACGTGGCATCGGAGCCCGTGCCGGCGTGCCATCGCGCGAGATCGCGGTAGTCAGCAGTGTAATGATCTGTTCGTCGCTACCGGGTGGCAAACCGGCCAGTCGAGGTGCCGTGACCGGCCAACCCGGGATGGGTTGCGCAGGTTCATAAAATACCGGAGCACCCGCCAGCCACTTGGTGCGGTCGGGGTCGCCATTCTTATCCCGAGGCGTGTGGCAGTAACCGCAACCCGCGACTCCTTCCACGATGTATTTGCCCTGCGCAATAAGTTTCGCATCCGCCCTGGCTTTCGCGGCCTCCGGCGATCGCTTTGCCTCCTGCCCCGAAGCGAGATGGTTTTCGCCTGAGATCGAGATAAAGATGAGTATCAGGAGCGCCGCACCCAGCCAGCCATTGAGCAGAAATCCGAGAGCGCTAGCAATATTCGTGGATCGAACACGCATGGCATTACACCCCCAACTTGTTTGGAGCTCGGTTGTGATCTCCCAAACAGACAAAATTGTATACCCCGTGCCGCGCCGACAGCCACTCTCACCACAGACACACAGAGGAAGACCTCCGAATCTCCAAACAACCAAGGTTTTTCCTATCTTTTGAACTTCTCTGTGACTCTGTGTCTCTGTGGTGGGTATTGCGTGCGCAAGGGATCGCCGCCGATTTAGGACTACCAACAGTCTCGTGCCGTCAGCTCGCCGATTCGAACCGGTAGCCGATTCCACGCAGCGTTTTCAGATACCGCGGATGCCGTGGATCCTGTTCGATTTTCTCCCGCAGACGTCGCACAAAGACGTCAATCGAGCGCGGCGTCACAAACGACCCTTCTTTCCACACCGCGTCTAGCAACTGATCGCGCGTAAACACGCGTCCCCGGTGCCGCGCCAGATATTCGAGCAGGCGGAATTCGCGCGCCGTAGTGAGCACTCTTTTCCCCTGCACGCTCACCGTCATCGAAGCGATATCAATTTCTAAATCTCCCACTTGAATAATCTCGTGGCTGTGGGCATCCGGCTGAACCCGAAGAACGTTGCGGATGCGCGCAATCAATTCACGCGGACTGAAAGGTTTGGTGATGTATCCGTCTCCACCAGCGTCAAACGCCTGCAGCCGGTCCGGTTCCTGAGTTCTGGCGGAAAGAAAAATGACGGGCGTCTTACCTAGCCGTTCATGCTGCCGTATCTGCCGGCACAGATCGAAGCCGCTGATACCGGGCAACATAATATCGAGCAGAAACAGCGCCGGTCGCACCACGGCAGCCGTTGGAACCACCGGCGCCCCGGAGAAGAATGTGGAGACTTCATATCCCGCGGTTCGCAGGTTGTGCTCGATCAGGCGCGACACGTCCGGATCATCTTCCACGACATAGATGAGGTCGGGGTAACGCGGTTTGTCGGTCGCCTCCAAAGGATCCATGACCGGGAAGAGAGCCTCGCGCCCTCTCAAGAAACTCAGTGAGAAGGAGTCTTTCTTTGACACTTCCCACCCACACTAGAGAGACTGTGTTGCTGCAATGTTGCGCCAGTGTTAAAGGAGGGTTAATTCGCTGTTGCTGTTGCTCTAGTGTGGCGCGGGCGCCCTCGCCCGCGGCCGTTGACCTTGTTCTTGACTTGGCCGTCGACTTTGCTGAAGGAGATGTTTAACAGGAGCGACGCCAGTTCTGTCTCGATTTGGGCCTTGCACTTTGCGAAAGCCGCGGTTTTGTTTTTGCTTGGGTGGCGCAGCGGTTCACCGCTGCGATATCTGGATCGTTTTCGGCGCCGGCTTTAGCCGCTCAGGTGAGACTGCGACGCGGAAGATGCTTTTTCTGCCGCCTGTTAGGCGTTACACTGCGAGACATGCATACCGCGAACCAACCAAATGTGAAGTTCGTACAAACCCCCGAGTACCGCGATTCCTACTCCAACAGCGTGCAGATCCGCGTGAATGTCTGGGATTTCTTTCTCGTTTTCGGCACCATGCAGCAAAGTTCGGAGACGCAAGTAGAACTGCGAAACTTCCAGGGGATCTATCTCAGCCCGCAACAGGCCAAGGCGCTCATGGCGCTCCTGCAGCAGAACGTGGCGAACTACGAGACTGCGTTCGGTGAGATCAAGCTTGATCCGCGCTCTCCGGGCGGACCCGTCCACTGATGCACCGCCCATCCATGGCGGCAGTGAGCTCCGACCTGAAAACAGAATCTCAACCAACATCCTCCGCATGGGCGCAGCAGTTTCTTCTCTTCGCGTTGTTTTTTGCCGCTTTGATGCTGCTGCACGCCCCACTCCTGCGTCTTCCTTATTTCTGGGACGAGGCGGGCTATTACGTCCCAGCCGCGCGTGATCTATTCCTGACCGGCACGCTAATTCCGCAGTCCACGCCGTCGAATGCGCATCCTCCGCTGGTGATGGCGTGGCTGGCGCTAGCCTGGCGCGTTGCAGGATACTCCACGCTAGTCACGCGCACCGCTATGCTGGCCCTGGGTGCGTTCTCGCTCCTGGGACTGTTTCGACTAGCGCGAAGCGCCGCGAATCTACCGGTAGCCTGGGCGACAACCGCCTTGGTGGCGATTTATCCGGTGTACTTCACCCAGAGTTCCATGGCACTGGTCGACCTACCCGCCGCCGGACTTACTTTCTGGGCGCTGGCCGCGTATCTGGCAGACCGCCCGTGGAGGCAAGCGCTGTGGTTCTCGCTCGCGGCGCTGGCGAAAGAGACTGCGATCCTGGCCCCGCTAGCCTTGTTTGGCTGGGAACTGCTCGCCTATGTGATTCGCCCGCGATGGAAAACAGGTCTCCCGCCTGACGACCGGCGCCCTCACCTGCTTTATCTGCTGATTCCCGCCCTGCCGCTGGCCGCCTGGTACGCCTACCACTACTCGAAGGCGGGCTTCCTGTTAGGCAATCCCGAATTTTTCCGTTACAACGTTGCCGCCACGCTCACTCCTCTCCGCGTTCTACTGGCGCTGGGGATGAGGCTCTGGCAGCTCTCCGGATATTTCGGTCTATATCTGCTCACGCTGGCGGCATTGCTGGCCATGCTTCGCCCGCCCCAAATAGAGAAAAAGAATGAGAACGGCGTCGCCCGCCCGCGAATCCAATTTTCGACCCAGGCCGCATTTCTCACCGTGTTGCTCGCCTACCTCGCCTTCATGTCGGCAGTAGGCGGAGCGGTGCTGGCCCGTTACATGCTGCCCGTCGTCCCGCTCGTGATTCTGGCGTTAGTCGCAACTCTCTGGCGTCGAGCGCGCCACTGGAAATTGATTGTAGGAGCGGTCGCCATAGCATTCGTCGCGGCCCTGTTCACCAATCCCCCCTACGGATTCTCGCTCGAAGACAATCTGGCCTATCGCGACTACATCGTGATGCATGCCGAAGCCAGCCGTTTTCTGGCAATGCGATATTCCGGCGCTCGCGTTCTAACCGCGTGGCCCGCGTCCGACGAACTCACTCGTCCATGGCTCGGTTACACTAGCCAGCCTTTTCGCGTCTTGCGCATTGAAGATTTCTCCACCCCGCAGATCGACTTGGCGGCCAGGGCCCGCGGCCACTTCGACGTGGCCTTGGTCTTCTCGACGAAGTACCAGCCCCAGCATCCATTATTCGAAAATTGGTACGCCTGGCAACGCATCCAAGAAAAATTCTTCGGCTACCATCGCGATGTCTCACCCGAAGAAATTGCCCAACGTCTAGGCGGAACGATTACCTATCACAAAGAACAAAACGGCCAGTGGATCGCAATAGTTGCAGTAGACCATTAACACCATAGACCGTGTGGTGACGGGGCTCCGTCCCGTCTAACAACCGGCGCGTTTGGGTGAACCGATATTCACCCGCTGTAGTTGATAGGATTCCGGCGAATGGCCAGCTACGACACCTTCGGAAGATTCTACGACGCGGTTATGGGAGATCGCGCCAAGGCAGCAGAGCAGCTTCGGGCCTTGATTCGCAAGGCTAATCCAAAGGCAAACAATGTCTTGGAACTCGGCTGCGGCACCGGCTCAATTTTGAAGCATTTGTCGAAGCACTATGACGTCTGGGGCTTGGATTTGTCAAAACAAATGCTCTCGATCGCCAGGAAGAAGGTTCCTCAAGCGAGGCTGTCACGGCAGAGCATGGTGACGTTCCATTTGCCTCAAAGCTTCGATGTCGTTTGCTGTGTTTTTGATTCGATCAACCATATTGCGAGCTTCACTCATTGGAAGTCTCTCTTCGCCAATGTCTACCGGCACCTGTCGGCCGGGGGCGTTTTCATATTTGACATTAATACGCAGAAAAAGTTGGACAGGCACATGGTCGAGCCTGCGTGGGTTCACAGCTTTGGGAATAACCTTCTCATTATCAAAGTAAGCGGCACCGGAAAAAACAGAGGGTCGAATTGGAACATCAAAGTCTTCGAACGCACCCGAGGAAATCGATACCTGCTGCACGAAGAGGACATTCAAGAAGTATCCTTCCCCATGCGCAAGATCGCTCGCGCCTTAAGAGTGCACTTCCCAAGTGTCGAGATCATCGATACTGACCGAAAGCGTCCTTCGATGGAATCGGAGAGGCTGTACTTCGTTTGCAAAAAGTGACGCGACCCTGCTTACATCCTCATCAAGTAACAAGAATGCGTCTTTGCCACGACCCACACGCTCTTCCCCAGACCAAGCCCAAGCGCGTCCCGCGCCGCCAGCGTCAAGTGCACCTCAAACTCCGTGCCGCCGCAATCCACCGTCGCCGCGATAATGACGTCTCGCTGCTCCAGCCCGACGATCGTCCCCGGCAAAATGTTGCGAGCACTCAGTCCGCGCGGACTCTCCGTCGCCAGCAGCAAATCGCCGGCGCGCACCCCCACCCGCAGCCGCGAGCCCTCATCCGCGCGAACCAGCGGCGTCTCCAGTTCCACCCCATCTTTTCCCAGTTGGCATGTCATGGTCCCGCGATCTTCGTGCAGCGCCACCACCGTGGCATTAAAAATGTTCTCGAATCCCGACAGTCGCGCGATCGTTTCCAGTCGCGGAGCGCGCATAGTTTCATGCGGCAGCCCTTGGGCCACAATGATTCCCCCGTCCAGCACAATCACTTCGTCGCCCAGCGCAAACACTTCCTCGCCGCTGTGAGTAACGAAAAGAATCGGAACCCGATGCTGCTGGTTCCACCGCCGCAAATCGCCTACCAGCGACGACTTCGTCGGACGGTCGAGCGCCGCCAGTGGCTCATCCAGCAGCAACGCGCGCGGCTCGGTCACCAGAGCGCGCGCCAGAGCAACGCGTTGGCGTTCACCTCCCGAGATTTGCGCCGGTCGCCGGTCGCGCAAGTGACCGATGCGGAACAAACCGAGAATCTCGCGGCTGCGCGTTTGCCGCTCCGCCGCGCTGAGCCCGCGCAGCCCGTAAGCGACGTTCTCCTCCGCGGTCAGATGAGGAAATAACGCCAGGTCCTGATGCACGTACCCAATCCGCCGTTTCCAGGCCGCGACATTCCGCTTCTTCTCCGAGTCGTAAAGGTCTTCGCCGCCAACCGCGACACGTCCGTCGTCCGGATCGGTCAGTCCGGCAATGCAATCGAGCAGCGTGGTTTTTCCCGCGCCCGACGCTCCGAAAATAATCGTGAAACCCGCCAGCGCGCGGAAGTGGACGTTCAGGTTGAAGCTGCCCTCAGGATTCGAAAAGCGCTTGCGAACCCGCACCTCAAGTTCGGAAGAAATTGGCTGCGTCGACGACGGCAGCACCGGTTGCGGCGCGGGAATAATAATCTTTACTTCCATGGACCCGCCACCCACGGACCCCGATTCAAGCCGTAACGATTCAACCAAAACACGGTCGACAACACGACAAACGAAATGATCAGCAGCGCCAGCGCCGTCTGGTTCGCGCTGGCATAATTCGCAGTCTGCACCTGATCGTAAATATCGATCGAGATCGTGCGAGTCACGCCCGGAATGTTGCCCCCCACCATGAGCACAACTCCAAACTCGCCCAGCGTGTGCGCGAAGCTGAGTGCAAATCCCGTGACCAGCCCCGCTTTTGACAGAGGAAGCACGATGCGCCGAAAGGTCTGCACCGGCGAATGTCCAAGCGAAGCCGAAGCGCGCAGCAGACTGGAGTCAACCGCGCCGAACGAAGCCGCGAACGGTTGCACCGCGAAGGGTAGACTGTATAGCAACGACCCAATCACTAGCCCTTCGAAAGTGAAAGCCAGCGTATGCCCGGTGAGCGATTCCCACCAGCGGCCAAGCGGGCTCCGCGTACCAAGCGCCACCAGCACATAAAAACCCAGCACCGTAGGCGGCAGCACGATAGGAAGCGCAACCGCCGCCTCAACCAGGAATTTCCAGCGCCAGCGTGAGTAAGTCACCCAGTAGGCGATAGGAATTCCGATCGCGATCAGCAGCGTCGAAACGATGGCTGCGAGACGCACGGTCAACCAAAACGCCTCCCAGTTCATTTCCAGCTCGCTCCCTTGGAATGCTCCTCGGCAGACACGCTGAAGCCGTAGCTGGTCAGCAGGGAAGTGGCCTCCGGTGTGCGCAAAAAGTCGAGGAACCTGCGAGCCGCATCGCCCTGCTTCGATCGCGAAAGCACGACGACCGCCTGATTCAGCGTGGGGTAGGCATCCAGCGGAACCGTCCAGTAGCGTCCTTTATCTTTCATGGCAGGAGCCAGCGCATGCGAGAGCGCGATCAATCCCGCCTGGGCGTTGCCCGATTCGACAAACTGCGCTGCCTGCGAAACGTTTTCTCCCAGCACCAGCCGGCTGGAAACCTGATCGTAAATTCCAAAGTGCCGCAGCGCTGCGGCCGCCGCCCGCCCGTACGGCGCGGTCGCCGGATTCGCGATCGAAATCTTCTTAACCGACGGATCGAGCAAAGCCTTTATGCCGAGCTTCGACAAGTCCAAAGACGAGTCGCCCGGCACCCACAACACCAGCCGCCCGACCGCATAACGATAAAGGGTGCCTTCAGACACTAGTCCCTCGGCGATCAACTGCTGAGGATATTCTTCATCCGCCGAGAAAAAAACATCGAACGGCGCGCCGTTTCGTATCTGATTGGTCAAATTGCCGGACGAGCCGAACGAGAGCTTCACGACCTGCCCCGTCTTTTTCGTATAGGCCGCGACGAGTTCCGGCAGCGCAGCACTCATATCCGCCGCCGCCGCCGCGGTAATCTCCTGGGCACCAGCAAATGCTGCGAGCAGAACCAGAGACGCTACAAGTTTAGAGAGTATTTTCATGATTCTTTTCAGATCTTGTCATCCCGAGCGAAGCGAGGATCTGCAGTTTGCCGCAGCAAGCAGACCCCTCGCTTCGCTCGGGATGACAATTGATGGGAAGTGTCGCTCCTACACCATTCCGGCCCCCCAATTACACCAGCTTCGTCTTCGACAACGGCAGCTCGCGCACCCGCTTCCCCGTAGCCGCAAACACCGCGTTGTAAAGAGCCGGCGCGAAAGGCGGAACGCCCGGTTCTCCCACTCCGGCCGGCGGGGCTTCGCTCTTCACAATCTGCACGTCAACGTGCCGCGGAGCCCGATTCATGCGCGTGACCTGATAATTATTGAAATTGCTCTGGTCGATTACTCCGTTCGTAGCCGTAATTTCGCTGAACAGCGCCAGGCTAGTCCCAAACACCGCCGCGCCCTCGAACTGATTGCGGACATTGTCCGGGCTGACGACCGTCCCCGCATCAACCGCAGTCCACACGTTAGGAATGTGCACCTGTCCCCGGCTGTCGACTTCGACCTCAACCACCGTAGCAACATATGTAAGGAAACTCCGGTGAGCCGCAATGCCCATCCCGCGCCCCTTGCCCATGGTCTTCTTGCCCCAGCCCGAATTCTCCACCGCCATCTCGACCACCCGCCGCAATCGCGCCGTGTCGAGCGGATACCTCTTGGCGTCTTCCGCTTCGTCTCCCTTAATATCAAGCGCAACCACGCGCGGCGGCCCGATCAGATCGAGCAGGTACTCCGCGGAGTCCTTATCAGCCGCCTTCGCCAGTTCATCGGCAAACGAGCTGATCGCGAATGCATGATAGATATTGGCCACGCTGCGCAGCCATCCAATCCGTACGTGGAAGTCAGCCGGCCCATTTTCCGCGCGATGGTTGGGAATGTCGAAAGGAAGATTGTTCCAGCCCAGCCCCATCTCGTCGTCGGCATAAACGGCGCCCACGGTGAATGTTGAATCGATCGGCGGATACACCGTCCGCTGCAGCCACGCCGTCGGCTTGCCATCAGCCCCAACCGCGGCCTTCATGTACATCGAGGCAACCGAGTGAAAATAATCAAAGTGAATATCGTCTTCGCGGCTCCACACAACCTTTACCGGCTTGCCCAGTTGTTTCGAAAGCAAGGCCGCCTCCGCCACTTGGTCAGGTTTCGACTTGCGTCCAAACCCGCCACCCAACAGCGTGACATGGCAAGTCACATCTTCTTTCTTAATGCCCAGCACCCCCGCGATCGTCTCCTGCACCGCCTGCGGATTCTGCGTAGGCGCCCAAGCCAGCACTTTTCCGTCGCGATACTCGGCCACGGCCACCGGCGGCTCCATCGAGGCATGCGCCAGATGCGGAGTATAGTACTCGGCCTCGATGATCTTGCCGCCTTTAGCAAATGCGGCATCCACGTCCCCGACATTGCGCACGACTTTCCCCGGCTGCCGCGAAGTTGCTTCGAGCGTTTTCCGGAACGGCCCCGAGTTATACACCGAGTGCGAACTACTCTTGTCCCATTCAACCGTCAGGCTCTTGCGTCCCTTGAATGCCGCATACGTATTGTCGGCAATCACCGCGACGCCTCCCAAGGGCTGGAACATGTGCGGTGGCTTGAAAACATCGATCGTCAGTGTCTTCTGAACGCCCGGCACCTTAAGCGCGGCCTTGTCGTCATACGACTTGATCTTCTGTCCCAGCACGGGCGGATGCTCCACCGAAGCGTAGACCATCCCCGGCATAGTCGCGTCCATCCCAAAAATCGCCTTGCCAGTGACGATCTCCGGAAGGTCGAACAGGGAATTGCTCTCCTTGCCGATATAGCGCCACTCCGAACGCGCCTTAAGCGTCACATCCCCTTTCTTCGGAACCGGAAGCTTCGCCGCGGCTGCGGCAACTTCGCCATAACCCAGCTTCCGCCCGCTGGCCCGATGCACAACGAAGTGAGGCTCAGTCGTGCACTCCTTAGCAGAAACACCCCACTGCGCAGCGGCGGCGCTGATCAGCATCACGCGCCCAGTAGCGCCCACCCGCCGCATCAGATCAAAAGAACCGCGCACCGAGTGAGATCCGTCCGTATCCTGCTCCCCATATTTCGGATCTCCAATCGCCTGCTCAATCTTCACCTTCGACCAATCGGCGTCAAGTTCGTCGGCGACCACCAGCGGCAAAGCCGTGCGGCTGCCGCATCCCATCTCCGAACGATGCGCAACAATGGTGACCGTCCCATCGGAAGCGATCGACATCCACAGACTAGGTTCAAACGGAGCCGCAGTCGCCTCGCCTTCCGCGGCCCAGAGCGGCCCGGGAACAAAGCGCACGCTAAGCACAAACACGCCGCTGGCCAATGCCCCCTGCAGAAATCCTCTTCGACTAACATGCTGGCTGACATTTTCGATGAGCCTCATGCCATCTCCTTCGCAGCCTGATGAATCGCCGCTCGAATCCGCTGATAAGTACCGCAGCGACACAGATTCCCCGCCATGGCCGTGTCGATATCCTGGTCGCTCGGATTCTTATTCTCTTTAAGCAGTGCAATCGCCTGCATGATCTGCCCCGTCTGGCAGTACCCGCATTGCGGCACCCGAATCTCCATCCATGCCTCCTGCACCGGATGCATGGGTGCGATTCCTTCAATCGTAGTGATCTCCGCCCCGCTGATTTCTCTCATGGGCGTGCTGCACGAGCGAATCGCCGCGCCATTCTGGTGCACCGTACACGCTCCGCACAACGCCATGCCACAGCCAAACTTCGTCCCCGTAAGCTGCGCCACGTCGCGCAAATACCACAACAGCGGCATGTCGGGATCGCCGTCAAAAGTCTTCTCTTTCCCGTTCACTTTAAAGCGAATCATTTGCCCCTCGTTGAACTGCGTCAGTGAATTAGTGAATCAAGGATGCAGAAAATTTGATTTCCATATCCTAGTCGCAGAGCCCGAAATGTGGAAGAGTGGACAGGTTCCCCCGGTGGTCCCCTGTGCGACCCCCGTGCCCCCTGTGGTAAAGGTTTAAGTCGGCGCCGTCATATAATCGTCTGTCCTTGCCAGGAGGAATTTTGCCCTACGACGATCTGCGCGACTGGATCAAAGCACTCGACCAAGCCGGCGAACTGAGGCGAGTCCGCACCGAAGCCGACCCAATTCTAGAAATCACAGAAATTGCCGATCGGGTCTCAAAGAATAAAGACCAGCAGGGAACCGTAGGCGGCAAAGCCCTGCTCTTCGAAAACGTAAAAGGCTATCCCGGCGCGCAACTCCTGATCAACCAATTCGGATCAGCAAGCCGCATGCGTCTGGCCCTGGAAGTCGGCGCGCTAGACGAAGTAGCCGACCGCATCCGCGTCTTCATGGACGTAAAGTCTCCGCAAGGCTTTCTCGACAAAGTAAAGATGCTCCCCATGCTAGCCGAGATGGGCAAGTTCTTCCCCAAGACCGTAGCCACCGGCCCATGCAAGGAAGTAATCAAGCGCGACAATTTTTCGTTGCTGGATTTCCCCATCCTGCAATGCTGGCCAAAAGATGCCGGACGCTTCATCACCCTCCCCTGCGTAATCACGCGCGATCCAAAAACCGGCAAACGCAACGTAGGCATGTATCGGATGCAGATCTACGACGGCCAAACCACCGGCATGCACTGGCAAAGACAAAAGGTAGCCGCCGAACACTACCGCGACGCAATCCGGAATGCCGCCACAACTAACGTAGGGACAGCCGCCCTCGGCTGTCCAGCTACGCAAAGTCCGGCCGCAGCCGCCGTAGACATCATGGCCCGCTCATCCGGAGGCGCAATCCAACCCCAAGGCGCCCGTCCCACCGGCAAAATGGACGTGGCCATAGCCATAGGCACCGAGCCCGCCCTAACCTTCTCCGCCATAGTCCCCGCCCCGCCCGACGTAGAAGAATTCATCATCGCCGGATTTCTAAGACAGAAGCCAGTAGAGCTGGTAAAGTGCGAAACCGTCGACCTGGAAGTCCCTGCCAATGCCGAAATTATCCTGGAAGGCTACGTCAATCTCGACGAACTCCGCACCGAAGGCCCCTTCGGAGATCACACCGGCTTCTACTCATTGGAAGACGAGTATCCCGTATTCCACGTCACCTGCATCACGCACCGCAAAGACCCGATCTACGCGACCACGGTAGTAGGGAAGCCGCCGCAAGAAGACGCCTGGATGGGCAAAGCTGTCGAACGCATCTTCCTCCCGCTGATGAAGCTGACCATCCCCGAACTGGTGGACATCAACCTCCCCATAGAAGGCGTGTTCCACAACCTGATGCTGGTTTCCATTCGTAAGTCCTACCCCGGACAAGCGCGCAAAGTGATGAACGCCATCTGGTCGCTGGGCCAGGCCATGTTCACCAAGTGCGTCATCGTAGTAGACGAAGATGTAGACGTTCAGGACATAGCCGACGTAACCCTGAAAGTGCTGAACCACATCGACCCCGAGCGCGACATCCAATTCACTCTCGGCCCAGTAGATTCGCTAGACCACGCCGCCCGCCTGGCAAACTACGGATCGAAAATAGGCATAGACGCCACCCGCAAATGGTCGACCGAAGGTTTCACTCGTCCGTGGCCGGACGAGATCGTGATGGACGCGAAAACGCGGGCGCTGGTCGATGACAAATGGAAGGCACTGGCGAAGGAGCTGGGAATCGAGTAGAAACGAGCGTCCGCTCGAGCCCCGCCAGCGAATATACGGTCGTTCGCCGGGTACACCTCGAGAGGTTGTGGCATTGCTGGACGATTCGCGCCACTTCGCCCCTTGTAGCAGGGCAGCGCATTCGATAGCATGGCCAGAGAGAGGTTCGCCATGGCACTGGACTGGTCACGATGTGCGGCCCTGGAGAGCGTACACGGCAAGGTCAGTGGCGCGTGGGTCTTCCGTGGTACACGTATACCGGCGTCAGCCGTTTTCGAAAACCTCGAAGACGGCCTCACGATTGACCAAATCGTCGAGATGTTTGACGGGCTTACGCGCGAACAAGTGAGAGCAGTCCTGGACTTCGCCGCTCATAGCCTTGAGGCCTCCGCGCCCGCCGCCCGCTGATGCTCATCTTATTTGACCAGGGAACGCCTGTTGGCATTCGAAGCGCCCTGCACGGACATGTCGTCAGAACCGCGCGTGAGCAAGGGTGGAGCGCTCTCTCGAACGGCGATCTGCTGCGTGCGGCGGAGGATGCCGGGTTTGAAGTCTTACTCACAACGGACAAAAACCTCGTCTATCAGCAGAATCTCGGTACCCGCAAGATTGGGATTGTCGTCTTGGGCAAGAGCAGGTGGAGTCTCATTGAGCCCGCGCTGCAAAGCGTTTCTGAAGCAGTGAACGCCGCAAAACCAGCCAGCTACACTCTGGTCGAGATACCCGGCCACTAGGCCGGTGACTGCGTGAGGGTGGCCGGACGCGCGGGCCCCGCCCTGGAAGTTCGGCTTGAGCCGCCTGCGAACTTGTGTTCTCATTAACCAATATCGCGGCCCGTGGGGGCCCGTCAGCACGCTTTAACTCAACCCCCAACTTCAGGGTCATCTTTGACCGGAACACCAGAGGAGAAAAATCATGAAAAAAGTCAGCTACATTCCCAAGGGATACAACACCATTACACCGTACCTCGTCATCAAAGGCGCGGCGAAAGCGATTGATTATTACAAGAAGGTTCTCGGAGCAAAAGTAGTCGTAAGGATGGATGGTCCCGACGGCCGTGTGGGCCACGCTGAGCTGCAGATCGGCGACTCCCGCGTCATGCTGGCCGACGAAAATCCGCAAATGGGCTACCGCAGCGCTGAGAGCATCGGAGCGTCTCCGGTGAGCCTGTATGTCTATCTCCCCGATTGCGACAAAGTGGTCGCAAAAGCCGCCGCGGAGGGAGCGAAAATCCTGAAGCCGGTCGCCGACCAGTTCTACGGAGATCGCTCCGGTTTCATCCAGGACCCGTTCGGACATCTCTGGGGCATTGCGACTCACAAGGAAGATGTATCCGATGAAGAAATGAAAAAACGCATGAAGAAATTGACGCAGGCAGCGTAGCACAGACAGCAGGCTTTGCTGTGTACCTCTGTGACCTCTGTGTTCCCTGTGGTGAGGAACTAGAAGCATGAACCATCGGGGCACAGGGGTCACACAGAAGAGACGCTCGTACAATTGCAGATCACAACTCTAGAAAGGAACTCTACCCATGCTCGCTGCCGGCAATCCTTTTCCGAATTTTTCGCTGCCTAACCAGGACGGCAAGATCACCAAGCTTTCCGACTTTGCCGGAAGTTGGCTGGTCGTGTATTTCTATCCGAAAGACGACACGCCCGGCTGCACCATCCAGGCCAAATCGTTTACGGCGACCAAGGCTGATTTCGAAGCCGCCGGAATCAAGGTCGTCGGCGTGAGCGCCGACGACGTCACTTCGCACAAGAACTTCTCTCACAAGTTCGCCTTTACCATCGACCTGCTCTCCGACACCAAGTCCGATCTGATGAAAACGCTCGGCATCGGCCAGGCGGAATGGAAAGGGATGAAGTTCTGGGAGCGCACTAGT
>CAVZDM010000037.1:0-43773 GCA_963773955.1 uncultured Acidobacteriaceae bacterium | reverse complement strand
AATCGGCGCAACCTTCAGAATCACTACTGCTCTTGAGGAGCGCTAGCCGGGTGGTCACCAGCCAGGGGATCGCCTTGCCGCCCAATGCTGGATTCTCCGGGCAGTACTAGTTATATGACGGACAGGAGACCAGGTTCAAAGAGATGTTCTTTGCTGGTCCGAGGAGCATTGAATTGCTTGCACGATGATGATCTTGGCTGCAGCAAAGCTGTTCTTTTCGCCTAGGAATCCGTTTGGACCGATAAGCCAAATGCTTGCATCAAGGGACCGAAGATCGACAGCCGTGTTGTTCTTTAACAATTTCAGAAGCTGGCGCAGTTCAGACGTTAACTGGAACCTGTTGGCATTCAAACGACCGCGATCTCGCCGTTTTGCCCAATAGCGCTTCATATAGTGAGGGTTTTTCTCGCGCCACTTTTTTTGGCTGTCTAGGCATTGCTCTCGGTAAGTGGGATCTTCAATGAGCTTTTGCCGATGGTAGTCTGTGCGGCGGTGGCGTTGACAATCGGCCGAATTGCACACTTGCTGATCCGGGTGGTACCTGGAAGGGCGAAATTTTTGGGTGCAGTATCTGCACAGTTTGTCGTTCATGCAATAACGATTGATGGGATGGAATTGTTTGAGTCAATAGAGGAATGGATGGATCCCGTTACGCGGGACAGCTCGACAAGTATTTTCCGTAGCCTTGAACGAATCTCCGTCCGGCGTCTGGGTGTCTGGGTGTTCTGTTGAACGTAGTCCTCCGCTATCGGATTGTTACTTCTCGCGGAGCGATTCCACGAAACGCGCGCTCGAGGAAATCGCAGAAGAATTTACCCGATGCAGGCAGATCGTCCCATATAGTGAGCGGGCTTGCAGCTACGATTTCGAGCTGCATCATTTCGGTTTCGAGATGCGAGAACAGCATCCCGTCCTCCGCGCGGCGATAGCCGTCATACACCAGAGTCTGGTTGAAGTCTGCCCCTGCATAAGAGTCACTCAGAACCACGAAGTAGCAAAGCCCACCGAACAGTCTGACGATTGCATCCACTCGTTTTTGATCGTAGCGGCCAGCGAGGATGATCGAGTGCTGGTGCGGTCCCTGCACGATTTCATCTGCGAACTTATAGTTCACAAACTGTCGGGCCGCCGGTTTTCCCGCTCCCTTCATAATGAAATCGCGCACATGCTGAAAACAGTCCCCAGTCGCAAGCCGGGCACCCGCGAAGTATGCCAAACCCACATAGGCGATCTTGGACACAGTCCGCAGTCCGTTCAACGAGCCGATTTCGTTCAGATCGCTGCCGAGGTGAACCTCGGCACGCACCGGTTCGCCCGGTCCCAAGATGTCATAGCGAAGGCCTTTGTCGGTCGCCTCGCGCACCAGCTTTTCTCGCTGGCGGTCTGTGAGAAAGCGATGTACGAATTCTCGCGACCCGTCCACCTTCTTGACTTCCGTTACAGTGCGCTTTGGCTGGACCGTGCCATCTGCCTTCAGCTTCCCGGCATACTCCTTCTGATCGGTTCGTAGGGTCGCCTCCACCTCTGGAACATCGCCGCGGCGGTTTTGAATTCGGAAGAGAGCGCGGAAGGGAGCAAGCTCTGTCAGTAGCGGTTTCTCAAATTTTGAGAATCCATGATTGCAGCGAGCACACGTGCCATGCTTCAAGACAAGATTTCCCCCAATCGCTGCGGGAAAGACGTGCTCGTCGGTCAGATCTGAGGACTTCACGCGGCAGAAAATGCACGTGCTCATGTTGCCTCTTGTTGGCCTTTTCCCCACGTGGCGAAAAACGTTTTGTCGGCCTGCTCGACGACTTCCTCAATCCCCGCCTTGGCGATCTCGTTATAATCGCGAAGAACACTGACTAGCGCGCCGTGTGCAATTATCAACGCTGCGCTCAACCATTCGTCTGACGGAAGGATTTCAACGTCGAGAACGTCGTCATCGTCCAGTTTTGCTGTCTGCGCAAAAGCTCCTCCAATATCTCCGTGATGCATAGAAGAAGCAAATCGGTAGAAGGTGAGATACAGTTTTTCCTTGCCGACCTCCTTCGCCATCTCTCTGATTGAGACCTTGGACCAAGACGTTCTCAGCTTTCCTTTGCGATTTTGGAACCGAGCAGCCACTCTCGCGAAATCGGCTTCTATCCGCTGCAACAGTTCACTGGGAATGCGCCTCAGTCGCTCAGGTTCGTGCTCTTTCATAAAGTCGCATCGCTGTTTCTGAATTACAAAGTGATAATCGAGATAATCTTCCGCCAGCTCCGGATGAAGGTTCAGGTATCCGAGCGTCACCGAAGTCTCAAACATCCCGCGAGCAATCTTCATCGCATCTACACCGCACCCGTTCAGAGCAAGTACTGACACTGAGCCAAGCGAATTCCAAACCATTCTCGCCAAGTGGCGTGCGATCTTGTGGAACGGTTCGCTGAGGGAACCTTTGAATGCGGTGTTACCAATCTCCGTCAGTTCGACACTCGCAATCCCAAAACACTTGGGAAACTGATCGTGTACGTGCTGCCAAAAATCTGGGAAGCCAACCTCGACCACTCGCGGAGTGCTTTCTTTTGAACTAGACATCTTGATTCTCCTGTCCGCGACTACGAGGGTCCTCCCCTAGCACGCCGACCGCCATTCCCGCATAATACACTCTTTCGCCTCTTGTTCGCTATGTGGGTCTTTGGTTCCAACGGGCACCAATCCGTGTAATGTCCTTCGGCACGTCACTGACGTATGCCTGTAGGGAACATGTGCCCATGAAAAGAACAGCGCTATCGCTCAGGACCGACCGGCTGCAGAAGCTCGCGGCGCGGTCGGAAAAGACGGGACAGTTCCCGTCAACGAGGCAGGTGTGCCGTGGTGTGCCGTAAGTGTGCCGTACGCTTCGGAACTGTGCGCGCTAAAGTGCGCCTTTTCAATACCACGTCAAAAGTGCTTCCGTGCGGGCTTGGCTGCGGTAAATCATTGATAGAGATGGTGAGCGCGGTAGGAATCGAACCTACAACCTACTGATTAAGAGTCAGTTGCTCTGCCAATTGAGCTACGCGCCCACGGCGAACGGCAACGTGGGGACAAATTTCGATTATATCATCCGTTTTGCGCGGAGCTTTTGCGCTGGGGCTTCGTACTGAAGATTACGCGGAGGCGGCTTCCCGGCTTTGCTCGGCTACCGCAGGCTCCGCACACGATACCGGTTTGCGAATCGGCAGAACCTCTGCTTGAGCCGGCGCTCGCCGACGCTCGATTCTTCCGATGATCGGCCGGTCCGGCGCTCCGACTGCTGACAACGATACGAACCTGTTCTCGCTCCACAGGCGATCAATCAATCGGCGTTCGCGCGGGCGCAGCACTTGTTGTGGCAGCGAGAAAAAATTTCGGAAGGTCCACATCAGACATGCGCGTTGCGCCAGATTCGGCTGCACGTATCGAGGCCCGATTGGCGTTTCCAGTTCCAGAACGCCATCGGCAAGTTTTTCAATCCACATAAGCTGGCCCACCCGGGGAAGACGGCCTATTCGGCCTTGGTGTTAAAGCGGGCCATTATTGCACCGGAGATGGGGCATTGGGAAGCAATCTTTTTGTCTTAGGAGAAATTATTCTAGCCACCTGGATCAACTTGAGAAAAGACATCTGATCGGCGGCCTGGCGTGGAGCACGATCTACTGAGTTTCAGCTGATCTCTGGCAACAATGCGATGGAGTCGAGGGTGGCGGCTATTCCCATACTCTTGCCTTCCGATTCTTCGACCCGCACCACCGAGGCCTGGCAGAGCGTCCATCCTCCGGGACCCACACCGAGGCCGGGAGGCAGCATGATGACCAGTTCGATCTTCGAGCCCGCTTTCATCCCCGACTCGGAATAGAGAAAAATCCCTGACGAACTCAGATCACGCGTCAGGCCCTGTTGCTCGCCGCCTTGATGACGCACCTTGACCGGGACACGAACTGGCACGCGCTGGCGCGAACGCCGGTCGTTCTCGGTATTCGTAGTCTTCGCAGTCATATGCTGTGGAAGTTTACTCCAGTTTGCGGGGAAGGTGGGAGAGGGAAAGTCGCCCACTACCGTATTCGGCAATAAAAAAGCTCCTCCCGTTGCGGGAGGAGCTGGAAAGAACGCAAAAGCCAAAAAGTTAGAAGCTGAATTTGAGAGCCAGTTGAATGCCTCGCGGGCCGCCTCCGCCGAGGAACGGGTTGCCGATGCCCACGTCGCCGGTGGCGGTGAGCTGGTACCCGCCACCCGCGGGGGTCACGGTACCAACCTCACGACCGTTGGCGCCCGCTTGAAATCCGCACCCGCAAGTACCGAGGTTCGAAGCCGGGTCGGCAATGAAGTTCGGGAGAAGCGGGCTGGAAAAGTTGGGATGGTTGAGAAGGTTAAAGAACTCAGCCCGTAGTTGCACCTTCACGCGCTCGGTGACGGCCGTGTCCTTATAGAGAGCGAAGTCCCACTGTTTGTAGGTTGGGCCAACCAGGGAGTTGCGTCCCAGGTCGCCGTAGTGCCGCGTGCCCGGCACGCAGTCGGTAGCCAAGCCTGAAATGGTCCCGTTGTTGGTGCATGGCATGGCAAAGGCCGTCAGGTCGAGGAAGTTCGCGGGATCATGCTTGTGGTACACGATGGGTCCGACGACGTCGGGTCGGTCGAAACAGTCGCCGCCGCCGCTGAAATCGTCTTCACAATTGTAGTTGAGGGTAAAGGGCTGGCCGCTCTGCAACGACACTGTGCTATCAAAACCCCAGCCGTTCTTGAGCCGCCGCATGTTCCCGCCCCGGTTCGGCAGTTCGTAACTGAACACCCAAGTAAGGCGCTGCGGAATGTTGAAGTTTGAAGGTCCCTTTTCGAGCTGCGGATTGTTGCTGTCCTGGGGCTGGGCCGCGTTGACAACGAAGTCTTCCAGGTCGCTCGAGTTGTCCAGCGACTTCGAATACACGTAGTTGACGGTTGAATTGATGCCGCGCCAGCTGTTGACCTTGAAGCTGACCTGCAGCGAATTGTAATTCGACTTCCCGGTGGCTTTCTCCTGGAAGATATAAAACGCACCCGCGCCGCCATCCCCGAAGGGACGCGGCACACCGAAGTCAGCAACGCAAGGAGCGGGCGTGCAGGCTAGATCCGCCGCGGTAATCGCCGCCTGGGTCGGCTGATTGATGTCATAGAAGCGGAAGAGCCGATGCCCCTGCGATCCCACATATCCCACCTGCAAGGTGGTCTTGCTGGTGAGCTGCTGCTGGATATTGATGTTGAAGTTCTCCATGTAGGGCGTCTTGATTTTCGGATCGACCGCGAAGATATCACACTCCGGGCTGCAGCCGACCGTGCCGTAGACCGGCTGCATAGCCTGGATTGTATTACCGGTTGCGGAGGCGGCGTTAATTGGGTCGGGGCCAAAGTTCCCGTAGGCTGGGCCTGGGGCATAGTAGGCGGGATAGGGCAGATGGCCGAGGAAAATGTCCTGCGAGAAGGCGTCATAGAAAAGACCTGCCCCGGCGCGGAATACGGTCTTGCCTTTTCCCGCCGGGTCCCAGGCAATACTGGCTCGCGGTGAAAAATCTTTGTGGTCGGGGTTATACAACCTGCTGAGTCCGGGGGTGCCCACTTGCAAATAGTTGCCCGTCCCGGTGTCGCTGACCGGGTCGAAACTGGTCACCAGGAAGTTGGCGAACAGGTTGTTCTTCTCTTGAACTATGCCGTAATAGTCCCACCGCAGGCCATAGTTAAGCGTAAGGCGCGGGGTTAGACGAAAAGCATCCTGGATATAAAGACCGTAGCCGTTTTCGAAGGTGTGGCGGCGCGAATTGCCCGAGTACTGCAGGCCACCGGAGGGCTCGCCCTCAAGAAAAGAGCTCAGATCCGAGAATTTGAGTCTGCCGCGGAAGTATTTGTCGAAGTACTGTTCAATGCTGGTGCGGCGGAACTCGAAACCCATCTTGACGTCGTGCTTGGCGATTTTCCATGCGAAACTCTCGATGAACTGATTGTTGGTGTCGACGCGTTGCCGAGGATCGCCCGAGGTAGAGCCGGGTTGGGCAAAGAAGCTCGTTCCACTCGGCGTGCCCGAAACAAGAATGATGGGCAGGCCGGAATCGTGCGGACCGGAGCCCTGGCAGTCCGCGAGTGAACTGGCCGCGCACAGACCGATCGAACTCGGGTGGAAGTTCTGGTCTTGAGTAAAAAACCCTTCCGCGAACCGGTTCCAGCCGTAGCGCAGTTCATTCACTTTATTGGTGCCGATGGTGTGCACGTAAGAGAGAGACACCAACTGGACACGAGTCGGCGTGATGGTGTTGAAGCCAGGGAGTTGGCCGCCAGAAGCGGTCAGGGCGAGTGGGAAAGATTGGGTGCTGTCTCCGAAGAAATAGCGGCCGGTCAAAATGTTGTTCTGGTTAAAATTGTGGTCGATCTTTCCGATCACACTGCTCAGGTTGTTGTACGAAGGCGTGATCAGCGACGCATTGGGACCGGCGGGGCACCCCACATCTTCCCCAAATCCAGGTACCGGACTAGGGTTCCCGTACGTTCCCGGAATATTCGGAGCCGGCCAGAAATTCAGCATGGCCTGCGTCACAGCATTGGGTGTGCCGTTCGCTAGGATGTCATCTGCGATCTGCGCCGGATCTGGCACGCAAGCGAGCGTCACCGTTCCCACGGTCTCGCGCTGACCCTCGTAGTTCGCATAGAAGAAGGTCTTGTCCTTCACGATCGGACCGCCGAGCGAGCCACCGAACTGGTTGTTGTGGAAGGGCGACCGCAGCGCTTCCGTGTTGAAGTAGTTGCGCGCATCGAGCGCGTCGTTGCGGAAGTATTCGAACAATTCTCCATGGAGAGCGTTCGTGCCGCTCTTGGTCACGATGTTGACCACGGCGCCGGCGTTGCGTCCATACTCGGGCTGGAAGTTGGAAAGCACCTTCATCTCGGCGACGGCGCCGATCGGCAGAATGGCCGACGGAACGGCGAACACGCCGCCCTGATTGATGGCCGGGTCGTTACGGTATCCGTCGTTCATGTCCGTGCCGTCGAGCAGGTAATTGTTGGAGCGTCCGCGGGCACCGTTCATGGAGAACTCGCCAAACGATCCCGGCGAATCGGTGATCTGATCGGGCGAACCCGCGACCCCGGGATTCAAGAAGATCAACTTGGTGTAGTCGCGGCCGTTGATGGGCATATCTTCAACGCCCTTGCTGGTCAGCACACCTCCCAGTTCATTGGACTGAGTTTCGATCTGAGGCAGGTCTCCGCCTGAGACCTCAACCGTCTGCGTGATTTGGCCGGTCTTCAACAGTGCGTCGACGCGCCGCTCCGTAGCTACGTTCACCTCGACGTTGTTGGTGACTGCGGTCTGGAAGCCAGTCTGCGTGATGGTGACTGAATATGTGCCGATGGGCAATTCGGGCACCGAGTAACTGCCATCCGTGCTGGTGGTCGTCGTGCGCTCCAGGCCAGTGCCCACGTTGCGCACTTTGACCGTCGCTCCGGCAACGTATGCTCCCGTGGAATCGGTCACGGAGCCGAGGATGGTCCCGCGAAACGTTTGACCGACGAGCATGGCCGCTCGAGAGAAGAACAAACACCAATAATAAATGCCGTTTCATTCCTGGTCCTCCTTCGTTCGTCGCGGGCACTGGAACAGACCCACGCTCCGCGAGTAGCAAACACAGTTCCAATTGAATGCGCGGCATTATATACGAGTGTGCGCGAAAGAACAGTGCGCAACTTCACAGAAGGAAGTTAGTGGAAGGGAATCAGTTACGTAAGGGGATCAGTGCGGGAATCTGCGTAGCGAGGAAGCGACCGAGAGTTTGCGAAAGGCGTGGGAGGCGAGCGACTCGGAGCCATCGCCGGAAGTCTACGGAATAACAGATCGTAAATCTACGGAATAACGGATTAGAAGCTACGAGATTCTAGAAGCTGAAGGCCACGCCGCCGCGCACGGAGCGCGCCGACTGGACGAGATAAACCGTGTGTCCGTCCTGTCCCATCACGGGCACATAGCCCTGCGCTAGAAGATTTCTCAGATCCATGAGAACCTCCATGTGTCCGGCGAGAAAACTGCCTGGAATCGGTTGCCGGATGCAGAGATTCAAATAAGGATCAGACTGGCCGGCCGAAGTATTGAAGAGGTCAACCGGCGTCAAGGTGCGGCCGCCCGTATAACGATAGGAGGCGATCCAGCGCGTTTTCGTCTTGGGCAGAGTTCCGCTGAACTTCGCTGCCATCGCCTGTCGCCGCTCGGCGTGAATCCACTCGCGTGCATCCTGGAGCTGGACGTCGGGGCGTGACAGATCGAGCACGCCTCCGTAGGCATAATCGAGGGTTGCGGTCAGATCGGAGTACAGCTTGCGCTGCAGCACCACTCGCATGCCGCGCGTCGCGAAATCGTTTCCCTGATAGCTGAACGTGCCCGAGTACACATCGGGCAGCACCTCACCGGATTCGGTCGCCATTTCGCCCGGCGTCATTTCGCCAACGCCGGTCAGCACCGGATCGATCATGCTGTCGGAATAGAATGCGACCTGCATACTATTCTTGCCGACGCGCTGCGACAGCGATACTTCCTGGTGATGGGCCTGCTCGACCGCCGGAGAAAACCCGGTGATGCTCATGCGCGGCGCGGTTTCGCTCAGGTCCGACGAAACCGAATCCAAACCAGCGCCGCCCGCAGCCAGGCGATCCTGCACCCCCATGTTGGGGACTGAACTCGTGTACTGATATTCCAGCACGGTGTTGGGCGTGATGTGGAGATCGGCTGACGCGAAGGGTTTAAAGGCATTCACGCGCCCCATAAACTGGATGGTTTGGAATTCGCTGCCGAGCTTGATCTCCAGCGTGTCGCCGAGGACGATCCGATCGGAACTGGTCACCGACAGCGCTTGCAGAGAGGCGCCGGGCATCGCGTTCAGGTCAGGCGAATTGAGCCTGAGGGCGGTAATCGCCACGGAGGGTTCAAACATACCGTTGAAACGGTTGGTGTAGGTGGTTCGGAGCACGGCCGCTGGGACGCCTTCGCCGTCGGATTCATAACCGACGTTGCCGTTGAGCCGCAGGGTGCCGCTCGATAACAACGAACGCTCCACGGCAAAGCCAGCAGTCATATCGGAGGGGCTGCCGAAACCCTGCCCGGGCGATCCAGCGAGGAAGCTGACGGTACCTTTCAATTCGTGGTCAGCGGCCGACTCCCCGCTCTGCGCAACCACGGTGGTGCCATCTTCAAGCACGCGCAGAATGGGACGGTTGGAGACCGAGCGCAGCGTCCACCGCCAGTCGTCGTCGTCCACCGGACCGCGCAGCGGAACCAGTTGGATGGCCTCGAACAGCGTGGTCAAGGTGACATTCACCATGAGCTTGGCGCCGGCGCGCACGCCGATCTTCTCCCGCAGCGTGGGAAGAAACGAAGGCGCGCTCACTTTGACGCTGTAGGTTCCGGGCAGCAGCTTCGCGACCGAGTAGAAACCGCGATCGTCGGTGAAGACTTTCAGCGCCTGGGCGGCCGAACCGAGTACCTCCACCAGCGCGCCCATTTGCGGCGCGCCGCTGCCATCGCGAACGTATCCCGAGATCGCGCCCGAGATCGTGCCGGAGGCATTTCCGGACCATGCCGGGACAGACACGCTGGCGACGACGATGACGACAACTACGAGGAACCCGAGCTTTCGGAACATCTCGCCCACCACCTCCAGGGAACCAAACTGCGGCTTACTCCACGGCAAAGGTCGCCGTCGGATCCACCGTCTGCTTGGAAAGGTTGTCGTTCACTTTGATCTCGATCTTGTACAGGCCCGGCTGCAGGTTGGCAGCGGAAAGCGTCTTCTGCAGAGTGACCTGGTCGCCCACATTGCCCATCGTCTCCGTCGACTCGACGGTATGGATGACAGCCTTGTTGTTGGCGTCGGTCACATTGTATTCGATGGTGGCCGAAGGCTTGTGAGTTTTCTCGTCCACGCTGAGATTGTAAACCTGCATCCAGAAATTCAGCTTCTGATTGCGCTTGAACGAGATGGGCTTGCCATCGGAAGGCGCAACGCGCGGCCGCACTTTTGTGGTCCCGATCACGAAGCTGCCCGTGCCGACGTTCTTGGTCGCCACCGGTTCCATCTGGTCGGCGATGATGAGCGTTGAGCTGCTCAACTTGTCCTCGCTGAAGTCCGGGATCATGATTGCATGTTCCCAACTTCCGCTGCGATCTCCGTTCACGTCCTTCACTACGATGTCCAGGCGATAACGATTCTGGCTGATGCGCAGCGGCAGCGCCTTCCAATAGACCGAAGAGTTCTCGGCGGTCTTGGGCAGCAGTTCCACCGGCACATCGACCTGCACCGTATCTTCAAAGGTCTGCACGACCTTGCCCGTGAGCGTGGTCACGCGACCGAAGATATTGACGGTGCCTCGCTCGATGCCGTCCTTGTTCTGGAAAGTGACGTCGCGGTTTTTAATCTGGATGGTGATCGGAACCAGTACCGTGTCGCTGGTCACCTTCACAAAGTCCGCGCGGACATCAAAGGGCATCAGGTTGACGCTGATATGGTGGCTGACTACTTCTTCCAGATCCTTGAATTTCACTGCCGGCGCCGCCTGCAGCTTGGCAAACTGTCCCAGGCGGTCGAATTCCTTGGATTGCAAATCATAATTCATAGGCGATTTGCCAAGTTGCTCGATGCCGCCGTTGGTGAAACGATCTGCTTTGTTCGCCATGCCCATTTGCTCGTAGAGCGTCAGGCCGGCATTCGGGGTGTACTTCAAGGCATCTTTTTCCGAACGGTCCAGGGTCATGTGATAGTCGCCGCACATGCAGGTGTCGACGAACTCGATGATCACTTCCTGGCCAATGCCTTCGATGTAGCGATATCGCCATTGCTCGAACGGGAAAGTGGAAGTCTCGCCGCCGCCTTCTTCCATGGGACGTTCGTAGCTGCCGCCGGAGGGATGGGACTCAATCTCATCCGCCGGCCCGAACACGATGTACATCCGGCCGCGGTCGGTTTTCCACCCAGGGATGCCGGCCGCGTAGTGCTCGTTGGCATAGGCAATGCGCCGGTAATGCTCTTCTTTAAACTCGTTCTCTTCGGTGTCGGGCGTGGGATCGCGGCGTTGCCAGAAAGCCTCGATGAACTGGTCGCGCTCTTCGTCGTTCGAAAGCTGCATGAAGGCGGATTTCTCTTCGTCGGTGATAATCCAGCGCACATCCTCGTCCAGCCACTTCCGGTAAGTCTTGCTCAACTCAATCTTGAGCGCCTTGGCGTTCGCCTTCCTCTGTTTTTCCGGGATCGGACGCTTGAGAGGATCTACCTGGCTTCCCTGGGCAGCCGCCGCGTTGGCATCGGAGCCTTTCGCGTCCTTGTCCTGGGCTGGCGAAACGACTGTAAAACCGAGCGCCATCATTCCAGCCACGACACCCACCGAGCAACGATTTCTAAAACCTGCGGAGAACATAGAAGGGCCTACCTCACCAGAAACGTCAGTTGGCTAATTCTATGTTCATTGGATACAACAAGGCAAGAAGAAGTGGCCTGTCGAGAAAAGATTTTCTGCGCCGGGCCCCTCTTCTAAATCCCTTAAGAATCCGCGTCTTGCGGACGGGCAACGATTGTTTAGCAGGCCTGCCGGCGGCATCCTGGTCACGATATAATGATTCGCTGCCGCAAGTCTCCCCTCCACCAGCGGAAACGGCGATCAGAGGGATTGGATTGCCTGGCGAGAGGGGAACTTTCTCGCTCGGTTGAACGTAACTGTTCATAGGCAATTGGTGTGCGTTTTCGAGACCTCCGAGCCGTCTGCGGACGTCAGGGCCGGTTGGGCAGGATACTCAGTCATTACAGGACAGGAATAGAAGACTTCGCCATGAAGACCTGGAAGAAAGCATTGATCGGGGTGGGCGCCGTCCTGGTGCTCGGGATCATCGTCGCCATCACGGTTTACCAGAGCCAGAAAAACGTGGTCACGGTGCAAACCGGGAAAGCGCAAAAGCAGAACCTGGCCTCGGTGGTCAGCGCTTCGGGCGAAATCAAGCCCAAGACCTACGTGAATATCGGAGCCAATGCCTTCGGCAAGATCATCAAGCTGCATGTGAAGGAAGGCGACCGCGTGAAGAAGGGACAGTTGCTGGCCCAGCTTGAGAACGTGCAATCCTCGGCCGATGTTAATGCAACTCGCGCGTCCGTGCAGGCGGCGGTAACCGACGCGGCAGCCTCCGATGCGGCCCTGAATACCTCGCTCGCGGACCTGAACCGCGCCAAGTCAGACGCCGTCCACGCCAAGCTCGACTGGGATCGCGCCCAGGGCCTGTACAACGCCGCCCTCATCGCCAAACAGGATTACGACGTCAAGAAAGCGGCGTGGGAGTCCGCCGACGCCGGACTGGCGCAGGCCGAGGCTCGCGTCGCCCAAGCCAAGGCGCAGAAAGATTCGATGGACAAGCACATCACCCAGAATCAGGCTAACCTGACTCGGGTTTCCGACGTGCTGCAAAAAACGACGTACGAGGCGCCCTTTGACGGTGTAATCACCAATCTTCCGGTGCGCGAAGGCGAGACCGTGGTCATCGGAATCCAGAATTCACCGGGTAGCACGCTGATGACGATTGCCGACATGTCCGTGATCACGTCCGAAGTCAAGGTGGACGAGACCGACATCGTCAACGTGCATCTCGGACAATCTGCGGAAGTAACCATCGACGCCATCCCGCACAAGATCTTTCACGGCGTCGTCAGCGAAATCGGAGACAACGCAATCGTGCGCTCGACCGGTGTGGCCACTTCTCAGGCAGCCTCGACCAGTGAAGAAGCGAAGGACTTCAAAGTAGTTGTGACGCTCACCGACCCGCCCACCGACTTGCGCCCAGGCCTCTCCTCGACCGCTAAAATTACGACCGCGACCCGCAGTAGCGTGCTCAGCATTCCGATTCAGGCGCTCACCGTGCGCACCCAGGCGGATCTCGTGCCCAAGGATGCGGGGAAAAACAGCAATAATGTGCAGGCCGCCACCAGCGCTCCAGCGGAAGCAGCGAAGCAGAAAGAAAAAGAAGAAGTGCAGGGCGTGTTCGTGATCCGCGCCAGGAAAACCGAATTCGTTCCGGTGGAGACCGGCATCAGTGGCACCACGGATATTGAGATCACCAAAGGCCTACAGGAGGGTGACGAGGTGATCACCGGAAGCTACAAGGTTTTACGCACGGTGAAGCCGGGAACGAGCGTCAAAGTAGATAATTCGGCTCCGAAGAAAGAAGATGAAAGCAGCTAGGAGGCAGGTCTCAGGTGTCAGGTCTCAGGAAACCCCAAGTTCAAAGGCCTGATACCCGAGACCTGACACCTGAGACCTAACTTCTGTCAACTTAGAACGTCCAACACAGTATGGCATAGGAGCGTGCGTGCCCGAGCCCGATCCGGATAAGGAGAGCAAGATGGCGACCGCCGAAGTATTCCCAATCGACAAGCCCGCGAATTGGGGCGCGCCCGATTCCCACATGATCTCAACCGAGGATCTGTGGAAGACCTACGATATGGGCTCGGAACAGGTGCATGCGCTGCGTGGCATCAACCTGCGCATCCAGCGTAACGAATACGTCGCCATCATGGGCCCGTCCGGCTCCGGCAAGTCAACGCTGATGAACCTGATCGGCTGTCTCGACTCGCCTTCCAAAGGCCAATACTGGCTCAACGGACAACTGGTGAGTGAACTCGATGACGACGAACTGGCGCGCATCCGCAATAAGGAAATCGGCTTCGTCTTCCAGACTTTCAATCTGCTGGCCCGCGCTACTTCGCTGCACAACGTGGAGCTGCCGCTGATCTATGCTGGGGTTCCTTCCGAAGAGCGCGCCGAGCGCGCCAAGGCCGCATTGACTTCGGTCGGCATGGAATCGCGCATGAGCCACAAGCCCAACGAACTTTCCGGTGGGCAGCGCCAACGCGTGGCCATCGCTCGTGCTCTGGTCAATAAGCCGGCCATCATCCTCGCCGACGAGCCGACCGGCAATCTCGACTCACAGACCGGAAACGAGATCATGGCGTTGTTCGATCGCTTACACGCGGAGGGCAACACCATCGTGCTGGTGACCCATGAGCACGACATCGCCGAGTACGCCCACCGCATTGTTTCCATCAGGGACGGCGTGGTCGCCAAGGACGAGGTGAAGCAGTAAGAGCGGCGTTTGTATCCTGCAGGCGGCGAGGTTATTGCTGCTGCGTGGTTACTGTGCTCGCCTTCTGCACCGGTTCGGCAGGAACAAATCCAGCGGTCCCCGCCATAAAGAAGTTGTGGTCGTAAAGGTTGCGGTACATGCGACCTGCGATCTCCGCTGCTTTCGGTCCGAAGGTAGGACGTCCGCCCTGCAGGAAGACTACGGTCACAATACGTCCGACGTCGGTGTTGGCGTACGAGGCAAACCATCCGAAGCGCGTGCCGTCGTGCGAGCATGTCCCGGTCTTGCCTAAGATCGATTCCTCGTTGAAGTTCAAACGCACGCTGCGCGCGGTACCGTAGGCGACCGCTCCAGCCAGTCCGTCGGAGAGTTCGGGAATCACGGGCTCAATATCGAGATGCCGTTTTACGCGAGGCTGGAAGCTGGCGACTTCATCTGGATTGGTGGGATGTTGCAGGTAGTACAGCGTGCCACCGTTTGAGATCGCCGTCACCAGAGCGCCCAGCTGCAGCGGAGTCATCGAAATGCCCTCGCCAAACGAGCACATCTTGCTGACGCCACCAAGTCTGGCGGGGATTTCTACTTCGGGATAAGTGCCCAACTGCTCGTCCGGAATGTGATAGCCGGCGAGTTCGCCGAGTCCGAACTGGTGCGCATAGTATTGGACCTTTTCGAAGCCGAGCTTCCGCCCGACGGCTTCGAAGTAGGCGTTGTTCGAGTGCGCCAGCGCCGACGTCAGATTCATGCGGCTGCGGCGCCCGAGCGAGACTTCAGTTTCCTCGTCGATCACGCCTTCACTCAGTGCCGCCAGAGCCACGGAAAGTTTAATGGTCGAGCACGGCTGCGCGCCGCTCGAAAGAGCGAGCTTCTGGTTGACCATGGCGAGGACGCGTCCGCTGGTCGGCTCGATGGCGACCACCGTGCCGTTCATGTTGCCCAGGGCATCGATCGCTGCCTGGCGAACCACGGGATCTTCGCCGGCGGTCACATCACCTTCCGTGATATCGGAAGCAAACGAACTGGTGTGGAAACGCTGGTAATAATGATGGCGGCGAGGGGTACCGGAATATGGGGTACCGGAAGAAGCCGTGGTGACGAATTGGGACTGCGGGGTGCGGCTCCGCGCCAGGGTTCGCATGCGTCTCTTCGCACGCTGAGTTTCCGTAACGCTGTGAGTTCTCTTATGGGGCGTGACCGCGCTCGGGTTCACGCTGGCCGCGATGCCACTCGCTTCCAGCAACATTGCCAATCCCAAGAAAAATGCGAGACGAAGAAACCTGGCCCTTAACTTCACTTCACCATCCCCGGTCGGCCAATCTGCTGTTGAATCCGCCGATTGACCTAGTTAGTTGGATGCAAGAGTATCGCCAAATCCCCACAACGAAGGCATATCCCCGCAACTGTCCGATAGTAGGCGATTTATCGGCTTCGGCGCAATCTCAAAGTGCAGAGATAGTCATCAAGGAATCTGCGCGATAACTATATGAATAAATTGGATTTAGTGTGATTCCGCAGGAGGGACAGGCACCTTGGTAACTAATTGGCCTGTTACCTTGAAAGGTACGCGGATTTTGCAGCGGTTTGCGCATCCGCGCGAGTGCCGCGCCAGTCGATCATGGAAACCGCGATTAGCAATTGCGGAAATATCGCCATCGCAAGCGACACCCACGGCGCGCGTTTTTCTGATATTTTCGGACGGCGCATCTTAATGACGCCTCCGAGGTCTGCATCTTGCGAACATCGCTCGTGATTTTTTATTTCGTCCTGGCTCTTATCGTCCCTCTCTTTGCCCACGCCGCCGACCACGCTACAGAAAAGACGCTTGAAGCGCGGCGAGCGGAACTCAATCGCCTGCTCGCCGATGAGTGGGAGTACACACTGCGCACTCAGCCTGAGCTTGCCACTCAGGTTGGAGACGATCGCTACAACGGTCGGCTGAGCGATTTTTCCGACAAGGCAATTGCCGACGATCTCGAACACACCCGTCAGGCGCTGGCGCGCTTCGAGGCCATCGATGCCTCTGGATTTCCCGAGCAGGAAAAGCTCAACCGCACGCTGATGGTGCGCAGCCTGCGCGAAGCGCTCGACTCCGCGCAATTCAAAGACTGGGAGATGCCGGCAACGCAGTTCGGTGGCATTCACCTGGGATACGCTTCGCTCGCCTCCGATTCACCCTTCCGCAACGTGAAAGATTACCAGGACTACCTGGCGCGTCTGCACCAGATTCCGCGCGTGCTTGATCAAGCCATGGGACACATGCGCGACGGACTGCGCGAGCACCGCATGCCGCCGAAGTATTTGCTCGAAAAAGTTTCCAGCCAGGCGCAGCAGATTGCCGACGATTCGCTCGACAAGAGTCCATTTACTGAGCCACTGCGCAAGTTCCCCGACTCCATTTCCGAAAATAACCGGAAGCAACTGCGCGACGGGATCGAAAGCGCGGTCAAGAACGAGGTCGCGCCCTCGTATGCGAAATTCGCCAAATTCGTGCGCGACGATTACGCGCCGCACGGACGACTCGATCCCGGCGTGTGGGCCTTGCCCGACGGAGACGCGCGCTATCGCTTGGCCGTGCGTCACCAGACCACCACCGATTTCACCGCCGACCAGATTCACCAGCTGGGTCTGAAGAGCGTGGCGGAAATCGAAACCCAGATGTTGGCCCTCGCCAAAGCGCAAGAATTCAGTGATCTGAAATCGTTCAACGATCACATCCGTCAGGATCCGAAACTACATGCCCAGTCAGGCCAGCAATTGTTCGATCTCTACACCCACTATCGCGACCAGATGTATGGCAAGCTACCCGAGCTATTCGGACGGCTGCCCAAGAACAAGCTCGACGTGGTGGAGATGGAGTCGTTCCGCAGCGCCTCCAGTCCCCCGGCCGATTATTCCATCGGCGCCGGAGATGGCTCGCGCCCGGGCCGCATCAACGTCAACGAATACGCGCCCGAGAAGCGTCTGCTGCTCAATGTGGAAGCGATCGCGTACCACGAAGGCGTCCCCGGGCACCACCTGCAATTTTCGATTGCGCAAGAACTCACCGGCCTGCCGCCGTTCCGCAAATACAACCTCGATCTGAATGCGTACACCGAAGGCTGGGCGTTTTACTCGGAGCGTCTGGGAAAAGAAGTGGGCTTTTATCAGGATCCATACAGCGAATACGGCCGCCTGCAGAACGAAATGTGGCGCGCGGTGCGCTGGGTGGTGGACACGGGCGTGCACTCCCAGCACTGGACGCGCCAGCAGATGGTCGACTTCTTCCACGAGCACACGGCGATGGACGACGAAAATATCAACACCGAAGTGGACCGCTACATAGCCTGGCCGGCGCAGGCGCTTTCCTACAAGATGGGACAGATGAAGATTCTCGAGCTGCGAGCAAAGAGCGCAGAGAGAGTTGGGAACGAAATTCGACATTCGCACCTTCCACGACGCCGTGCTCGATCAGGGCCCGCTGCCGCTCGACCTGCTGGAAGCGAAGATCACAGCCTGGATCGTCGAGCAAAAGACGCGGCGCAGAAGTAGAGACGGGGCTTGCCCCGTCTCCGGCAGTGAGGCACTCCCGAGACGCGGAAATCCGCGTCTCTACTCTACTTTTTCGGCGGATTCGCGGTAGGTTCCGAACTTCTTCGCGACCGGTTTCAGCGTCGGATAAAACTGCACAAAAACGTGCTCCACGGCAGCATGCTGCTCGTGACAACTCCAGCAGCCTTCTTTTGGATTTGCGCTCGCCGATTTTGTATCTTCGTCGAAATTGAAATACGCCCATTTATCGGCAAAGTGAGTTTCGTCTTTCACCTCGACGCCGATGCCCATGGAATCGCTCTGATAGTGTCCTGCCTTGTTGATCGAACCTTTGCTGGTAGCGTCTGCGTTCTTCCACCACAAACATCGTCTTGTCCGGCCACTTGCCGGACTTCAGAAACGCCTGATAAGCCCACTGCGGCACGAAAACGTTGGTGAACATCTCGTGGCCAGGCGTCGCGCTGTAACTCATACCGAGGCCGGACGAGAGAAAAATCCACTCGCGATAATCGGTGGGTTGCAGAAGTTGATTGTCGCTGGTGTACTGCGGACGTCCGGAGGTGGCATCGGGTGGAGCCGCCAGGAGAATTGTGACGGCCAAGACGACAATGGCGACAAGCATGAGAGAAGCTGGGATCAAGCGACGCATGGAAGTCTCCTGAGAGCTTCGACGACGAGCGGACAAGAACGTTATCCCAGAATACGCAACCAGGCCAGAAAAAGTTCGCTCTTCCCCTACATCACTTCGTTACGTTTCCGCAGGAAGGCCGGAACGTCGAGATCCTCCGCGTGGTAGCTGGGAGCGGCCGACCGCATCTCGTCGAGCGAAATCACCTCGGCATGCGACGCGTTGCCCGGAGCCGATTCCTGAAAGGCTACCGGAGCGGGATCGGGCTCGAAGGCCGGTTCTGGCACGAAGACTGTCTCTGGCTCGGCCATCGGTTCGGACTCGTGGAAACGATCGCGCTCACGCGAAACGTGGCGCGAAACCTCTCGCGACGCCTCCCGCGAAATGATCACCGGATCATAGCTCTCGCGGTGCCGAGGACGCATCTCGGCCTCTCGAAACCCGGTCGCAATCACTGTGATTTTGACCGCGTCCTTCATCTTCTCGTCGAGCACCGCTCCGAAGATGATGTTGGCATCCTCGTGAGCCGCGCCCTGAATAATGGTGCAAGCCTGCTGCACTTCGGCGAGCTTCAGCGAATTCGAGCCCGTGATGTTGATGAGAATGCCGCGGGCTCCGTCAATCGCGCCCGCCTCGAGCAGCGGCGAGGCGATGGCACGCTGCGCGGCTTCCACGGTGCGATGCTCGCCGGCAGCCGTAGCCGTGCCCATCACCGCATAGCCCATGCCTGCCATGATGGCCTTCACGTCGGCAAAGTCGCGGTTGATGATGCCGGGGATGGTGATGATGTCGGAAATGCCCTGCACTCCTTGACGAAGAATATCGTCGGCGATGCGGAAGGACTCGAAGAAACCAGCGTTCTCGGCGACGGCCAGCAATTTTTCGTTGGGGATCACGATGGTGGTATCGACCGACTCCATGAGTTCGGCAATACCGCGCTCCGCCTGCTGCATGCGGCGTTTGCCTTCAAAAGCAAAAGGCTTGGTGACGACGGCCACGGTGAGCGCGCCCATTTCGCTGGCCAGCGAAGCGATGATCGGCGCGGCTCCGGTGCCGGTGCCGCCGCCGAGCCCGGCGGTGACAAAAACCATGTCGGCGCCTTCGAGGATTTCGATGATTTTGTCCGAATCTTCGAGCGCGGCTTTGCGGCCGATCTCGGGATTGGCGCCGGCTCCGAGGCCGTTGGTCAGCTTCACTCCGAGTTGAATCTTGGTGGCGGCGCGCGACATCCGCAGAGCCTGCAAGTCGGTGTTGGCCACAATGAATTCGATGTGTTCCATCCCCGAGTCAATCATGCGATTGACCGCATTGTTGCCGCCGCCGCCGACACCGATGACCTTGATGCGAGCGTCATTATGGGCTTCTTCGTTGAAGGAAATGCGGAGTCCGTTGTCTTCATTCATACGTCACCTCTTAAATTATCTGTAGAGACAGGGCTCGCCCCGTCTCCGCTGCAGCAAAGACGCGGCAAGCCGCGTCTCTACGAGAATTCACGCACCCTTGCTTGCGAACAGCGCTTTCATACGCGAACCAAAGCTGGGCTCCTGCAAGCCACGAGCTAGTCGGGCGCGGTGGCCGTAATACGCCATGCCCAGCACTGTCGCAAACTCCGGCTCGGCTAAAAACGACGGCATCTTCGCCATCGGCGTTGGCCAGGCGAGGCGCGCAGCTTTCCGCAGCACCGATTCCGCGACGTCGAGAATCCCGGGAAGGCGCGACGCTCCGCCGCTCAGCACGAATCCGGCGATGCAGTGCTCCAGAACGCCGGCGTGGCGCAGGTTGTCGCGCAGCAACTCGAAAAGTTCGCGAGCGCGCGGCTCCAGAATTTCACCGGCCAGGCGCTGCGGCATCATGCGTGAGGGCCGGTCTCCCACCGACGGCACCTCAACCTCGTTGCCTTCGGGGATGAGAGTTGGAACCGCGTTGCCAAAATTTTTCTTGAGCGTCTCCGCGTCCGCTAGTCCCGTGCACATGCCGACCGAGAGATCGCTCGTAAAGTGGTCGCCGCCAATAGGAATGACGGCGGTATGCGCCACTGCGCCTTGCTGAAAAACGATCAGATCGCAGGAGCCCGCCCCGAGATCGACGAGGCAAACGCCGAGTTCGCGTTCGTCCGACCGCAACACCGAGTCGGCGCAAGCGAGCGGCTCAAAGATGGTGTCATCCACGTGGACGCCTGCCCGGTTCACCGCAGTCACCAGATTCTGCGTAGCGCTCGAAGAAGCGGTCACAATGTGCACGCGAACTTCCAGGCGCGTCGCCATCATGCCCGTGGGATCCTGCACGCCGGGCTGATCGTCGAGAATAAACTCCTGCGGCAGTAAATGCAGAATTTCGCGATCGGCGGGCAACGGCACGGTGCGAGCCTTGTCCACGGCCTGGCGAATCTCTTCGCGGCCGATTTCGCGCGACCGCGCGCCGAACGTGATGCCGCCGTGACTGTTCATCCCGCGGATGTGCGCGCCCGCAATCCCCACCAGCGCATGTTCGATCGGAATGCCGGCGACGTCTTCCGCATGTTCCACCGCTTTTTGAATGCTGCCGATGGCCTTATCGAGTTCGGTAATTACGCCCTTGCGCAGGCCTCGCGATTCGCTGATGCCATGGCCTCGATAACGCAATCCGTTATCGCTCAGTTCGGCCACCAGCACGGATGTCTTGGCGCTGCCTACATCTATCGCGGTAATGAAATTGGGCTGCGTGGCTCGGCATAGTTTAATTAAAAATGACCGCTAGTTCTGCGGAGTCTCCTTCGGAATTCCAGCGCTCGGTTTCTTTTGTCCGTTGCCAACCGCGACGGGCGGAGTCATTGGAGCCGGCGACACTGCCGGTGATGTTACCGGTGGCGCTGCCGGATGCGACGCCAAAGTATTCTTCGTGACCGCGACCGGCACCGCATTCCC
Source organism: uncultured Acidobacteriaceae bacterium (assembly GCA_963773955.1). GTDB lineage: Bacteria > Acidobacteriota > Terriglobia > Terriglobales > Acidobacteriaceae > Acidiflorens. The sequence continues at coordinate 22,604 of CAVZDM010000037.1, read as the reverse complement.
CTTCGGCTTCAGTGCGGCTTGGGTCACTGGCGCTGGCTTTACTGGAACATGACTAAGCGGCGCATGACTCACTGGAGCATGCGCAGCCGGCGCATGATGAATGGCTGTTTTCGTCGCGGCCTTCGCGTTGGGCTTGGCCTCCTTTTTCGGCGGAGCCGGAGGTGCGGGATGGGTTACATATTTTTCGTAGTTCACAAGTGCCGCGGTTTTCACGCCCGCTGCCATCGCCGCTTTGGCGGCCCCTGGCGTCAAGGCTGGCTGACGAGCCATCCCGCCAAGATCGGGATTGACGATGATCTGGCCGTCGTAGCGCAAGTCCACCGATTCGAGCTTCTCGAACTGCTGCCGCCACTGCTGCACATGCGTTACATAGGTCTTGTAGCGTTGCAGGTAATTTCCCGAGCCGAGATGCACGAGCGCCTCGCCGTTCGCATCGGCGGCCAGCACTTTCACATCCTCGGGATCGCTGAGATCCACTTCGCTCAGCTCCTGTGAATAATGGGCACCGCTGGCATCGAGTTCACGAACCAGTTCGTTGTAATTCTTCATCCGCGCCGCGCGAGTGGAGAGCGGCTCGCCGGCGTTCATGCCCGCAATCACGGCAAACGAATACTTGTGCTTGCCGCCCGGAGCAAGTTCCATCAGCGTGCCCCCGGCATCGATCAGCGAAATGTGGGAGCCGATGCGGGCAAAGGCAACCGGCGTGCGTTCATGAATCTCGATGCGCAGGCGATTCGGAACGAACCGCATCACGCTCGCCGATTCCACCCACGGAATCTGTTCGAGTTGCTGTCTGCGTTGGGCCAGAGGGACGAAAAAAATGTTGCGGCCAATATCTCCGCCCATGACTTCCATGATCTGCGCGTGCGCGACGTGTTGGGCGCCGCTGACCTCGATCTGATCGCTGGAGTCGATGCGAAAACGCCAGGAGTGCTTCCCGTAACGGTAGAGGCTCAAGCCGGCAGCTCCGAGGATGGCAAAAACGACGAGCGCCAGGGCGACCCACTTCAACCGGTTGGCAGTTTTTTGGGGAAGCGATCCGCGCCGGACCGAGACGCGCCTTTGCCCGCGCAGAAATGGAGATTCCTGCTCCTCTTCCAGATCGACGAGCCGTGCGTCGTCGAAGGGCTCACGCTCGGGAGCCTCGCCGGGAAGCGGATACAATTCTTCCTGTATCGCGGTGGAACTGGATTTCCGCGTCACTCTTTCGAGTCAGTTGTCGACAGAAAACCGCTGAGCAAAATTACTATAACTGGTTTTCGCGAATTGAGACAGTGCCAAGTTGGTTCGCGGTCTTAGCTTGCAACTTCTCCGGAATCCAGCTTCTTCAGAATCATAGGACCCAGCTGCGAGACGCTGCCCGCACCCAGCGTCAGCACCATGTCGCCCGGTTGGGCGAGCGCGGCAACCGTGGCAACAGCATCGTCAAAACAGGGAGCATACGCGACGTTCCCTTTCCTTGTCCCGGCAATACGTCCCGCAAGAACCTCGCGCCGTGATGCCTTCGATCGGCTTCTCGCTGGCGGGATAAATATCGAGCAGGCAGAGAGTGTCGGCGTCGCCGAAGGCAGTGGAGAACTCATCCATCAGGTCGCGAGTGCGGGTGAAGCGGTGCGGCTGGAAGATCACATGCACGCGGCGAAATCCGCACTGGCGAGCCGCAGCCAGCGTCGCCCGTATTTCCGTCGGATGGTGGCCGTAATCGTCAATCACGCTGACGCCTGCCGCTTTGCCTTTGAGCTGGAAGCGGCGGTCCACGCCACGAAAACCGTCGAGCGCGGTACGGATCTGCTCCGCCGGAATGTCGAGCGCGGTGCCCACCGCAATTGCTGCCGTAGCGTTCAACGCGTTGTGCACGCCCGGCACGTGGAGCGTGAACTCTCCCAGATCTTTCTCTTTGTAAGTCATGTGGAAGCGAATCAGCGGACGGGGCTCCCCGGCTGACGGCGCAGATCCAACCGGTAACGATCCCATGCGAATCAGGAAATCAGATCCCTGGCTGGTTCCGTACGTGGTCACGCGGCGATGAACGCGCGGCAACAATCGCCGCAGCACCGCGTCGTCATTGCATCCAACCACCAAGCCATAAAACGGAACGCGCTCCATAAATTCGAGAAACGTCCGGCGAACGTCGCGCATGTCGCGGTAGCAGTCCATATGCTCGCGGTCAATATTAGTGACCACCGAGAGAATCGGCGAGAGCTTCAGAAACGACCGGTCGCTTTCGTCCGCCTCGGCGACCAGGTATTGCGACTTGCCGAGGCGCGCGTTCGAACCCATCGCGTCCACGCGCCCACCGACCACAACCGTGGGATCGAGCCCGCCCGCGGCGAGCACGGCCGCGACCATCGAAGTCGTGGTCGTCTTCCCGTGCATGCCGGCAATGGCGATGCCGTACTTCAGCCGCATCAGTTCGGCCAGCATCTCGGCCCGCTGAATCACCGGGACATGCAACCGGCGAGCTTCGGCGACTTCGGGGTTATCGACCTTGATCGCGGAACTGGTGACCACAACATCCGCGCCCGCGATGTTAGCGGCAGCGTGCCCCTCGAAGTTGGACGCGCCCAAAGCACCAAGTCGCTCAGTGACCGCCGAATGTTTCAGGTCAGAGCCGGAAATCTGGTAACCAAGATTCAGCAACACTTCGGCAATCCCGCTCATGCCGATGCCGCCGATACCGACGAAATGAATGCGCTGAATCTTGGCGAACATGAAAATCTAAACCCGGGTGAAAGCCGAACGCTGATGATAGACCATCGCGCCGCGAAAACGCCGAGTGAGCGGAATGTAAATTCATATTGTCATCCTGAGCAAAGCGAAGGACCTGCTTTTTTGTCGGCGCTCGAAACAGCAGGTCCTTCGCTTCGCTCAGGATGACAACTCGGATTTGCGGGATAGCGCTGGCTCCTAGCCATCTGCCAGCTGTTTCACCATCTCAGCAATCTCTTCGACTGCCTTAGGGTGCGCCAACGATTTCGCCGCTGCGGACATACTCCGCAGCCGGCCCGCGTCGCTGATCAGCGCCGCAATCGTGTCGACCAGGTAGGCCGCTCCCAGATTACTTTCTTCGACTACCACCGCCGCGCCCGCCCGCTCCAGCGCGCGGGCATTAACATTTTGATGATCATCGGCAGCAGCCGGAAACGGCACAAAAATCGCCGGCTTGCCCGCCGCGGTAATCTCCCCTACCGTGCTGGCGCCAGAACGGCAAACCAGCAAATCGGCGCGGCTGAACGTGCCCGGCATATCGTCGATGAATTTGTAGACTTCTCCCGAGATTCCCGACTGCTGGTAAGCGGCCTGCACATGGTCATAGTCGCGCTGCCCGGTCTGGTGAATGATGCGGATGCCGGGAATTTTCTCGCGCAGACCGGCCAGCGACTCGGGCGTTGTCATTGCCTGATTAATTGCGCGCGCCCCCTGGCTGCCTCCGAAAACCAGCAGCGTGGGAGCGCCGCCAGTCTTAGGAGGAATGGAAAAAAAGGCCGCGCGCACCGGAACGCCCGTCACCCGGCAGTGAGGAAAATAACGGCAAGTCTCTTCAAAGTGCACCGCCGCCGCGGAAACCCAGCGCGCGATCATTCGATTGGCAAATCCCGGCACAACGTTCGGTTCGAAGGCAAGCGTTGGAAGGCGGCGGCGAATCGCGGCCACCATCGCTGGTCCGGAGGCGTAGCCCCCAACCCCGATCACAACCTCGGGATCGAAGTCCGATAACATCCGCGAGGATGCTGCGATCGCGCGCGGCAAATCGAACATCGTCTTCGCCCGAGTCATCAGGCTGACATTTTTCAGCGCGCCCACCTGAATCAGTTCCAGCGGAAACCCCGCCTGCGGCACCAGTCGCGTCTCAATGCCGCGAGCCGTCCCGATAAAAAGAATCTCGGCGCCAAATTGCTTCTTAAGCTGATGGGCGATGGCCAGCGCCGGAATGACGTGCCCGCCGGTGCCGCCGCCCGCGATGATAATGCGCATGAAATTGGTTCCCTGAACGCGCTCTAGTGTCGCACGGCAATTTAGGGAAAAGCGATCCCCTGAATAGCCATTCGGGATGGTTGCATATTCGCATGGCCGGCTGCACTTCCGGACGTTACAATTCGCCATGTGAACTAAGCGCAGCAAAAACTACGCATGCCCACGAGCTCCAATAGCGCGCCGCCTTCCGTCGTAACCGTTGCCGTGGTTCTTCTTGTCGGGAGCCTGGCGATGTTCTTCGGGGGCTGCTGGCTGCTAAAGCGTATTTTGGAACAATCTTCATACACCACCGCCCAGTTCCTGCTGTACGCACGATCCACTGCCAACGCCACTGTTGACTTGCTAACAGTTCTCCAGATTGCCTTCAGTTTGCTGGGCATCGTCACAGCAATCGGTCTTTTGCTTTTGCGGGAGTGGGCAAGAAAGGCTACGATATTTCTTTCCACAGTTCCTGTCTGTGTCCTCCTTTTCGCCCTGTTGGTATTTTTTGACGCGACTCATGCCACCGGCCGGGGTGGCCTTGTCGCCGCATATGGATTTCTGATGTATGGGGTTTTCCTATTAATCTTGATACCTCTAAGCATCTGGTGGTACGTTCTGCTAACCCGCGATAAAGTCCGCGCTCAATTTCGGTAACTGTAACAAGCTTCTATTCCATCTTCGCGTATTTCGTTCTCGCTGCTTGCAGCATCGACAGCACCGACTCTTTCTCCGCCTCGGTGTTCCACGAAGTGTTACTCCGCGCCGCGGAAATCAACCGGTCGACCCACGCCACAAAGTAGGCTGCATCTGCCACGCTGCGCACCGGCACGCCTGCCACACTTACGTACACCGGGCTGGTCGTCGCATAAGGATACAAATCAAGAATCGGATATTCCGCCCTGTCGCTGAAAGCGCGCAGAACGCACCACCCGCTAGATTCCAGCGGGATCGAGCCGTCAACGTGCGCCGAACTGCGGGCGCTATTCATGGCAAGGTCCCGCGCCACCTTTCCGTTACAGACGATTTGCAGATGATCCACCGGCACAATCGAATTCATCTCGGCCGAAAACCGCACTTCTTGTTTCTTTTCCAGACGCACTTCCCCGCCAATCCCCTGGCCTCCCAGCGAAAACCTGAGCAGCGGCCCGTTCGTGGCAAACGTCCGCCCCGCCTTGATTGCCGCCAGCCAGGGCTCAATCTTCAGCGGGCCAGGCTTCACTTCGGCATAAACCCGATTCAATCCCACCGGGCCACGCAACGACGCGTAGTTGCCCATAAAATCCGTGCCCGCGGCCGTGGGTAATCGAAAACCGCAATTCAGCAGCTTGTACCAAACCTCAGCCGTGGACTTATGATCGGAAAAACCAAGCACCTCGATGTAATCCACCTTGCCCAGCGCCACATCCGCGGGTAACTCGGCGGTAAGAGAGGCATCCTTGGCGGGATCGGGTACGCCGTCAAAAGGATGCACATATCCCACCAGCGCGCCCTGTTCATGCGCCATGTCAGCCACGTTAGCGTTCGTCGGATACAGGCTGGACGCCGCGGTATTCGGATAGGCCGCATATCCCGGAAGGATAAAGTTGCGCGTAAGGTTCAGCAATCCAAGATGTCCCCAGTAACTCGTATGAAATTCCTGCCCGTGCAGCAGCAGATGGTCTGCGGTCGAAGCGGGGTCCAGTTGCGGCGAGAAATACGCCATGTCAGGGACGCGCTGCTCTTTGTTCACCACCAGATCTTCCACGATCGCCAAATTCTCGGCCGCCGCTTGCTCCACCAGATGCGCCGGCGTATTCCGGTAGGTTCCCGCGTAGTTCATGTGGACATGAACGTCGCCGCTGACCCAATTCGATGTCGGATTCACTTCGCCAGAAAGCGGTGACATTCGGACCGTGAGCGGCGTGGTGCTATCGGCTTTAACATTGACTTTATGTTGCTCGAAACGATTCTCGAAACCTCGCATGACGTCCACTTCGACATCGCCAGCGGGCACGGTTACTTCCGACGCTCCGGACGTGTCGAAATAGTGCGCTTCAAACGGACGCTCCGAGCGATCAAAGCTGTCGTCGGCGTGCATCCACGCGTTTTCGGGAGCGTAGGCCAAGCTGTCCGCCGCGGTCACGAAGACCCGCGCTGCTACTGGATTTCCGCCACCATCCACCACGCGCAGAGAAATTCTCCCCATCGGCTTAAGATATTTCCGTTCGCGCGCGACTACTTCCGTCTGCTCTCCACCCGGAATCGTCTGCACCCACAGCGATGTATTCCCGTTTTGATTGGAGATGAACGCGATCTTCGAACCATCCGGCGACCATCGCGGATTCAGATTGTCAAAAGCGCCATAAGAAATCGGGAACGCATCTCCACCCGCCTCAGGCATTACCCACAGTTGATGCCACGCCTGCCCTAGATAGGACGCATACACCATTCGTTTGCCGTCCGGCGAGAAGTCCGGACGAGCTTTCCAGTTGGTCTCTTCGTAATGGATTTCTTTGTATTGAGCATCGGCCGCGTTGGCGAGCTCCGCCTCGACTTTCCAGAAACCGCCGGTGCCGTGAATGTGTCCTCGATTCGAACCAAACAGAATCTCCGAGCCATCACGCGTCCACACCGGGCTGATCTCGTGATCCACCTGGCTGTAGTAATAGCGAGGCAGCGAGCTGACATTCTCCGGAGTAAGTTGCCGAACGTCACTGAGCAATCCATCTTCGAATCGACCTACAAAGACATGAAAGTGCCCCTTATAGGAGGTCGACACGAACGCGAGCCGCTTCCCATCTGGCGAGAAGCGCGGCTCCAGATTCACCGCGCCTCCAGACGTCATCTGCCGCGTCCGCCCATCTCGCATATCCAGCGACCACAACTCGACGGCATCGTGATCGTAGCGCGCAAACACTACCCACCGACCGTCATCCTTACTCGACCAGTCCGGCTGATAGTCGTACCCCGGTCCTGCGGTGAGCTGCTCTACCTTCGCGCTGCGCAGTTCCTGCCGCCACAGCGAGCCCGCCATCGAGTACACCAGACTGTACGAATCCGGAGACCATGCCGCGGCACTCGGTCCCGTCGTCAACTGCGGCAGATACATTTCCCTAAAGTAGTAGGGATGCGGCAAGTCAATCTGTTTGAGCACCGGTTCGCGCTGCGCGAAGCAAGAAACACAAGTAACAAGAAACAAGCCAGCCAGACGAAACTTGAACAAGAGGCCTCCACCGTTTGAACTCGAACCCGACTTACTCCGCGAGGTGCGCCCGCCTAGCCCACAGCCAGTTGAGCAAAGCCAGAACCACCGTCGCCCCCAGGATTAGCGACTTACTCCGATCCACTTGGGTCGCTAGGACCACGGTAATCCCAACTCCCAAGACGGCCAGCGCCTGTCCTCCGGGCAGCCGGAAGCCGGGAGCCAGCGGCTGCTTTCGCCGCAACGCGATCAGCGCCGCGCAAACTACCCCGTAGTAAAACAGCCTTGCGACCACCGACAGCGTCACATTCCAGGCAAAACTTCCCACCATCGCCAGGCCCCACACTGCCGCCGCATAGAACAAGATCGAAAACCAGGGCGTGTGAAATCTTGGGCCCACCGCGGCAAACAGCTGCGGCAGATCACCGCCTTTGGCGAGCGCGAAGGTGACGCGTGGCATCGCCAGCAGCTTGGCGCTCAAGTAACCATAGACCGAAATCAGCGCTCCGAGCGCAACCAGACCAGCTCCGCGAGTCCCCATCGTGAGGCGCGCCACTTCCGCCAGCGGACGATCCGTTGTCGCCCCGGGCCCCAACACTCCGACCACCACCCATTGCACCAGCGCATAAATCGTCGTGCAGGCAATCAGCGCCACAAACAGCGCAAACCCGGCGTCCCGCCCCGGATTCTTGGCTTCGCTCATGGGCGCCATCGCCGATTCAAATCCACCATAAGCGAAGATCAGCAACACCATGGCCTTCATCCACACGCTTGCCGGCAAGGGTGCCCCCGCGCCCCATGACGCAGGATGGATGATGGTCACCGCCGCTCCCGCCGACACCACCATCAGCAGCGGCAGAATTTTCGCCACCGTGAACACGTTGCTTACCGCGGTGCCCTGCCGTGCGCCGCAAATGTTTATCAGCGCCAGCAGTCCCACCAGTAGTGTCAGGATCGCAAAACGCGGCCAAGGTTCCTTGGCGGCCGGCCAGAATTCCGCCAGATAAATGACAAACAGATTAGCATTCGCCGCCGGGGCCGCTGTCTGCGCCAGGTAGAGCATCCAGCCAACCAGAATGCCCATCAGGCGCCCGAACGCCGTGCGCGCGTACAGATAAGGTCCGCCCGCCTCGGAAAATTGCGAGGCCACCTCGGAAAAACAGGCCATAATCACGCCCATCGCAGCCCCCGCAATCAACACGGCCACCACGCTGCGTTTGCCGAGAAGTCCAGCCACCGTGGCCGGCAACCCAAAAATGCCGCTCCCGATAATCGAATTCACCGCCAGCGCGGCCAGGCTCCAACGGCCAATGGCGCGCACCAAGCCAGTTTGCATATGACCGGTTTGCACATGGCCAGTTTGCGGGGATGTCATGGCGAAACCGTTTGTACCATATCCAGCCCCTCCCTTGGATTAAACTTCTGGGCTGAATTTCTTCACGGGCCGCGAGTCTGGCAATCTGGAGCGGCGCCGGGCTGTGGGTGTCCGCGAAATTCGTTCTTCGGGACTGAACTTGTCCCATGAAACCCCAAGAGCGCCTGAAATGACCGCCTGAAATCGCCCGCCGCGTGCGGCTTTTCGACCTAAGGTAACTTCAATTACCGAAGCTCATGCACACGGGGAACCTTCCCCCTCGCGCCCCGAGATGCGATCTTGGTAGCACGCATTCGTCACGAATGCCTGGTAGGGACGGAAAGGGACCACATGGATCGCGAGAATCGGGAAAGCATGGAAGACATTCATCTCCGCATTTTGCGCGTAACGGACGACCTGCGCGTCATCCAGCGCGAGCTCAACTGCGCCGCCATGCAGGCCCCCACTGACCCCGAACTCATGGAAGCTCTCGCCGATCCGCCAGAGATGGAATCCATCCAGGTGCTCAAGTCCGCCCTCGACCAGATGCGCCACTTCCTGTGGTTCTATATGCAGGTTGTGACCAGCGATTCCGAAATGGGCGAGAAATTCCGCCAGACCCTGCGCCAGGAGGCCCCTGTGCGAGCCCCCGAAATGGAGCAGCAGTTCCAGAGCGCCACCGACGCCATCATGCTGCGCTATCTCGCCGACAGCAAATTCCGCAAGCCCAATTGATGCGTGGGGCGCGTGCCCTCGCCCGCCAAATTCCGCAAAAAAAAGCCGGAGCCCGAAGGCCCCGGCTGTCCAGTTTGGTTGGTGTGCCCGGATAAAAATCTAGACAAAAATCTAGGACAGAGACGCGGCTTGCCACGTCTCCCGCTTACGCACTCCGTCGCGGCCGCACCGTCAAGTCCCGCACCTGCGCCAGAATGCTCGACATCTGCATCCCGTTCAGCTGTGACAAATACGGCAGAACCTCGGCCACGAACTGATCTTCCATCAATTCGCGAACTTCCTCCTGCCGGTTCCGTTCTCCACCGGAGAGCAGATCCGGCACGCTGACCTCGAGCGCTTTCGCCAGCCGCTCCAATGAAGACAGGGTCGGCGTCGCCTTCTCGTTTTCGATTTTCGACACGTAAGTGCGCGGCACCGACATACGCAGCGCCAATTGCCGCTGACTTAATCCGTTGCGCAGCCGCAGCGAACGGATCGAGAAGGCCAGTTTCAGATGCCCGCGCCCATTAGAATGGAGGTTGACCGGCAGCGCTTCTGGCGCCGGAGTCATAGCGGCAATCTCCGCCTCGTCCTCATCCAATGACAAATGACAACGGCGGCAGAGGCTGTTTGATGTGCGGAATTGCACTAAGAGACAACGGTCGCAGCGTACAACTTCCCGTGAGTCCACGGGGGTTAGTGTGGTTGCCATTCAGGTTTTGCGAGTGCCAGAGCGGGGCTACTCTCAAAGCCAACTAGTGCGTAATCTGCTGGATTGAGCCTGTGGATGTCAAGACAAAAGTACGAGAAAACAAAGCGCTTACATGAGAAAGCGGCACGCAACCAGGTAAAATCACAGGAAAACAGGTAGAAAACCATGAATCAACGCGAAGCAGCGTGGTGTTTACTAACTGGATTCGCGACAGTGTTGTGAACCGGCAAGTTACGGGTTTCTTGGGATCGTAGAAATCAGAAAACTAAGCATCGCTAGCACAAATTAGCACAATTCATTTCAGCTTGATGACCACGATTATGGTCAATGAGTGTAATGGAGATATACGGTAGCAGTCCGGGGTCCGAGTCTCTGCAAGCAGCGTAAGAGAATGTGTGCAATACTTCGGCGAGATGTCCCGTGGGTGCACTTGCGGTGCGGCGCTGTTCGTCCTGGCGATGGCAGCGTTTATGGCCGGGTGTTCGAGTTCATCGCCGCCACCGATTTCGGTGGGCCTATCGCCTTCCTCTCCGCAGACAATTGATCAGAGCCAAGCGCTCGGGATCAGGGCAACGCCGCAGAATGACACGTCGAATAAAGGGGTCTCGTGGACCCTGACCGGCCCGGGCTCTCTCACCAATTCGACAGCCTCATCCGTTACCTATACCTCGCCGGCGACTATTCACACCAGCGCGCAAAAGGCAACAGTCACCGCCACGTCCGTAGCGGACCCGACGAAGAACGCTAAGCTGCAAATTACAGTGAACCCGTACCCGCAGATTCCATTTCAGGCTCTTGCGAGCGGATCGGTGGGTTCGACGTACAGTCAAATCATCACGCTCACCGGCGGCACTCCTCCGTTTCAATGGAGCGTGTACGACGGGCCCATTATCACCGGATATGAGGTGGGCGGAGCGGTACCGGACGGACTGGAGCTCAATCCCAGTACCGGGGCGATCAGCGGCACGCCGACCGGCGGCGGAACCTGGTACTTCGAGGCCACGATGACCGACGCGGCCGGCGCGCTTGCAGTCAACGGCGCTTTGAGTATCCAAATTAATCCGACGGCCGCACCGGGGAATCCGGTTCCATTCCTGAATCAGCCGTTGGTGCCGACCGCCGTTTCACCGGGCGCTGCAGGGTTCACCCTCAGCGTAAGCGGGACGGGATTCGTTTCCGACGCCACCATCGATTTCAATGGTGTGCCGCTGGCGACAGCATTCGTCAACAGCGAGCATCTGACCGCGACGGTCCCGGCGGCGAACGTTTTGAACGCGGGAACGGCCGCGGTGACTGTGGTGAATCCCGGGCCGGGTGGTGGCTCGTCCAGCTTGGTCTACTTCCAGATCGCTGCGCCAGAAGCCACGATCAATTTCGCGAATGCGACCAATTCGCCCCTGCAGGTGCCCGAGCCGTTTGGCATCGGGGCTGCCGATTTCAACGAGGACGGCAAGCCGGACCTCGTTATCTCGGCGAACGTCCGGATGTACGTCTTCCTCGGGAACGGTGACGGCACCTTTGCGCCGACGCCGACTTCTCCGGTGAGCGTTCCGAGCCCGCCCTACGACGACTTTGGCTCACCCTATGTCGGGCCGATCGCCGTGGGCGATTTCAACCACAGCGGTCACCAGGGACTGGCGGTCGGGGAGTTCAACAATGAGGCCGCAGTGATCCTGTTGGGGAACGGGAATGGGAGCTTCGCCCCGTCATCGGCGGCGTTCGCCAATTCGTTTGCCCTGCCAATCAACGCGCTAGACGCGGCGGATTTCAATGCGGATGGCAATCTCGATCTTGCGATTGTAAACGGAGTCGGGTACCAGTCGCTTGTGGCTCTCGGATACGGGAACGGAGCGTTCAACACGGCGGGGGCCCTCCCCGATGCTCAGGGGTTCTCCGTGGGTGCGGTAGCGGGGGATTTCAACGCGGACGGAAAGCTGGATGTGATTGTGGCAAACAGCGGCGTAACCGCGAACGGCGGTCTGGGTTCGGGAGTAACCGTGTGGCGGGGCAACGGCGACGGGACCTTCACGGTGGCGAATGGTTCGCCGATTGCCGTTGGGCAGAGTCTCTCCGCGATCGTGACCGCCGACTTTAACGGCGACGGCAAGCTCGATCTCGCGGTCACGGATTCCGTCGGCAACGCGGTGATCATCCTGCTCGGCAACGGCGATGGAACGTTTGGGACGCCAACCACGATCCCGGTAGGAAATGGGCCGGACGCGATCGTAGCGGCAGATTTCAATAACGACGGCAAGCTGGACCTCGCGATCGCAAACTATGGAGATGGCACGATCACGCTTCTACTTGGCAAGGGCGATGGAACGTTCACCGAGGCAACCGGTTCGCCTTATGCGGTGGGGCAGGGCCCTTACCAGATCGCGGCCGCAGATTTCAATGGAGATGGAAAGCTCGATCTCGCCACCGCGAACTTGAGTGATTACACGGTGTCGATCTTGCTGCAGCAGTAGTTCCCGGGAACACCCAACAAGAAAACACACACCTTCGGGCGCCCCGCCCAGCATTCCAGATTGTAGTAGAGTTTTTATTAGGGCCAACATACGACAGAGCTGGCACAAAACAATGACGCGAAGGCGATAGTAATGGAAATCAATCGGTTAGACGCAGGTTGGAAACTCCTGACCGAATTCACTCAGTCGGACAGTCTCCGCAAACACGCGCTCGCGGTAGAGGCATGCATGCGTGCCTACGCACGCAAAGCCGGAGCCGACGGGGAATTGTGGGGAACCGTCGGACTTCTTCATGATTTCGATTATGAGAAATATCCCAGCCTCGAAGACCATCCCTACAAAGGCTCCGAGATTTTGAAAGAGCGCGGCTACTCCGAAGAAGTGCGCCGCGCCATCCTGTCACACGCCGAGTACACTGGCGTAGCGCGCCTGTCGCCGATGGAGAAGACCCTCTTTGCCTGCGATGAACTCGCCGGATTCATCACCGCCTGCGCGCTCGTCAAGCCAGGCAAATCGCTAGGCGAAGTTGAAGCTCCATCCGTCCGGAAAAAAATGAAAGACAAAGCCTTCGCCCGCAGCGTTCACCGCGAAGACATCATCGAAGGCGCGGCCGACCTCGGCGTGGATCTTGAAGAGCACATCGCTTTCTGCATTGCGGCCATGAAGACGATTGCCAAAGAGTTGGGGCTCGCAGGCAGCACGTAAAAGTCCAACTGGATGCATCTGGCAGAAGCCTCTCCCGCCGGGGCGCACTATCCCGCCCAGAAAAAACCCTGCCACCCAGGAGGTGGCAGGGTAATTTTCAAATACGCCGGTTGTTATTTTCCGTAGAAGTAATCGGCGAACGCTTGTCCGTTCGGAACTCCGACTCCGGTCACGTTATCCCAGCCTTTTTTCGTTTTCAGGCCGGAATCGGTGCCGAATGTGATGACCAGCGGGGTGTCCAAGATCCAGGGGTAGTCCCAGATCGCATCGACGAATGATCCTGTGACTCCGGCCACTTCCGCCGGAGTGTATTTGTTGGTGCCGGTCGACTCTTGAATGCTTGCCTTGACGTTGGTCTTCGAGGTCTGGGGAACGACATCGTAGATTGTTCCCGTCGGCATCGAATACAGGTAAGGAGCAGCCTGACCGAGCGTTCCACCGCCTCCAGCCAGGGCTTCTTCATTCGCGATCGCCCAGAGCGCGGAGAACATTGGGCAAGCCACGCTCGTGCCTCCCCAGACTTGCCATACCTGCTCTGGAACCTGACCAGGCACGGAAATGAGGATTACAACCCCGGTGAAGGGATCGGCTAGCCAGGAAACGTCGGGAAGTTGACGGTACTTGCCCGGCAGCTTCTTCTGGTAGGCAGGCTTGGGGAAGCCGGCAAGACAGTTGTAGGAGGAATCCTGGACTGCGCAAGTGCTGGGTCCACCGCCCGCACCCGCGTAGAAGCCGAAGTTAAGCGGCGGGTCAGGTATGTAGCCTGCCTCGGCCAGGAGAATTTCATTATTCCCCCAACCATCCTGCCATGCGATCGAGTTGTCGGAGTTTAGGGCCAGGGTGACTCCGCCCACTGCGGTGGCATAAGGGGAATCTGCGGGATAGCTAACTGACGGCGGGATGAAACTATATCCAAAGGTGAAGTCGCCATCGTCGCCAGAGGAAAAGTCGGTGGCAACTCCGAGGATGTCGCCAATCTCGGAAATAAGATTGCCGTTATCCAACTCGCTCGCAGGGACATACATTTCTTCGGCCCCATAGCTACCCGAGAGGACGTTGGCTAGACCGTCGTCTATGGCGATATATTCGGCTTGGTCGATGTCCTGGAAATCGGCATCGGGAGGAACGATCAGGTTGATGCTGGCGCCGGGAGCAACCGCATGCGCCCACTCGACGTCAATATTGATTTCTACCTGGTCCGGGCCGATACAAAGGCTGGGAGAAGGGATATAGGTGATGGTGAAGTTCGACGAAGTCAGCGCCGGCAATCCGAAATAAGCGGAGAACGCGTTGGCATCGTCTTGAATGGTGGGGGAACCGCACCAGTCAATAATCCCGATCGTCTGGCCGGTGCCGTCATAGCCTTCCGTGTAGAGGCCGGAAAGGTTATACGCTGTTTGAATTTCCGGCGGCGTGTAGGCGCAGCCCGGGCTGGTCAGACTCTGCAGATTCAAGTGATTTCCGGAGTAGGTCCCGATGGGGAACGAGCCATTATTGTCGGTGGAGAAGGTCTCGGTTTCCAAACCGTTAAAACAATTGTTGGTGTAGAAACTGTCGTCGGCCGGCGCTGCCTTGGAGCCGACGGCTGCGCCCTTGGAGGCAGCGGGAGCGGTTGGTCGAGCCATCATCGGATGTTCATACTTACCCGTGTCCAGACCAGAAACTGACTTCACCAGCGCCCCGGCCCTGCCATCGACATATGGGTCCCGGTCATTAGCGCGGAGGATTTTCTTTCCGACCTGGTAATTGTTCAGTTGCACGTGGAAAGCTGACTGAACGTCGGCCACCGTGCCGCGCGCTCTCACGAAAAAGTTGTGGGGAGCGACCTTCACTACCTTAAGGTTGTGCGCTTCGAAAAATTGCTGTACCGTCTTCGCCTCTTCCGCCGTCGGCGCAAAGCGTGCCGCGAACTGTGACCGGCTCAGGAATTGGCGATACTTGGGAGAGGTTGGATCGTAAAGTTGGTTTGCCAAAGCATCGAGCTCGGCGCGATTATGAGGATTCAGCCAGATGCTGACCTCAATGGTCTTGGATGCAACCTCGCTCCCGAGATTCTTCGCGGTAAAGACATAGCCGGGTGTGTTGTGCGCGACGAGTTTGCCGCCCACGGTACTGGCCGGCAACAGCGCACAACTCAGCGCGACAACAACTACAACGCTTAGCCATCTAGGACTGACACTTGTATTTGCAGCCTTGTTCTTATAGTTCATTGCTCCCTCCCCTGGGAGAAGTTGCGTGAAGTCAGAACTGAAAAAGCCTATGCACGTGCAACGCGCCGGCCGTTGCGATCCAAGACTTCAGAAGTGATGAACGTTGAAAACATGGACATGAAGTGTCGTGCTTGAATTGCTGACCCCGTGACAACTCCAGCCCGTTGAGCGAAATGCGGCAATGCTAGCCCGTTCTTGCGCGCTTGGCAATGAGTTCGCTAGTCTTTTTTTTAATTACATCGATCAACGGGGGAGCTGTGCATTATTTTGCGATAGTCACTTGGAAGAGACATACCTTCTGAAGAAATTTCGATTCTCTAGCTATCGCAGCACTTCGGCCACTTTCCCGCTGGCGATCATTTCCGCGATGCGCGCAAAATCCTGATACATCACGCGGTCCTTCTCCATCGTCCGGCACACCGTCCGAATCGCCGCGTGCGCCTGCTGCAGGGGCTTGGAAGTTTTCAGTGGCGCGAGAAAGTCAATCGCCTGTGCTGCCGCCATGGCCTCGATCGCCAGCGTATTGCGCGTGTTCTCCACCACCTTCTTCAGCTTGTTCGCTGCCGTCATGCCCATGGAGACGAAGTCTTCTTTGTTTCCCGAGGTCGTAATCGAGTCGACCGACGCCGGATGCGCCAGCACTTTGTTCTCACTGACCAGCGCAGCCGCGGTCACTTGCGGCATCATGAAGCCCGAGTTCATGCCCGCACCGGGCGCCAGAAATGGCGGCAAGCCTTCACTGAGCGCGGGGTTCACCATGCGCTCCAGCCGCCGCTCGCTGATGCCGGCCAGCGCGCTCAAGGCAATCGCAAGAAAATCGAGCGCGAACGCCAGCGGCTGGCCGTGAAAGTTTCCGCCGGAGAGCACGTCGCCCTCGCCGTCCATCGCTCTCGGATTCTTCACGAACACCAGCGGGTTATCGACCGCCGAGTTTGTCTCCGTCTCAAAGATGAGGCGGCAGTGAGCAAGCGTGTCGCGCACCGCGCCGTGCACCTGCGGGATGCAGCGCAGCGAATAGGCATCCTGCACGCGGCCGCAATCGCGATGCGACTCGCGGATCTCGCTCTGTTCAAGCAGACGGCGCAGGTTTGCGGCCGTCTTGATTTGACCTGCGTGGGGACGCGCCTTTTGAATGCGTTCGTCGAAGGCGACGTTGGTTCCCTTGAGGGCATCGCACGCCATCGCGCCAATGACATCGGCAGTATCGACCAGCGTCTCGGCCGCCAGCAGCATCAGAGTACCGACCGCCAGCATGGCTTGCGTGCCATTGATGAGCGATACCGCTTCTTTCGCTTCCAGCACCAACGGTTTGATCTGTGCGCGCTTCAACGCTTCAGCGCTTGCAATGCGCACGCCTTTTTCGTCAAGACACTCGCCTTCACCGATCAACGCCAGCGCCAGATGTGCCAGCGGCGCAAGATCGCCGCTCGCCCCTACGCTTCCCTGCGATGGGACCATCGGAGTCACGCCGCGATTGAGCATCTCGCAGATGGTGTCGATGGTGATGGCGCGCACGCCCGAGTTGCCCTTCGCCAAGGAGTTGGCACGCAAGAGCATCATGGCGCGCGTGTCGGCAATCGAAAGCGGTTCGCCCACACCAACGGCGTGCGAGCGTACCAGGTTGACTTGCAGCTCGCGAACCTGATCGCCGACGATGTGCACATCGCTCAGCTTGCCGACGCCAGTGGTGATCGCGTAGGAAATTTTATTGCCGGCGACCAGCGCATCGACGACGGCGCGGGCGCGGTCGACGGCCTCGCGCGCATCGGGATCGAGCAAGACGGGGCGGCGAACGTCCGGGTGCGCGACTTCGCGCACGGCTTCAAGCGTGAGGTCGTTTCCGTTAATGTGCAGGGCTTTCAAGAGTAGTCCCGATTCCTGGTTTCTTTCTTACTTTCCTTGCAAGACCACTTTGAACGGATACAACGTTGCCGTCATCACACCCTTCTTTACCGCCGGATCGCTGTTCATGATCTGGCGGGCGGCCTCTTCGGACTCGGCGCGGAAGACCGTGAGCCCCATCGTATTTTCATCGGTGGTCAGAGTGCGGCCCACGAGGATAATGACGCCTTGCGCGGTGAGGTTCTGGAGATAGGCGAAGTGTTCGGCCACCACGGCCTGTTCCGAGTCGGTCGGGCCGGTGCGCAACATGTCTCCGCGGACGAGTTGCAGTCTGTAGAGGAACTCTTGCATCGGTTCTTTCTTTCCTATCCCCACTATCTTCCCACCGCAGCCCGGAACACTTTCATATATTTCTCCGGCAGCGCGCGCGGCTTCATTCTCGAATCGGCGACGATGTGCGTGGTTTCGCCTTCGGCCAGCAACTCGCCTGTTTCCGCGTTTCGCAGCTCGTATCCGAAGCGGATCACTTTCTCGCGCACATGTTTCAAGTGCGTGCGCACGATGACCTCGTCATCATAGTGTACGGGAGCCTTGTAGCAACACTGGGCATCGACCACCGCGATAAAGCAATCGTCTTCAAGTTCCATTTCTTTGTAGGTGAAGCCGAATTGGCGCATGAGTTCGACGCGTCCCACTTCAAACCAGATGAAATGATTGGCGTGATAAACGACGCCCATCTGGTCGGTTTCAGCATAGCGGACGCGGATGCGGGTTTCATTCACTGTCGCCGGCTGATTTACATTCGCGGATATCGATGTATGGCGCCGGCTCATCGGCCCGTCCATTTTGGCTTGCGCTTTTCGAGGAACGACTCGATCCCTTCGCGGAAATCGGCGCTCTGGCGGATGCCGGCATTTTCGCGGATGGCGGATTCAATTTGCGCATCGAGTTCCGCGCGAGCGTGATCGGTGAGCAGACGCTTGGTATGGAAAAGCGAGAGCGGACTGTTCTCCGCCAATTGCGCGGCGAGTTCGCGGGCGCGGCCGAGCAACTTTTCCGGAGGAACAATTTCGTTGATCAGTCCCATTTTCAGGGCTTCGGCGCCGTCGAAGATGCGGCCCGTAAGCAAGAGGTCGCGCGCGATTTTCTCACCGACCTGGCGCAGCAGAAAAGTCGAAACAATGGCGGGCACGAATCCGATCCGGACTTCGGTGTAGCCAAACTTGGCGTCCGGCGTGGCAAGCGTGAAATCGCAGAGCAGTGCCAGTCCAGTGCCGCCGGCGATGGCCGCGCCGTTGACCGCAGCGATCGTCGGCCTGGGAAATTCATAGAGCGCGCGGAACAGGCTGACCATGGTTCGCGAATCTTCGAGATTTTGCTCGGGCATACGGCCGATTAAGTCTTTCAGGTTGTCGAGGTCCATGCCAGAACAGAAAGCCTTCCCTGCCCCAGTCAAGATCAGGATGCGCGCGGAAGAGTTGTTCACTTCCTCCAGAGCGCGAACCAAATCTCCAATGAGTTCGTAGCTGATGGCGTTGCGCTTGTCAGGACGGTTGAGAGTGATAGTGGCGACGGCGGAGTCGAAGGTAAGGAGGAGCGTTTTGTAGTTCATGGTGGTTCTCAGTCCGCCGCCGATGAGTTCTTGTACCTTGCGCCGATCTCAGTTGTCGCCCTCAACAAGGCGTCCAGCGGCTTCAGCGGCGGTAATTGCGCACCGCGGCCGCGCAGGGTTTCGACTAATGTCTCCGTCGCGATATTCCCCACCAAGGCATCCTGCGCGAAGGGGCATCCGCCCAGGCCGCCGATGGCGGAATCGAAGCGGCGGCAGCCTGCTTCGTACGCAGCGATGATTTTCGCGGCGGCCTGGTCGGGACGGCTGTGCAGGTGGACTCCGATCTCGAGATAGTCGTACTTCGCCATCACCGCGGAAACCACTTCGCGAATCTTTTCCGGCGGCGCCACGCCCACGGTGTCGGCCAGCGAGATCATGCGAATTTCCTGCAATTCGAGCAAGGCCACGGCTTCCACAACCTCATCGACGGTCCAGGGGTCGTCGTAAGGATTGCCGAAGGCCATCGAGATGTAGACGACGGTCTCAAGCCCAGCTTCGTCGGCTTTCTTTTCGATCTTTTCCAGTTCCTCGATCGCATCTTCCAGCGTCTGCCGTTGATTGTTCTCCAGAAAGGTTGGCGAGATCGAGTACGGGAAACCCAGGGTGCGCACGGCATCGGTCGCAATCGCTCGCTGCGCGCCTTTTTCGTTGACCACGATGCCGATGATTTCCACGTCGTCGGGCGGGTCGAGTTCTTTCAGAACCGCTTCCGAGTCGGCCATCTGCGGGACCGCGTTCGGCGAAACGAAACTGACCGCGTCGATGTGCTTGAAGCCGGCGGAGATCAAGGCCTGGAGATAGTTGGTCTTCAGGTCGGCAGGAATCTGACCCTTGAGGCCTTGCCAGGCATCGCGCGGGCATTCGATGAGTTTGACTTGGTCTAACATTCCCAACTTCCTTCCCGAACGCACGCGGGCGGCCGCGAATCACCGCTCTCGTCCAGTGGAGCTCGAACGCGCTCTTTGGCACCTCTTCTCGCCCACATCGAAAATTAAAGAAAAGAATCCAACGGCGAGAATCAATGCTCCACCCCGAAATAGTACTGTGACGCCTCTCGGGGGCTCGGCCCATACCGGCCCGGCCCATTCCACTGAACCATCCTGCTTGGCGACAGATGGTGACTTTCTTAGTTGTTCGTTACCTACGTCGACGCCTCGCTTCCATAAAAACAACCAACCGAAGGAAAGCGCGATGCTCAATACGCCCACCGACGCCAATATCTTCGTACGCTTACTAAACACCGTCTAACCTCGAAAAATCTGCGCTCATACGCGTCAATCAGCGAAAGAGAACTATGTTTGCAGAACACCGACTTTAAATTCCGGTACCTCCGGATTCAGCGATGCCGCTTCCAGCGCCTGCGTGATGGCTTGTCGTGTTTCCATAGGATCGATAATCTTGTCGATCCAGAGACGCGCCGCGCCGTAGCGCGGGTCGGTTTGCTCTTCGTACGTCTTCTTGGTTGAGTCGAAAAGTTCTTTTCTTTCTTCTTCGCTCAACTTTTTGCCGCTGCGCTCCAGTTGTTTCACTTTGATTTCCACCAGCGTGCCGGCGGCGGCGTCTCCGCTCATGACCGCGTATTTCGCGGTGGGCCAGGCGAAGACGAACCGCGGATCGAAGGCCTTGCCGCACATCGCATAATGTCCGGCGCCGAAAGAACCGCCGACGATGACGGCGATCTTGGGCACGACGGAGTTCGACACCGCATTCACCATTTTCGCTCCCGCCTTGATGATGCCGCTCCACTCGGCATCGCGTCCCACCATGAAGCCGTTGACGTCGTGGAAAAAGATGAGCGGAATTAGATTCTGGTTGCAGTCCATGATGAAGCGGGCGGCTTTTTCGGCAGACTCGGTGTAGATGACGCCGCCGAACTCCACCCGTTTGTGGCCTTCATGGTCAGTTTGCTGCGTGTGGAGTTTCTGATTGGCGACGATGCCGACGGCGAAGCCTCCGATGCGGGCGTAGCCACAGATCAGCGTTTTACCGTACTCGGGTTTGTATTCGTCGAAACGGCTTTCGTCCACGATCCGCGCCAGAATTTCTTTCATGTCGTAGGGACGCGCGGGCGATGCATCATAGGCGCCGTAGATTTCTTCGGATGTCATCGCCGGGTCCACGGGCTTCTTGCGATCCCAGAGAGACTGGCGGCGATAGCCCCATTTTTCTATGAGCGACCGGATGCGGCCCAGGCAGGCTTCGTCGTTGCGTTCGCGGAAATCGACGGTGCCACTGATGGCGGAATGCATGGCGGCGCCGCCTAAGTCTTCCGCGGAAACTTTCTGCCCGATGGCGGCTTGCACCAGCGCGGGACCGGCGAGGAACAGGCCGCTGCCGTCAGTCATGAGCACGTGATCACACATCACCGGAAGATAGCCGCCTCCC
This sequence comes from uncultured Acidobacteriaceae bacterium, assembly GCA_963773955.1. Taxonomy (GTDB): domain Bacteria; phylum Acidobacteriota; class Terriglobia; order Terriglobales; family Acidobacteriaceae; genus Acidiflorens. The sequence goes on along the minus strand of CAVZDM010000037.1, from coordinate 1,464 downwards.
GCGACGCACATGCCCATGATGGCGGCGATCTGCGGAATGCCCATGGCAGACATGACAGCATTGTTGCGGAAAACGCGGCCAAAATCGTCGGTGTCAGGAAAGACGTCTTCTTGCAGCGGAAGGAAGACTCCGGCGGAGTCGACGAGGTAGATGGTCGGGATGCGATTTTCGATGGCGATGTTTTGCGCGCGGATGACTTTTTTCGTGGTCATCGGAAAAAAAGCACCAGCTTTGACGGTGGCGTCGTTCACGATGAGCATGACCATGCGGCTGTGGATACGGGCAAGGCCGGTAATGACGCCGGCGGCGGGCGCGCCTCCCCATTCTTCGTACATTTTGTGCGCGGCATAGATGCCGAGTTCGAAGAAAGAGCCGGGATCGGCGAGCAGGTTGATACGCTCACGGGCAGTGAGGCGCGATTTGGCATGCTGGCTTTCGATGGCTTTGGCGCCTCCGCCTTCGCGGATGATTTCCTCTTCGTTGCGAACCTGGGCGACCAGGTCGGCGAGCGCGCGCATGTTGGATTCAAAGCGCAGAGAGCTGGGGTCAACTTTGGTGGGGAGTACGTTGTTGATGGAAAGAGCCGTGGAATCGGTACGTTCGCTCATGAGGGCTGATTTCAAAACTACGTACGAAACTACCTACTATACCAGCGGAGTGAAGCCCGCAGCGCTGATTAAGAGCGCCTCGATTACGAGCGCTAAGAGCGCGTCGATTCGAAGTGCAGGGGCTTGAGCGGAGGCTAACGCTACAATCTAAAAATGCTGCGCAAGCTCGCATCCCGGCCAGACTGGCAGATGGCGATGGCGGCGGCGGCGGCGCTGCGCGTGCTTTATACGGCGATGGCAGCGGCATTCTTGCCGTTTCTGCATCCGGATCCGGCGCTGATTCACAGCAATGCGCTCACCGAAACTTTGCCTCCGCCGCATGGTCTGCAATACGCGCTGCTTGGAATTTGGGAACGCTTCGACACACTCTGGTTCTTGCGCATCGCGGAGCATGGTTACGACCGGCCCATGGCGGTAATTTTCTATCCGTTGTATCCGGCGGCGATTCGGCTGTTGAGTGGGTTGATGCCAGCTACAGCGGCGGCGCTTCTGGTCTCGACCGTGGCGGCGTTCTTTTCATTCTGGGGACTGCTGCGCCTGACGGCGGGCGAATTATCGGAGGCGGGGCGACTCCGCATGCTGCTACTAGTCTGCGTGTGGCCAGCCAGCTTCGTGCTGTTCGCAGGCTACGCGGATTCGTTGACGCTGGCGCTGGTGCTGTGGGCGGTCGTTTTTGGCCGTGAAGCGCGATGGGAAGCGGCGACCGCGTGCGGCCTACTTGCGGGCGTAGCGCGGCCTTCCGGTGTGCTCGTTTTTATCCCGCTCGCGGTCATGGCGTTCCGCAGCCGGCAACTCCGGTCGCTGGTGGTGGCGCTGACACCTCTCGGATTGCTCAGCTATTGAGCAATTCGTCGAA
>CAVZDM010000036.1:0-13568 GCA_963773955.1 uncultured Acidobacteriaceae bacterium | reverse complement strand
TACCTGTAGGCTGACTCCATTGACTACGCGGCGGCCACGGTAGGATTTCCCAATTTCGTCGGTGGCCAGCGTATGCATTTATCGTGCCACTTGCGTCTTAGTGACGGTCGGGGATGTTTCTTTACCTTCCACGAGCACCCTATCATCGTGTCTAAAGAAAGTCAACGAATCGCCGGTAATTTTGCCCCGTTCGGCATCAAAAATGCTAGGAGGTCCGCCCGTCAGGACGAACTTATCGTCCGCCGAGGTGTATACCAATCGGTCGCCGGTCGCGTGCCGCGCCGGCTCCGTGACCACAACACTTTTTTCGGCGATGATTCGGTCCACTTGGCCGGGCATGGCCGGGTTCGGCGCTGTCGCTGGCACTGTCCCTATCCCTGCCTGCGACTCGCTTCGCGGCCGTAGAAAGACCGTCATTTGCTGTCCGGTCAGCGTCGCGTCCGACCCCTTCGCGGTCACTCCGCCATCCAGGAAAATTTTCCGCTCCGCATCGGTGTAGTTCAGACGCGCGGATGTAATGTGGACCGGGGTCACTTTCCCGCTCTTCTCCACTTGCACCAGGACGGTCGAAACCGGTTGAGCCAAAGTCCCTTGCGCGTCTCCATGGGCAACGAGGGATCGATGGTCACGATCAAATTGAAGCGTGGGAGCCTGCACCACGTTCGCGTTTTGCCACAAGCGGGCATCGCCGGTGTACACCGCAATCGCCGATGACGATGCCCGATGAGCCGTCATGCTGCGACTGGTCACGTGAATCGGGTCGGACGAAGCGAGCATACCGCCGTCCGGTTGAGCCTTCAGATCGGAGTACGTGCTCTTGACATTGCCCTCGGCAAAAGCGTCGCCGGTCGCCCGGTTCATGCGAAGCGTCTGGGCAGTCGTCGTCATACCGCCGTCCACCACTCGAGGCGATCCGACAAGCACCAGCAACTGATCGGCGGTGGTGTACTCTCCGCGTTGCGCCCAGGCTTTTTCGGTGCCATCGACGTAGGTGAGGCCTCCCGTCTGCGTGATCGAACGAACCCCGCCGTCGGGCAGAAAAACGACATCCAGCATCTGACTGGACGATACTCGATCCGTTTGCGCAGCAGCGCCGGCCTTGATGGATGCGGGCTTGCTCGGGTCCAACAGGCCGCTAACAATTTTTGCGTCCGGCTCTCCATGCAGCGTGGCCAGGCGATTCTTCTCGGTAAATTTCGCGGTGAACTTGGTAGCGGTGACCACCGTCTTCTGATTCGAGCCGGGCTGCGTGATCACGATTTGCGGCGGTCCAGCGGTCTCGGCGCGCTCCAGCAGACGGCCATTCTTTACGATGAAGTCCATCACCGGGGCGGTCATGTCGATGTCTTGCGCGCTTCCGGGCTTTCCAGTCGCCGCCCCGGATACGAGCCCGACTTTTTCCGGAGCCTGTCCAGTTGCGCTCTGGCTGTTTTTCTGGGACAGCCGCACGCCGTCTTCGGCATGGACCGTCTCCAGCAACTGCTGACCGGCAGCGCTCCCGGCAAAGTGCAGCGTCACCCACCCCGCGGCAGCATCAGCGGGCTGCGCGCCCAGGGAAGCGAGTTGCACGTTGCCGGTGAGAATGGCCGTGGTGAGCAGATTCCGCGTTCCGGTGGGCCACATTTCGGCGCGGTCGGAACGCTCGTGGGTCTCCGAGTTGGACGGCGGGCTGCCATGAATATCGGTCTCTACGTCGCCCTCGGCAAGGATGCGATCCACGGTGTTGTCCTCGCGGAGAAAGAATGTCGCGTGATCGGAGCGCGCTTCCTGCTGCTCCCGGCTCATGCGCACCCCCGTGAGAACGACTTGATGAGGCTGCTTTGTAATTACGCCATGATCCGCATTCAGGTGCACCGATTGCGGCCGGTTGACAGTCATCACGACCGCCGAAAGCAGGTTCATCGTGCCCGTCCTGGCCACATATTGAATGCCCATCGCAGAACCGGATGCCTGCGGCGTCTGAAACACCACTTTTCCCGCAGAGGAAGCGTCCCCCGTATTCTTGTTGAAGACCAGCCCGTCGGTTTCAAGATGCAGTGGAGTTCTGGTTTGCTCGGGGGGCGACTGGTCGGAATGGTGCATCCCTTCGGGATTCGCTTCCAAGTCAATCAGCACCCTGCCCTTGGCGTTCACATTGCCAGATGCCGGATCGTACTCGAAATCATCCCCGGTTATACGGTCGAAGCGGCTGGCATCCCTGCCGTAGATGACGATCTTGACGTTGCGCAGGTCCGCGCGCCCACCCTCTTTGAACTGAACTGCCTTGGACGCGCTCACGGTAAACTGAGTGCGGCCTTCCAACGACTTGGAAATCGAAAAGCCCTCGGCGGTCTGCTGAATATCCAGGCCCATTTTCGCCGGAATGTCGTGGACAACCTTGCCTACACGCCAGCGCGCGTAGAAATACATCCCCGCAACCGTGGCAATCATCAGAATCGCGCCCAAGGCGAACCAGCGGCGCAGCTGTGAAACCGGAAGGGCCATTAGAAGCTAGTGTAACCCGTGCGCCTGCGACCAAGTGTGTGAGCGTCGTTCCTGGTACGGCAGCCCTAGTAGCGCAGATATCCAATCCCCACACGCATGTGGTGCACCAGGCTGTCGGGGGTAATGATGGCAATGGTCAGTCCGAGCATCGCGTGGACGATGGCGAGGGGATAGATGCTGCGGTAGCGGCGGAACATCTCGCAGAAGAAGAGGGCTCCGATGAGCGTTGCGGTGGTCAGGATGGGATTGGGCAGGTGGACCGCGGCGAAGAGCGCAGGAGCTATCCAAACTGCGGCCGAACTTCCATAAAGTTCTTCAAAGCAGTTGAAAAAAAACGATTGCAGTATGAATTCCTGAAGCCCGGCCCAGATCACGTACCCCCACGCCGACTCCAAATTCGGAAACCAGGTCGGATTGGCGGGAATCTGGCCGCCCGCCCAGTACACCAGTATCACCATGAAAACGACCGTTGCCAGGCCGACCCCCAGCACTACGGTGGCACCGAACATCCCTGGCAATCCGAGGCCGAGACGCTCGAGCGACGGCTGGTAACTCAGAGAGTCGATCTGAACATTGATCAGCACGTTGATCAGCACGAAGACCAGAATCGTGATGGCCGAGATGGCGGCCCAACGGTTGCGGGTGTGCGGCGTTGGCGCCCAAATTGCGAGTTCCAGAAACAGAAACACAATGACGATCTGGGCCCAAACGAAGTACCGGCGGAAGGCGGTCGCGACCACGGGAAAGACTTTCGACTCAACCGCCATTTTGTCCCTCTTTGTCCCTCGCTAGAACCAGAACGACCAGATGGCATCCACGCTGGCATGAGTGATCGCGGAGGCCGGCACTCGCCGCTGCTCGCACCATGCCCGGCCGTAGAAGATCCCGGCAATGGTTGCCAGCAAGACATACTGCCAGTTGAAGTGGGCCGACCGTTTGTTGAAATGGGAGAGTCCGAACAACACTGCCGTGATCGCCAGCGCCACTCGCGGTCCCACACGCCGTTCCAGAAGGTTCTGCACCCACGCGCGAAAGAAAAGTTCCTCTGGAACCGCAATGAAAATGAAGATATAAACCCACTTCAGAATCATCTTCAGAATGATCGAGAGCTGCGGCACTTGTCCATGCGGATGGAGAAAGCCGAGCGCCATCCCCAGCGCGAGGACTATGGGAGTAAAAAAGACCAGTTCGCGCAGCCCGGTTTTCCAGTCGCTCCACCGGAAGTGGAAGTCAAAGCCGGTTCCGCTGAGATGCCGGATGGTGACGAATCCATACAACGCAGCATCGACGAGGAGCAGTTTGCCCAATCCCGCAAGCCCGTCCGGCCACGCTCGCTCGAACCAGCGCAAATCAACCGCCAGCCCCAGCGTCAGGAGAATAATCGCGTCCCGCCAATTGCCGCGTTGTTCGGGATCGGCGATGGCGGCCTGCCCCAGCAGCCACGCGATCGCCACGGGCAGCACCGCATACAGAGCACACCATTTCCAGGAAAACATCTGCTGCGAACAGGAAATCAGAACGTAAGGTAGCGCGCAGAGCACGGGTAAGGCGGTTCGTAGCGTTGACGGCCAGCGGGCGCATGCCTGCCCCATCCGTTCGCCGGCGAATCCAAACAGTGCCGCCGGTGTGAGCTCCAGCACGAGCACCGCGATGGCCGCGGGCGTTGCGTTTTGCATGCGACTATTTTAATCGCTTGCGGATTTTATACCCGCCGTACCAGCGTTCCGGCCAGCAGATCGTGCAGTCCCTGTTTGCGCTCGGTTAGGCCGACCATGATGAAGCCGATGCACAGGATCATCCCGGAAAGCCACTTCGCAAAATGCCTTCCCGTGGCGCGTTCGAAGGAGATTCGGTTGCCATTGAGATCGGTGACTTTCATCCCGAAGATCATCTTGCCCAGCGTCGCCTGATACGACGAACTCTCCATGAAAGCCTCGTACAACCAGGACCCGAAAAGCACCAGAATGGCGGTGACGCCACCACCCAAGAACGCGAGCCCTCGGTGGGGAAAACCACCCAGCGTTCCCGCCAGCCCGAGACCACCGAAAATCAGATGAATCGGAGACACCACAATCCGCACAATGATCCAGTCGATAATGGCCGCGACTACCCGAATCCAGAACCCTCCATAGTGAACTCCCATGGCCGGTACAACCGCCTGATACGCAGGCGCTGGGGCGGAGTAGGACGCTGACGGATTGGACGGCGCTGGGTTGGCGGGCGTCGGGTTCGTGGGCGCTCCACAGCGGCTACAAAACTGAGCGCCCGCGGCATTCTGCGCGCCGCATTTGTTGCAAAAGAAAGTTCCGTTCATGCCCGGCACTATAAAGATGGATTGGCTTCTTGTCAAAAGGAAGAAGCGAGGCGGCAGAAAGATCGCTGCCCTCGGCGCCTAAAGGCGCGTTCGTAGCGCAGTCTTATGGCACGCCTGAAGGCGCGCCCTGATACAAACCAAATCGGCAAAGGTAGGGGCGAGGCGGGCGAGAAGCAGGTCCTTCGCTTCGCTCAGGATGACAATATTGAAAGATTGAGAGGATCAGGTCACAGAGACGGTTTCGCTCAGCGGGCGCGCACCACGTCGCGCAGGGTCAACTCCAGCCCGCCGAATTCAGGATGGTCGTTCATGCCGAGCGAATAGGCGATGTCGAGGCGGTCTCCGGCCAGTAACTGCAGCCGGTCGCAGGATTCCTTCAGCCCCCAACCCATCGCTTTGAACCCGATGTTGTCGCGCCAGGATGACGATGATGACGATGACGATGATGATTCGACGCGTCGATTTGGAATGGCCGCCGCATCGGGATGGCAGCGCGGAGTGAAGTCTTGCGCTGCAGCGCCCGCGCCGTTGACGGCGGGTGCAACTCGCAGTCGCACATGCTTCTCTTTCACTGCCTGCGGAGGCGCCATCAGCCGCACCGCTCGCGCGGCAAAAACCGGCTCGCGATTTTCCATCCCAAAAGGTTCCAGCAAGAGCAGCGCCTGGTGAAGTTCGGGCGTGACTTCTCCCAGCGACAGCTCTCGATCGAACTCCAGCTGCGGTTCGAAATCGGCGGGAGTAAGCCGGGCGCGCGCGTAGCTGTCGAGATGCTCGCGCAGTTTTTCGACGTTGGCGCTGGGCAGTGCAAAACCGACCGCGTGCGCGTGTCCGCCGTAGCGGGAAAACAGCTCGTGACACGATTCGATCGCATGCAACAGATGGAACGCCGGGATCGACCGTCCCGAGCCGTGGGCTTCAGCTCCCTCCCGGGAAATGACCAGCGTCGGACGCCCGTGGCGTTCCACCACGCGCGATGCGGTGATGCCAATCACGCCGCGATGCCAGCCTTCGCCATCGAGCACGACGCAATATGCTTCGCGCAACGCGGGCTCTTCCTCCAGCCGATGCAAAATGCTGTCCATGATGCGTCGCTCTTCTTCCTGACGCTCGGCATTCAACTGGTCAAGGCGTCCGGCAATCTTCCGCGCGCGCTCGGTGTCTTTCTCGTTGAACAGATCGACCACGTCTCGCGCTACGTCCATGCGTCCGGCAGCGTTGAGGCGAGGCGCGACGCGGAAGGCGACTTCGGTTGCGGTCAGGGCACGCCCGTCGCCGAGTTTCGCAACCTCCAGCAGAGCTTTCAGGCCGACGTTCACCGGACGACGCAGCCCCTGCAATCCAAGTTTCGCGAACACGCGATTCTCGCCCCGCAACGGGACCGCGTCAGCAATGGTCGCTATGGCCACGACTTTCATGAACGACATAAGCAGGCGCGACTGATCTTTTGCGTCCAGCCGCCGCTGCATCAATCCCTGAGCCAGCTTGAAGGCCACGCCCGCGCCGCACAGATACTTGCAGGGATAATCGCATCCATTTTGATTTGGATTAATAACTACCAGCGCCTGCGGAACGCCGTCCATGCCTGGCAGGTGATGGTCGGTGACGATCAGGTCGACTCCGGTGCGGCGAGCGGTTTCGGCGGCGGCGAACGCGCGGATGCCGGTGTCTACGCTGATGATCAGCCGCACGCCGTCGGCAGCGGCGCGCTCGATCACCTCGTCGCGCATGCCATAGCCTTCGCGGATGCGATGCGGCACATGAAAGTCAGCCGCGCCGCCGCACAGCTCGATCGCCGTCTTGAGGATGACGATCGCGGTGGTGCCGTCCACGTCATAATCGCCGTAAATCAGAATTTTCTCTTTGCGCTCTAACGCCGCTTCCAGCCGATCCAATGCGGATTTCATGCCGCTCATCCGCAACGGGTCGTGAAGGTCACTGAGCGTTGGCGAAAGAAAACGCGCAGCCGCCTCCGGTTCTTCGATTCCTCGACCGACGAGCAGATCGGCAAGCACGGGCAGGGCAGCGGGAGCGATTCCCAGTTTGGAATCGTGCAGCGCCGCCGCCAGTACCCTGGCTTTAGGAGAATTGAGCGGATTGGCGATCCATCGCATGAGCGGTTCGCGCGGAAGAACCAGATTAGCAGCTTGCCTCCCATCCCCAGAAGGAGCGCGCCGGCGCCATTCAAGAAGTACGCGACATTGCCGATGGAATAATTCGGGGAGAGCCTGGAATCCTTTCCGTCAGTTCGCCACAAACTGGGGCATCGGAAAACGCAACGTCAGGGGGCGGGAACGCTATGACTCCGGCAACAGCAACAGCCACATCCAAGGCAGAACAGACAGAAGCGACGGAACGGCGGTGGGATCCGGAAATTATTGCGCCCTTTCCGGCAATCGCGCTGAAGGCGCTGAACCTGATGTCGGGCACGGACACTTCCTTGCTGGAACTCTGCAACCTGATTCGCTCCGATCCTGCATTCTCGATTGCCGTCCTCAGGATCGCCAATTCTCCTCTGGTTGCTTTTTCCAAGGACGTCACCAGCGTGCTGCAGGCGTCGATGCTGCTTGGCTTTCAGCGGCTGCGGAGCGTGGTAATTACGGTTGGTCTCAAGGCGTATCTCAAGGGCTCGTTCACTCCGCTAATGCAGTCGTGCTGGCATCACAGTTTGGCCTGCGCGACCATCGCCGAGCGCAGCGCAAAATGGAGATTCCTGGACAAGGATTTTGCCTACACGGCGGGGATTCTGCACGACATCGGCAGGATAGCCCTGGCCGCGGTCATGCCTGAGGCGTATGCTCGCGTCATCGAGCGCGGGGCAGACCAACCCCTGGATATTCTCCGGAGCGAACTTGAGTTGTGCGGAATCGATCATTGCCAGGCTGGACGTTCGCTGGTGACTGCCTGGAACCTTCCCGAAGCGTACCTCGCGATCACTGCGTGCGATGAGGACCCGAACGCTCACGCGCCGGGCGCAGCTTCATTGATCCTACCAAGCTGCGAGTTAGCGGACTCGCTTGGGTTCGCGGTAATCCGCTGCCGATCTGGTCGCAGCTATGCCGAGATTCTCGCCGCGTTTCCCGAGTCGGCGCGAAACCGCTTCCCCGCCGATGCTGAAGAACTGTGCTGTGAAATTGCAAACGAGATTGCGGCGATTGAGTCGGCGTAGCTGGGAAGCTACTCTCCGCGGGACTTCCTACCGTTCCTCGTCCTGATCCGGCTCATCGATCATGAATCCGCCGCCATCATCGGCCAGCTCGCGCAGATGCTGATAATGCTCGTACCATTCGGTGCCGGCTTCGAAGACGAAGACGCATCCCTGGTAGGCCCAGCCGAGCTGCACGAATCCGGTTTTGCCGACGTAGGTCTTCAGCCAGCGGCTTTCTTCCAGGTCTTCTTCGCTTCCGTAATCGCCGTCGGCGAGGCGCTGGGACAGGCGCTCCAACTCTTCGCGGTCGAGCGCCCAGGAATGCATCGTGAGGAAGGGCGCGCCCTGTGGATTTGGCCAGCTCCACGAAATCCTTCCAGCCATCCGGGTTGTGTTCGGAGTCCCAGAGCACACTGGGGACTTCTTCGCATTCGACGTAGCCGAAGAAACGGCGCATGCCCAGACCTTCAATGAAGGCGGTCATATCGTCTTTCATGCCGGTCAGGTCGTCTGGATGTGGAGACATGGAGTGTCTTATATTGTACGGCTTACCCCAGTCAGCCGCCAATTTGCTGCGAGGGGCTGGCTTGTTGGCCCTGTGGAGGTTTTCCCCTGTGAACCCCTGTGTTCCCCGTGGTTCAAGAAAAGTCTTTACCACAGAGGGCACAGAGGTCACAGAGGTCCACAGGGGAAAGCTTGTGAGGGCCTCAGTTTCGCCACCGGCCTCCAACGTTGTGTTAAACTTTGTGTTCACAAAAAAGCGCTTTCATCATGCTCTTTTCGAAAGAATACGTGGGCTATCTGGCCCGCGAAGTTTCCAAAAAACTGGTGGCGAGCGGTCTCATTGAGACCAAGGTGATGCCTGCTCTTAACGAGAAGGTGCACGCCGCCCTGCTCGAAGAACTGGCGCTCGAAGACCGCATTAACGACGAGGTGCGCGTCATCCTCGAAGCGTATTCCGACGAAATGCAGAAGAGCGGCGCCAATTATCAGGAAATGTTCCGTAAGGTGAAGACCGAGCTGGTGAAGAAATACAAGGCTATTCTTTAGAGTTAGAGTTAAAAGAGAGTTAAGAGCGAGTTAAGAGTATGAGGACGCGCCCGCCGTGCGATTGAGCCGCGACAAAGTCAACAAACTCGCCCACGTTGTCACCGACGCCGTCGCCGACTTGGATGAGGTCGAATTCATCGAGGACCGCAACACCATCCGTCTCGAAGTCCGCAAAATTCTGGAAGAACTGCTTATGCAGGAAGCCCGCATCGACCAGGCAGCCCGTCAGAAAATCGAGAGCCAGCGCCGCACCATTATCGAGGGCTCCGAGGAATGGTCGATCCTCTACCGCAAGTATTACAACGAGGAAGTGAAGAAGCTGGGCGTGTAACGTAGAGACGCGACTTGCCGCGTCTCCGGCCGGCTTTCTTGCCGCTTCCAACAGAGACGGGTCTAGCCCCGTCTCTACAGCTAGTTTGTGGCGGGTACCGGATTCATCTTCAGCACGTCATCCTGATCGTTGTCGTTCCTCTTGATCCCCATCGCATCCAGCTGACGCGCTACCGGCTGCACTTCCTGCAGAATTCTTGCCAGGGTTTGGCCTACGGCTTCCTTGTCGCTGTTTTCCGCGCCTCGGCGCTTCATCAGGCTCTCGAAAAAAGTCTTGGGACGCGGATAGACCACGATCTTGACGTCATCGCCTTCGGGAACTTTGGCCGCTTTCTTCGCCAGTTTCAGCGCCGTATCGTAACCGCCGAGTTCATCCACTAAACCAAGATTCTTCGCATCCTGGCCGGACCAGATCCGCCCCTTCGCAATTTCCAGCACCTTTTCCTTGGGCAGCTTGCGGCCGTCGGCGACCTTGCCGGTGAAATCGACATAGACACGGTCGAGCCATGCCTGGAATCGCGCCCATTCGGCGGGCGTGTAATCGTGTGTTCCGGTGAACATGGTGGCGTTATTGCCCTGATGCACCTCGTCCCATGAAAGGCCAACTTTGTCCCACAGGCCGTTGGTCAGCATCTTGCCGCCCAGCACGCCGATCGAGGCGGTGATGGTTCCGGGCTCGGCTACGATTTTGTCGGCCGCCATGGCTACAAAATATCCGCCCGACCCCGCCAGATTTCCCATGGAAACAATCACCGGTTTGCCGGCCTGGCGCGCCCGCACCACTTCACGCCAGATAGTGTCGGAGGCGACGTACGAACCACCGGGGCTATCAACGCGAAATAAGATCGCCTTTACGTCCGCGTCTTCCGCCGCCGCTCGAATCGCGCCTGCCACCGTATCGGAACCCATATTCTGGCTGCCTTGCACGGGATCGTAATCGCTCCTGCCGCGAGTGACACCGCCGACGCCGAACACCAGCGCAACCGTCTTTCCGTGATCATGCGGTCGTCCGGCGCGGCTCAAGTATTTATCCAGGTAGAGCAGTTCCGCTCCATCACCGGCTTGTGTTTTTACTTTCCCGTAGACTTCGTCGCGATAGGCAACCGCGTCCACCAGTTTCGCGTCGACTGCTTCTTTGCCCAGATACGGCCCGGCGTCCACAACCGACTGGAACTTCTCCGGCGCGATCTGCCGCGCCTGGCAGATGCCGTCCTTCATCTGGTTGAACCAGGAAGTTATGATCGCGGTCATCGCCTCTTTGTATGGCCCGGAGTACTTGGTATCGGTATAGAAGTTGAGCGCGTTCTTGTATTCGTAGCGGTGATCGCCGTGGAAGGTTACTCCCAGCTTGGACAGCGTTCCCTTGATAAACGGCGACTCAAGGATGATGCCGGTCAGTCCGATATCGCCCGAGGGCTGCAGATAGATGTGGTCAAACGCCGTCGCAAGGTAGTAAGCGCCGTTGCCCGGACCAAACTCGCCGAAAGTTTCCGAGTAGGCCACGGCAAACTTCTTGTGCGCTCGAAATCTTTGGACGGCATCGCGAAGTTCTTGGGTCTGCGCCATCCCCATCGGCGCGGCGCCGATTTTGGCGATCATGCCGACAACGCGATCGTCACTCGCTCCGCGATCGATCGCGTCGACCACATCGCGCAGGGTTTGCTTTCGTTCGGTCAAAAGCAGCTGCGCCGCCGCAGTGTCAGGCACGTCCTCCATGAACGACTGCTCGAAATTGGCTTCGAGAATTGTCTTGGAGGGAACTCTGCCCTTCGCGCCGATCACGGCCACTATCACGATGACTAATCCGATCAGCCAGAGAGCTCCGAGGATGGCGAGAAAGCGCACGATTAACTTGGACATGGATTGCTCCTTTGGTGAGAAAGAGCAGTCTAACCAAGTGGGGGGCTTCGGCGCTAGAGCGGGTGTTGCCTTCGGTTTGAGCCGCGCCGTAAGTCGCAAGGAGTCTGTGGTGAAACTCTGATCGCTGCCCTCGGCGCCTAAAGGCGCGTTCGTAGCGCGGTCTTATGGCACGCCTGAAGGCGTGCCCTGATACAAACCAAAATCGGCAAAGGCAGTGGCGATGCGGGCGAGAAGCAGGTCCTTCGCTTCGCTCAGGATGACAATATTGAAAGCAGGTCCTTCGCTTCGCTCAGGATGACAATGTTGAAAGATTGATAGATTGAAAGATTGACAATATTGAAAGATTGATAGGATGACAATGTTGAGAGATCGTCCGCAGCCCGTGAAGAGTGCTATGGGTGCTTCGGTGTCGTGATCGCGCCCTCGGACGCTGACCTCACGAGCGCGACGTACTTTGCGAAGACGCCGGTTTTGTAGTGTGGCGCCGGGGGTTTCCATTCTGTCAGGCGGCGCGCGATTTCGGCGTCGGAGATTTCCAGTTCGAGTCTTCGAATCTTGGTGTCGATGGTGATGCGGTCGCCTTCGCGGATCGCGGCGATCGGGCCTCCCAGAGCTGCTTCTGGCGCTACGTGGCCTACCATCAGGCCGCGAGTTGCGCCGCTGAATCTTCCGTCGGTGATCAGAGCTACGCTTTCGCCCAGGCCCTCACCTACGATCGCGGCAGTCACGCTCAGCATTTCTCGCATGCCGGGGCCGCCTTTGGGACCTTCGTAGCGGATCACTACCACGTCTCCGGCTTTGATCTGCTTGCCGGTTACCGCTTGCATCGCGGCTTCTTCGGAATCGAAGACTCGCGCCGGGCCGGTTTGCGAGGCGCGTTCGTGGCCACTCATCTTTACTACTCCGCCTCCCGGAGCTAAGTTGCCTTTCAAAATCACCAGGCCGCCTGTCGCCTTCAGCGGCTTGCTTAAGGGAGCGATCACCATTTGTCCGGCGGTTTCTTTGGCGGCGTTTGCTTCTTCGGCAAATGTCTTTCCGGTCACCGTCATCGCCGTACCGTTCGCATGCTTGCCGTCCAGCAGCCTTTTGGCGATTACGGGAATGCCGCCGGCTGCGTCCACGTCTGCCGCTACGTATTTTCCCGCGGGCTTCAGATCGGCGAGCAGGGGCGTGCGTTCGCTGACCCGTTGAAAGTCGTCGATCTCCAGCGGCAGGCCCATTTCACGCGAGATTGCTAACAGATGGAGCACGGCGTTGGTCGAGCCTCCCGTCGTGGCCACGCCGGCGATTGCGTTCTCGAATGCGGCGTGCGTCAGAATGTCGCTGGGCTTAATTCCCTTCTGCAGAAGATTCATCACCACTTCGCCGCAGCGAAAGGCTACTTCGTCCTTGCGCGGGTCCATTGCTGGAATTCCGTTGAAGCCCATGGGCGAAAGACCGATCAGTTCCATCACCGTGCTCATGGTATTTGCGGTGTACTGGCCGCCGCATGCGCCTGCTCCGGGACAGGCTACGTTTTCGAGCGCGAGCAGATCGGCGTCGCTCATCTTGCCGGCGGCATTCGCACCTACGGCTTCGAACACATCCTGAATGGTGACGTCTTTGCCTTTATATTTGCCGGCGGCGATTGTTCCTCCGTAGAGGACGAGGCCGGGCAGGTTCATACGCGCGAGAGCCATGGCTGCGGCGGGGATCGTTTTGTCGCATCCGACTACGCAGACGGCGGCGTCGAAAAGCTGTCCGCGGCAGACCAGTTCGATGGAGTCGGCAATCACTTCGCGGCTTACCAGCGACGCCTTCATGCCTTCGGTGCCCATGGTCTCGCCGTCGGAAATGGCGATGGTGTTGAACTCCATGGGAGTGCCGCCAGCGGCGCGAATACCTTCTTTCACCTTGGCCGAGAGGCGGCGCAGGTGGAAGTTACAGGGCATGGTTTCGATCCAGGTGTTGGCGACGGCAATCAGAGGCTTGGCCAGATCGGCGTCGGTGAAGCCGATGGCTTTGTACATGGCGCGGGCTGGAGCCTGGTCGCGCCCGTCGGTGATGCTGCGACTGCGATGTTTGAGGTCCATGAGGAAGGCGCTCTTGGCCTTTGGCTCTTGGCTTTTAGCTAACGGCTAAGAGCTAAGAGCCAACGGCGTTTTACGCGTTGACCACTTTCGGCGCTGCCGGTTTTGCCTCGGCTGCTTTCTTCTTGTCTGATGGCAACCACGACATCATCGCGCGCAACTGCTCGCCTACTTTTTCAACCGGATGCTGTTTCGCTGCCTCACGCAGCTTGGCAAACTTCTTGCCGCCTTTTTTATTTTCCTTGATCCATTCCTTGGCGAAGTTGCCGTTCTGGATTTGCTTCAGCACTTTCTTCATCGCCTTGCGGGTTTCGTC
>CAVZDM010000035.1:0-67381 GCA_963773955.1 uncultured Acidobacteriaceae bacterium | reverse complement strand
GATCTTGATCTTGACTCACCTAGCCCACAACCGGCGATAGTCTTCTGGCCGAGTCACCAACCCGCGCCGCACCGGATTCTGGGGGCTGACCCACCCTTTCGCTCATCTCAACTCCCGAGGGTGCCCCGTCCTTGTCGCGTTTTTCTGCGACAGGTCGGGGATTTTGACTTCCTATCTTCACCACGACTCTCATCGAGATCAGCGGCGGACAGGAGTGTCCGCCCCACACGGGCTAGGCGTATAATTCCCAGCCGAAAGCCATTAGGAGGATCCAACATGGCCAAGACCAAGCAGTTCACAATCTCGATTGAGAATCGACCGGGGACGGTTGCTGAGATCGCTCGCACCTTAGGGAACGCCAAGGTGAACATTCTCGCTCTCCTGGGAACAGTGCAAGGCACGACGGGCACAGTGGAACTCGTCGTCGAGGATGCACGGCGAGCCAAGAAAGCGCTCGACGAAGCCCGACTCACATACAAGGAAACCGCTGCCGAGGAGTACGAGTTGCCGAACAAGCCCGGCGCCCTGGCGGAGTGTCTAAACAAACTCGCCGCGAAAGGCGTCAACTTGAACTCAATCCACGCCACGGCCGCGAAAGGCGGAAAGAAAGCGATTGTGGTCTATACCATAGCCGCGGAAGAAAAAGCAGCGGCAGCTTAGGTCCAAGCCTAAAACGAAGGCCACGTTGCGGAATCAGCGTGGCCTCTTTATTCTGGTGCATTATTCTGAATGCCATGGCTGGCCAAGTTACTACTCCCCACCCAGTAACTTGCGGACTAACCCTTAGGTAACCTCGTCTTCCGCCCTCAGTGCAACTATTCTTTCCGCTGAGGGTTTCTATTCACATGAACAATACATTCACCAAGTCGCTGTTAGTCCTGGCAGTCGGGGGGCTTATGATTACGGGTTCCGCCTCTGCTCAAACCTCAACCACCTCAGGCGCGGGCCCGGGCGTTGTCGATCCCGGCCATCCACGCGTCAATCAAGTGAACGGCCGTGAAGAAAACCAGCAACAGCGCATTGGCAACGGTGTCAAGAATGGTACGTTGACCTCGAAGCAAACCGCTAACCTGGAGAATCGCGAGACGAGCGTGCAGAACCGTGAAAAGGCCGATATGGCGAAGAACAACGGCCATCTGACCAAGTCCGAGCAGAACGGGATCAATCGTCAGCAGAACCGGATCAGCAAGAGCATCGCCAAGGACAAAGAATCCAACAAGTAATCTGGCGAGAGGCAGAAGAATCGAACGAGAGGACAGCCGCAGACTTACTGCGGCTTTTCTTTTTCGCCGGCACGTTCACTGGTCCGGAAGCGAGAAAAAGAAACGGGAAGAAGACTCACAGCCGTTTCGTGGGGACGCACCACAGCAGGTCTATTTCTTCAAAGCGCGAATGTATTTCACCACGTCGCGGATCTGTTCTTTGGAAAGTTTGCGGTCAAAGGGCGGCATCCTGTTCCTATTCTTACCTCTGCTGATGATGGTGAAGAGCTCGTCGTCCGATTGTCTTTGCACGTCGGCTGAACCGAGGGCGCGCAGGTTCAGATTCTTGCCGAGCATGGTATCGCCCGCTCCATTGGCCCCGTGGCAGGGCAAACATCTCGCCTTGTAGACATCGGCTCCGCTGTCGGCGAGCGTGTATGTGGAGCACAGCAGCGCCATCAGGATCAGGGCGAGGCGTCTCCGAATTCGATGCCCATCTCCTAAACGCGCGACTGATCGCCTACGGCTTAGGGCGTCGCTAAAGCGATGCCCTGGTACCAAGCCTCCGAATATGCCCATTCCCCGCACCGCCCCCGGACTCTGATTTTACCAGTTCAATTTCAACGCAAACTGGAACTGGCGCGGATCATAGGCAGCCGTGGCCTGTCCGGCGTTGCAGGTGGTGCCACTGCAGAGCGGACTGACGGCCGATACGTTGTACACGTTGGCGAGGTTGAACATGTCGGCGATGAAATCCATGTTAACGCGCTCGCCAAAGTAGATTTTCTTGGCTAGGCGCACATCGTTGAAGACCGTCCACGGGGTGATGCCGGCGTTCCGGCCCAGGTTGCCGTCGAGAGACGCGAGCGTACCGTTGAAGTCGGCGATGCAAGGTTCCTGAAAAACTCCGGTGGGAGAGAACTTGGAATTGAATGGCGTGTTTCCGAGCGCTGTGCACGCGGGGTTTACAAAGGTGTTGGGCCGCCCGGTGAGGGACGACAACTGGAAGTTGTCGCCATTGCCGGTAATGATGTTGAACGGCCGTCCGGAGCTGAATTCGATCTGCGGAGCGAACGTCCAATTACTGAGGAACTTGCTGGCGAAGCCGCTGCCGCTGAGCTTGCCCGTCTGGTAAACGCCACTCAGGACGAAGCGATGGCGCTGGTCAAACAGCGACGTCGAACGGTCCGCGCCCGGGAAGTAGCTGTCCTGCGGAGTGAGCGTGGATTGCAGATCGGTGGAATCGTCGATCGCGTGCGACCACGTATAGGACGCCAGGAATTCGTAGTGATTGCTGAAGCGCTTGCGCAGGTTAGCCGTCAACCCGTGATACACGGAGCTGCCGTTCGAGTAATTCGCGTCCATGTCGCCGAACGGCACGCAGCCCACATAGGTTGCGGGATTACAGTTGGCGTTGAAGCCTTGACTCGTCAGACCCGATAGGATCTCTTGCGCGAGCCCAACGCACGCGCCCGCGCCGATGGCATTATAGAACGCCGCAACCGACGGGTTCAGACCGCCAGGGCGGAAGAAATTCATGATCGCCGAATCTACCCACGGCGTGCCTCCTCCGGTCACTCCGCAGCCGCTCATGGCGAAAGGACTGCTGAAGTTGGCGCCGGTCGAATTTGCGGTCAGAAAGTTGGCAGTCAGCAAATCGCCTCGAATGGTGTTCGCGTTGATCGGCCGGTTCAGATGGCGCCCGCCATTGAAGTTATAAGCCACGCTCAGCGCGTAGCCGCTGCCCAGGTCGCGTTCGATTGTCAGGTTCGCCTGCTGCGAGTAGGCGTAAACGAAATTCTTGGCCTGCGGATATCCGAACGGTTGGAAGCCCAACGGCAGGAATGTTGAAGGGTTGAGATAGTTCTGGGTAAGGAAGATCGAACTGGACGGCGGCGAGGCGACGCCGCAAGCTTGGTCGCCCGCACCGCATGAAAAACGCTGCTGGTTCGGCGAGTAGTTCAAGGCGGCTAGGGCCGCTTGGGTTGTAGCCGGTGAGCACTGCGAACCAAGGGAACCGGTAGCCGAGGGAATCAAACCCTGGAAAATCGGCCACGCATTCAAGTTGCCCGGATCGCCGGGTCCACCACTACAGAGTCCGGTGCCGCCAAATGCTAGCTGACCGCTGCTGGAACCGTCCGAAGCGTCGCCCAGAAAGTAGAGCCCCAGCAACGGATGGTCGTAGAACATCCCGAACGAAGCGCGTATCACCGTTTTCCCGTCTCCCTTGGGATCCCACGCGACGCCAATGCGCGGCTGAATGTTGTTCTTGTCGGTCTGAATTCCTTTCTGCAATCCCAGAAGTTGGTAAGCAGGCAGCGCCAGTCCTTGCGGCGCCGCAAATTTCGGGGGAATCTCGACATCGTAGCGCACGCCATAGTTCAACGTCAGGTTGGGGCGTACGCGCCAGCTATCTTCCCAGTATGCGCCGATCGGGATGTTGTGGAACGTATCGCTAGGACTGCCGAGGCCCTGAATGTAATCTCCCGGCAACCCGGCCCCATATGCCTGAACCGGCGAAAGCCCGGGGAAGTTTGGGAGAACGCCAGGGGCGGGATTGACAAATCCGAACAGCGCAACTTCGGACTCCGGGATGCTCCCAATGTCAAACACACCTCCGTAATTCACGGTGAACGTCGCCGTCAATGGCAGGTAGTTGACATCTCCACCAAACTTGGTACTGTGCCGCCCAATCGACCAGGAAAAATTGTCAGTGAACTGATATCTCTGCTCGGTGCGCTTAATGTACGAATACGGTTCGCGGCCGAAATACGCATAGCCGGGAATGTTCACCGCCGGATCCGAACCGCCCGGAATCGCCGTGTTGTAGAAATACGAGAGCCCGCGCCGCGCATATTGAAAGCGGAGCTCATTCACTTTGTTGGTGCCAAGCGTCCAGGTGTCCTGCACCACGCCGGCAATGTCGCGATACGTCTGTTGCGACGTGCGCGAGTAGGCATTCTGACCGAACGGCTGGTCTTGTCCGCTGACTTCGATGCCCGTCACCGTGCTCGGACTGGCGTTCACGCGCAGCGTCAGACGGTTGCTGTTGCTTACGTTGTGGTCGAGACGAAACGAGTACAGGCTGGTCCCTTCGAACACCGGGAAGTTGCCTTCCTGCGAGGCCAGCGTCTGATAAGAAGCTGGCACAAAGCAGCCACTTCCAGTTGGGCACGTCGTCGGGAAGCCGCTGCCCCCGCCGAAGGCCGCTGGCCATACGCCGTTGATAGCCTGACCGGAGGAGGCGCCAGCGAGACCGACATACTGGGCCACTTCGGCGGCATAAGCGGAATTACCCTCCTCTGTTGCTATAACGGCTGGATTGGTGAGGAAGGCGATTTGACTGTTGGGGCCGGAAGTTAGTAGCGCATTGCCGGCAGGCGCGAATGGAGTGAGTCCAAAACATGTCTGGCTGTTAGCGGCAAGGCAGTCTTGCCCGATGCTCGAAAATCCCGTCTCATGCCGTCGCGTCACCTCATAGGAAAAATAGTAGTACGTCTTGTCTTTCTTGATTGGCCCCCCGAAGGCTGTGCCTCCCTGCACCCGTGTATAGGCAGGATTGGGCGTGGTGCTGAAGGGGTTGACGGCCTGGAAATCGCGATCGCGCAGGTAGCCGTAGATATCGCCGTGAAAATCGTTCGATCCGGAGCGGGTGATGATGTTGACCACTCCACCGGAGGCGCGGCCATATTCGGCGGCATAGTTGTTGGTGATGATCTGGAACTCCTGCACCGCCTCTTGCGAGACGGTGGAGCGCACTCCGTTGGTGGAATTGTCGGTTGCATCGGCGCCGTCAACATTGACCAGATTGGAGCGGGCGCGCTGGCCGCTCATATTGAGGCCAGAGGTGGGCGCAGCGCCGGTGTTGGGAGCGCTGTCGCGCTGCACCTGCGAATCCGTCAGTGTGAACTGTTTATAGTCGCGGCCATTGATGGGTAGATTGTCGATTTTGCGTTGACCGATGGTGTCAGTGGTGGAACTGCGCGAGGTTTCGACGAGCTCGGCCTGGGAGCTGACCTCGACGACTTCCTTGCCGCCCGCAACGGTGAGCGTGACGGGTAACTCGGCCATCCCGCCGACGTTGATGGCGATGTCGGTGGCTTCGGCTTTGGCAAAGCCGGGTGCGTCCACGATGACGGAATACGTGCCGGGAGCCAACTGGCGCACGCTGTACCCACCTTGGCCGTCTCCGCTGCCGGCGCGTTCCAGGCCCTTGGCTACATCACGCACTGTAACCCTGGCGTTGGTTACCGCGTTGCCCTTCGGATCTTTCACGCTGACGTGGAGGTCGCCGGTGGCGGCGCCCTGGGCAAAGGCAGATTGACGGACGAGTAAGAAGATGGTCGCGAAACACAGGGTCGCGAAACAGAAGAGACGCAGGGACGCTTTCATAAGGCTCCTGGGATCTTCCGCATCGTGGCGGAAGACGTGGTCAAACGGCGCGGTTTTTCAAGAGCTAATTGAACTTCAAGCACGCGGTTAGGATGGGATACCGATGATATGTACATCACCGGAGGGTGTTTAGGCAAGCAATAAGGTGGATTACCGGGGTGGCGGAGGCATACAGAAGGAGACTGTTTTTGTCCTGGCGCGGGTTCTGGTCCTCGTCCGCACATTGCGTTTGCGGGCGCGTTTCTTTAGATTCTTGAAGCGAGGAGCCCTTAGCGCGGGATTAGTGTCGTGCCAGAAATATTTCTTGTGCCTTCGATGGTGCCTGCCGAGAATTTCAACGGACACTCGATGACCGGCGAACTGCTGCGGGTGATGGTGTGTCCGCCGCGGAATGCTGGATGGGATACTTCCGCGAAAGCCGCGGCCTGGCGGGAACTCGGATTTCAACATGCTCCTGACTTTGCGGCGGCCCAGAGCCAGCACGAGATTCTGTGCCGGCTGCTTCGCGAAAGTGGAGCCGAAGTGGTGAGCCTGCCCGCGTCGGAATCCCTCACGCTCGATGCCGTCTATGCACACGATGCGTCGCTGGCCACTGACCGTGGTCTCATCCTGATGAATCCAGGAAAAAAGAACCGCGTGGCTGAGGCGCAAGCGCACGCCGACTTTTGCCGGCGACTCGGCATTCCCGTCCTCGGTGAGATTGGGCTGCCCGGAACTTCCGAATCCGGCGACATGGTGTGGCTGGATTCGCGGATTCTGCTCATCGGGGCCGGCTATCGAACGAACAAGCCGGGGATTGGGCAGATGCGGTCGCTGCTCTCCTCAAAAGATTCCCTGAAGAATGTTGAGGTGCTGTCGGCGCCGCTGCCCTACGGGCCCGGACCGTCAGCGTGTTTACACCTGATGTCGCTGATGAGCATGCTCGATGAGCAGACTATTCTGGTCGACTTGCCCTGGCTGGCGGTGGAGACCGTCGAACTGCTGAAAGCGCGCGCCTTCCGATTCATTGAGATTGAATACAGCGAACGCGAGACACTGGCCTGCAATGTGCTGTCGATAGGAAATTCGCGTTTGATTGCGCTCGAAGAAAATGTCAAGACGAATCAGCGCCTGCGCGAGGCGGGGTTTGATGTGCGAACGTTTCCGGGGTCGGAGATCTGCATTAACGGAGCAGGCGGCCCGACATGTTTGACGCGCCCGCTGCTGCGGAAGTAGCGGAGCAGTCGGTCGCTCGTGCTTGGGTGCAGACCGTGTTACACAGCCCCATTTCCTCCCGCCTTGATAGAATCAAAAGGAAATGCTTTTGCCGTTCGTCCGCGAACTTTTTGCGGAAGTTGAACAATTACCTGCCTTCACGCGCGCCGCCTCCCATCTCCGGGAGAGCGTGGGGCGGATCAGTGTCACTGGACTGTCGGCAGCGGCCAAAACCCTGATCATTGTCTTACTCCGACGCACGGTCGAGCGCCCGTTTGTGCTGGTGGTAGCCGACAACCGCGCCGCTGAAGATTTGCTCCCCGTGTTGCGCGCGTTCTGCGAACTGACTGGAGCGGCCGATCCCGACTCGGTCGTTACTCTGCCGGCACGCGATGTGCTGCCCTTCCAGAATCTGTCGCCGCATCCGGAGATCCAGGAAGAACGCGCCACAGCATTGTGGAAGATCGCGACCGGCCGCGCCGCGATTGTCGTTTCTCCGGTAGCCGCGACCACGATTCTTCTGCGTTCTCCCGAGTACTATGCCGACCTGGCGCGGGTTTTGCGTCGTGGCGAGACCTTCGATGTGGAGAAGCTGCTTCAACACCTGAACACGGTCGGCTACAGCGCAACCGATGTGGTGGAAATGCCGGGCCAGTACGCAGCTCGCGGCGGCATTCTGGATGTGTACTCGCCGGAAGCGGACCGGCCGGTGCGCGTCGAATTTTTCGGGGATGAGATCGAGTCCATGCGCAAGTTCGATCCCGCCAGTCAACGATCGTCCAACCCAGTCGATGAAGCGTTGCTTCTGCCGTTGACCGAAACGCCCGTCACGGAAGAACTGCTGGCTTCGATCAACGCGCGACTTTCAGGGAAACGCATTACGGGATCGCCGGAGGTTGTGGAACAAGCGGCGCGCGATTCTGGCGCTGGAGTTTTTCCCGGCTGGGAGTTCTACGCTCCGGTAGCGGGCGCCGACCGCAGCATTTTCGGGCTGCTTCCGGAGGCAAGGGTGATTCTCGACGAACCCGAAGCGCTAATGCAGGAACTCGACAAAGTCTGGGCCCGGATCGAAGAAGCGCACGAGCGCAGCGGAGTAGGGAACCTGGTCCGTCCCGCCGATCTTTATCTGACGCCGGAAGGCTGGCGCGAAAAAACCGCAGCTCTCGCCGGAGCTAATTTCGAATACCTCGCACTGGCGCGCGAAGCCCCCCAGACTCACGCAGCCCACGAAGCCAACGAAGAACGAACGGAAGCGGCCTTCCTTTCCCAACCCGCCACGCGCTTCCACGGCGCGGTTCCGGCCATGATCGAACAAGTCCAGAAACTGGTCGGCAGCGGCACGCAGGTAATTCTTGCCGCGCCCAACACCGGGGAAGTCGAGCGTCTCGCCGACATGTTCACCGAGTACAACGCTTCGTATCGCCTGGGAAGCCGCACGCGCAGCGGAGAAAGCTATGCCGACGAAACTTCCTATTTTGCCGGCGACGTTCTCACCACCACCCTGCTCAAGGCGTACCTTCCCGACGGCTTCGTTTTGCCGGAAGCGCATCTCGCGATTTTTGGCGCGCGCGATCTGTTCGACGAGTCGGACCTGGTAGCGTCGCGCCCGCAGCGCCAGAAATCGAAAGTTTCGGCGTTTCTTTCTGACTTCCGCGATTTGCAAGTCGGCGACTACGTCGTCCACGTGGAGCACGGCATCGGCCAGTATCAAGGTCTGAAGGAAATCAATCAGGGCGACGGCACAGCGGAATTCATGCTGCTCGAGTACGCCGAAGCTGCGCGCCTCTACGTCCCGCTTACTCGCCTCGACCTCGTCCAGAAATATCGTTCGTCGGAGGGCGCGAAACCCGTCCTGAATCATCTCGGCAGCGCCACCTGGGGCAAGACCAAAGCGCGCGTGCGCAAAGCGATGAAAGATATGACCGACGAGTTGCTCAAGCTCTACGCGCAGCGCCAGTCCGCCCGCGGTCACATCTTTCCCGCCGACACCGAGTGGATGAAGGAGTTCGAAGATAGCTTCGAATACAACGAAACCGACGACCAGGCGCAGGCCATCGCCGACGTCAAGCGCGACATGGAGTCGCAGCTCCCCATGGACCGACTGCTCTGCGGCGACGTCGGTTACGGCAAGACGGAAGTCGCCATGCGAGCCGCTTTCAAGGCGCTGAGCGACAACAAACAAGTCGCCGTCCTCGCGCCCACCACCGTTCTCGCCTTCCAGCACTACGAAACCTTCAAGCAGCGGTTCGCGCCGTTTCCGCTCACCGTCGAGATGATCAGCCGCTTTCGCACGGCCAAACAGATCAAAGAAATTTTGCAGAAAGTGGAAGCCGGCAAAGTGGACATCCTGATCGGCACCCACCGCCTGCTCTCAAAGGACGTGAAGTTCGCTGACCTCGGTCTGCTTGTAGTCGACGAGGAGCAGCGCTTCGGCGTCCGCCACAAAGAGCGCATCAAGCAGATGCGCACCGAAGTGGACGTGCTCACCATGTCAGCGACACCGATTCCGCGCACGCTGCATATGTCGCTGGTCGGCCTGCGCGACATGAGCGTGATCGAAACGCCTCCCAAAGATCGCATGGCTATCCAAACGGTGGTCGCGAACTGGGACGAAAAACTCATCCAGTCGGCAATCGAACAGGAACTCGACCGTGGCGGCCAGGTTTATTTCGTGCACAACCGCATCGACACCATCTGGGAGATTGCCGCCAAGATTCAAACACTGGCCCCGAACGCACGTGTCACCGTAGGCCACGGGCAGATGGGCGAAGGCGAGTTGGAAAAAGTGATGCTGAAATTCATGCATCACGAGGCCGACATTTTGGTCTCGACCACGATTATCGAAAACGGCCTCGACATTCCACTGTGCAACACCATCGTCATCAATCGCGCCGACCGGCTGGGCCTATCTGAACTCTACCAATTGCGCGGGCGGGTGGGTCGCTCGAACCGTCGCGCCTACGCCTACCTGCTCTTGCCCGCGGAAATTGAATTGACCCCCATCGCGCGCCGCCGCCTTGCCGCGCTCAAGGAATTTTCCGACCTCGGTGCCGGCTTCAAGATCGCCGCCCTCGATCTCGAACTCCGAGGCGCGGGCAATCTTCTCGGCGGAGAGCAGAGCGGCCACATCGAAGCGGTGGGTTTCGAACTCTACACGCAGATGCTGGAACGCGCCGTCCGCGAAATGAAGGGCGAGGCAGGCGTTGAAGTCACGGAAATCCAGCTGAATCTCGGTCTCAACATTCGTATTCCGTCCGACTATATCAAGGAAGAGAACCAGCGGCTGCGCATGTACAAGCGCGTCGCCGGAGTGGAAACCGAGTCGCAGCTGCACGACGTGCGCGCCGAGCTGATCGATCGCTATGGCGAGACACCCAGGGCTGTCCGCAACCTGCTTGAATACGCCGCGCTTAAACTGCAGGCGATGCGGGTTGGCGCCAACGCGATTGAGCGCAAACGCGAATTTATGAACATCAAGTTCAGCCAGACTGCTTCGATTGATCCGGGCAAGCTGGCGCGCTTTGTGGCGTCGCAGCGGGGCACGCAATTTACTCCGGATGGCACGCTGAAGTTCTCCATCAAAATCAATAGCGCCGAAGGAATATTGCAAACGCTGCGCGACCTGTTGGAAGAACTGGAAGCGCACGAAGAAGCAGTCCAGCAATAAACTGCAGCAGCTACAATGGTTCCGCAAGGAGTCCGATGCACGACCGACGAACGAACAGCGACCGCCGCAAGATCCGGAAAGTCCGCAAAGCCGTTTTCCCCGCCGCCGGATTGGGCACTCGCTTTCTCCCCGCCACCAAAGCTCAACCGAAAGAGATGCTGCCGCTGGTCGATAAGCCCATCATTCAATATGGCGTGGAAGAGGCCGTGGCGGCGGGATGCGACCAGATCATCATTGTTACCGGGCGCGGCAAGAGCGCCATCGAAGATCATTTCGACGTCAGCTACGAGCTGGAAAAAATGCTCGAGGAAAAAGGCAAGCACGACTTGCTCAAGATCGTGCGCCAGATTTCGGACATGATCTACGTGGCTTACGTACGCCAGAAGGAGGCGCTGGGCCTGGGACACGCCGTGCTGACCGCGCGCGAATTGATTGGCGACGACCCTTTTGCCACGCTGCTCGCCGATGATGTCATCGATGCGAAAGTTCCAGTGCTCAAGCAGTTGATGAACGTCTTCGACGAGAAGCACTGTTCCGTGATCGCGACGCAAATCGTCGACGGGCCGGCGATTTCCTCGTACGGCGTGCTCAAGGCGAAAGAGGTGGCAGGCTCCGGCGGCAAACTCTACGAAGTTCTCGACCTGGTGGAAAAGCCGAAGCTCGAGGATGCGCCTTCGAATCTGGCCGTGATCGGACGTTACATTCTGACCCCGACGGTCTTCGAAACTCTTTCGGACATCAAACAGGGCGCGGGCGGCGAATTGCAGCTCACCGATGGCCTGCGCGGGTTGCTGCAGCGCGAGAAGATGTACGCCTACGTCTACGAAGGCCGCCGCTTCGACACCGGTGACCGACTCGGCTTCCTCAAAGCCACGGTTGAGTTTGCGCTGAAACGCGAAGATCTGGGCGGGGAGTTCCGGGAGTTTCTGAAAAGCTTGAAGCTATGACCTCGCGGCTGCACCTCTTCGTTCGCTACGCTTGATCGTTCATGGTCGCGCTCACTCTTCCATCGCTGAATGCAGCTTTTTTGATTTCTCGTCCACGCCGCGGGCAAGTTTCTCTTTGTGCGTTGCCAGTTTCTTCGCGATCCCAGCATCCGCCAGCCCGAGTATCTGCGCCGCCAGAATCCCTGCATTAGTCGCGCCCGGCTTGCCAATGGCGACGGTCGCTACCGGAATGCCCGCCGGCATTTGCACGGTCGCGAGCAGCGAATCCATGCCCTGCAGCGAAGTGGAAGGAATCGGGACGCCAATGACCGGCAGGCTTGTGTGCGCGGCGATTACGCCGGCCAGGTGCGCCGCTCCGCCCGCGCCCGCGATGATCACGCGAATGCCCCGTCCAGCGGCCTTGCGCGCATAATCTGCCGTGCGATCGGGCGAGCGATGGGCCGAAGTGACATCGATCTCATACGCAATCCCGAATTCGTCGAGAGCTTTCCCCGCTTCGCGCATGATCTCCAGGTCGGAGTCACTGCCCATGACGATCGAGACAAGTGGCTTACTCATGATTGAAAATCCATCTCCTATGAAGTGAGATCTGGTGCTAGTTCTTTTTCAGCGCCCGCGCCGCAATATCTTTGCGATAATGCGCGCCGTCAAATCCGATCTTCGCACAAGCCTCATAGGCGCGCTGCACCGCCGTTTCCAATTCCGCAGCGCGTGCCGTCACCCCAAGCACCCGGCCGCCGGAAGTGTAGAAAGCCTCGTCACGTTTCGACGTGCCAGCGTGAAAGACTTTAACTCCGTCCAACTTCGCGGCATCCTCCAGGCCCGTGATTTTCTTGCCCGCCTCGTAGACCCCGGGATAACCGCCCGAAGCCATCACCACACAAACTGCCGCATCGTTCGACCACTTGAAATCGCCGTCGCTGGTGCGGCCGTCGATCGACGCTTCCATCGCCTCGACCAGATCGCTCTCGAGGCGCATCAAAATGGGCTGCGTCTCCGGATCGCCGAAGCGGCAGTTAAATTCGAGCACCATGGGACCGCGCGCGGTCATCATCAGCCCGCAATAGAGGACGCCTTTATACTCCGCGCCTTCAGCCTTCATACCGGCAACGACCGGTCGCGCGATGTGAGCGAGCAGCCACTCGCGCATCTGGTCATCCACGATGGTCCGCGTGGTGTACGCGCCCATGCCGCCGGTATTCGGACCGGTGTCGCCGTCGCCCACGCGCTTGTGATCTTGGGCCGCGACCAGTGGCGCCACCCGTTCTCCGTCGCTCACGACCAAAAACGACAGTTCCTCTCCCTGGAGAAATTCTTCCAGCACCACCCGCGTTCCGGCCTCGCCCAGCATCCTGCCGCTGAGCATTTCATTGGCGACGGTCGAAGCCTCATCCTTGCTCTTGGCGATGACCACGCCCTTTCCCGCAGCCAGTCCGTCGGCCTTTACCACGATCGGAGTATGGAAATGCGGCAGCGCATCGTGCACCTGCTCCGGAGAATCACAGATCGCATAATGTGCCGTAGGAATGCGGTGACGCTGCAGGAATTCCTTGGCAAAGCTCTTGCTGGTCTCAAGCTGCGCGGCGGCTCGTGTCGGGCCGAATGTGCGCCAGCCTCGTCGCGTGAATTCATCCACCAGGCCGAGCATGAGCGGCAATTCCGGCCCCACGATCGTAAGGTCGGGCTGAATCCGATTCGCAAGCGCGATCATGGAATCGAGGCTTCTTACATCAACCGAAACGCACTCCGCCTCGTCAGCGATGCCGCCGTTCCCCGGCGCGCAATAGATTTTCGTGACCCGCGGCGATTGCCGGAGCTTCCACACCAAAGCGTGCTCGCGTCCGCCGCCGCCGATGACGAGGATTTTCATAATCGAGAACATTCAGCGAGAACATTCAAGGGTAGGGGCGAGAGAAGATGATGTCAAACAGGAACAGATCCTAATCCCGCCGTATAATCTGCTCACGTGATCACAGTTTCCAAAGAGGACTACCTTAAGGCGATTCTCGAGGCCGAGAGCGAAGGCGAAGCCGTCATTTCGGCGACGCTCGCGCACTGGCTCAAAGTTTCGCCCCCGGCCGTAACCATGGCCGTGCGCCGCCTGAAGAAAGACGGTCTTGTGCGCGTGAATGCCGACGGACGCGTTCGCCTGACCGCTGCCGGAAAGAAGATTGCCCGCAAGCTGACCGTCCGCCACCACCTGATCGAGCGCATGCTCGCCGAAATTTTCGGAATGGAATGGTACAAAGTCCACGACGAAGCGGAACGCCTGGAACATGCCGTCTCGCCTGATTTCGAGGCGCGGCTGCTCGCCAAACTTGGACGTGGAGTTGCGTGTCCGCACGGCAACCTGACGGAACTGGAGAGTCCCGCCAGTCGGCGCCGTCGCGGTCTGCTGCTGCTGGCGCAGGCCGAACCGGGGGAGAACTTTCAGGTGAGCGGAATCTATGAACGTGATCGTCACCTGCTTGAGTTTCTCGAGCAGCGTGGCATCCGGCCCGGAGCCAAAGTGCACGTCGCGCATCGCAATTACGACAACACGCTCACTCTGACCACCGGCGCCGGCCGGGTTTCGCTCGGCGTATCCGCTGCGGAAAGAGTGTGGGTTAAATCGGCGAATGCGAAGGGTAGTTCCAAAAGCTGAGAGTTCTTGGGTCCGCTCCCCGCTCGGCCAATTGCGGCCGTGGCATTCGAAAATCCGTTACTCGACAGTCACAAAAGTAATTAACCGTAGTTTACGTCCTGATGTATACTTACGCTAATTGTCTGGCGAGCGGCATCGTCCCCGCTCTTCCTTTCGTACTGCATCAATTGAATGAAAGAAACAAAAACAGTATCGGAACTGCGAGGGGGAACCGCACCCCGATCCAACCTCCTGAACGCCCAACTGAACGACCGGCCAACTTCAGACGCTGCCGTCGTCATCACCCATGAAGATATCGACCGTGCGCACGACCGCGAACGGGTTTCGGCGACGCGGGCGCGCCACGGATTTCGCCCACGCTTGCGCTTGTTCTGGTTGCTGATAGGCCCCGGCATTCTGGTGATGCTCGGAGAGAATGATGGCCCCAGCATGCTGTCGTATGCAGCGACCGGGGCGCGCTTCGGCATCGGCTTCTTCGTGCCTTTTATTGTGCTTACGTTCGCCATGGCTTGCGTGGTACAGGAAATGACTGTGCGCCTGGGCGCGGCCACTCATCGAGGGCACGCGGAGTTGATCTTCGATCGCTTCGGTCCGTTCTGGGGTTGGTTCTCGATGATCGACCTCATGGTGGGCAATTTTCTGACGCTGGTCACAGAGTTCATCGCCATCCGCGCCGGGCTCGGATTCTTCGGAGTGCGACCGGTCGTTGCGGTCTTCGGCGCACTGTTGGTGCTCTCCGTCGCGCTCATGACCCACCGCTACTGGACCTGGGAGCGGATCATTTTGGGCGCCGCATTATTCAACCTGGTGTTTGTCCCGGTGGCGCTGCTGGCTCATCCGAACTGGGGGATGGTAAGCCGGTCGTTGGTGACCTGGAGACCGCTGCCCGGTGGGCTTACGCAGGAGACGGTTCTGATCCTGCTGGCCGATATCGGAGCTACCGTCACTCCATGGATGTTGTTTTTCCAGCAAAGCGCGATTGCCGACAAAGGCCTTACCACGCGAGACATCCGCATGGGACGTGTCGACACTGTGCTGGGTGCGGCTTTAGCGACGGTCGCAGCGCTGGCGACCATGCTGGCGACGGCTCCGCTGTTTGTGCACCACATGTCCACCGCGAACTTCGAAGGCGCCGAGTTCGCTCAGGCACTCCAGCCGTTTATTGGACATTGGGGGGCGTCGCTTTTCGCGCTGGGCATTTTCGAGGCCGGAATGGTCGCGGCCATCACCATTTCGACTTCATCCGCGTACGCGTTCGGAGAAGTCGCGCGCCGCCCCCACAGTTTAAATCTCCCCTTCCGGCAGGGGAGGTCGTTCTACCTGGTTCTGCTGCTCGAAGCTGTTGCCGCTGCTGGATTGGTCTTGATCCCGGGCATTCCGCTGGTGTACATCGTTCTGCTGGTGAACGTAATCGCCGTGCTGGCCATGCCTCCAGCTCTGCTTTTCCTGTACATGCTGGTGAACGACCGCGAAATCATGGGCGAACTGATCAGTCCGCTGTGGGCGAATGTGCTGGCCCTGGGGGTCGTGATCGTACTGATCGGCGCCGGGCTCTTGTTCGGAATCAGTGTGGTCGCGCCCAACGCGCTCGCTCTGGTTGGAGGCAAGTAGATGGAAAAACAATTTGATTCTGCGCCCGCCGACGAAGTGAGCAGCGAAGAACTCACCGCGGTCATGACCGCGCTCGAGCCTGACCAGCTCATCTCCACCAAGGAGCACCATCATTGTCCGCGACGGCAGCTGACGCGGACCGAGATGATTCTATTTTGGGCGCTCAGGATTTACCTGGTCTTCATGGTCGGCGTGGTCGCATATCAGATTTGGACTGGCGTGCGGTAAAAACGGATCACTCATCACCGCGGCTTACTGTTCTCAGTTGCAATAAATCCCATTGATTGCCATACAGGTCTTCGAAAACCGCCACCGTGCCGTAGGATTCTTCGCTCGGTGGCCGTGTGAACTTTACTTTGCGCGCGATCATTTCGTTGTAGTCACGCCAGAAATCGTCAGTGTGCAGAAAAAGAAAAACGCGTCCCCCGGTCTGGTCGCCGATACGACTGGCCTGCTCGGGCGTTGCCGCCCGTGCCAAAAGCAAGCTCGTGCCCTTGGAACCCGGCGGGGCCACCAACACCCAGCGCTTGTCTTCGCTCACATGAGTGTCTTCGACCACTCTGAAGTTGAGCGTGCGCGTGAAGAAGGCGAGCGCTTCGTCGTATTCCCGGACGACCAGCGCGACGTGGCCCAAGGTCTGCATGACGGTAGGTTCCTACTTTAATCAATCCGGGCGCAATTCCGCATCCCGTCGGGCGCCAAGCAACGACGTTCGAAACCAATTACAATATTAAGTTCCGTTCTGCATTACGCTCCGGTCCTGTGCCGGACTGGTAAAGGAAGACAATCATGTCATCAAATAGCTTTGGCGCGCGCGCAACTTTAAAAGTGGGCAACAAAGAATACGAGATTTACCGCATGGACGCCCTCGACAAGCAGGGAATTTCCACCCGCCACCTGCCGTTCTCGCTGCGCATCCTGCTGGAGAACCTGCTGCGCACCGAAGATGGCCGCAACGTGACCAAGGAAGAAATCCGCGCCCTGGCGGCGTGGAACAAAAATTCAAAGCCGGAAAAAGAAATCGCCTTCACTCCCAGCCGAGTGCTGCTGCAGGATTTCACCGGCGTCCCAGCGGTTGTGGATCTGGCCGCCATGCGCGACGCCATGAAGCGCCTGGGCGGCGATGCCAAGCTCATCAATCCTCTGCAGCCCGCCGAACTGGTCATCGACCACTCGGTGCAGGTCGATGAATTCGGTTCGCCCAACGCCTTCGACGTGAACGCGCTGCTCGAATTCCAGCGCAACAAAGAGCGCTATGCGTTTCTGCGCTGGGGACAGACCGGCTTTCGCAATCTAGCCATCGTGCCGCCGGACACCGGCATCGTCCACCAGGTCAATCTCGAATACCTGGCGCGAGTAGTTTTCGTACACGAAGAAGGCGGAAAGCGCACCGCCTATCCCGACACGCTCGTCGGCACCGACTCCCATACCACCATGGTCAACGGACTCGGCGTTCTCGGCTGGGGCGTGGGTGGCATCGAAGCCGAGGCTGCCATGCTCGGACAGCCTGTATCCATGTTGATCCCGCTCGTCGTCGGCGTGAAGCTCACCGGACGCCTGCGCGAAGGCGCCACCGCAACCGATCTCGTTCTGACCATCACCGAGATGCTGCGCAAGCACGGAGTGGTCGGCAAATTCGTCGAGTACTTCGGCCCCGGACTGCAAGACCTGCCACTCGCCGATCGCGCCACCATTGCGAACATGGCTCCCGAGTACGGCGCCACCTGCGGCATTTTCCCGATCGACAAAGAAAGCCTCCGCTACCTGAAACTCACCGGACGCAGCGACGAGCAGATCGCCCTGGTCGAAGCCTACGCACGCGAGCAGGGACTTTTTCACGATGCCAAGACTCCCGAAGCCGAATACTCCGAACTGCTGAGCCTCGATCTGGCCACCGTCGAATCGAGCCTCGCCGGACCGAAGCGCCCGCAGGATCGAGTCGTGCTCTCGAAGGCAGGCGAGTCGTTTACGCAGGCGTTGCCTTCGCTGATCAAGCCGAAGGCCAAGGCGGCCGCTGCGGCTCCAACCGATTCAGCGCGCAAGCAGGTCAATCGCTGGGAACAGGAGGGAGGAAGTCCGACCGCAGTTGGAGTCGAGGACCCGAACGTCCACGAACACGTTTCGACAAACGGCCACGCGCTGCGCCACGGAAGTGTGGTCATCGCCGCGATCACCAGTTGCACGAACACGTCGAACCCATCCGTGATGCTGGCTGCCGGACTGCTCGCAAAGAAAGCAGTAGAGCACGGTCTCGAAGTCCCGGCGACCGTCAAAACTTCGCTCGCTCCTGGATCGAAAGTCGTGCTCGACTATCTCGAAAAAGCGGGCCTGATGCCGTATCTGGAAAAGTTGAAGTTCCACATCGTCGGCTACGGCTGCACCACCTGCATCGGAAACTCTGGCCCGTTGCCGGTTGAAGTCTCGAAAGAGATTGACGAGAAAAATCTGGTGGTCGCGTCGGTGCTTTCCGGCAATCGCAACTTCGAGGGCCGCATCAATTCCGAAGTCCGCGCCAACTATCTGATGTCACCGCCGCTGGTGGTGGCCTTCGCGCTCGCCGGCCGCATCGATACCGACCTGCGCAAAGATCCCGTCGGCAAAGGCAAAGACGGCAAGCCCGTGTACCTCGCCGACATCTGGCCGTCGCAGCGCGAAGTTGAAGAGGCGATGGCGAGCGCGATTACGTCAGAGATGTTCCGCAAGAGCTATGCCGAGGTGTACTCGGGCGACGAGCGCTGGCGCGGGCTGCCCATTCCGAAGGGCGAGACGTACGCATGGGAAAAAGGCTCGACCTACATTCGGCAGGCGCCATATTTCGATGACATGGTGCTGAAGCCGTCCGCTGTCGAAGACATCAAGAAGGCGCGCGTGCTGGCCGTGCTCGGCGACAGCGTCACCACCGACCACATCTCGCCCGCTGGCTCCATAAAAAAAGATGGACCCGCCGGCAAATACCTGATGGCTCACGGCGTGCAGCCGGCCGATTTCAATTCCTACGGATCGCGCCGCGGCAATCACGAGGTCATGGTGCGCGGCACGTTCGCCAACGTCCGCCTGCGCAACAAAATGGTGAACACCGAAGGCGGATTCACCCGCCACTTGCCCGATGGCGCCGAGATGTCGATCTTCGACGCGTCCGAAAAATACCATGCCGAAAAAGTCCCGCTCGTAATTCTCGCGGGCAAGGAATATGGCTCCGGATCTTCGCGCGACTGGGCGGCCAAGGGACCGCGTCTGCTGGGCGTTCGCGCGGTAATTGCGGAAAGCTACGAACGCATTCACCGCTCGAACCTGGTGGGTATGGGCATTCTCCCCCTGCAGTTTCTGCCCGGAGAAAATGCCGAGACGCTGAAGTTGACCGGCGAAGAAGTCTTCGAAATCACGGGGATTCGCGAGGTGGTCAAGAAATTTTCTTCCGGCCGCAAGATTACCGTCCGCGTGAAGCGCGGCAAGAAGGCAGAATCTCAAGCCGCCGAATTTCAGGCGATCGTTCGCATCGACACGCCGCAGGAAGCTCTCTATTACGCTAACGGCGGCATCCTGCAGTACGTGTTGCGGCAGTTGCTGGCGGGGAAAGCGCAACCGGAGACGGTTACGGCTTAGCGGCCGAGCTACGCTCGACCGCACGCGTCCAGAGCGAAGCTGAACAACGGCGTCTGTCCCTGCGTGGATCCCGCCCGCCGCGTGCTAATCTCGAAACTCCATGTCCGTCGCAGCCCAATACATTCCTGCTGCCTATAGTCTGACCGCATTTGGTGTCTGGGGCGCCAGCGATTTTCTGGGTGGAGTGGGCGCGCGGCGGGCCAACGCGTTTCTATTCACCGCCATCGTGCACCTCAGCAGCTTGGTCGCAGTGGGCACGCTCGCGCTGATGACCGGCGCGCTATTTCCCGGAAACGCCAGCGTGGCATGGTCGCTGCTCGCCGGTTCGCTGGGAGGTTTGGCTCTGGCCTTGTTCTATCATGCACTGGCCCGCGGAAATATGGGACTGGTCGCGCCGGTCGCGGCTGTTCTCGGCGCCGCGATTCCCACCATCGTGACGGCCTTCGCGGAGGGCGTCCCGGGCTATCGGCATCTGTTCGGGTTTATTCTCGCGGGCATTGGTGTCTGGCTCATCTCACGGACCGAAGCTGGCGTCGGACGTCCCGAAGGCTTGGGCATGGCCGTGCTCGCCGGAATTGGTTTCGCCGGTTTTTATCTCTGTATCCACCAGGCGGGCGGCGCCTCCGCGCTATGGATTTCCACCTGCTCCCGTACCGGCTCGTTGCTGGTCACGGGAGTAATAGTTCTATTCAGAAGACACTTCCGCGCCGTACCCGCGCCGGTGCTGGGCATTGCCGTGGTTGCGGGAATTCTCGACATCACCGGAACCGCCGTCTTCATCCGCGCCTCTCAAATCGGACGCCTGGACGATGCAGTCGTGATCAGCTCGCTCTATCCCGCCGTCACCGTTCTGCTGGCTCGCATTTTTCTGCACGAGCACTTCAGCCGCGCCCGTACCATCGGGATGGTCGCCGCGCTGGCGGCGGTACCCATGATCGCGGGATGACGATCGGGGGATGAGGGGCGCTGAATGAGGATCGCGCAGGCTGCATTCTATATTCAGGAATATGGAATGAACGTTGATATAATCGCGTAAAATATAGTATATTATACGTATTCCTGATTCCGGAATATGGAATGTCGTATGAACCTGAGTCCGCAGGACGCGGTAGTCGTGCTGAAGCTTCTGGCTGGCGGGTACAAACACTGGACCTACGCCCAGCTTGGGGAAGAGCTCGCCTTGAGCCCATCACAAGTGTTTCGCTCGGTGGAGCGTGCAGAGGCAGTCCGATTGGTGGATCCCGGCTTCCGCACGGTTCCACCACCGCCGTCACCAGACTTGCGAAGTCAAGACCGCCCCGTTCTGCCTTGGCCAAACCGGGAGAATTTAAAAGAGTTCCTCATCCATGGCGTGAAATACGTCTTTCCCGTGCATCGCGGCGGCTTAGTGCGGGGAATCCCGACCGCCCATGCCGCCCCCCCGCTCAGCCGGCAGATTGCCGAATCCTTTGATCCTCCACCGGTTTGGCCCGATCCCGAGGGCACTGTCCGGGGATTGGAGTTCTCCCCGCTCTACAAAAACGTGCCTGCGGCTGCCCGGCGGGACCCCAAACTCTACGAACTGCTGGCGCTTGTGGATGCCATTCGCGACGGACGGGCGCGCGAGCGGGAGATTGCAATCCGCGAGCTGACCGCGAGGATCGACGAACGGTGAACCGATCGCAAAACCCGAATGCGGCGCTGTTGCTTTCCGCCGCGGAGAAGCTTGTGCCTTTGCTCGATCAAATCGTTTTTGTGGGCGGCTGTGCGGCCGGTTTGCTGATTACCGATCCCGGTGCTGCTCCCGTACGTTCAACCGTCGACGTCGATGCTATCGTCGAGATTGCGTCTTACACCGAATTGATGGCATTCGAAGACCGCTTGCGGCGTTTAGGTTTCGAACACCCACACGTTGAGGGCGCACCGCTTTGCCGGTGGATTCACGGAGATGTAATTCTCGATTTGATGCCCACGGATCCAACGATTCTCGGTTTCAGCAATCGCTGGTATCCTCATGCCCTCGAAAACGCGGGAACTGTAGCGGTTGGTGGCCACCAAATCCGTCTTATTTCAGCTCCATATTTCCTGGCGACCAAACTCGAAGCTTTTCACGGCCGGGGACAGTTCGATTACGGTATGAGCCGTGATGTCGAGGATATTATTACTGTAGTTGACGGGCGGGCGGAGATCATCGCAGAGGTGGAGCAATCCGCGCCTTCTCTCCAGCAATACCTTAGCGATGAGTTTGCGACGTTGCTCACAGAGCGCGATTTTCTGGAGGCCTTACCAGGTCACTTACTGCCAGACGCGGCCAGTCAACAACGCATCCGAATTGTCCTAACCCGAATGCAGCAGATTGCTGGGAGAAGGTGATCTGTGCCCTTGCTTGAAGTCCGCAACCTGACCAAGGTTTTCGATCTCGCCGAGTCCCCGTTCGGCAGCCGTCGCTCGGGCGAGGTTTTCGCCGTCAACGCCGTGTCCCTGGAAATTCACCAAGGCGAGACGCTCGGCTTGGTGGGCGAATCCGGCTCCGGCAAAAGCACGCTCGGACGCCTGATCCTCCGCCTAATTGAGCCGACGTCGGGTGCCATCAGGTTCAATGGCGTCGATTTGCTGAAAGCGAACGGTTCTGGATTGCGCCGTCTTCGCCGGGACATGCAGATCATCTTCCAGGACCCGTTCGGTTCGCTCGACCCGCGCTACCGCGTGGAAGATGTGATCGCCGAGCCGCTCATTCTTCACCGAGAGATCGTTCATCAGAAGATCGTTGATCAGGAGAGCATCGGAGAAAGCCTGAGTCGCGATGCCCGCCGCCAGCGCGTCGCCGAACTTCTGCGTGCCGTAGGAATGGATGAATCCGCCATGCCCCGTTACCCGCATGAATTTTCCGGAGGCCAGCGCCAGCGCATCGGGATCGCCCGCGCTCTAGCTTTGCGCCCAAAGTTCATCGTCGCCGACGAACCCGTTTCCGCTCTCGACGTCAGTGTTGGCGCCCAGATTGTGAATCTCCTGCAGCAACTGCAACGCGATTTCGGCCTCACCTATTTGTTCATTTCGCACTCCATGCCGGTCGTGCGCTATCTCGCGACTCGCATTGCGGTGATGCACAATGGCCAAATCGTCGAGATCGGAACCACGCAGCAGATCACCACCCAGCCGCAGCACCCCTACACGCGCAAATTGCTGGCGGCCACGCCGGAGATGGCGGCCTCGTAGTATTGCATCGCTTCCTGTTGTCATTACGTCGGAAGGAAACTACAATCTCCTCCTATTCAGGGAGAAGATATGGCGACCAATCCCTCCGCACCACCGCGGCCCTCTCAGCCACAGCAGCTATCTCAGGAACCGGCGCCCCTGTCTGAAGGGCAACGCCTCGTCAACACTTTCTTTGCCCCCAGCAAGGCCTTCACCGACCTCCGGAGGAACGCCAGTTGGTGGGCGCCGTTTCTGATCATTGCCATCGTTTCGCTGGCGTTTATCTACGTCATCGATCAGAAGGTGGGCTTTGCGAAGGTAGTGGAGAATCAGATCCAGTTGAAGCCCAAGCAGGCCGATCGCATTGACCGCTTGCCGGCCGATCAACGTCAAAAGGTCATCCAGCAGCAGGTCACTGTCACCAAGATGATCTCCTACGCTGTTCCGATTATTGCGCTCGGCGTGTATGCCGTCCTCGCGGGTGTTCTATTTGCCACCCTCAAATTTGGCGCGAGCGCCGACTTGAAATACAAGGACCTGTTTGCTTTGATCGTTTATACCCGGCTGCCGCTGCTGCTGTCGACGCTGTTGGCGATCCTGTCGCTTCTGGCGGGAGTCAGCGGTGATGGATTCAACATTGAGAATCCCGTGGCGACCAATCCCGGATATTTCATCGGCCCGGACGGCTCTCCCGTGCTCCGCGCCTTGCTGACACCGTTGGATGTCTTCAGTATTTGGACCTTGGTCCTGACCGCCATCGGCATCACTTGCATCAGCAAAGTCAAACGTGGGACCGCATTCGCCGTAGTGTTCGGATGGTTCGCCATAGTAGTCGTGCTTAGGGTTGCGATTGCTGCGGCAACTTCCTGAGGTATCGCAAAAGCCAGAGTTGGAACGTGTGGTGGCGGGGCTTCGCCCCGCTGGGCGAGGCAGCGCCCCGTCCAGCGCACCAGCATTTACAATTGCTCCGCTACCATGCACACCGCGGACGTCGTTCTAATCGGCGGAGGGATTGTCGCCTCCAGCATCGCCTACCACCTCGTTACCGCCGGCTGTAAGAACGTCCTCGTGATTGAGCGCGAAACCGCGCAGGGCAAGGGATCCACCGGCAAGAGCATGGGCGGCGTCCGCGCTCAGTTCTCGACGCCGGTCAACATCCAGATGTCGCTTTATTCGATCCCGTTTTATGCAAGCTTCGAAGAGCGACTAGGCTATCCGTGCGACTACCGCCCCCAGGGATACCTTTTTTGCGCGACCAACGAAAAGCACATGGCCTACCTGCGCGCCAACTTCGAAAAGCAGATTGCCATGGGATTGAAGAACGTTCGCCTCGTCGCCGGCGATGAAATCCGCAGCCAGTTTCCGCAACTTCGCGGCGATGACATTGTTGGCGGCAGCTTCTGCTCCACCGACGGCTTTGTCGATCCCTACAGCGCCATGATCGGCTTCATGACCTGGGCAAGCGACCACGGCGCCAAGCTCTGGAAGAACGCCAGCGTAACCGGAATCACGCGCAATATCACTGGCAATGTCACTGACGATTTAATTAAAAAAGCAGGAAGCTTCGAAGTCGCGACCACCCGCGACACAGTCTCGACGCGTACCGTCGTCAATTGCGCCGGAGCATGGGCGTCGTCGATCGCGAAGATGGTGGGCATCGAACTGCCCGTCGAGCCCCTGCGCCGCATGCTGGTCCCGACCGAACCGTTCGACCAATTTCCGCACACTGCGCCCATGATCGTCGACATGTCCAACGGCTTCCACTTCCGCCCAGAGAGCCGCGGATTCCTGCTGGCATGGAACGATCCCGAAGAAACGCCCGGCTACAAAACCGATTTCGACCCCAGCTTCATCGAGAAGATCCTGACCCGCGCCGCGGATCGCGTGCCCGTCTTCGAAAATCTAGCGGTCAATCCCCAGCGAGCCTGGGCCGGCCTCTATGAAATGACGCCCGACCATCACCCAATTCTCGGCGAATCTCCCGCCGTACCCGGTTTCTATTTCGCCAACGGATTCAGCGGACACGGCGTGATGCACGCGCCCGCCACCGGAAAAATTCTGAGCGATTTGATTCTGACCCGGAAGACCGAACTGATCGACCCATCGCTGCTGAACTTCGCGCGCTTCGCGGAGGGCCGGATGATTCACGAGACGGCGGTGCTATAGTCGCGACGAGATCGTTTATGATGACCACGAAAAGAAGCTAACCACAGGGGACACAGAGGAACACAGGGGCCACCGAGGAATTTCCCCTGTGTTCCTCGGAGCCTGCCCTGAGCAAAGTCGAAGGGTCCCCTGTGGTTAAGATTTTTTCGTCCACGATATGCCCCGTGAACTCAACTACTGGCTAACCACCGTTCAAATGCCCGCCCTCCAGGCGCAGCCACTACCGGAGAGCGCCGACGTTGCCATCATCGGCGCCGGGTTCACCGGCCTCTCTGCCGCGCTGGCGCTAGCCAAGCGCGGCGCGAAGGTCGTCGTGCTCGAATCGGAAACCATAGGCTGGGGCGCAAGTTCGCGCAACGGCGGCATGGTGCTAACCGGACTGAAACTAGGCGTCAACCAACTCATCTCGATGTACGGACACGAACTGACCCGCCGCATGTACGCCGCATCGCTCGAGACCATCGACTCGGTCGAGCGCATAGTGAAAGAGGAAAACATCGCCTGCGATTTCACCCGCACCGGCCACCTCGAAGTCGCCTGCAAGCAAGCGCATTTCGATGACTACGCCCGCCAGGTGGAAGTGATCGCGCGCGAATTCAACCACCATCTGCGCGTCGTGCCCCGGAACGAACTGCGCAGCGAAATCGGTTCCAACATTTATTACGGTGGCATGGTCGACGAAATCTCAGCCGGCCTCAATCCCGCGAGCTACGTTGCCGGACTCGCAACCGCCGCCCTGCGCGCGGGTGCCCAGATCTGCGAGCGCACGAAACTGCAAAGCATCGACCGTGACGCAAAGAACGGCGCGCCCGGTTTCAAGCTCACCACCTCACGCGGCAGTCTATGGGCGCGCAACGTGCTGGTAGGAACCAGCGGCTACACCGGCGCAGCCACTCCCGCGCTGCGGAAGAAGATCATTCCCATCGGATCCTTCATCATCACCACCGAGGTGCTTCCCGAAGCGCTGACCCGCGAACTAAGCCCGCGCAATCGTCAGATATACGATTCCAAAAACTATCTTTATTACTATCGCCTCACCCCCGACCGTCGAATGTTGTTCGGAGGCCGCGCCGCCTTCTTCCCGGAGACCGATCAGACCATCCGCAAGAGCGCCGAAATTCTGCGCCTGGGCATGATCGACGTCTATCCGCAACTGCGCGACACCAAAGTCGAATACGTCTGGGGTGGTACGCTCGATTTCTGCTTCGACATGATGCCGCACGCCGGCCAAATTAATGGCGTCCACTTCGCCGTCGGATATGCTGGACACGGCGTAGCCATGGCCACCTATCAAGGCCAGAAGATGGCCGAATGGATTGCCGAGGGGAAGACAGACAACCCGTTCACGGAGATCGCATTCCCCGGCGCGCCCCTCGGCCTGTATAACGGCAAGCCGTGGTTCCTGCCGTTCGCGGGGGCGTACTACAAGGTGCTCGACTGGGTGTCCTAAATAGGGAGCGGTTTCCCCTGTGACCCCAGTGTCCTCTGTGGTAAAGATTTGTTGACCGGAGAGACTTATGTCATTGTTTGGCCTAATCGAATACGCCGATGCCAGCCCCGAAGTGCGCGCCATCTACGACGACATCATGGCGACGCGCAAGACCGACTGGATCAACAATTTCTGGAAGGCGATCGCGCACGACCCCGTCATGCTCAAGCGGACCTGGGAAGACATCAAGCAGATCATGGCTCCCGGAGCCCTCGACCCGCTAACCAAGGAAATGATCTACGTTGCCGTGTCGGTCACGAACCAATGCGAATACTGCATCGCCTCGCATACCTCGTCGGCGAAAAACAAAGGCATGACCGACGCCCAATTCAAAGAATTGATGTCCGTAGTCGGCATGGCGAACGAAACCAATCGCCTGGTCGCGGGAT
Source organism: uncultured Acidobacteriaceae bacterium (assembly GCA_963773955.1). Classification (GTDB taxonomy): domain Bacteria; phylum Acidobacteriota; class Terriglobia; order Terriglobales; family Acidobacteriaceae; genus Acidiflorens. The sequence continues at coordinate 40,903 of CAVZDM010000035.1, read as the reverse complement.
ACCAGGTAGAAGTAGACGACCGTTTCAAACCGCCAACCGGCAAGTGAGGCAGGTCTCAGGTGTCAGGTCTCAGGTGTCAGGAACAAAGTTGAGACGCCTTCGGTTTTCCTGAGACCTGACACCTGAGACCTGACACCTTTTCCAGTTGTTAACGCGTGTCCCGCAAAGTTCTATAATCACTAGGCGCGAAAAATTGGACCCGAATCGTCGAGCGCTCGAAAGAGGTTAGTGCATGGCCCAAATGACGGTGACTCCGGTTGCAACCCACGGTTTCTTCCTCGACGGGAAGTGGCTGGAGGAAGGTGACCTCGTCGAGGTGCACGCGCCTTACGACGGCACCCTCATAGCTCACGTCTACCAGGGACGCTCCGAACACGCGGAAGCCGCCATTGCCGCCGCCGTCAAAGCCTTCGGAACCACCCGCCGGCTGCCCGCCTTCGAACGTCAGCGAGTTCTGCGCCAGATCGCGATCGGCATTCACGATCGCAAAGAAGAATTTTCGCGCACCATTGCGCTCGAAGCGGGCAAGCCCATCAAAAGCGCGCGCACCGAAGTTGACCGCGCCGTCTTTACCTTCAACATCGCCGCCGAAGAAACGGTGCGCGCCTACGGCGAATATTTGCCGCTCGATTGGCAGCAGTCGACCGCCGGGCGTTGGGGTATCGTCAAACGTTTTCCTCTCGGTCCCATTGCCGGTATCACGCCCTTCAATTTCCCGTTGAATCTGGTTGCCCACAAAGTCGCGCCAGCCATTGCCGCCGGCTGTTCCATGGTGCTCAAGCCCGCGCCCCAGACGCCGCTCACCTCGCTGCTGCTGGCGGAAGTGATCCAGCAAGCGGGATGGCCCGATGGCGGATTCAACGCGGTATTGCTATCGAACGAAGATTCTGGGCTGCTGGTCACCGATGAACGCATCAAGCTCATCAGTTTCACCGGCAGCGCCGCGGTCGGGTGGGCCATCAAGAACAACGCGGGAAAGAAAAAGGTCGTTCTAGAACTCGGTGGAAATTCGGGCGTCATCGTCCACAGCGACACCGATCTCGAATATGCCGCCGACCGCTGCGTCACCGGCGGCTTTGCTTACGCCGGGCAGTCCTGCATTTCGGTGCAGCGCATTCTGGTCGAGCACTCCGTTTACGGAAAATTCACCGAGCTGCTGCTAGCCGGAGTCCGCAAACTGAAAGTCGGAGATCCGCTCGACGAGTCAAGCGACCTCGGCCCGCTCATCCGCGAAAGCGACGCCATTCGTGCCGCTGAGTGGGTGCAAGAGGCGGTTCGCGGTGGTGCGCGCCTGCTCTGCGGCGGCAACCGCAAGGGCTCTCTGTTCGAACCCACCGTGCTTACCGGCACCAAGCCCAACATGAAAGTGAATTGCCAGGAAATTTTTGCGCCGGTTGTGACCGTCGAGCCCTACAACGATTTCGCTTCCGCGCTCAAGCAGGTCAACAGTTCTGCCTACGGCCTGCATGCCGGACTTTTCACCCGCGACGTCAAACTCATCTTTCAGGCCTACGATGAACTCGAAGTCGGAGGCTTGATCGCCGGCGACGTTCCCACTTTTCGCATCGACCACATGCCTTATGGCGGCGTGAAAGACTCCGGCCTGGGCCGCGAGGGTTTGCGCTATGCGATTGAGGAGATGACCGAGCCGAAGCTGCTCGTCATGAACCTGCGCTAACGATTTTCCGGCCTTGATTCCGGGATAACTCGATCACGTGCCCACCAGTCAGAATTCCTGGAACGCAACGAAGAAAAGTTCACCTAAGGTGTTTCCAAAAGTCGCTCAACTGTATATACTCACCTGTTTCAGTGCCGTGCGTCACAGATGTGCGTGACGCGATTTCACACCATCATGTTTAGCTGGGAGGGGCGCAGACCGAGCCCACAAGCAATCGTCGCGATCTTCAATGCAGATTTTTCCACGCAGCACCAATGCAATTTCACGGGCCTCATTGTTCGGCCCGGTCTTCGTCGCCGCAGCCCTGTTCTGGGGGATGGCACAGCTGCAGCGCTCGCCCTACATCACCTACGCGGGAGTCAGAAAGTCGCAACCGGTGCCCTTCAGTCACCAGCACCACGTCACCGGGCTCGGCATCGACTGCCGCTACTGTCACACTTCAGTGGAACAGTCGAGTTTCGCGGGCATTCCACCCACCAAGACGTGTATGAACTGCCACTCGCAGATTTGGACGAATGCTCCGATGCTTGAGCCCGTTCGCGCCAGCTACCGAACCGGCGAGTCGCTGCAGTGGACGCGCATCAACCAGTTGCCCGACTTCGTTTATTTCAACCACAGCATTCACGTCACCAAGGGCATTGGCTGCAACGACTGCCACGGTCCCGTGGACCGTATGCCGCTCATGTACCAGGAGGCTTCGCTGCAGATGGAGTGGTGCCTCAACTGCCACCGTGCGCCGCAAGAATTTCTGCGCCCGCGCGAGCAAGTTTTCAACATGCGCTACCAACAACCCACCGCATCGTTGCCGGTCCAAGTCGACGGCACCAGCTACACCGACCAGGACTCGCTCGGTTCAGCGCTGGTAAAAAAATACCAGCTCCGCACCGTGCAGGACATCACCAGCTGCAGCACTTGTCATCGCTGAGATCGTAGATTCGAAGATCACGATTCGAAGAACGAAGATGGAAAACGCTAAATCAAAACGCGAAGACGTTTGTCCCAGCAAGAAGCCCGCCAATCAAATGGACCGGGCCACTGTCGAGCGCCAGCTGAAGGAAACGAGGGGGCCAGAGTACTGGCGCAGCCTGGAAGAACTCGCCGGCTCGCCCGAATTCCAGGACATGCTGCACCGCGAATTTCCCAAGGGCGCCTCGGAGTGGCTCGATTCGGTCTCCCGCCGCGGCTTCCTCCAGTTGATGGGCGCATCCCTCGCCATGGCCGGCATGACCGGATGCACCAAACTTCCCCTGCAGGAAATCGTCCCCTACGTCCGCCAGCCCGAGCAGGTCATTCCCGGCATCGCGATGTACTACGCCACCGCGTTCACGCTCAGCGGATACGCGAATCCGCTGCTGGTCGAAAGCCATCTCGGCCGCCCAACGAAGATCGAAGGCAACAACCTGCATCCGGCGAGCCTGGGCGGCACCGACATATTCGCGCAGGCGTCGATCCTTGGAATGTATGATCCCGACCGTTCCCAGGCCATTACGCACCTCGGTGACGTGGAGTCGTGGGCAGCGTTCGTGAAAGAGATCAAAGGTCCTCTCGCCGTGCAGAAGGCATTAGCTGGCGCGGGCATTCGCATCCTCACCCAGACCATCTCTTCGCCAACGTTGAAAGACCAGATGCAAGCCTTCCTGGCGATGTATCCCAAGGCGAAGTGGCATGTTTACGAACCGGTGAACCGCGACAACGCGCTTGAAGGCGCAAAGCTGGCGTTCGGCGAAGCGCTGGAGACGCGCTACGACTTATCCAAGGCTGAAGTAATCGTTTCCCTCGACGCCGACTTTCTCTCCGCCGGATTCCCCGGGAATGTGCGCTACATCCGCGATTTCGCGAAGAAGCGCAATCCCGATGCGGAAATGAGCCGGCTGTATGTGGTCGAGAGCAATCCATCCTCGACCGGAGTGAAAGCCGATCACCGACTGCCGCTGCGAGCGGTGGAGATCGAAAGCTTCACCAGAGCGATTGCCTCCGCCGTGGGTGTGAATATCGGCAAAGCCGCTGCTTCCGGAGACCACACGAAGTTTCTGGAGAGCGTTGTCGAGGATCTCCAGAAACATGAGGGCACAAGCGTCGTCATCGCCGGCGACCATCAGCCACCGGCCGTGCACGCCTTGGCCCACGCCATAAACGTGGCGCTGGGCAATGTCGGCAAAACGGTCGTCTACACCGACCCGGTGGACGCTAACCCAGTCAACCAAGTCGAATCTCTCCGCGACCTGGTCTCCGATATGCGCGCCGGCCAAGTCGATCTGCTCGTAATGATGGGTGGCAACCCGGTGTACGATGCGCCCGCGGATCTAGGCTTTCGCGACTGCCTGAAGAATTCCAAAGTCAGCCTCCGCATTTACCACGGTCTCTACGAGAACGAAACGGCGGAACTCTGCCACTGGAGTGTCAACGAGGCCCACTATCTAGAAGCCTGGAGCGATGGCCGCGCCTATGACGGCACGGTGAGCGTGGTTCAGCCGCTGATCGCGCCGCTCTACGCAGGCAAGAGCGCCCACGAAATGCTGTCGGCGCTGACCGGTGTGCCCGATGCCACCGGCTACGAAATCGTTCGCGGCCACTGGCAGAAGCAAAACGCGGGCACAGACTTTGAAGCATGGTGGCGTAAAACGCTGAACGATGGATTCATCGAAGGTTCGGCCTACCCACCAAAGTCGGTTCCGCTGAAGGTCCAGTCGCTCCCCAACGCCGCCGCCGCCGCGAACACTCTCGAGGTCAATCTGCGCCGCGATCCTTCCGTCTACGATGGCCAATTCGCCAACAACGGATGGCTCCAGGAACTGCCAAAGCCCATGTCGAAACTCACTTGGGACAACGCGGTCCTGATGGGCCCGAAGATGGCCGACCGCGAAGGCATCAAGACCATGGACGTAGTCACGCTCGAATTGCCAGAAAGCGGCAGAAAGATCACCGGCCCTGTCTGGATCCAAGCCGGCCATCCCGATCACTCCGTGACCGTGCATCTCGGCTACGGCCGCCGCAAAGCGGGACGCGCCGGTACCGGCGCCGGATTCGACGCCTACGCACTGCGCACCACAAACGCGCTCTGGATCGCGACCGGCGGCAAACTCACCAAGACCGGAGACCACTATCAGCTCGCTTCCACCCAGGGTTACCAGACCATGGATACGGGCGACGGCGAAACGCGTCCGCTGGTAAGAGAAACGACGCTAGAGGAATATCGCAAGGAACCGAAGTTTGCCAAAGAGGGTGAGCCGCCCGCGGCGCTCACGCTCTATCCCGGCTACGACTATAAGAAATCACCGGACGCCTGGGGAATGACCATCGATCTCAACTCCTGCGTGGGCTGCAACAACTGCATCATCGCCTGCCAGTCGGAGAACAACATCGCCGTAGTCGGCAAAGAGCAAGTGGTGCGCGGCCGCCACATGCACTGGATCCGCGTCGATGCCTACTATCAGGGCGACCGCGACGCTCCCCAAGCCTATTTTCAGCCTGTGCCCTGCATGCAGTGCGAGAATGCGCCCTGCGAGCTGGTATGTCCGGTGGGCGCGACCGTCCACAGCAGCGAAGGCCTGAACGACATGGTCTACAACCGCTGTATCGGCACGCGCTACTGTTCGAACAACTGTCCATACAAAGTGCGCCGCTTCAACTTTCTCTTGTTCCAGGACTGGGAAACTCCGCAGTACAAGTTGATGCGCAATCCCGACGTCACCGTGCGCAGCCGCGGCGTCATGGAAAAGTGTACGTACTGCGTGCAGCGCATCACCGAGCACCGCATTAACGCTGAAACCGCGGCGGTGCGCGAGAATCGCGAGTTCAAAATCGAAGACGGCTCGTTGCAGACCGCCTGCCAGCAGTCCTGTCCGGCCGATGCAATTGTTTTCGGCAACATCAACGATCCCAACAGCCGGGTAGCGAAGCTCAAGGCGCAAGACCGTAACTACGGTTTGCTGGCCGACCTGAACACGAGACCACGCACCACCTACCTGGCGGAGATTCGCAACCCCAACCCTGAACTGGAAACATAAGCGGAGCGCAAGTCGAGAAATCAAGTCGAGAAATAAAGAGATGCCAGACCATCTGGACGAAGTCGAGCTAGCGAACCAGCGGGCGCCCGTAATCGAGCCCGGCCACACGTTCGCCACGATTACCGACAAGATCAGCTCCATCGTGCTGACGCGCCCGACCTCGCTCGGCTGGGTAGTCGGCTTCGGAGCCGGATTCCTGGTCACCATGATGTTGCTGTTCGCGCTCGGCTACTTGTTTATCAAAGGCACGGGCATTTGGGGCATCAACATTCCCATCGGCTGGGGCTTCGCGATCGTCAACTTCGTATGGTGGATCGGCATCGGACACGCGGGCACGCTCATCTCCGCCATCCTTCTATTGCTGCGGCAGTCCTGGCGCAACTCCATCAACCGGTTCGCCGAAGCCATGACGCTGTTTGCGGTGGCTTGCGCCGGCATTTTCCCGCTCGTGCATACCGGTCGTCCGTGGCTCGCCTACTGGATGTTCCCCTACCCCAACACCATGAACTACTGGCCGCAGTTCCGCAGCCCGCTGCTGTGGGACGTATTTGCCGTCTCGACTTATTTCACCATCTCGCTCCTGTTCTGGTTCATCGGACTCATCCCTGATTTGGCCACGCTGCGCGACCGCGCCGAAAATAAATACGCGCGCATCAGCTACGGCCTGCTCGCCATGGGATGGCGCGGCTCCGCCCGCCATTGGGCCCGCTACGAAACCGCTTACCTGCTGCTGGCCGGCCTCGCCACTCCGCTCGTGCTCTCCGTCCACACCGTGGTGAGCTTCGACTTCGCGGTTGCGATTGTGCCCGGCTGGCACACCACGATTTTCCCGCCCTACTTCGTCGCGGGCGCCATCTACTCCGGCTTTGCCATGGTGTTGATGCTGGCGATCCCCATCCGCAAGATCTACGGCCTTGAGGATTTCATCACCGACCGCCACCTCCAGAATTCCGCCAAGGTCATGCTCGCCACCGGCTGGATCGTCGCCTACGGCTATGCCATCGAAGCCTTCACGGGCTGGTACGGCGGCAACCGCTACGACCAGGCTCTGCTCTGGAATCGTCTGCACGGTCCATACGCTGGCTTGTACTGGATGCTGCTCATCTGCAACATTTTCATCCCGCAGTTGCTGTGGTTCCGCAAAATGCGCACCAACCCCGTCTGGCTCTTCCTGATCTCGGGCGTCATCCTGGTGGGCATGTGGCTGGAGCGCTTCGTCATCATCGTGATGAGCCTCTCGCGCGACTTTCTTACTTCGTCGTGGGGAATGTACTACCCAACGCGCTGGGATTGGATGACCTACTTCGGCACCATCGGCATGTTCCTGACCGCCATGTTCCTCTTCGTGCGCATCCTGCCCATGATCTCCATCTTCGAAATGCGCACGCTGCTGCCTGAGGCGGAGGTGAAACCCGAATGAAGCGCGTTCCCACCTACGGAATCATGGCCGAGTTCGCCTCGGCACAGGATCTGGTCACGGCGGCCCGGCACACGCATGAGGCCGGCTATCGGAAGATCGACGCCTTCAGCCCGTTCCCGGTGGAAGAACTGGCCGACGCCATCGGTTTCCACAAAAACAACGTGCCCCTCGTGACCCTGATCGGCGCCATCGTCGGAGGCCTCACCGGCTACCTGATGCAGTATTGGATGGCGGTGGTCAACTACCCCGTCAATGTAGGTGGCCGTCCTTATCATTCCTGGCCGTCGTTCATCATCATTACATTCGAGCTGACCATTCTGTTCGGCGGCATCTCGGCGGTATTCGGTATGCTCGCGCTGAACGGCCTGCCCATGCCTTACCACCCGGTCTTCAACGTGCCGCGTTTTGTGCTGGCGAGCAAAGACCGATTTTTCCTGATCGTGTTCGCCTCCGATCCCAAGTACGACGCGAACGGCACGCGCCAGTTCCTGGAAAGCCTGCACGCCCGCTCGGTTTCGGAGGTCCCCGGCTAAGATCATGGCGATCTTCCGAAATTTCGAGCGAAAATTCGCGCCGCTGTTGTTGCTGGCCGTGATGGGCACCGTCGGCTGCCGTCTCGACATGCACGTGCAACCGCGCTACAACCCGTTGGCGAAGAGCGATTTCTTCCCCGACCAGCGCGCGGCGCGTCCGCGCGTCGAGGGTACCGTGGCGCGCGGCGACGAGCGCGTCGACGCCTATTTCTATACCGGCAAGATCGGAAACAACGACGGCGACTTCATGCCCTTCCCCGTCACTCAGCAAGTGCTCGATCGCGGCCGCGAACGTTACAACGTCTACTGCTCGCCCTGCCACTCGCGCGTGGGTGACGGGAACGGCTTCGTCCCCTCGCGGGGATTCGCGCGCAAACCGCCCTCCTATCACATCGAGCGGCTGCAGAAGGCCCCAATCGGCTACTTCTTCGACGTAGCGACGAACGGATTCGGTGTCATGCTTGATTATTCCGCGCAGATTTCGGCGCGCGATCGCTGGTGTATCGCAGCCTACATTCGGGCGCTGCAGTTGAGCCAAAACGCCACTGCGGCTGATGTTCCCCCGGGCCAGAGTGTCCCTTCGAAGGCTCCTGAGTTCACCGAACCCGGCACCGGTGCGACCTTACCGCAGCCGGCGCCGAGTCCGAAAGCGGGGAAAGCAGAAAAGGAATGAGCACGACGCCCGCAGCCCAACTCGATCTCACGACGCCTCCGATCATCAAGGTGATCCAGACGCGATCGCTCATCATCGGCCTCGCCGCGAGCGTGATCGCGCTTTACCTCGCCTTTACCAACCCGACCGTCTTCTTCCGCGGATACCTCCTCTCGTACATGGATTGGCTGGGCATATGCCTAGGCTCGATGGTGATCCTCATGGTCCGCCACATGACCGGCGGCGGATGGGGCACGGTGATCCGGCGCATCCTCGGCGCCTCCATGCGCACGCTGCCGCTGCTGATCGTGCTCTTCATTCCTTTGGTGTTGCCGTCAACGGTGCGGCGGCTTTATCCGTGGGCGATGCCACTCGACTCCATCACCAATCCGGCCATTCGCGAGCACCTCGAAAAACATTCGTTCATCTTGCGGGATTACCTGAACTACCGCGGCTTCGTAATCCGCGCCGTAATCTACTTTGCCATTTGGTTCGTGCTGCAGTACCTGCTCAGTAAATTTTCCTTCGAGCACGACCGTCCGCCTTTCGCCGACACCAGTGCGCGCTTCAAGATGGTAAGCGCCCCAGGCATCATCCTCTACACGCTCACTATCTCGTTCGCCGCCATCGACTGGGTCATGTCGCTCGACCCCAGTTGGGTTTCGACCATCTATGGATTGCTGTTCGTGGCCGGCGAGTTGGTGGCGGCTCTCTGCTTTGCCATTGTCATCGAACGCATTCTCTACAACTACCGCCCCATGTCGGTTCTGTTGAAACCCAGTTTCGTGCACGACCACGGCAACTTCCTGCTCGCGTTCACCATGGTGTGGGCCTATTTCTCATTTTCGCAGTGGCTCATCATCTGGGCAGGCAACTTGCCCGAGGAGATCACCTGGTACTACCGTCGTCTGCACGGAGGATGGCAGTACGTTGGCCTGTTTCTGGTTGTCTTTCATTTCTTCGTCCCCTTTTTCATGTTGCTGTCCCGCTCCTTCAAGCGCGACATTACCCGCCTGGTCTGGCTGGCCGCATGGATGCTCGTCGTCCGCTACATCGACCTGTTCTGGCACATCGAAGCCAGCTTCTCCGAGACTTTCACCGTCACCCTGGCGGACCTCGCGATCCCCTTCGCCATGGGCGGAATCTGGATTGCCTACTTCTGTCACAACCTGAATTCGCGGCCGCTGGTCCCTGCATACGACGCGACCGCGCAGGACGTATTGGAGCCGGCGCATGAGTGAGGACAAAATCACGAATCAGCCGACGTCCAATCACGACGGCTTCGAGCACGAAGATCTCACTTCGAAGGGTCCCTTTTATTTCATGGCAGGCCTGGTGCTCCTCGGCCTCGTCATCTATCTCATCGCGTTCGGCATCTACCGCTTCCTCGACAGTTACCAAAGCGCGCACCAGCCCGCCGTGAGCCCCATGGTGAGCCCGGAGGCCGACACCCGTATCATGACGCATGAGGAAACACAAACTTTCCCGCAACCGCGCCTCGAAGAAAATGAGCGCACGCAGCTGCGCTCCTTCATAGAGGATCAGGACCAGAAGCTCGCCACCTACGACTGGGTCGATAAGGACAAAGGTATTGTGCGAATTCCGATCGACCGCGCCATGGAGTTGATCGCGAAACGCGGTTTGCCGGTTCATTCGGAAGGCGCATCTTCGGCACCGATCTTCCCAGCGAAGACCTCCGCAGGGAAGACCTCAGCAGCGCAGACCTCCGCGCCGGTAAAGAAGCAATCCCCCAAAGCGCGGACGACTAAAGCCGCTGCTTCGGGCAACTGAAACTGAAATTGACCGCTCTGGCCGGAGCCGGGCAACCGGCGTGCCAGAAGAGGATGTTGGCAGTGCGCAACACAAAACAGTTCGTCAACTCGATGGCAGTGGGCTTTCTCGGTCTCGCGCTCCTCGCCGGAGCCGCGCAGGGCCAGGGCAACGACATTATGTCTCCTCCGCCCAACGTGCGTCCGCCGGGCTTGAAGAACGTAGGCATTCAGCAGAACCTCAACCAGCAGATTCCGCCCGACCTCATATTTACCGACGATCTCGGCCGCCAGGTGAAGTTAGGCGATTACTTCGGCCAGAAGCCGCTGATCCTCAACTTCGTCTACTATGGCTGCCCCATGCTGTGCGGCGAAGAGCTGGCCGGCCTGGAAAGCACTCTGCGCGTGCTGAAGTTCGATATAGGCAAGGAATTCGAAGTCATCACCATCAGCTTCGATCCCAAGAACACTCCCGAGATCGCGGCGAAAAAGAAAGAGCAGTTCCTGCGCCGCTACAACCGCCCCGGAGCCGAGCGCGGATGGCATTTCCTGGTTGGCCAGCCCGACGCGATTGCCGCGGTCACGAAGGCGGCCGGATTTCAGTACGAATACGACCCGAAGACCGAGCAATTCGCGCACTCAACCGCCATCATGGTGCTCACCCCGCAAGGCAAGATCGCCCAGTACTACTACGGCATCGAGTATCCACCCAATGACGTGCGCCTCGCCCTGGTGGAGGCATCGCACAACCGCATCGGCAGCGTGGTCGACGAGATACTGCTGTACTGCTATCACTACGATCCCGCGAAGGGTAAGTACAGCGCCACCGTCATGCGCGTGCTGCGATTGATGGCCGTGGCCACCATGCTGTGCCTCGGAGCGCTCTTCTTTGTGATGATTCGCCGTGGTCCAGATAAATTTCGTCCAGACAACTTTCAAGGAGCGGCCAGGTAATCATGTTTGGACACTTTCCACTTTGGCCCGAGAGCGCCTCCACCAACGCCGGAAACGTGGATGCCCTCTACATCTTTCTGCTGCTGGTCTCGGGCATCATGACCACGCTGATCTTCACCGTGCTGATGGTTTTCGCCGTCAGGTTCCGCAAACGCAGAGGCCAGCGCGCCGTACAAATCGAAGGCTCCCACCACCTGGAAATCACCTGGTCCATCATCCCCTTCTGCGTGATGATGGTGTTTTACATCTGGGGCGCGGTGATCTTCTTCCAGGAACGTACCCCTCCGCAGGACGCCACCGAGGTCTACACCGTAGCTAAACAATGGATGTGGAAGTTCGAGCATAAAGGCGGGCAGCGTGAAATCAACGAACTCCACGTGCCCGTCGGCCGCGACGTCAAGATGATCATGACCTCGCAGGACGTGATCCACAGCTTCTTCGTGCCCGCCTTCCGCCTCAAGCAGGACGTGCTCCCGGGCCGCTATACCACCCTCTGGTTCCGCGCCACCAAGCCCGGCACCTACCACTTGTTCTGTTCCCAGTACTGCGGAACTCAGCACTCCGGAATGATCGGCTGGATCGTGGTGATGGAACCCCGCGACTACGAAGCCTGGATGAGCGGCAGCGCCGGCAGCCAGCCGCTGGCCGTGACCGGCGAGAAACTATTCTCCGAACTGGGCTGTGTCACCTGCCATCGTTCCGACACGCAGGGCCGAGGCCCGAACCTGGTAGGCGTCTTCGGCAAGCCCGTGCTCCTCGAAGATGGCCGCACCGTGACCGCCGACGAGAATTACGTTCGCGAGTCAATCCTCGAACCGGGCGCCAAGATCGTCAAGGGCTTCAAGCCCGTCATGCCGACTTTTCAAGGGCAGGTCGATGACGAGCAACTGAACGCGCTGATCGAATACGTGAAATCGCTGGCCGCGCCGCAGTCGGGACGGTCCGCCAATACCAGCCCCGGGGCCGGGGCGAGTCCTCAACTCTAGATGGAAAAGTATTAGATGGAAAAGTATTGGACGGAAAAGTGCAGGTGAGGTGAATGGGAACAACTGACGGACCGGATTTCGGAGAACGCGAGAACTACCTGAATGCGGGCCATGGGCTCAAGTCCTGGCTCCTGACGGTAGACCACAAGCGCATCGCGCTGCTCTACTTGATCTCGATTACCTTCTTCTTCTTTATTGGGGGCTTCTTCGCGCTGCTCATCCGTCTGGAGCTGCTGACTCCGGTGGGCGAACTCGTCCAGTCCGACACCTACAACAAACTGTTCACCATGCACGGCCAGGTCATGGTCTTTTTCTTCGTCATCCCGGGTGTGCCCGCCGTGCTCGGAAACTTCCTCATGCCCCTCATGATCGGGGCCAAGGATCTAGCCTTCCCGCGCATCAACCTGCTCAGCTGGTACCTCTACGTTATCGGCGGCACGTTCATGATGTACACCATCCTGAATGGCGGCGTCGATACCGGTTGGACTTTCTACACCCCTCTCAGCACCGAGTTCCTCCAGACCAACGTCATCTCCGCCGCCCTCGGCATTTTCGTTGCCGGCTTCTCCTCCATCCTCACCGGACTGAACTTCATCGTCACCATCCACCGCATGCGCGCTCCCGGAATGACCTGGAACCGCCTGCCGCTCTTTGTCTGGGCCCACTACGCCACCAGCATCATTCAAGTCCTCGGTACGCCCGTGGTCGCGATCACCATTGTGCTGGTAGCGCTCGAGCGTCTATTCCACCTCGGCGTTTTCAATCCTGCCCTCGGCGGAGACCCACTCCTGTTCCAGCATCTTTTCTGGTTTTACTCTCACCCCGCCGTCTACATCATGATTCTCCCCAGCATGGGCATCATCAGCGAAATCGTTTGCTGTTTTTCCCGCAAGCGCATTTTTGGCTACACCGCGATGACCCTGGCCGTAGTCGGCATCGCCGTCATCGGATTCCTGGTCTGGGCGCACCATATGTTCGTGGCCGGCATCTCCGTCTACGCCGCGTTAATCTTCTCGCTGCTCAGTTATTTCGTAGCCGTGCCCTCGGCGATCAAAGTCTTCAACTGGACCGCCACCATGTACAAGGGGTCCATCACCTACCAGACCCCGATGCTCTACGCTTTCGGCTTCGTAGGCCTGTTCACCATCGGAGGATTGACCGGCCTGTTCCTGGCCTGCCTAGGCGTAGACCCCCACGTGCACGACACTTATTTTGTCATCGCGCATTTCCACTACATCATGGTCGGAGGCATGGTCATGGCCTACCTCGGCGGGATGCACTTCTGGTGGCCCAAAATTTCCGGCCGCATGTATCCCGAGGGCTGGGGCAAGCTGGCCGCCCTCATCGTCTTCATCGGATTCAACCTGACCTTCTTCCCCCAGTTTATCCTGGGCTACATGGGAATGCCGCGACGCTATCACTCGTATCCGGCCGAATTCCAGATCCTCAACGTGCTCTCAACCGCGGGCGCAACCATTCTCGCCGTCGGCTACCTGCTGCCCATGGTCTACTTCATGTGGTCCATGCGCTACGGCAAACCGGCCCCCGCGAATCCATGGAACGCCGCCGGCCTGGAGTGGCAGACCCACTCCCCGCCCCCCACCTTCAACTTCGACGAGCAGCCCGTCGTAACTTGGGAAGCCTATAACTACCACGAACTGGCCGAGGTTCCTGAGAAAGAGAAAGAGAGAGAGGAGGTTCCCGTTGTCCACTAGTCAAGCGGCGGTCGACGAACACGCCCACGAGAACCCGGCGCTCCTGCACCACTTCGCGACCGAAGCGCAGCAGAAAAATGCCGCCAGCCTGGGCATGTGGCTGTTCCTCGCGCAGGAAGTCATGTTCTTCGGAGGCCTGTTCTGCGCCTACCTCGTTTACCGCTACAAGTACTTCGGAGATTTCGGCTCCGCCAGTCAGCGGTTAAACATCTGGCTAGGCGCAATCAACACTGTCGTCCTCATCTGCTCCAGCCTGACCGTAGTTCTCGCCGTTCGCGCCGCCCAGCTCGGCAAGCGCATGGCGCTCGTGTGCTGGCTGGTAGCGACCATCTTTCTGGGTCTAGTCTTCCTGGGCATCAAGGCCGATGAGTATGCCGAAAAATTCGAGAAGCATCACGTCCCCGGAGCCAGCTTCAACTATCACGAGTTGCTGCCCGGTCAGGAGAAGTTCCCTGAGGCGGACCGCCAGTATGCCAACCCCCATCACGCCGAGATGTATTTCTCGCTCTATTTCGCCATGACCGGTATGCACGCTCTACATATGATCATCGGCGTCGGCCTGTTCGCATTCCTGGCCATCATGGCGTGGCGCGGCAAATACACGCCCAATTACTACACGCCCATCGAAAACGCGGGCCTGTACTGGCACTTTGTCGATATTGTTTGGATTTACCTGTTCCCGTTGCTATACCTGATCGATCGTCATAGGTGACAACAATGTCAGATCAAAATTCCGCTTCCGAACACGTTTCCGAGCACATATCCACGCTCGGTTCTTCCGTCGCCATCTGGCTGGCCTTGCTAGCAGGCACGGCCATCACCGTGGCCGCTGCCAACATCGACCTCGGACCGTTCAACATCATCGTCGCCCTCACCATCGCCACCATCAAAGCGACGCTGGTCGTGCTCTTCTTCATGCACGTGAAGTACACGCATGAGAAACTGACCGGCCTGGTGATTGTGAGTGCGATCTTCTTCCTGTTCATCCTGCTAGCCCTAAGCATGGCGGATTACGCCACCCGCCTTTGGCGCTGAAAGGATTTATGGAGCGCCGGGCGTCCCCGCCCGGCCACGATGCTGGTCGCCCTCGCCCCGCCGCGATCGGAAATCTTGTCAAGCCCCCGTTCTGCCGATTTTCCCCGTAAGTCAATGTATCAACTCGGAAAATAGAGTCGCAAAACTTGTCGGTACAGGTAGGTCGGAATTGATATAATAGAGATATAGGTCAAAGATAAAAGATAAAAAAGGCGCGGAATCATCCCGCGCCTTTTCTCATTACAGCACCCGTTTGGTTCGTATCAGGGCATCGCTTCAGCGATGCCGCAAGCTGTCTAAGAATGACGCTCCTTGAGGGGCCAACAGCCAGCTAAGTCCTTATTCCGGAATATTTTACCCATAAGTCTTTTAAATCCAGAGATTTGGCGTGATTTTCGCGCTAACTCAATGATTCCAAAAGGTCGGTGGATTAAAAAAAACGTGATTTGAATCTGCAATTACAACCCCCGGAACCGGCAGAAGGCACCTTGCAAAACCCTCATTCCGGGATATAATTCAGCTCCATGGCAACCGGTCCGGAACTAGCAAAAGCGCCGGGGATGGTCCCCGACGAGCTAAAACACGAGCCGCGCTCGAAGGGCCTGACCACCCCTCGCAAGAAAAAGCCGAAAGAACTAGCCGTCATCACCGAGTGCTGCACCGGCTGCGCCGGATCGCCCGCCTGCGTAGAGTATTGTCCGGTCGAAGACTGCATGTTCTGGATACCGGACGATGATCATCCACCCTTCGGCCGCATCGAGATAGACCCAATCCTCTGCATCGGATGCAAGAAGTGCCTAAGTAAAGGTCCCGAGGGCGCTTTCCTGGACGGATGCCCCTGGGACGCGATCGTCATGGTAGACATTGCGGAAGTGGAAAAAGAAGTCGGCCCGATGAGTTACTAGCCGGCTTCGCAGACAGCCCAAACAGGTTTCCCCTGTGTTCTTTCCCCCGTGTTCCTCTGTGCTCCCCGTGGTTAGTTTTTTCTCAGCCTACTTGCCAGCTCTCTCCCGGATCGCCCGTTCCGCCTCAATCGCCTGCAAACGCAGCCGCTCCGGAACTTCAGGCAACTCTCTCTGATAAGGACGGATAGCCGGCAGGTCCTCCAGCTGTCCAATCAGATACAAGGCCCGAAGCGCCTCCCAGACCTGTTCTTCCCCAGGCTCAACGACAGCAACCGCAGTTCCCGAAACAACCGTGGCCCCGGTAGCCGTAGCAAGAGTGCGCACGCGCCCGGTGATCGGAGAACGCAATTCGCGAGTCTGCTCGCCATCCTGCAGTTTCGCAATGAGTCCGCCCTGATGTATAGCCGTACCAACCGCGGCGGTATCCACAACCCGCCCGCCGCTGGGAGCGGTAATCGCGACCGGCTGCAACAAAGAAACAATCTGCGCTCTCCCCGAGCTGTCGCCGAAGCTGACCAAAGACAGCGCAGCATTGCCGCGTACGATCAAAGAGGTGTCATCCAACATCTTCAACAGCGTCTCGTGGAAACCGGGCCCTGCCGTATCCTGCCCCATCACCCACGCGTCGGTACTTCGCACCTCCTCGCGCGGATTCGACGCAAGCCGCACCAGATCGGCATACCAGCGCGTAGCGCTCGGGTCATGCCGGCTCATGCGCTGCCCAAGTTGCACAACCGCGTGCTGGATGTGCCGCGGATGATTGTTGTCGTTAAGGTATTCGCGCATCTCTTTGTCGGTGAGCGCGCGGCCAAACCAGGTACTCCACCAGAACATGAACGGCATGAGCACAACCAGCCAAGCCGTAAGGAAAAAAAGAAGCCGGTTGCGAGTGGACATGCGCGGACGTGACGGACGCTGTGCAAGGTTATCCCCGAGATTTGCAGGATTGTCTGCGGGCGCGAGCGAGATCGGTTGTACAGCCATACCTGATTTCAGGCTCCTAACATATTGTCATCCTGAGCGAAGCGAAGGACCTGCTGTCTTTTGCGGTGAGGAGAAAGCAGGTCCTTCGCTTCGCTCAGGATGACAATATGATTTACCGCACGATCTTCTGGAACACAACGCTAGCTCTCACCCTCTTTGGGCTTGGATTCCTTGTTCGCGGGCGCCACGTTCGCAGTTGCTTTGGGCGCCGCCGCAACAGCCACTTTTTTCTTGTCGAGAAAAGCGAGCGCCCCACGATCGCGCAGTTCCCAGAAAGCGTTCAAGAAAAATACGCCAGAGAGAGTCAATAGGATCAAACTCATGAACAAGCCGTCCACGGTTGTGACCGTACCCGTGACGATGGTCCAGGCAATCCCCAAGAGAGGGACTATGCCCAAGACAATAGAAATCACCAGCATCATCGGAAGCAACAGCCCTCCTCATTCTTGCCCAGACTTGCTAAGTAAGACTTGCTCAGCCAGACTTGCCCAGTAAGACAGCGTCCAGCCCTGCGCTCAATCTCAGCCTATTGCGTCTTGAACGCGACATCCACGGTCTTGGTGTCCTTAGCCGCCAAAGTGACCTTCTGCTCCTGCGTTCCCAGCTTTTCCTGCACGAAGGCTAACGTGTAATTGCCCGGAGGCAGACCCTTGATTTCGAACTTGCCGTCCGGCCCGGTGACCGCATAGAACGGAGTCTTCACCACGTTGACATACATCTTCATCCACGGATGCTGGTTGCACTTCACCGGCAGCATGATCTCCTCGCGAGCGAAAGTCTTCTCCAAGGCCGCGGACTGCGGTGGTTGAGACTCATTCCACTCACGGTTGGCGGCCGGGGTGGGGTGGATGTTGTGAGTGGTGGGATCGCTGTTGACGATCTTAAGCGTCTGTCCAGCCATCAATCCCAAAACATGGGGATGGTACTTGCAGCCACTTTGATCAATGGTAACGGCATCCTTGGGAGCGTCAAACGTCCGGTTGTCCAGACCTTCTTTCACGTAGACGAAGACGTTGTCCAACTTGCCGCCATCCGCTACCACAGTCTCCGCCATATTCATGCCCTTGCAGGCCGGATCCTGGCTCATGTCAATTTTCGCCGCCTTGGGAGCGGCGCCGTCAAGCGTCACCGTGCCGCTGACACTGGCCGCAGTCGCCGGATCGATCGGCGTCGCCGCCGGTGCCGGCGCGGCCGCCGTGCTCGGAGCGGCAGATTGTTCTTCCGGCTTCTTGCTGCATGCAGTCAGGACGAGGCCCACGATCACACATAGGCCCAGAGTAACCAACCACTGTTTTCGATTCTTCATTTCCTACACCTTTCCTGAAATTGAGATGAGAGCCTTGTCATATCTTACTGCTCGCCGCCCGCCACCGGTCGCTTGTTCACGACAGAGGGCGGGACGCCCCGAGCGCTTCCACCGGTGGACTTTGCAGGGGAAGAGGTCTTATTCGTGCTGGTCTGGCGCCCCATGGCTCCGGCCACCCGGCGCTGTTCTTCCGGAGTGAGCTGGAAAATATAATCCACGAGCAGCCGCGTGTGATCCTTATCGTAACCCTCAAATGTGGATGGCGTCGGACCCGCGAACACCCAGTGATTGTTCAGGCGCTTGAACAAACCCGAGGGCATCGCCGTGCCCGGACTGATGGCCTGCGGATCAATGATCCAGCGCTCCACCCAGTCAGGCTTCAGGCGTTCGCGGGCCAGAAGAAAATTAGGCGCCGTTGCAAAGCGGTCATGCGCAGCATCGCCGGTAGCGTGACACTTCAGGCAAGGCGCGGCGGTGCTTGAGAACAAGCCGCGTGCCATGTCGGTTTCCTTCGCCGTCAAAGGCGTTGTCGAGTCCGGAATATACGGAAAAGGCTGTCGCGAAAGCGCCGCAAAGAAACGCACCAGCTTGCCCAGTTCGTTTTCCGAGAAGCTGAAAGTGGGCATCCGCACTTGCAGATACGAGCGCACGCCGTTGCGATCCGTATCGGTCTCGCTCGGCGACGGACTTAGCGACGGATTGGAGAGGAAGCGCAGCAGCCACTGCGGGTTGACCCGCGCGCCTTCCGTCAGCAGCTTGGGAGGAAGCTGCTCCTGCGCATCTTGATAGTGCTTCATTCCCATCAGCGCCGATTGCTGACCCGGGATGAATTGATGGCAGCCCATGCAATTGTATTTCTTAACCACCCACCAACCTTCCTGGATGTCGCGTCGGTAGTCGAGAGGCCTGTACTGATACGACGCCGGAAGCGCGCTCTCCTGGCTGCCCACCAGGAAAGTGGTCAGCGCGCGAATCTGTTCCGGGGTCAGGTGCACATTCGGCATGCGGAGTTTTTCCGTCTCCGACTTGATCTTCCCCTGATCCCACACATTCGGTTCCGCAAGCTTATGCTCGAAGAAACCCAAGTTTGAGTACCACGGCCCCTTCGCAGGTCCCTCCGGAAGACGGGCACGATCGTCCGGATCTTTGATGGGTTCGCCGTCTCCCCGTTCTGCCATCTCCGTCAGCAGAGCAAAGTCCAGGCGTTCGATGGGCTTGCTGCCTTCGAAAGTCAGCTCCGTCCCGATTCTCCCCTCATCCTCAAAGCCGGAGATTTCATGGCATCCAGAACAGCCGAAATGGCGGATCCATTTCTTCCCTTCGTCCTTCAGCTTGGGATCGTCCATGAAAGCAGCGTCAGGATAAGAACCAGGCTCCCTCTTCTTCAGGGTAACGAGGTATGAGGCAACGTCCGACGCATCCTGCTGCGTCAGCCGCAGGCTGGGCATCACCGTCATGTTCTGGACTTGCAGTTCATGTCCGTCATTCGGACACTTGCTGTGTTCGAGGTCGAACACATAGGGCAAGCCCTTCTTCGCATAATCCTCGGGACCAATATCCTTTTTCTCGTACAGGCAATACGGACGCGTCCGCTGCCGCGCGTTGTGTACCCAGCGCACCAAGTAATCGTAATTTGCCTTCTCGCCCTCGCGCGTCAGGTTGGCGGCAAATGTCCCACCCTGCATCTGATCGCCTTCGCCGATCGAGTGGCATCCCAGGCATCCGCGTGTTTCGAACAGTTCCTTACCGCGTCCCGCATTTCCCGGATTGTGCTTCACCGGCGCGTCGGGTAGAGCCGACTGCCACAGATACGCCGAGATTGCTTGAATCTGCTCGTCATTGAGACGGAAATTCGGCATCCGCGTCATCGGACGGAAATCGGTCGGCTTCTTCAGCCACACCGGAATCCAGTTCTTGTTGAGCTTCAGCCGGACATCCTTCAGGTTGGGTCCGACTTTCTTCATGTCCTGCAGCAGGCTCTTAGTGGTTCGGTCGAGCTGGACGATCCGCAAATCCAGTTTGCTGTTCGCGACCCGCAGCGCCACCGCCCGGTCGTTCAGACGATTCGCTTCCTCGTTTGTCTGCGCGGCATCGGCCTGCTTCATCAGGAACCCGGACTCCTTCAGGTTCTGCTTCTTCTCCGTCTCCATTTGTTTGATCTGTTGCGCGATGGAGTTCAGGTCCTCAGGTTCCTTATCGTAGCCCTCGAAACGGTGGCAGCCCACGCACCCGCGCTGGCGAAACAAATCCTTGCCCTCACTGAGAGTCCAGCCCACGTCGCCGCTGACCAGCACCATGTCCGCGGCGTGGCAGGTCTGGCAGCCGGCTTCGAAGTTCGGCTTCGGGAACAAGGGCCAGAGCCAATGCTCGTAATTCCCGTGTGCTTTCTCAACGCTGGTGGTGGCTCGTCCATTCCCCTGGTGGCAGGGAGAACAGCCAAACTTGTCCGGATCATGCGTCTTCAGCAACTCCGCCTCGGGATGGGTGGTGAAGGCCCGGGCATACTCGTCGGATTGCTTTCCTTTCGGCGTCATTGACGTCGCGGTCAGCCTGACGGGTTCGCGGATCCCCATGTGGCAGGATTCGCAACGATCCACAATATTGGCCTCGGCCACGTTGATCTGCAGGATAGCCGGGTCCAACGCCTCGGTCTTGTCCTGCAAACCGCGAATCTGTGCCGGCGTCAGGTCAACCATGTTCTCTGACACAAACGCATCGAGCTTCGCCTTGCGGTCGCTGACGGGCTTGATCAACTCTCCCAGCTCTGCGCTGAGTTGCGCTCGCTCCGTCTTGAGGTCGTTGTAGGTTTCTTCGAGTTGCGGGTAGGTGTATGTCTTCTTGCTGCCGTCCGGATACTCGACGACCGCCGTCTCTTGTTTGTACTTATCCAGATCTTTGAGCTTGCTTTGCTTGGACGACGCGCTGCTCGTGGTCTCGATATCGTAAGTCAGGGCATTCACGTAGGCGCGGCGATCGGTGAAGACGTTCTGAACCGCCAGAATTTTCGCGCTCAAAGAGCGCAGCTGCTCGTTGATCTCTTTCGTCCGCGGCGCCGCCTGCTGGAATGTTTGCTCGTAGTCCTGCTTCAGCTTCTGGTAATCGCTGTTGCCTTCGACTTCTTTTTCCGATTGCGCCGAGCTGGAACGAGCCGTCTTCAGAAACGTGGAGTACCGGTCCTTCCATTCGCGCTGGTAGGCCTTCCATGGTCGCTGTCCGAAGTCTTCGTCCCACAGCGCCCAGAACAAAGACGCCGTCAGGATCACCATGGTCACCACATACCAGGTCGCCATTGATTTCTGGACTAGCGGATCATTATCGGGAACGGGCTTTTCGGGCACCACTTCCTCCTAGGCGTCGCGCGCAACCGAAGCGTTGACCATCGAAACGTTGCTCATCTAAACGTTGAACCGTCACACGTTGAACCAAGGCGTGATCCAAACATATTTGATATGAAACAAAAGCCGCAGCAACATCTTGATCGGCAGGGCGAACATGGTTAGCACGAAGAACATCATGATCGAATATTGCAACAAGCTCATGCGCTTATAGTCTTTTGGATTATTGCGCCGGAAGAAGGCGTGCAGGGCGAACCCGCCCAGCCCATAAAAGCCGCCCACCACGACCGCTCCGAAGACCGCCTTGCCCCAGTTGGCGGTAATTCCGAACAGGTCGGGCAAATCGCGGTTGACCTCATAAATTAGGCGGTTGTGATCCCATGTTTGCCCCGGCCAGAACCATTGCCATCCCGGTCCGCGAATGAAAGTCCCGATGATGATCATCGAAACCCACAGCACAATAAAGCCGAAGAGAAACGTCCCGATGGCAAACCTGCGCTGCTTCCACGTGTAGTAGCCGCTACCCAGCGGGTTGGTATCTATATATGGAATCACCATCAACCCGATGATGATCAACGTCGGCATCACCACGCCGGCAATCCACGGATCGAAATACACCAGCATTTCCTGCAGGCCGAGAAAGTACCAGGGCGCTTTGGCCGGATTCATGGTCAGGTTCGGATTCGCCGGCTCTTCCAGCGGAGCATTCAGCGTGATCGACCAGATCATCAGAATAATGGTGACGATGATGGCGGCCAGAAACTCCACGCGCAGCAGAAACGGCCACACGTGAATTTCTTTCTGCCATCCCGGCTGAAACGGCCACGTCTTGCGATATTGGGTCTTAGCCGCTGCGGCATCGCCTTCCAGTTGCGTGATCAGCTGATCGTTGGCGTGTGCCTGCTTCCATGCCAGATAGATATAGAAGGCGAGCAATGGAATCAGTGCCACGATGGGCACGTTGTCAGGCGCGGAGGCGATGTCCCACAATTGCTTCCAGTCCATAACTATTTGCGCGAACTATTTGCGTGAACTATCGCCGCGCCTCCTTGATTTCGGATTCGAGCACGACCGCCGCCGGGCCCGAGATGCCTCCATCTTTCCGCACGCGCCAGAAGTGCACGATCATCAACACCGAAGCGACGATCGGAATGCCGATGCAATGCCAGATGTAGGATCGCAGCAGCGCGTTCGCGTCCACGATCGAGCCGCCCAGCAATCCGAAGCGCACGTCATTGTAAGGAGTCATGCCCAACATATGTCCGAAGGGGCCCTCGTGTCCGAGAAGCGGTGTAGC
Source organism: uncultured Acidobacteriaceae bacterium (assembly GCA_963773955.1). Taxonomy (GTDB): domain Bacteria; phylum Acidobacteriota; class Terriglobia; order Terriglobales; family Acidobacteriaceae; genus Acidiflorens. The sequence goes on along the minus strand of CAVZDM010000035.1, from coordinate 18,327 downwards.
ACGCGCCATGTTGGTCCCGACCGTGACCGCCCAGAAACCGAGTTGATCGTCGGGCAGCAGATATCCGGTGAATGAAAGCAACAGCGTGAACACCAGCAGCAGCACCCCAATATTCCAGTTGAACTCGCGGGGCTTTTTGTACGAGCCGGTCAGAAACACACGGAACATGTGCAGCCAGACGGTGATCACCATCAGGTGCGCCGCCCAGCGATGCATGTTGCGCAGCAGTTTCCCAAAGGGCACGTCATGCTCCAGGTAGAGCACATCCCGGAACGCCTGCACCTTGGTCGGATGGTAATAGAACATCAGCAGCACGCCCGTAAAGGTGAGCACGATGAACAGGTAAAATGTGATTCCTCCCATGCCCCAGGTGAAGCTGTAGCGCACCGCATCGCGATTGATCTTGGCCGGATGCAGATGCAGAAAGACGTTCGACAACACGCCCAGGGCGCGATTGCGCGGGGTGTCGTCGTGCTTGTGCCGAAAGATGGAAGTGAAAACCTGAGTCTTGGTAGGATCTTTGAGAAGATCGACCTGTTCTTTGGCTTTGGCCGGCAAGTCGGTTTTGAGTGACTGCACATCGGCCTTTACCTCTGTGGCCACTCGCGCCAGGATGCCGGTTGCCTTCTCGTTTTTCCCGTTGTTTCCGTTCGAACCACTTTCTTCAGCCATTTCCGTCTCTTTCTTCTGCGGATCTGGCGAGTCCCGCCAAATGCGCCGTTCAGGCTTCAAGCGAGTTCAAGTCAGACCTATGTCGGCAAAAACGATCCCGGATCATTAAAGGCGCTCGGTTGACCCTTGGGCCACTGATAAAGCCGCGACGTGTCCACGACAATTTCGCCGTCAGGAGCCAACTGAACAAAGGCGCGGTCCATGGGCCGGGGCGCAGGACCCTCGAAATTGATGCCTTCGTCATCGTAGCCGCTTCCATGGCAGGGACATTTGAACTTGTTTTCGCTGGCCTTCCAGTCAGGCGTGCAGCCCAGGTGCGTACAGCGAGCATAGATAACAAAGATGCGATCCGGTCTGCGATCCACCCAGATGCGATACTTCTGCTGCCATTTCGTATCCACACCCAAACCGTAATCCGCTGGATACCCGATCTTGAAGATGGTGGCTGGTTCAAAAAGAGTGCGGGGCAGAAAGAAACGGAAGAATGCCAGAAACCACGCCGTAAGAAAAGCCGTGACCGACACCCAAACCAGCCGGCGGCGGCGCTGGTTCACCGCATTGTCGTCCGGACCAACCGCAGCCACGCCCGCCGAGGCGGCCGCCTTCGAGGTACCCACCGCGCCCGAACCCACATAGGGAACCGACGCTGCTTCTTTAGCAGGGGGCGTTTTAGGCGCATCCGGGTTTTCTGCCATGATCCTCCTCCTGAACCTGTCTCCTAAATCTCTTGCTCGTGTTTCAACCGGCGACCATGGAATGCGCAGCCGGTTCCCTTTCCTGATCCTGAACCTCGGCCCCCGCTTCGCCGATCGCCGCCAGCACCAATCCCGCCAGAGCCTGAATAAATTTCGGCGAGTCATTGAGGCCGCGCGTCATCTCGAAGCGTTCGATGCCAAGAAGCCGTGCTTCCTCTCGCGCATGATGATCAATCTCACCCAGGGTCTCAACATGGTCGGAGACAAATGAAATTGGGACGATGCATACTTCGCCCCGCTTCTCCGCCGCCACTTGCCGCAGCGTCTGGTGCAACGACGGTTCCAGCCATCGGCTCGCCCCCACCTTGCTCTGATAGCACAGGCGATGATCAATGGAATTCGACCATCCTCCTCGCTCCATCACCAAAGCCACGGTTTCTTCAATTTGCCGCTGGTAGGGGTCGCCCTTTTCGATCACCGACACCGGCACACCGTGTGCGCTGAAGACCAGCGGCACACTGGCCGGATCAGGGAAACGGGCAAGGGCTTCATCAATCTTCTCTACCAAGGCTGCGATGTATATCGGATCACGATAAAAAGGCGGAACATACGAAGTCGGGACTGAGTCCGTCCACAACCGCCGCCATTCGTTCAAACTGCTGCCGGTGGTCGTGCTCGAGTACTGAGGATAAAGAGGTAGCAACACGACCTGGTCCACTTCCGCATCCAGAAGTTGGCCGATCGCCTCCGCCGTGAACGGGTGCCAGTAGCGCATCGCCACCACGCAGCGCGCGTCGACACCGTCGCGTATCAGACGTGCTTCCAGCGCGCTCGCCTGCTGCTCGGTGAATCGCCGAATGGGAGAGCCCCCAATCGCCGCATAATGCTGCGCCGCTTTTTTCGCGCGCGTCTTTGAGATCAGCCGCGCCAGCGCACGTCTGCCAATCCTGGAAAACGGGAAGTCAATGATGTCCGGGTCGCAGAAAAGATTAAAAAGGAAAGGTTCAACTGCCGCCAGCGTATCGGGTCCACCGAGTTGGAATAGAACTACACCAACACGTTTCGAAATCCGAGCCATTCCCGTCGATCCCCACGAGGTGGAAACGATGTTACTCACAAACTGCAGCGTTCGTCAATGCGCCATAGCTCGAAGTTCGCGTCACATCAATATAGGAATCGTCGGTTCACAGCAGAACTGAACTCGTGTAGTGGGCCGCGAATCTGCACCGTCATCGGAGCTCGAACTCCCTTGCATAAATCACAACGAGCTGTGATACACTTCCGTCCACTTACGGGGTACCGCATCGGTTCGGCGTTCTCTGACGAGCGGGAAAGCCGATTTATTCGAGTGGGGCAGGGGGTTTTGGTACATGGGGCTGGTTCTTCTCTGCGTCATCTGGCTAATCACCTTTGTCAGCACGTATTTCTTCATTGCGAAAACCTGGTGGTTCCCCCACGGAGCTTCTGCTTCCGCCGCCGCGCTCGATCACCAGTTCGCCGTGACCTTCGTCCTCATGGGCATTATCTTCGTCGCCGCCCAGTTGGCGTTGGGACTCTTCGTCTGGAAATATAGCGGCCACTCTTCCGCTACCCGCGCTGACTATTCCCACGGCAACCTCAAACTGGAAATCATCTGGACCACTCTCACCGCGATCCTGTTCGTCGGGTTGAACTTGATGGGGAGCCCCATCTGGGCGGCGGAACGTTTTCGCCCGGCGGTGGACGGAGCGACGCGCGTGGAGGTCACCGCCATGCAGTTCGCCTGGTACTTCCGCTATCCCGGCCCCGACGGCAAGTTTGGAATCGCCAGGCCGGAGTTGGAAGACCCGTCCGCGGGAGGCGAAGCGGCCTTGGGTCTGGACCCCGCCGATCCGGCATCGAAGGATGACGTGGTGACCGGCATTATGGAAGTGCCCGTCAACCGTGAAGTGGAAGTAATCTTGCGCGCGCACGACGTCATTCACAGTTTCTTTGTTCCTTCCATGCGCTTCAAGCAAGACGCCGTCCCCGGCCTGGCGATCCATATGCACTTCACTCCAATTGAAACTGGTGACTTCGAAATCACTTGCGCGGAACTGTGCGGGCTGGGTCACTACAAGATGCACGGCATATTGAAGGTCGTCAGCCAGGATGACTTCGACAAATGGCTGGCAGCTCGAGAAGCGGAGAAACAATAAATGGTTGCCCAGGATTCCCACCAGCACGCGGCCCCTCAAGGCTTCATCCGCAAATATGTGTTCAGTCTCGACCACAAGGTCATCGGACTCCAGTATTACTTTCTGGCGCTCACCGCGGTTTTCGTCGGCATGTTTCTCTCCCTGCTGATGAGGATCCATCTAATATGGCCGACCGCGATTCTCCCGTTGCTGGGCGAGATCAAACCCGAAACCTATCTAAGCCTGGTCACCATGCACGGCACCATCATGGTGTTCTTCGTGCTGACGACCGCGCCCCAGGGTGGCTTCGGCAACTATTTCCTGCCCATACAAATCGGCGCGCCCGATATGGCCTTCCCCGTCCTGAACATGCTCTCGTTCTGGACGACCTTTCTGGCCTACATCGTGATGCTTGCAGCCTTCTTCGTAGTGGGTGGAGCGCCTCTCCATGGCTGGACCGGCTACGCGCCCTTGAGCGCGCTGCAATCCTCCGGGCCGGGTGAGGGTCTCGGCGCCGATCTCTGGATCATCAGCATCGCGCTGTTCTGCGTAGCGTCGCTCATGGGCGCTCTCAACTTCATTACCACCACCCTCGACATGCGCGCCAAGGGTATGAGCATGTGGCGCATGCCCCTGACCTGCTGGTCGTGGTTCATCACCGCCATCCTGGGCTTGCTGGCCTTCGGAGTTCTGCTCTCGGCCGGCATTCTGCTGCTCATGGACCGCAACATCGGTACCAGCTTCTTTCTGCCGCTCGGCACCATTAACGGCCAGCTCACCGGACATAAAGGTGGTTCGCCGCTGCTGTGGCAGCACCTTTTCTGGTTCTTCGGTCATCCCGAGGTTTACATCGCAATCCTTCCCGGGATGGGCGTGGCCTCACAGGTACTTTCGACGTTTTCCCGCAAGCCCATCTTCGGTTACAAGGCGATGGTGTATGCCATGCTATCGATCGGCCTGCTCGGGTTCATGGTGTGGGGACATCACATGTTCATGAGTGGCATGAGTCCTTACTCGGCTTTTGCCTTTTCCATCATGACCATGGCGATCGGCGTTCCCTCCGCCATCAAGACCTTTAACTGGCTGGGGACGCTTCACAAGGGCCGTATTCGGTTCCAGTCGCCAATGCTGTTTGCCATCGGCTTTGTGTCCTTGTTTGTTTCCGGTGGATTGAGCGGTCCGTTTCTGGCTCAGCCCGCGCTGGATATTCCCTTGCACGACACCGCCTTCGTGCCCGGCCACTTTCACCTGATCATGGGCGTAGCCGCCATCTTCGGCATCTTCGCGGCAACCTACTATTGGTTCCCGAAAATGTTTGGACGAATGATGGACGAGAAGCTGGCGCGAATCCATTTCTTCCTTACGCTGATCGGTACCTATTGCGTCTTCATGCCGATGCACTATCTCGGCCTGGCGGGCCAGCCCCGACGTTACTCTCAGCTGACCGAACTACAATACCTCCATCCCCTGATTGGCCTGAACACATTCATGACCTATGCGGCGATCGTAACCGTCGCTGCTCAGCTGATCTTCGTCTTCAATCTGTTCTGGAGCATGTTCAAGGGAGCGAAGGCGAGCGACAATCCCTGGGAGGCAACCACGCTGGAGTGGACCACCGCCACTCCGCCTCCACACGACAATTTTGGAGGACGTACGCCCGTAGTCAATAACGGCCCGTACGAATACAGCGTCCCGGGAGCGCCGCGCGACTATGTAATGCAAACCGACCCGGCAACCGTGGCAGCACACTAGAAGTTTGCTGAGAAGTCGATCCGGTGGCTGATTTTGGGTGGCGCAGCGCTTCAGCGCTGCGATAACTGGACCGCTTTCAGCGCGGCTTTAGCCGCTGAGGGCGACGGCGGCGCGCAAGGCAAGGTTTTCAGCGCTCTGCTCGAATGGTGACGACAGAGAGATTACTAGAAAAAGTATGGCGAGCTTCACTCCCACAATTCCGGCGCCCCGCCCCGCAACCTCCCGGGGAAGGCACGACGATCTGCCGCCAGTATTAGGTGGCGGAGACGGCGGGCGTCCCGATCCCGGCTCGCCTGACTACGGCGCGCGTCTGCGCCGTGCGCGCCTCGGATTGGCCGTAGCTCTGACGCCAATCATGATGTTGTTCGTGGCCTTTACCAGTGCCTACATTGTGCGTCAGGGACTCCCGACCTTCGACCCACACACCAACACCGTAGTGCACGACTGGATTCCGGTGCAGTTGCCCACACTGCTGTTTCTGATCAATACGTGTGTGCTGCTGTTGAGCAGCGTAACCATCGAGTACGCGCGGCGACAACTGGCGCGGCAAGTCGCGCTCGAACCTGTGCAGTCCATTCCAGGAGTGTCCCTGGGCGCGGAAAGCAAATTTCCCTGGCTTGGCTTAACCATCATTCTTGGACTGGGCTTTCTGGCTGGACAATGGCTGGCCTGGAAGGATCTGGCCTCGCGCGGGTTCTACGTCGCCACGGGCCCCAGCAGCTCCTTCGTTTATCTGCTCACTGGTTGTCACGCGGCGCATCTGCTCGGAGGAATCATCGCCCTGCTGGCGGCCGGAGCGGCCGTCGTGTTGAACCGGCCTTTGGCGTCGCGCCGGATTATCGTCGATGTCACGGCCTGGTATTGGCATTTCATGGCTCTGCTGTGGATTTACATTCTGGCTCTGCTCGAGTTCGCACACTAGCCGGAACGCACTTGGTCAGAAAAGGAGACTGAACGCATGGCGGAAGTTGCCTTGCCGCACAACGTCGCTGAGATTTACGAGCCGTCGCTGTTTGGCACGTATTCGAAGAAAATCGGGATGTGGCTCTTCCTCCTCTCCGACTCGCTCACTTTCGGCGCGTTGCTCTATGCCTACAGCTATGGGCGCATTTCCATCTCAGATTGGCCGACGCCCTTCCATTCCTCGAGCATCGTCAATGCGACCATCATGACCGGATTCCTGTTGACCAGTTCGCTCACCATGGTGCTGGCGGTCAATGCGGCGGCAAGTGGAAACGAAAAAAGACGGCTTCTCTTCCTATTGGCCACCATGGCGTGCGGAGTAGGCTTCATCGTTCTACACGCCAAAGAATGGAGCAACCTCATCGCCGAGGGTCTCCGCCTGCCCATCTTTCCGGCAGTCCCCGGTCAGGAGACGGTGTCCGAATTCGTCAATGTATCCAAGACCGTGCCCCAGTTCGCCGCAACTTTCTTTGGTCTGACCGGCATGCACATGCTGCACGTCACGCTCGGAGTGGTGTATCTGGGTGTCATTGCGTTGCGCCGTAAGTTCATCCCGATTCTTTTCGCGCTCTGGCTGGTGGCGTGGCTGACGACACCCGCCTACAGTCCCTTCCACTATGGGGCTCACGTGCTGCTGATTGCCGCGCTCGTGTGCTCCCTGATTTTGTGGCTGAAGCCTAAGGTTTATGACGCCGCCGATGTCGAGGTCGCCGGGTTGTACTGGCACTTTGTGGACCTGGTGTGGATGTTCATCTTCCCCCTCGTCTACATAATGTCCACCAAGATCATCTAGGAGTCTGGTTAGGAGACTGGCTAGTAGTCGGAATAGTGGTCGGAAAAGACAAACTTATGGAAGACGCTTCTCAGCTGGCAATTGAAGCCCGCGTGGCCGAAGAGCAACGCCACCACAGTGTCACTCCCTTCTTCTGGGTGTGGGGGACGCTTCTGGTTCTGACGGCAGTCGAAGTTTACCTCGGCTATCAGAACATGGAACCGAAGCGCATGCTGGTGATCCTGATGGGTCTGTCGCTCGTCAAAGCCACGCTCATCATCGGCTATTTCATGCACATGAAGTACGAGGTGTCGCGCATGAAGTGGCTTACCATGTGCTCGCTGGTGTTTTGTCTGGCCATGATGATGGTCTTCTTTCCAGATGCGTTTCGCATTATCTCCTTGGGGGTAAGGTGAGATCTGCCGTTCGACGTACGGTTCAACGCACAAAGACGAATGCGGTCAGGCGTGGTGCTGCCCTGCTGGTTGGGCTGCTCTGCTTGTGGACCGTTCCCGCATTCGCGCAGGGCTGTGCGATGTGCTACAGCACGGCTTCGGCAACTTCCAAAGACGGGCAAAAAGCCATTACTACAGGAGTCGTAGTCTTGGTGGCTCCTCCCCTTGGAGTTATGACCTTGGGAGTAGGGCTGGCTTTTCGCTATGGCAGGAAGCGTGACCAGGAACAGAATCCCGACCACGATTCTCTCCCCGAATAGCTCATTCCAACGTCGAAATCACTCTCAGCAGATACACTCCCACGCGCCCGCCGTGCGGATTTCTCCGGCGTCCGGTTGCAACCGCGCCACCTTAATTGCTAGCGGGTAAAATACAGCGCAGCGTAGTAAGCAATCACCCCAAAACACGCGATCCCACAAATTGCGTAACAGGTGAAAATCCACGTATTGCGACCCTCGTGCTGAACAGGTTGTGGATTCCCAGACTTCGTCCCCGTGGCCGGTGCATCCATGCAAGGCTCCTGAATGTGCTGATCTGACTTGTTCGCGAACCGCCCACCCACGTCCCCACACACGGGTGTGACGCGCTGAATTGTACTCCGGAACCAAGCCGGAAACAGATAAAAATTTGCAGGGAGTGGCCGGAGCAGCAAGCGCCGCCCATGGCGACTTCAGCCGGGATATCGCCCCGTAATGTACCCTTCCAGCTCGCGGATGGTTTGCTCCTGACCGGAGATGATCCAGCGGACGAGGTCGCCAATCGACACCACCCCCACCACCACGTCATCCTCGACCACGGGGAGATGCCGAAAACGATGGTTCGTCATAATGGTCATGCATTCGTCCACCGTGTTCTGACGGGTAACGAAGACCACCGGGCTGGTCATGATCGCCCGCACCAGCGTCTCTTTCGAGGAGTGCCCCTTGAGGATCACTTTGCGGGCGTAGTCGCGCTCCGACAGGATGCCGATCAACCGGCCCTGCGATATCACCAGCAGCGCGCCGATGCTCTCCACCGCCATCTTTTCGATGGCCTCGTAAACAGACTGATCGGGCGATACGGAGAGGACTCGATTGCCGCCCTTCGTCTTCAACAGCGATCCAATTGTGTCAGTGATTTTCATGAGGCACCGGCGATCACATCATTCAGCACTCGAAATCGGGGAGAAGCGATTTGTGCTGCGCCACTTTAAGCAGGGATATGGTACTCCCATCAAGTCGCTGATCCAAGAGTTTCTCTTGCGACATGCGTCGCCCCCACTTCCGTCCGAGAAGAAGAGGTTCGGCTCGATCCCGGCAGGCGAAGGCGGCATGCCACCGTCCGTAAGCGAAAGGGAAGCCCGCCGGGTTCAGGGGCGGTCGAGACGCGGCTGGGACGGTACGGAAGCTTCCTTCGTTGGGGCGGGTTTTGCGGAAGGCGTTTCCGGCAGCGGAACAGTCTCGGCACATTCGCCCTGGTCATCAAAGTCGCAGACCCGGCCCGGGTGCGACTGTTTGCAGCGGGTACAAAATTCAGTGCTCATCGAAATCCCCTGGCGTATCGGGGTATACGCAGCGAACGGCTTGATGTTGCTCCCTTTCCACCCATGGGGCTGTGACGTATGTCACAAGTGGGGGGATTTCGGAAGTGGGCGCCACCTAGTCGGCCGCCATACCAGATGCAATCCCACTTGCGCCCAAAGCCCGCATCCTCCAAGATGTTCTGTACCCATGCCCCAAGACATCGCCCCACCCCCGGCACAGTCCGCGCAACTCGACGACGCCGCGCTTGAAGCCGCCCTCCGCCGCCATCTTCGCGGAGAAGTCCGCTTCGATCAGGGAAGCCGCGCCCTCTACGCAACCGACGGCTCCAACTATCGCCAGGTCCCCATCGGCGTCGTAGTTCCCCGTGACAAGGAAGACGTTCTCGCCACCGTCGCTCTGTGCCGCGACCACCGCGCTCCGCTCCTCGCCCGCGGCGGAGGCACGTCACTCGCCGGACAATGCTGTAACGCCGCCATCATTCTCGACTTCTCAAAATACATGGCGGCAATCCTCGAAATCGACCCCGAGCGTCGCCTCGCGCGCGTCGAGCCCGGCGTAGTCCTCGACACTCTGCGCGCAGCAGCCGAGAAGCATCACCTCACCTTCGCCCCCGATCCCGCAACCCACGACCGCTGCACGCTCGGAGGCATGATCGGCAACAACTCCTGCGGCGTCCACTCGATCATGGCCGGCAAAACTGACGACAACATCGAGGCTCTTGAAATCCTCACCTACGGCGGCCAGCGCCTACACGTCGGCGCAACCACCGCTGACGACTTCGACCGCTTTATTCGCGAAGGTGGCCGCCGCGCCGAAGTCTACGCCGGACTCAAGTCTCTCGCCGACCGCTACGGCGAGCAGGTCCGCCGCCAGTTTCCCAACATCCCGCGACGCGTTTCCGGATACAACCTCAACCACCTGCTCCCCGAAAGCGGCTTTCATGTGGCGCGCGCGCTGGTCGGTTCCGAAGGCACGTGCGTCACGATTCTCGAAGCCACTTGCCGCCTCGTCGAAAGTCCGCCGGCGCGGGTGCTGCTCGTCATCGGATGGCCCGACGTCTACATCTGTGCCGACCACGTCCCGCAGATCATGGAGCACCGCCCCATCGGCCTGGAAGGTTTTGACGACATCATGGTCGAGGCGAGCCGCCGCAAGGGTGTGAACCTCGACGGCCTCGCAATGTTGCCCGAAGGCTGCGGCTGGCTGATGGTCGAATTCGGCGCAGACACCGTAGCCGAAGCCGAGTCGCAGGCGCGCCATCTGATGGAGACGCTCGACCACTCGTCAGCTCCGCCGAACATGCGCCTGTTCACCGACCCACGCCAGGCGCGCCGCATCTGGGATGTCCGCGAATCCAGCCTCGGCGTGACTGCGCACGTCCCCGGCGAACCAATTCGCTGGGAGGGTTTCGAAGATTCCGCCGTTGCCCCCGAAAAACTCGGAGCCTACCTCCGCGACCTCCGCCGCCTGATGCAAGACCATCGTTACGACGGCTCGTTCTACGGACACTTCGGCCACGCCTGCGTGCACACCCGCATGGACTACGATCTCGAATCCACCGAAGGCATCCGCAAGTTCCGCCAGTTTATGGAAGACGCCGCCGACCTCGTCGTCGGCTACGGTGGCTCGATCTCCGGCGAACACGGAGACGGCCAGTCCCGCGGCGAGCTGCTGCCGAAAATGTTTGGCCCCGAACTGATGCAGGCCTTCCGCGAATTCAAGTCGCTCTGGGATCCCGACTGGAAGATGAACCCGGGCAAGCTCATCAATCCCTATCGTCTCGACGAAAATCTGCGCCTCGGCGCGGGCTACGATCCCTGGCATCCGGAAACGCATTTCAAATTTCCCGACGACCACGGCAGCCTGGCTGCGGCCACGCTGCGCTGCGTAGGAGTCGGCAAATGCCGCCACGATTCCGGCGGAGTCATGTGTCCCAGCTACCGCGTCACCCGCGAGGAAGCGCAATCCACCCGCGGCCGCGCCCACCTGCTCTGGGAGATGACCAAACGCGACGTCATCAAAGACGGCTGGCAGAACGAAGCCGTGAAAGAATCGCTCGACCTGTGCCTCGCCTGCAAAGGCTGCAAAAGCGATTGCCCCGTAGGCGTCGATGTCGCCACCTACAAAGCGGAATTCCTGTCGCACTACTACGAAACCAATCGCCGTCCGCTGAATGCGATGGCTCTTTCGAAGATTGACCTGTGGCTAAGATCCGCCTCGCACGCGCCGGGCCTGGTGAATCTAGCGACCCAACTTCCCGTTTTCCGCGACCTGGCGAAGATAGCCGCCGGAATCCCCGCCCAGCGCCACATTCCGCCGCTAGCTCCGCAGACGTTCAAAGACTGGTGGGAGCAGCGAAGCTCGTGTAGCGACGGCCGCCCTCGGCCGTCCGGTCGAGCGGAGCTCGACAGCCATTTCGGCAGACCGCGAGCGCGAGCCGATAACCCCGTCCTCCTCTGGGCCGACACTTTCAACAACAATTTCCTCCCCGCGACCGCCAAAGCTGCCGTCGATGTGCTCGAAGCCGCGGGCTTCGAGGTCACCGTCCCGCGTGCCCACCTCTGTTGCGGACGCCCGCTTTACGACGTCGGCATGCTTGACCGCGCCAAGAGCCTCCTGCTCCGGATCATGGACGAACTTCTCCCCGAAATCGAAGCCGCCACGCCCATCGTCGTCCTCGAACCCAGCTGCGCCGCCGTCTTCCGCGACGAACTCACGAATCTCTTCCCGAAGGACGAACGCGCCCAAGCCCTGTCAAAACAAGTCTTCCTGCTCAGCGAATTTCTAGAGCAGTGCGCCAAAAACTTCCCGCTTCCCAAACTGCCGCGCAAAGCGCTGGTCCATGGACATTGCCATCACAAGGCCATCATGAAGATGACCGCCGAAGAGGCGGTACTGAACCGCATGGGTGTCTCCTTCACCGCGCCTGCTCCCGGATGCTGCGGCATGGCGGGAGCGTTCGGCTTCGAAAAGGATAAGTACGAAGTCTCGAAAGCGATCGGCGAACTTGAACTGCTACCAGCCGTTCGCCAGGCTCCCACCGACTGGCTCATCGTTGCCGACGGCTTTAGCTGCCGCGAGCAGATTGCCCAGGAAACCGACCGCCACGCGCTTCACCTGGCCGAAGTCCTGCAGATGGCCCTGCGAGAAGCGACCGAAACTCCCGAAGGCTTCCCGATGTTCGATCCGGCGCCGCAATACTATCCCGAAGACGCATGGGTGCGGCCTCACCGAGCGGCGATCGAAAAGTCGATGAAGCGAACCGGACTAGCCGTAGCTGGCCTCGCAGCCGGAGCGGCGCTGCTGCTAGCCTTGGCCAGAAAGCGCTAAGCGAGTGTGGGACCGGGCCGTGTGGGGACGGGCGCCTCGCCCGTCCAGCCGAGCGAAGCTCGGCAACGCGTGCATCGGCAATGCACATGCGGCGAGCAAGCCCTTTACTCCAATCCAGGCCATCTCTTGTAAGATATTGATAAGTAAGGACCTACTCAACCCACTCCCCATCCCGCCCGGTTTCTGGGACAATAGACATAGACATTGTCAGTAGGCCTCCCTATGGAAACCCTAAATCCTACCCTCGCAGTTCCATCCCCAGCCGCCGCTCCAACTCCGACGCCAACCCCATCCTTAGCCATCGCCCAGAACAAGTCCCTTCAAGGCTCCGTGCTGGTGCTGATCCAGTTCGACGTTTGCGAGGAGATCAACCTCGATGCCCTGCGCGACATCTTCGGAGCGCGCCGGCAAGAGGCCAGCTTCAAGCATCCTGCTCCGGGATACGTCCGCTTCCAGCGTCCGCCGGTGGTCGAGCCGGTCGAGCCGCTGATCCTCGAAAGTGGCGAACGGCTAGACGTGCAGATCAAGTACTACGATTACGGCGTGCTGAGCGTGGTCTTCGAGCTGCCCTTCGCTGGCGATTGGGACACGCTGGTCCGCCTCGCCGGCCGCTGGGTTTGGGACACCGATTTCACCAGCTTCGCGCAGAAGATCGTGAAACAAAAGATCGAGCGCGCGCGCCCTGCGCTGGTCAAGCTCTACGACAGCTGGCTGCATGAAGATTACTTCGTCTTCCACGTGCGCGAAATCGCGGGCAATCCGTCGGCGTCCGAACTCCTCGCCGCCGAAGGAGGACGCATCGCCCAGATCGTCCGCGGCGAAAACGTTCCGCTCTCCGACGGCGAGCAGCAGGAGATCATGCAGTCGAAGATCTCATACTATCCGAACGACCTGGCCGTGATCAGCTGGAACGCGGCGTTCCTCTACGACTCGACGGCGGGCGCGGAAACGGTGATTCAGCTGCTCGAATACGCCAACTCGCAGCTCCTCGAATTCCGCCACTACGACGAACTGCTGACCCGCGAACTGCAAAGCGTCTACGACTTCATGGAAAACGGTTCGATGGGCATAGCCGCCCGCTGGCGCACCGCGAAACGCGCCAGCCGATTGCATACTGTGTTGCTCGACGTGGGCGAACTGACCGAGCGCGCCGACAACGCCATCAAATTCCTGAGCGACATGTACTCCGCGCGTCTGTATAAAGTCGCTGCGCTGAAGATCGGCGTCACCGACTACAAGAACCTGGTCAACGAGAAAGTCCACACCGCCGAAGAACTCTACCGCTTCATGGTGGACCAATTCCACCAGAGCCGAGCGTTTGTGCTGGAGCTGATGGTGGTCATTATTCTGATCATCGATTTGATCTGGCTGTTTAAGGGAAGCACGCCGATCTAAGTGTAGAGCGGGCGCCCTCGCCCGCTGCCCTTGACGTTGGTCTTGATTTTGATCTTGCCGTACCCTCTGGAAAGACGCCGATCCAGATATCCCAATCCTGGAGAATGCCAACGCGGAGTACGCGAAGGTGCAACAGCAGTTGCCCCGCTGCAACGCTGCAATTGACCTTCCGCTTATCCTGACCTAGTATTTCCGCCAATGGGCACATCTTCCCAACTTGTGGGACAGACCTTCTCGCACTACCGAATCATCGAGATGCTCGGTGGTGGTGGGATGGGCGTGGTCTACAAGGCCGAGGACACCGAGCTGGGGCGTTTCGTCGCATTGAAATTCCTGCCTGCGGACGTAGCCCAAGACCCGCAGGTTCTGGAGAGGTTCCGACGTGAGGCGCGAGCCGCTTCCGCGTTGAACCACCCCAACATCTGCACTATCCACGAGATCGGCAAAGACGGCGACCAGACTTTCATCGTCATGGAGTTTCTGGATGGCATGACGCTGAAGCACCGCATCCGCGGCAAGCCGATGGAGATCGAAACAGTTCTGTCGCTGGGAATTGAGATCGCCGATGCGCTGGACGCGGCTCATGCCGCTGGTATCGTTCATCGTGACATCAAGCCTGCCAACATCTTCGTCACCAAGCGCGGACATGCCAAGATTCTCGACTTTGGCTTGGCGAAGGTGGCACCCGCAACCAGTTCGTTGGGCCAACTTGGGTCGGCGAATACCATGACAGCCACGGCCGACGAACAGCACCTGACCAGCCCCGGCTCTGCACTCGGTACCGTCGCGTATATGTCGCCGGAGCAGGCGCGGGCAAAGGAACTCGATGCACGGAGCGATCTGTTCTCGTTTGGAGCCGTCCTCTATGAGATGACGACCGGTCAGTTGCCGTTCCGTGGGGACAGTACAGCAACCACGTTCGAGGCAATCCTGAACCGTGCTCCGCTACCTCCCTTACGACTGAACCCGGACCTTCCAGCCAAATTGGAAGACGTCATCAACCGTGCGCTGGAAAAAGATCGCGATCTGCGCTATCAGCATGCCTCGGATATGCGAGCGGAACTGCAACGGTTAAAACGGGACACTGACTCCAGCCGCCACATCTCGGCGGCTAACGGGGAGGCCACCCTCGCAGCGGCCCAGCCCGTACAAACCATGGGGAGTTCATCCGCGATTGCCGCCGCCAAGCGCAGCAAATTGGCGGTCGCGGGAGGAGTGATTGCAGCGTTGGCAGTGATTGGCGCAGCAGGAATCGGCGTCTTCTCAATGTTGCACCGTCCTGCCGCGACGCCCTTCGAAAAGTTCACCGTCACGCAGGTTACCAATTCGGGGAAGGTGGATAGTGCCGCGATTTCGCCCGACGGCAGATACCTGTTAAATGTGCAAAACGAGGAAGGGAAAGAAAGCCTTTGGCTGCGAAACTTACCGACAGGTAGCGACACGCAGGTGCTGCCCTTGTCGGCATCTTCCTATGCTAGCCTCGCGTTTTCGTCGGATGGTAATTACATCTATTACCGCGAAGCCACCGATAAAACGCTGACGGCGTTCAATCTTTACCGAGCGCCCGTGCTTGGAGGCACGCCTCGGCTTATTGCGAAGGACATCGATACCGCGGTCACATTTTCTCCTGACGGCACGCGGATGGCGTTCGCGCGATGGCAGGATCCGGATCCCGGCAAGAACCGGCTCATATCGGCAAAGTCGGACGGAACCGACGAGCAGGTTCTGCGGATCGGCTCATTTTTTCCAATATTGGTCTCCGTCGCGTGGTCACCTGACGGAAAGCGGATCGCTTGTTCTTTTCTTCAGCCCGATAATGGGATCGGCGGAATTGACATTTTCGAGATTCTGAGTGGACAGATGCGCCGGTTTGTCAGATTTGATGACAAACGGGTCCTCGACCTGAAGTGGCTACCGGACGGTCGAGGCCTGCTAGTGTTATACGAGGGAAAGTCGGGTCGGCGCACACAGATTGGATTGCTCTCATACCCCAGTGGGCAATTTCGTGCCATCACGAACGACACGAATAGCTACTCCCACATCAGCTTGTCGGCGGACGGAAGAATGCTTACGACGGTTCAAGTCGAGAGGTCAAGCGAAGTCGATATCTTGACCGGCAGCGGCGGTGGAACTGCCACCGTCGTTCCTCGAATATCGAAGAGAACCGCCATCAATACTGTGACCTGGACACCAGACAGAGAAATTCTGCTCTCGGAAGATAACCGCTTGGTGCGAATGGCCAGCGATGGGAGCAACGCCGCGGTGCTCCTGAATGATCCTTCTGCCTGGATTGGAGACGTCGAGAGTTGTGCAGACAGGTCGATCGTGGTCTCTTGGTCGTATCACGGTGGTGCGAATTCGGAGAACGTTTGGCGCGCCGACGCAGACGGAGGGAATCTCGTGCGGCTCTCAAACGGGAAACAGGATGTCAGCCCGCGTTGTTCTCCCGACGGGAAATGGGTGTATTTCACCGACGCCGCGGATTTTCGGGTTATGCGGGTGTCAGAGAATGGGAGCACACCCGAACCAGTACCGGGGAGCGTAGTGCCCAATGCGATCTTCTACAGAATCGCGATTTCACCCGATGGGAATACATTGGCCTATATCGCTAGCATTGATTCTCCAGCAACGATGACGGTTGTCCAAAAACTCGCGCTGGTGAATCTCGTTGTGAACTCAGTCATGCCGCCTCGAACGTTAGACATAGACCCGCGCGCCACGATGTTTGTCCAGTTTACCCCCGATGGGAAAGCGGTGGCATACCCGGTCGAGGACAAAGGGATTGCTAATATCTGGTTGCAGCCGATTGACGGGTCGAAGGGGCAACAGATCACGAATTTTGCGTCAGACACAATATCGGGGTTTCACTGGTCTCGGGATGGAAAATTGCTGTTAGTGCTTCGCAAGCAAGACACCTCGGACATTGTTCTTCTTCAGGAATCAAAGCCGTGACGGCGGGTGGCACCCTTGGCAAGGACACCTGATCGGGGCGAGTACGCAGTAGGTCAAAGGCGCCGCCCAAGCGAAGCCCGGACGGGGGGCACCCTTCAGAGTTGGGATGGGCGCCAAGGTCCGGCTACCCGCCGACCCTGACCGGACGAAACCTGACCCTTAAGACGAGACCTTTCGGAATCTTTCCGTCCTATATCCGTTCGCGTAGAACGGAAGGCGGAGGGCTCCATGAGAAGCGCCGCCTTGATCCTTGCCATTCTGTGCACCTCGGCAGCACTGGTCCCGGCAGTACTGGCCAAAGATAAAGATAAAGATAAAAGCCACCAGTGGAAAGACGCCAAGGTCATCGACATCACGTCCGACCTGGGCGGGCCGGTGGTGGTTCCCGTCGCAGCGCTGGTTGGAGTGCCCGTCACAAAGACCTTCTATTGGATACAAACCAGCGATACCATCTACGTTCTTGGCCCGGTTCTCACCAGGAGCCAGTTGTTGAACGTGACGCTGCACGAACCGACAAGAATTGCCATTGACGGGAATAACGCGCATATTCTGGACGATTACGGAAAAGACAGGAAGCTGCCCATCGTCGAGAAAGTCGCGCGCCCCAAACCCGAAAACCCGCAGTAGCGGCGGGTGACCCAACCTCGAGAAGCTCCGTTTCGCCTGCATCACCCACCGGGGGTGCCCCATTCTTGCGCGTTCTTTGCGCAAGGGTGGGGACCACGGCCCAATAATGAGTCATGCAATAATCACAGTATAAGAAGCGTCCGGCGGGGTGGCCCAACCCTGAGATTAAGCCCTTTGTGATTCAGAATCGGCTAACGGTGATCCCAGAATGAACATGCTGCATTGCAGTTTCCAATTTTTCCACCACGCTCGTCTTGCCTTAGCACTCGCAGTCTTCCCCATCCACGCGGACGTGTTCTGGCCGTATTTTACTGGGGCCATTCTTTTGGTAATCGGGCTACCCAGGATCATCAAGGACGAGCTGCCGCAAAAACAGGGGCTCGACAAGATCTTGCCTTTCGGGCCGTTGTTCTTTGCCCTCCCCATGGGAGTATTCGCCACGCAGCACTTTATCAATACAAAGTTGGTCGCGACGATCGTTCCGTCCTGGATGCCGTGGCACACATTTTGGGTCTATCTGGTGGGCGTTGCGGTTATGGCCACGGCGCTGAGCATCATCCTGGAGAAACATGCACGGTTGGCGGCCACACTCTTCGGATGCATGCTTCTGCTTTTCGTGGCTTTGATCCATATCCCTAACCTGGTGGCCACCCATGGCGCTCGTTTGTTCTGGGTCATCGCCCTGAGGGATCTCGCCTTCAGCGGCGGAGCTTTTGCGATGGCCGGAAGACACTTGAAAAGAACGCCTTCGGACGGCGCGCCCGGGCTGGTAACTCTCTGGCGCTTTTTCGTGGGGATACCGGCAATAGTCTTCGGCGTGGAGCATTTTCTGCATCCCGCGTTCGCGCCCGGCATTCCTATGGAAGCAAAAACGCCGACATGGATTCCCGGGCATCTTTTCTGGGCCTATCTCACGGGCGCGGCTCTCATTGCTTGCGGCGCGTGTATTGTCGTCAATAAAAAGGTACGCTTAGCAGCAACCTATCTGACGATTGTGATTCTGCTTCTAGGAGTGTTTATTTACCTCCCGATGTC
>CAVZDM010000034.1:0-30963 GCA_963773955.1 uncultured Acidobacteriaceae bacterium | reverse complement strand
CCAGATGTGTCCACTCCGGAACAGTCCGCTTACTCCGACGAAGTGATTGCCTTGGTGCAAGCCGCGCTCCGTGGCGCCAGCCGCACCGATCGTGAAGCGTTTCTCCTCTATGGTATCGAGGGCTTCTCCCTCAATGAAATTGCCGCCATCACCGGCCGGCATGTGGAGGCCGTGCGCGAGTCCGTCGAACGGGCACGCGACTGCGTTCGCAACGCACCTTCGGTGGCCAACGAATTTCATAAAGAGCTGCTAGTCAAAACTCGAACCTAAGTATTCAGTACTACTACGAAGGAGAGTCGAGATGATGACCCGGGACGAAGTCCGAGAGTTGGCGTCCTTTCAAGCGGACGAAACCAAGGGGGCGTGCGCCCTGAGTTTTTACTTTCAACCCGACCCTCCCCAGGATCGTTCCCATCGCCGCGAGGCCATTGTCGCCAAAGACATCGTGAAGCAGGCCCTGAAAAGCGCGGCCGCCAGCGGCAAGAACGGATCCCTGCACGCCGACCTTGATCGCGTCCTCGATCTGGCTACGAATCTCCGCGGCAATTCGCGGGGAAGGGCAGTCTTCGCCTGCTCCGCTCAAAAGTTCTGGAGGGAATATGAACTGCCTCCGCAGCTCGGAGGCACGCACATTTATCTCCAGCCGCGCTTTCAGCTGAAACCCCTGGCCGCATTGCTGGGAGCACAACCCGCACTTTCGGTAGCGATGGTCGATCGCCAGCGCGCCCGTTTCTTTGATCTTCGTCTCGACGACCTGCGCGAGCGCGGAGCCATTGTCCACATGCTCTCGCGCAACGCCTCGAGCTACGGCTACAACGGCTACGAAGGCGGCCACGCCGAGCGCCGTGTGGCCGAGGAAGCGCTGCAGCACTTCAAGGCGTTGTCGGAACGTCTGCGCACTGACTTCGAGAAGGGCATCTGGGAACGGCTCATCGTCGGTTGCCAGGATGCGAACTGGTCCGAGTTCGAATCGAACCTCCACCCTTACGTCAAACAACGCCTGATCGGCCGCTTCTCAGCGGACGTTGCCAGCGTCTCGAATGAGGAGATTCGCGATCGCGCCGCCGCCGTTCTGAATCGATGGATTACGGAGCGCGCCTCTAAGAAAGCCAACGAAGCGGTGGAGTTCGCCAAGTCGCACGGACGCGGTGTCACCGGCCTCCGGCGTGTCCTGCAAGCGCTCGAAACCGGAGAAGTTCAGACCATTTTCCTTACCGAAAACTATTCTGCTCGAGCTGTCGAGTGCCCTCATTGTGGCCACCTCGACGCCCATCTAGTCCCGTCATGCGTCGGTTGCGGACGCCTCACTCGCGAACTCACCGACGTCTGCGACGCCATCATCCCCATCGCCATCCGTCGTGACATCGAGTTGTTCTATCTCAAGGAGCACACCGACCTGGACCACGCCGGCAATATCGCGGCGCTCCTGCGCTTCCGCTCCGATCAGACAACAGGGCAGATCGCAGCTGCATCGTAGGGATTAGAAGCCAAGCGGAGAAGGTTGCATACGGCGCCGTCGAACTCCGATCCGGCGGCCTTCTGCGCTCATTTGAGTTCGAGAGGAGAATGAGGGATGCGTCGGCCTGGCATGGTGCTGCTTTGCGTCTGGGTCCTGGCAGGCACGTGCCTCCTTATGAGTCTGAGTGGTTGTGGAGGTGCAGCAGCATCCTCACCACCTCCACCCCCGCCGGATTGCGGCCCTCCTGCATACAGCTGTACAGCGGCCAATAATGCGTCTCTTCCTGGTGGTCCATTGGCGGTCATTAATTATCCGTCGCCGATTCCCAACATGGGCAACCTCAGCGGCGCCGGCACGGTAATAACAGACCCGGATTTTGGCAACCCGATTGCCCGCTGCACCGACGGCAACACCGATCCCAATTCGCCAAACATTACCTTCGACACAAACGGCGGTGGGGCAGGCATGGTCAACCACTTCAATACAAACGACACCATCCTTTATGTGCAACAGCATGGCGGCCTGGGGGTTCCACTGCTCTTTGACTCAACGAGTCTGCAGTGTTCCCGGATGTACCCTGACAACCCAGCCTACTCCGCAACCGGAGGCTTGACGATTGCGGGCAGCGGAGTGGATTTCAGCTACAGCAATCCCAACTGGCTGTACGTCTGGAATTCGGTAGGCGGTGCGGCGCAAATTTATCTGTATGACTTTTCAAATTACAGCTCATCTGGCTCTCCTGCCGTGACTCTGATTGCCGACTTTATTGCGGATAACGGCGAAGGGTTTACCGGAACTCCCGGTAACTGTCTGCCGAGCAACTTCGTCTCAGACTGGACCGGGCATGATGGCCCTAGCAACGATGACACCGTGTTCACGGCGGCATACTCGGCGGGCGACCAAGACACGGGATTTTACGTCGTAGCCTGGAAAGTCGGCTCGGGTTGCCGGGTCTACAACACCAGCACAGGAACCATCTCCGGCGATTGGGGGCCAACCGGTCCGGTGTCGGTTTACCTCGGAAACTCCACCACTCCCGATTCCCCCACGGATGAGTTCTACGTCCACGCCATTTTTGCAAACCTGACTGGCGCCTACGCCCTGATATCGGAAGGCCCGTGCGTGGCCGGAAACACGAGCTGTCTGGCCACCGTCGGCACCACCCCCTATATCTGGCAGATTGCCACTGCCAGCGTCGGAAAGATTTCGGTGATGGTGGGAGGGGAGTTCGCCTTCGGCTGGAACGATTATCTCAACCGCGACAATAGTCCGGTGGGACAGTATGCCCTCCGCCCATTCACAGCTCTCGGTAGTCCGCGCGCGGTAATCAACACCTTGCCTCCGGGCTTTGTCGCCGGAATAGCGGGAAACCCCAGTTGGGTAAATGACAACTCGGCAGACGGCCTGCCGTTTTTCGACAGCTTAAATTATGCTCCCCGTTACAACACCAGCTTTCCTGCCGCGTGGACCGATGAGATTATCGGTGTATTTCCAGATGGAAGTACGCTGCGCTTCGCGCATAACTTCATAAGCAAGTCGAACCCCCAGTTCAGCACCAACTACGGCATCGGGTCGATCTCGCAAAGCGGCAAGTTCTTTATGCAGTCCTCGGACTGGGTGGGCACGCTGGGATCCACAACCGGTAGTTCCAGTTGCCTCTGGGGATATGATTGGCAGGCCAGCCAGACCTATCCAGCGAATTTCCAATATCTGTCCCCATACCCAATATCCGCGAATGCCGGTGGGTACGTGTACCAAGCCACGTCGTGCTCGGGAGGGACGTGCACGAGCGGGAACACCGAGCCGAGTACCTGGAATCAGACCCCCGGCGGAACTACAACGGATGGCACGATAACGTGGACCAACGAAGGCCAGCAGAATTGCCGCGGTGACGTATTCATTGTGGAGTTGCAGTGAGCTGCCTAACCTTCTGATTCCAGCTCCGCCCGGTGGTGAATTGTCTCAGCCTGAGCGAAAATGAGGAAATGATCCACAAGATCCTTCCCGTGGGGCCGCTGCAATGTAATTGCTCCGTCATCGGCGATGAGGCCACGCACGAAGCGATGGTCATCGACCCGGGCGACGACATTGATGACGTTCTTGCCATCGTCCGCCAGCACAAGCTGGAAGTGAAGCAGATCGTTATCACCCACGCTCATATCGATCACGTTGGCGGAGCCATGAAGCTGCGCGCGCTGACGGGCGCGCCCATCCTGCTCAATCAGAATGACTATGCGCTGCTGAAAATGCTCGACGTGCAGGCTTCCTGGGTGGGCATGGCGGCACCGGGCGAAGTCGACATCGAAGCGAGCATCGCCGATGGCGAATCGTTGCGGACGGGTAATCTTACGGCGAACATCATCCACACTCCCGGCCACACCGAGGGCAGCGTTTGCCTCTATTTCCCCGCGGAGAAATTACTGATCGCCGGCGACACGCTGTTCGCCCGCAGCATCGGACGCACCGATCTCCCCGGAGGATCATTCGAGAAAATCATGCGCTCCCTGCACGAACGCGTCCTCACCCTGCCCGATGACACCGTCGTGATTCCAGGCCACGGCCGAAGAACAACCATAGGCGAGGAAAGGCAAGAGAATCCCTTCCTGGTGCCGTGAATTTTGGGATGAATCAAATAGCGGAGCGACGGGCGCCTCGCCCGTCCGGCAGTGTGGCGGCCGGGCGGGGACGCCCGGCTCTCCACTGGCAAGTTATTTCTGTGTCGGCGCCTGGTTTTGCGGAACCGTCGGCGGCGCGGATGGCGCGACCGGAGCCGCGGGCTGCGACTTCGTCTGCGATGACTTCACTCCTGAAAGCACGGACGTCGGCCCCGTTCGCCGCGCCGCAAAAATCGAAAGCGTGATCGACGTGAGCATGAAAATGATTGCCGACCAGGTGGTCGCGCGGGAAAGAACCGAGGCCGCGCCGCGCGGGCCAAACGCCGTCTGGCTACCCTGACCGCCGAAAGCCGCAGCCAGGTCGCCGCTCTTTCCGCTCTGCAGCAACACGACCGCAATCAGAAAGAAGCAAACAAATACGTGAACAACGGTGATCAGGACGCTTACCAACATGCGCAAAACTCCAATAGAGCCGAAGCTCGGATTCGACAATCTTTCTGTCGCGAAGACCAATACGCGAAGCTAATACGATGGTGCGGAAGGGGGGATTTGAACCCCCACGCCTTTCGGCGCCACCCCCTCAAGATGGTGTGTCTGCCAGTTCCACCACTTCCGCACATTACATGTAATCAACAACTTAGCTAATGTCTGCTGAGGGTATCTTCGATTCGTCTCCGGGCACACGGAGCCGCTGACGTCCTCAATGTTATCGTGTCTGGCCCGGTACTGCAACGCAAAGCGTCTTATTTCATGGGCGGCAAATACGGAATATATCGAGCAAACAACCAACAAAGAAAGAACACGACGGGTATGTGAACAATCAACTGCAACACTCCATATCCCACAATGTCCCGAGCCTTCAATTTCAATATGCCCAGCAGAGGCAGCATCCAGAAGGGATTGACCAGATTCGGTAGCGCTTCCGACGCGTTGTAGATTTGCACCACCCATCCCAGATGCACCTGGTGCAGATTCGCCGCTTGCAGCACATACGGCGCTTCAATGACCCACTTGCTGCCGCCGGAGGGAATGAAGATGCCGAGCACCGCCGAATACATCGCCACCAGCAAGGGGTAGGTGTTGTGTGTGCTGATGGAGGCAAAGAGTCTTGCCAGCGCATCCGCGATCCCCGTTCCTACAATCATTCCGAAGATCACCGCGTAAAACGGGAACTGGATGAGCACTCCGCCGGTGGCGGGAATGCAATCCGCCACGGCGCGCATGAAGCGCTTCGGACGCCAGTGCAACAAAAGCCCAACCGTGATGAACATGAGGTTGTAGGTATTAAGGTCAAGCGCCGCCAGTGCGCCTTGCGGTGAGGTGCGGAACACATCGATCAGATACCAGCACAAGAGCGCGGCGACGAGAACGGTCAGCAGCGGACTGTATTCCAGCCACTCGCCGGGTTTGGTCTTTTCTTCCAACTGCAGGCTGGAGCGAATCGGCTCATATTGGATGCCGTAGGATTCGGCGGTTCTGGCGTTCTCCGGCGAGGGTGTGGACAACCACGCAATCAGCACCGAGAGCACAATCAGGATCAGCGCCGTGGCGATGCTTTGCCACAAGAAAAGAGTTTGCGTGAGTGGGATCAGGCCGCTGATGTTGAACAATGATGGCGGCATGGAGGATTTGGTCGCCATGAGCATGGCGGCGGAAGAAGACAGCCCCATCGCCCAGACGGCTCCGAGACCGAGATACGCTGCGCCACCAGCCGCGCGGTAGTCCATGCCCTTGACGCGATGAGCCAGTTCGCGAACGAAGAGCCCACTGAAAATCAGACTCAAGCCCCACGAAATCAACGACGTCAGCATGGAGAACAAAGCCACTAGCGCGACCGCTTGCCGCGGCGTCTTTGGGATGCCGGCCAGGGCTTGGATGGCGCGGTACACGATCGGCGTCGAGGCCACGACATATCCACCGATGATGATCATCACCATTTGCATGGTGAACGGGACCAGAGTCCAGAAGTTTTTTCCGCCCTGAATGGCGAGTTTGCTTGGACTTTGATGCAGCCAGAGGCCGCCAATAAAAACCACCACGATTCCCAGCAGCGCAAAAATCAGCGGATCTGGAAACCAGCGTTCACTCCAATTGGCGAGCCCCAGACCAAAACGGACAAGCGGTTGTTCCTGAGTTGGCGATTGCTCCTCGGGTGGTATGGGCACGGTCGATCCTTTCGGCTCGGCAGCGATATTCCTGCGCAGGCATGCCGAGCCCTTTATGGAACATGGCCGACATTGTAGCGCGGGTTGGGTGCGGGGAAGCGCCTTACTTAACGAGGCGCCTGAAAAGATCGATGCCCCGTGGAGGGGGCTCTACGAATCCGTCGCAGACTTAGCGGACTGAAAGAGTGTGCTGTTTGTCGTAACCGGCGGAGAAGACAACGCCAGCCTCAAAACTCTGGAGCGGGCCGTCAAACAGCTAAAAGCAGGGAACGGCCCACTCCAGCGAGAAACTCTGAATTTCAGTGTTTCGGATCGAACGGAACGCTGATTTCCATGGTCGTTTTTGAATTGGCGGCGGCATACTTCCACCTCTGCACGGCAGCTACAGCCGCCTCCCCCAGAATGGGATTGCCGCCGATCAAGTCAACGTGCTCGACACCGCCGTTCGCCGCAATGAATACTTTTAGACGCACCGTTCCGCCGATCGAACGCTTTTGCAGGTCGTCCGGATATTCCGGCTCCACGCGTCTAATAAGCTGTCTTTCAGCGCCGATCGAGTCCGAGATGGAAAGTGTTCTAACCCCTTCCACGCTGGCGCTGGTGCCGACATATCCGATCGCGCCTCTGGTCTTGGCCACGTAGGCTACGACGTCGGCATCGGAACCGACCGTTTTCGGCATCAAGCCCCTGCCGGTAAAGACCAGGGTTTGATAGTACTTCTGCAATTCGTCATCAGTCTGGCCGAGATAGTCTCGCAGGAAGGCTTCGTGGGCCGGCCCGCGCTTCTCGATCACCGGCTCGACGTGCGTGCCATTCAGCGAATTCTTTTCTTCCAGATAGAGGCTCTTGAGCTCATGCGCGGAAATCGAATCCGCTTTCACACTAGGGTTTGCGATGATTTTGACCTCGCTTGCGAACGCACTCGCCCCGAAGAGGATCGTCCACCCGGCGCCAACTAGAAATGCTTTTAAATGTTTCATCGAGTTCTCCTTTCCACCGTGGGTGGGCTTAGAAATGGACACCAGCCTTGATTACAAGCGCATTGGTGTTGGGTTTGAATCCCTGCGGGTTGTTTGCAGTGTAGAAGCCGTTCGGATACTGGTCGGGCAGACCGTATCCGTCCATGAAATGACCCTCCAGCTTAATACACGCATACCGGGTTGGATCGACCCGCACCGTGATTACTTTGTCGTAGTCGTGGCCGCTGCCCGATGACAAAAGACCGCTGATGGGATAATTGAGCCAATAGTGCGAAAAGTAGGAGCCCACTTGCACGTGCTTCCCGATCTGATAGGACCCCGCCACATACCAACCGCGGACATCCTCCTGGATCATTGGGACGCCTTGGGTTCCCAAGTCGGTCCAGTAGCGGCGGTACTCCGCATCCACCACGAGTTTCTTCCGGGAGTATTGGCCGTAATATTGGTTCGTCCAGTCGGACGTGCTGTTCAATCGGACATCGGTCCCTCCGCTCGAGGAAGTCCAAAGTAAGGTCTTCGTTCATCCGCGAGACGCCGACCAGCAGGCCCTTGAGCGGAGTAGCCCAACGCAGGTCGCCGCCATATTGCAGTCCGCCGAAGCTCTTGAAACGTGCCGCCATCGCTGTTCGACCAGGTAGGCGAAGCCGCTGTACGGGCTGTCGTTGCGGTGCCCCGCATAGGCCGTGTAAGAGAGAGTTCCGAACCTCTTGCCCACCGGAATGTCGCCAAAAATGTCACCGCCTGTGTGAGCGAGGGTGACATCGCGCAGGTCGGTGGGATAGACACTTTGCGGCAGCAAAGCGAACGTGTGCAGGAAGTCCAGATCCTGGGTGTCGTTGTAGAGACCCATGACAGTCTTCACTTTTCCGCCGCGAATTCCGAACCAGGGGGTGAATTTGTAGGTGGCCAACGCCCAGTCGAGCGTAGGATGCCACCGGCCCAGCCCGCCCAGGTTGCGGTCGTAGAGCTGCGCGCCGATGCGGAGTTTGTCGGTAATCTGCGTGGAGGCATTAGCGCCGAAGTCGGTGAATTCGCCGCTGCCAAAGCCGCTGGTGTTCATGGTCAACCAGTTGTTGTCGCTGGTGTGCACGAATCCCTGGGAAGCGAATCCGTGGATTTGGACGTCCCGGTCGAACAACGTGAAGTCTTGCGCTTGCATTGGGGCCTGACATAAGCACAAAGACACAAAGACTAGGCCGAGTACTCCGCGATACATAGGTCTCCTTAAATGAAAGGGAATGTGGGATGGGCAAGTCATGTTTGTC
The DNA here is from genome assembly GCA_963773955.1 of uncultured Acidobacteriaceae bacterium. Taxonomy (GTDB): domain Bacteria; phylum Acidobacteriota; class Terriglobia; order Terriglobales; family Acidobacteriaceae; genus Acidiflorens. The sequence continues at coordinate 22,479 of CAVZDM010000034.1, read as the reverse complement.
ATTTCGTCTACACTGTTAACGTTTTACTAATCCAATAGTGGAATGGCAAATGACCAACGTAACTGCAAGGCCGGATAATTTTTCGCCCCGCGCCTTTGAAGCCGTGACGTCAGCATCGTCGGCTCGAGGAAGGACTTCAGCCTTTCGGTCGGCGCTAGCATTTTGTTCGTGGTTTGCCGGACTATTGGCGGAATATGGCGGACATTGTAGCGCGCACGGGAAGTGATTGTGCCGCTTTCCACGACTGGTGTAGTATGCGTTCGATTGGGCTGGCAGGATCGGCCATTACTTTATGGAACGGAGCGAATGATGAATACCTTCCCGGTATTGTTGGGTGCGTTGTGCGTATACGCCCTGGGCTACCGTTACTACAGCGCGTTTATTGCGGCAAAAGCTCTGGCGCTCGACGATCGCCGCATCACTCCGGCGCACACTTATGCGGACGGGCATAACTATGTCGCGTCGCCAAAGTGGGTGCTCTTCGGACATCACTTCGCGGCCATAGCCGGAGCAGGGCCGCTGGTCGGGCCAACGCTGGCGGCGCAGTTCGGGTTTGCGCCGGGCTTCCTATGGATTTTGATCGGCGCCGTCCTCGCCGGTTGCGTGCAGGACTTCACCGTGCTGGTGGCTTCGGTGCGTCACCGCGGCCGCTCGCTGGCGAATGTTGCCAGCACCGAAATCAGTCCCTTTGCCGGCCTGGTTGCGATGATCGCCGTGCTCTTTATTCTTCTGGTCACGCTCGCCGGACTCGGCATCGTAGTGGTCAATGCGCTTTCCAATAGTCCGTGGGGTGTGTTCACTATCGGCATGACCATCCCTATCGCCGTCATCATGGGATTGTGGATGTTCAAGAGCCACGCCGGAAAGATTACAGTCACGGGCCCCAGCATCTTTGGTGTCGTCCTTTTGCTCGCCAGCGTGGTCGCCGGGCACTGGGTGGCGCAGAGCGGAGCGGCATCGGCACTCACTTTCACGCCGCATCAGATCACGATCCTCATGGCCATCTACGGCCTCGTGGCTTCGGTTCTGCCGGTCTGGCTGGTATTGGAACCGCGCGACTATCTCTCCACTTACGTCAAGCTGGGCACGATTGCCGTCCTGGTCGTCGGCGTTTTTGTGGTTCATCCCAACATCCAGTTTCCGAACTTCACGCAGTTCGTTCACGGCGGCGGGCCGATCATTAAAGGAAAGCTGTACCCGTTTCTTTTCGTGACCATCGCGTGCGGTGCGATCTCGGGCTTTCACTCGCTGGTATCCTCCGGCACCACGCCGAAAATGCTGGATAAGGAATGCGACGCTCGCTTCATCGGCTATGGAGCCATGGTCGCGGAGTCTCTGGTAGGTGTGCTGGCTCTGATTGCGGCGTGCTCGATGTATCCGGGCGACTACTTTGCCATCAACACCACGCCTGCGATCTTCAGCCACCTGGGCCTGTCCACAGTCAATCTGGATATGTTCTCGCGCGAAGTGGGAGAGAAACTGGCGGGACGCACGGGAGGCGCGGTTTCGCTAGCGGTCGGCATGGCGCAAATCTTCAAGGGCCTGCCTGGGATGAATCGCTTGATGGGCTACTGGTATCACTATGCCATCATGTTTGAAGCCCTTTTCATCCTGACTACGGTCGACACCGGAACCCGCGTTGCCCGCTACGTCCTGCAGGAACTCATGGGCAAAGTGCATAAGCCCTTCGGCAACAATGCCTGGTGGCCCGGAAATCTGATCACGAGCTCCTTGGTGGTTCTGGGCTGGGGATACCTGATCTACACCGGAAATATTTCCACGATCTGGCCGTTGTTCGGAACCGGGAACCAGTTGCTGGCGACCATTGCGCTGGCGGTAGCGACTACCTTCCTCATTAACATGGGCAAGCAGAAATATGCCTGGATTACGGGAGTTCCGATGTGCTTCGTGGGTGTCACTACGGTTACGGCGGGAGTGCTGGGGATCAAGAATATTTTCTGGCCCTTGACCGCCAAACCCGGTCAGGTATTTACCGGCTACCTGGATTCGATCCTGATGAGCATCTTTATCGCGGGCGTAGTTCTTGTCGTATTCGATGCCGTTCGACGTTGGATCAAGACGCTGAATGGTGCACCCGCGCCTGTGGAGGCGTTCGGTCCTCCGCTCACCGCTGCCGGCGAGGTGAAGATGGGTTGCTGCTAGGGGTCATCTGTATTCATGCGTGGACCCGAGCTTGAGCAGTGCTTCCCGGAAACGCTCGTGCCGTTGCGTGAGGTGAAGATAAGTCATCTCGTCTGCTTTGGACTTGCTGCGAATGATTCGCACCAGCGCCTCTTTCTCCTCGCGCTTCCAAGCGGCGAGGCCGGGAACCAGAGCCAGGACCACGGCAAAATTCTCGAAGCTCGCGCGTTCGGAGGACGGCCACGAAGACGTGTCTGCGCCGAGAATCCGCGCGACGGCGCGCACCGATTCCTTGCGCATGCGGCCAGCATCTCCGCCAAATTCTCGTGCCATCCGCCGATTCACGCGCAAACCAATGTTGCGCGTGCTGAAGCTGTCCCACGCTCCCACTTCGCTGCCCGGCAACTCGTAGAACGCGTGCCCCGCCGCCAAGCGGCGCAAGGTTCTGGCGGGCGTCCGGTATTTTGTGTCGGCGGCGATTTTGCCTTCTTCTCGCTCCGCGAGTCGTTGCAGATCAGCGCAACCCGGCCGGAAGCCAAGTTTGCGGTAAAACCAGAACGCCCCCGATTCGATCGCTTCCTCGTTGTCGTGGCCCAGTTGATACGGATAGACCGAGACGCAGGTCGTTCCCATGAAATGACATAGGCAGCGCAGCACTTGCGCGTAGATCCACCCTGCTTCGCCGCCACGAAAAGTGTAGAAGGTGTTGAAACCGACTTCCGTCCACTCGCAGAGTCCAATGGCTTCGATGTAATTAATCGGTACGCCATTCTTGAGCGTCAATCCCGCAACATACCCGCGCAGCGGCAGGCGGCGATCCGGGGGCAGGTTCCAGAGATAGATGGAAACGCCGCGGCCCACATCTGAGTGCACCACTGATGCCGGATCACCCAGCGTGGTCCCGTAAAGTTCGCGGTAGCGCACCAGCATGACCTCGCGGATCAGGTCCATCACCTGCTCGCCCTGGCGGCGCGAAAGCTTTGTCAGTTGCACCGGAGGCCGCTCCAACTCGCCGGCAAGTGACACCTGGCTCCGGCTGATCAGCGGCTCGCTGTGATAATGAACGCTGCGAACCACCTTCCAGTTTCGCGTTCTTGAAATGACGGAGTTCTCGAGATTCCAGCGCAAGGGCACGCGCAGAGATTCGTAGAGTTCGGCTTTTTGTTGAGGAGGCAGTGCCAGCTGTTCGAAACGTTCAATCAGCCACGCAGGCGTGGCGTGCTTCTTGCCCCCGGCCGCCTCAAGCCATCGGGGCCACGGGGTGTCGGCCTCAACATACGCATCGTCTTCGAGCAAGGGGATGAAGCGCGGGCCGGTCGTGCCTAACTCTCGTCCAGGCTCGTAGTTATCCCAGGCGATCTCGACGCTGCCGGGCATGCACTTGATGAGCCAAGTGGCAACATCGAAGCTGATCGTATCTTCCATTTGCGTGCCGGCGATGCCGGAGACTTCGATAGGATCGAAGTCGTCCATGTCGGCGCCGGCTTTACGCAACGCGTCCACTTTTTTGCGGAAGCTATTCAGAATGCGTTCGGTGGCGCGCACCACGGCTAGCCCTTGCGGAAAAGCTCGCAGAAAAAGTAGCGCCTCGTGGAAGCGGATCAGTGAAGCCGGATCGGGAAAACGGGCGGCGTCGAGCCGATTTAGCAACTTCACTGCCCTTGCGGCCTCGTTGCGTCCGAAGCGATAACTGGAGGCTTCGAGTTCAGACAACCAGCGGTTGCGGGAATTGGCGGACATGTTTGAAGCCAACCAAGCCTACCGCATGCCGTCCATTTCAGGGTTGTTTTCTCTGATGCCCGCTCCGCCAGTCATCTGGAGTGGTTACCAAAGAGGGCCTGGGAACCCTGATGCCCTGCTTGGTGTCCCTATAATCAGACTGAGTTGTGTCGGGAACGGGGGCCACGCTATGCAGCCCAAGCGGCACCGGTCGAACCAGTTAATCGGCGGGGTCATCTGGACCCCGTTTGTGCATGTAACAATCGTGCTGTTCGCCGTTTTTCTTCTGGGTTCCCTCATGCTGCCCAAGTCGCACCACGGCGTGGGACCCGATCTTCCGCGCGTCTGGCACCCCGTCTCAATGCCGCACGCGAACCGGGAAGACGCCATGGTAGTCGCCATACTACGTGACGACAAAGTCTTCTTCCGCAACGACCGAGTGACGCCCGATCAGTTGCCCGCCAAAATTCGGGATAGCATTGCCCAAGGCGCGGAGAGAAAAGTCTACATCCGAGCTGATCTCAGAGCGAAGTACGGCTGGGTTGCCGAAGTTCTCGACAATATGCACTCTGGGGGAGTTGAGAAAATTGGCTTTCTTGTCTACGAGAAAGGCCACGTTCCAATGCCAAGTCCGCAATAGCCCGGCAGCCGGGGCGCTGCCCCCATGCTATAATCTCTCTTCGCCTGAACGTTTTACGTCGAGGCTGATCCAGTGATTTCCTCCGCGGGCGGATCCATAATTCCGAGAATCAGCGCAATTTTTGGTCTCTAGAGATGAGGTAAAGCTATGTCCGGCCATTCGAAATGGGCAACCATCAAGCACAAGAAGGGCGCGCTCGATGCCAAGCGCGGTAAGATCTTCACCCGTCTCATCAAAGAAATTGCGATGGCCGCGAAGTCCGGTGGCGATCCCGACATGAACCCTCGCCTGCGTACGGCGATCCTGGCAGCGAAGTCCGAGAACATGCCCGCCGACAACATCAAACGAGCCATTCAGCGCGGCACCGGCGAACTGCCCGGCTTGACTTACGAAGAATTTGTGCTGGAGGGCTACGGGCCGGGCGGCGTCGCTTTGCTGGCGGAGATCTCTACCGACAACCGCAATCGTACGGTGAGCGAAATCCGGCACGTGTTCGGGAAAAACAATGGCAACATGGCGGCGGCGGGTTCGGTGTCGTATATGTTCCACAAGAAGGGTGACATCGTCATCCCCAAGTCGGTAGCCAAGGAAGACGATCTGATGAACATCATCCTGGAATCGGGCGGCGAAGATTTGAAGGACGATGGCGAGAACTGGGAGATCCTGACCGACACTTCCGCCTACGAAACCGTGTTAGAGGCCGTAAAGAAGGCCGGCATTACGCCTATCTCCTCGAGCGTGGCCATGGTTCCGGATACCTACATCAAACTGGAAGGGCAGCAGGCGGCGCAGATGATTCGCCTGATGGAAGCACTCGAAGACAACGAAGATGTGCAGAACGTGCATGCCAACTTCGATATCGACCAGAAGACTCTGGAAGAAGTTGCCGGCTAAATCCGTCGCAGCGACTTTCGATCCGAATAAGATAGCCGCCTTTCTGGGCGGCTTTTTAGTGACGCACGCGACACTATGGTGTGACGCTGTTCCGCAAGAGTTTTCAACACCGTTGAGGAAAAGTTTGTGGAAAAGCGGGCACTTACTCTTGTAACCTTTTGTCAATAACCGTGTTCAACATTCTGCACTGCATCGGGTGCTTGCCGCATGGCGCCCCGATGCAGTCGCCTGAGTAAAGACTCGCTCTTCATGAAGACACGCCTCGACAAGTTGCTCATGGACCGTGGGCTGACGCCGTCGCGCGAGCGTGCACAAGCCCTCATCCTGGCCGGCAAAGTTCTTGTCAACGATCAGAAGATCGAGAAAGCGGGCGCATCGATTGACTCCGCCGCGACTTTGCGCCTGCTGGGCGAGGATCTTCGCTACGTCAGCCGTGGCGGGCTCAAGTTGGAGAAGGCTCTCGAGCACTGGCGAATCGATCTCCATGGCAAAATCTGTCTCGACGTCGGCGCTTCCACTGGAGGCTTCAGCGACTGCATGCTGCAGCACGGCGCCGCCAAGGTGATTGCCGTCGACACCGGCTATGGTCAGATGGATTTCGGCTTGCGCAACGATCCGCGCATTCGGCTTCTGGAGAAAACCAACGCCCGCTATCTCAAGCCCAGCGACATTGGCGAACCCGTTGACTTCATTGCCATGGATGTCTCTTTCATCTCCGCCACCCTGGTGCTTCCGGCGGTAATTCGCGCCGCTTCGTCCTGCACTTCGTCTTGCGTCCAGATTGTGGTGCTGGTGAAACCGCAGTTCGAAGCTGGCAGGGAACTGGTGGGCAAAGGCGGAATCGTGCGCGACGAATCGGCGCAGCGAGGGGCGGTGGCCAGAGTCGAAGCGGCACTCTTAAGTCTCGGATGCGTGCGCGCCGAATCGATCGAATCGCCCATTCTCGGCGGCGAAGGCAATCGCGAATTCCTGCTCCACGCGGAGTTTTCTCCGCCTCCGATCCGGTGATTCTGTACAATCGGAAGTCCGACCTCAACGGAGGAGTCGGAAGAGACGCCTGAAGACATGCCCAAGTCTCCCCAAAACCCAACTCACCAGAAGACCGTTGCCATTATTTCGAAGCCGGGTCGTCCCGAGCTGCGCGAAGTATTGCCGGCACTCGAAAAGTGGCTGCTGCAGCGCAAGTACGCGGTGGTCATGGACAAGGAAAGCGCCGCCTATTTCTCTGCGTCGGACGTGGTACCACGAACGGAGCTAGCCACGCGATCCCCGGATCTGGCTCTGGTGCTCGGCGGCGACGGCACGCTGCTATCGGCGACCCGCGCGGTGGCGAAAGCCGGAACGCTCATCCTCGGAGTCAACCTCGGCACACTCGGATTCATGACAGAGCTTGCCCTCACCGATCTCTATCCCGCGCTGGAAGCGATCGAGAAAAAGCACTACATTGTGGACACCCGGTCGATGCTAGGTGGCTCGCTGATCCGGGACGGCAAGACCCTGGCTACGCACGAGGCCTTGAACGAGGTGGTGGTGAGCAAGAGCGCCATCGCGCGCCTGAATCACTTCGAGCTTTTCGTGAACGCGAAATTCGTTTCCAGCTACCGGGCCGATGCGCTGATCATCGCCACGCCGACCGGGTCGACCGCCTATTCTCTCGGAGCGGGGGGGCCGATCCTGAACCCGGATGTGGATGCGTTCGTCATTACGCCCGTCTCGCCCCACGGATTGACGCATCGTCCAGTGGTGGTGCGCGATACGGTCGGGATCGAAATCCACGTCAAGACCGGGAAAGAGGAAGCCTATTTGAGTTTCGATGGACAGGTTGGCTTACCCGCGCGAGACGGCGACATCGTGCGCTGCGTTAAAGCAGAGCATCAGGCCAGACTGTTACGCTTCCAAAAAACATTTTTCGAAGTGCTGGCCACCAAGCTGAAGTGGGGGGAACGCTGAAGTTTGGTGTCAGGTCTCAGGTGCCAGGTTTCAGGAGGAAAATTGAGACGCTGTTTGCTGCTGTTGATCATCGTCACTGCGTGCGCCTTGTGCGTCTTCGCGCAAACTAGACCGGCTGCGGACGTCATCATCCAAAACGCGCGGGTCTGGACAGTCGATCCCTCGCACCCGGAGGCGGAGGCGGTTGCTATCCTCGGCGACCGCATCGTCGCCGTCGGAACAAGCGCGCAGGTGGATGTCTGGCGCGGGCCTCATACCCGCGTGGTTGACGCCGGCGGAAAGCGTCTGCTGCCGGGATTCAACGACGCCCATGTGCACTTCTCAGATGGCGGAGCGCAACTCGATAGCGTGCAACTTAACGATGTCACCAGCTCGCTGGAATTTGTCCGTCGTATTCGCGAGCGCGCCGAAAAAAACGCTAAGGGCGAATGGCTGCTCGGCGGGGATTGGGACGAAACGAAGTGGAGTCCGGCGGAACTGCCAACCAAAGAGCTGATCGATTCGGCAACTCCCGAAACGCCGGTGGCCTTGAGTCGCTACGACGGCCATATGGTTTTGGCGAACTCGCTGGCCTTGAAGCTGGCGGGCATAACCACGCAAACAAAGGATCCCGTGGGGGGAGTAATCGTCCGCGATCGGCAGGGAAATCCGACGGGAGCGCTCAAAGACGCGGCCGAGGATCTGTTGTTCAAAGTGGTTCCACCTCCCAGCCACGATCGGCGCCTCCACTCCATTGAGCGCGCGCTCGAGCACGCCGCCTCGCTTGGCGTGACCAGCGTGCAGCACATGAACCCTGACTACGCCGACGTCGCGATCTACTCCGAGCTGCTCGACGAAGGCAAGCTGACCACGCGCATCTATGCGGCGCCGCTGATCACGCAGGTGGACGACCAGGTGAAGATCGGTATCCGGCGGGCGTTTGGCGGGCCGTATCTGCGCATCGGCGCGGTGAAGGCCTACGCGGATGGCTCGCTCGGCTCGGCCACGGCATATTTTTTCGATCCGTTCTCTGACCAGCCCGGCAATCGCGGCCTGCTTTCTGACGAGATGCAACCCATCTCGCTTATGCGCGATCGCATGATGCGGGCTGACGGCGCTGGATTGCAGATCTGCACACATGCCATCGGAGACGCTGGAATTTCCGCGATCCTCGACATTTATGCCGAAATCGAAAAAGAGCACAGCAGCCGCGATCGCCGCTGGCGCATCGAGCACGCGCAGCACATGGCGGCCAAGGACTTCGACCGTTTCGCGCAACTTCACGTGATCGCATCCGTGCAGCCCTATCACGCTATCGACGACGGGCGCTGGGCTGAGCGCCGCATCGGTCACAACCGCTCCAGCCACACTTACGCCTTCCGCACATTCCTCGACCACGGCGTTCGCCTCGCATTGGGCACGGATTGGGATGTCGCGCCGCTCAATCCCATGCTCACGCTGTACGCGGCCACAAACCGCGCGACCCTCGATGGCAAGAATCCGAACGGATGGTTTCCCGAGCAGAAGTTGTCCATTAAAGAGGCGATCGAGGCTTACACTATGGGCTCGGCCTACGCAGAATTTCAGGAGAACGAAAAAGGCTCGATCACCGCCGGGAAGCTTGCCGACATGGTGCTGCTGAGTGACGACGTGCTCAGTATCGATCCCGTCAAGATCCGCGACGTAAAGGTGCTCAAGACGTGGGTCGGCGGCAAACTGACTTACGACGCCGACGCCGCAAGCCGGTGAGGCTGTGAGCGACGATGTGCTTAGCGAAAATTGTGAGTGAAAACCATCCAGTCCTCGTCGAGCGCACTTTCGATACCGGCGAAGTTCAACTGAACTACGCCGAAGGCCCTGCCCATGGGCCGCCGCTCGTGCTACTGCATGGACTCGGCCGGCGCTGGCAGGTATTTCTGCCGGTGATTCCCGCGCTGAGTCTGCGCTGGCATATCTTTGCGCCCGACCTTCGTGGTCACGGCAAATCCTCCCGTGTGGCTCGCGGATATCACGGCCCGCGGTATTCCGAAGACATCGCCCGGCTTCTTCGTGAGCGCGTTTCCGCTCCCGCCGTACTCTTCGGACATTCGCTCGGCGGCATGCTCGCGATGTGGGTCGCTTCACACCGTCCGGAACTCGTGCGCGCTCTGATTCTCGGCGACAACATGATCGTCGCCCGGCGTCTCCACAATCCGATGTACACGGCGCTGTTCTCGGGACTGCGCGACCTCGCGCGCAAGGGAGGCTCGGTTGAGCAGATTGCCGCCGGCATCGGCAAAATTGTGCTGCCCGTTCCGGGTACCGATGAATCGGTTACGATCCGCGAACTTCCCGGCAACGATGAGGCCTACCTGCTTTCCTGGGCGCGTTGCGTTCAACAGGCCGACGCTGACGCATATGACATGACGCTCGACGGATCATCGCTCGAAGGCTGGGACGGCGAGACCGTGTTACGCGGAATCTCCTGCCCAACGCTGCTTTTGCAAGGGACTCCGCAATTGGGCGGATTGATGTCCGACGCGGATGTTGCACTAGCCACGCGCCTGCTGCCCCACCACGCGCACGTGAAGTTTCGTAATCTGGGACACGCGCTGTTCATCCAGCAACCAGAGCCGGTCCTAAGGGCAGTGACTAACTTTCTGGAATCGCTCTAACTGCGAGTTACTGCGGGAGTGCCTCGCGCTTGGCCAGGTTCGCTTGTGCGGCTTTCTTGATCGAGTCCTGATCGGAGTGAGTCAAGGTTTCAAGAACGCGAATCGGAGTGTGCGGGTTTCGCGCCACCGCGAGGGCGCCTCCCGGTTTTGTGGAAAGACATTCCAACACTTCCGGAGGCGTGTCCGGATCCTGGGCTGCGTATCGCATTTCCGCTTCGTGGAACTCGCACGCCCCATTCAAGTACGAGATCTTTGCCGCCTTCGGCAGATTCGGATTTGCCAACGCCGAGGTGCGAGCCGCACGATCATCGCTTTCCACCATCTTGACGAGCACGTCCGCCGGCGTGTTGGCGTTCCGCCCGACGTTGTCTAACGTATGCTCGATCCACTGCGAAGTCCATGGAGTCGCAGTGCTGCGCTCGCTCATGGCTTTCGCAAAAAGCATTTCCAACGCCTCCGGCGGGCAGTTTTTCTTCTGCGCCAGTTCATTCATTACCATGGGTTCTTGATAGTGCTCGCTCATGCGCCGCAACTCCTCCGGAGTGACTGCATGATCGTAAATATAGCGAACCAGCATGGCCGCCTGAGAGCCCTGCAATGGCTCAGTGAATACGAGCACTCCCTTCACGGCGATCGCCCCCTGCGCTGCCGCTTCCTCCGCATATAACTGCTTGTGCCATTCCGCCATGCGCGCGTCTTCGGCGCGCTTAGCCCGGAGTTCAGATAGTTCTCTGTTTACAACCGGCACCGAACAGCCCGCGCTGACCAGGAACACGACCACTGCGACCCGATATCGCCACAAGCGGAAACGGCGCGCAGACGGCCACGCAACCGCCTGCAGTCCAACCAAAACAGGCCAAACCACGCCAAATGCCAGCGCGATGTAAACCGGAGCAAAGAAGATGGTGAAATCGAACGGGACGCTATGGTGACGTACGATCCAGTTGAACGGCAGATAGATCGCCGGGACCGCCGCAATCAGCAGAGAAGGCCACAGCGGTGGCCGTTTTCCCGTCGGTTCTTCAACAGCTGTCATAGCCTCAAACTCCGCGGCTCGCGCTTAGAACTCCGTTCTCATCTGGTCCTGCAGGCTCTCTCGTCGCCGTATGACTTTCCCCTTCGCCCTATCCACCAGCACCTCTGCCGCCCGCCCACGCGTATTGTAGTTCGATCCCAACACCGCGCCGTACGCGCCCACGTCAAGAATGGCGAGCAGATCTCCCTCGCCGACGATGCGGAGCTTTCGGTCGCGCGCAAAGAAGTCGCCAGTCTCGCAGACCGGACCCACCACATCGGTGATCTCCGTTTCTCGCGACTCGCGTCTCACCGGCACAATCTCGTGATAAGCGCCGTAAAGGGAAGGGCGCAGCAGATCGTTCATGGCCGCGTCGACAATCAAAAAGCGCTTGCGATTGTTCGTCTTTCGATAGAGGACGCGCGTCAGCAGCACGCCCGCTGGACCCACGATGGAACGCCCCGGTTCGAGCAGCAAATGCAGCTTCAACCCGCGCAATGGAGCGAGCACCGCCCGCGCGTACGCTGCAATCTGTTTCTCAAAATCTCCCTGCGCTCCTTCGTACGAGATTCCCAAGCCGCCGCCAGCATCGATATAGCGAATATCGTGGCCCTCCGCGTGCAGATCGCGAACCAGATCAACTACGCGTTCGAGCGCGGCTTGAAAAGAGCCGACATCGCTAATCTGTGATCCGATGTGGACGCTCGCCCCGGCGACATTCAGATAGGGCTGCTTCGCGGCCAGAGCGTAGAGCGTCCGCGCCTCTGGAATCGGCACGCCGAATTTGTGCTGGTGCAGTCCGGTCGAAATGTACGGGTGAGTTTTTGCCGAGACGTCGGGATTGACCCGCACCGCCACTGCCGCTCGTTTCTTCAGTCGCGTCGCGGTCGCAGAAAGCAAGGTCAATTCCGAAGCGCTTTCAATGTTGAACAGCAATATCCCCGAGCGGATGGCAAGCTCCATCTCCGCCGCGGTCTTGCCCACGCCGGAGAACACAACCTTGCTTGCGGCCTTACGGCTTACGCGCAGAACTCGCTGGAGCTCTCCGCCAGATACCACGTCGAAGCCGGCGCCTTCACTGGCCACCAGTCGCAGAATCGCCAGCGTCGAATTGGCTTTGACCGAATAACACAGCGTGTGCGGAATAGATTGAAAGGCACGCGCGAAGGCCTTCAAGCGCGCGCGGATCATCGCCGTCGAATAGACATACAGTGGAGTTCCGTGGCGCGCGGCAAGACTTTCAAGTGCTGCCGCCTCGCAGTAGAGTTCCGCGCCGTGATACTCAAACGCCGGTGGACGTAACGCTTGCGATTCTCGCGCGCGTTTCACTTGCGTTTGCCTGTGCCGGCTTTCACTTTGATGGCTACCACCGTCTGATCGTCGAACGTGTCCACGCCCGCGGCATGCTCGGTGACCGCCTTGAAGATCTCGTTCACCACGCAATCCGCAGACTTGGTGGCGCAACCGGCGACGATGGCTTCCACACGCTCCGGCCCAAAAGAATGCCCGTGACGGTTGCGTGCGTCGAGAATGCCGTCGCTGTAGAACACGAACAGATCACCCGGCTTGGCCTTGAAAGTGAACTCATCGTAATCCGCCTCGTCGAACAGTCCCAGCGGCAGCCCAGTCGCCTCGATGAACTCAATCTTGCCGTCATGACAATAGATAGGCCGCGGCAAGCCGGAATTCGCCACCAGCAGCGTCCGCTTCTCGTCGTCCCACACGGCGTAGATGATCGAGACAAACTGCGCCGCAATCCTGCGTTCCGCCAGCGACAGATTCACCGCCGAAAGCATCTCCGCCGGGCCCGGTTCAATCGGAGCATGGGAGCGCAGAATGCCGCTGACCAGCGCGGCATAAATAGCAGCCGGCGCACCTTTGCCGCTCACGTCTCCAATCGCGATCCCGAGGCGCGACAACGAATACGGAACGAAGTCGTAGAGATCGCCGCCGATGGCGCGGGCAGGAACAAACTTCGCCTCGACTTCGAGATTCTGCAGCTTCGGACGCGAGTGTGGCAGCAAGCGAAACTGCAGTTCGCGCGCCAGCGCCAGATCGCGTTCCAGGCGCTGTTCTTGCCGCGCAATCTGCTCGTACAAGCGCGCATTTTCAATGGCGATGGCCAACTGCGCCGCCAGCGTGGTCAAAGTCCGTTTGTGATCTTCGGTGAAATAGCCGCGGCGCGTGTGCTCCAGGTCCAGAACTCCGATTACTTTCTCCTGGTAGATCAGCGGAACCGCCAGTTCCGAGCGCGTCTCCGGATTGGTGGCAATGTAGCGCTCGCTCTTGGCAACATCAGGCACCAGAACCGCTTCCTTGGCCTGCGCGGCGTATCCAACCACTCCGCGTCCTAGCGGGACATCGTGCTTCAGATGCAGTCTTTCTTCGAAACGCTGCGCGAACCGGTGCTGCAATTTCTCTCCCGTCTGGTCCAACAAAAGAATGCTGAACATCTGGTAGTCGATCAACCGGTTGAGCAGCTCGGCGATGCGCTTGAGCAGTTCGTCCAGGTTCAGAATCGATGTGAGCTCGCGTGCAATTTCGTTCAGCAAAAGGAGGGTGCGGGCCTGGCGCGTGGTGCGGGTGTGCAGCCGCGCGTTCTCGATGCCCACCGCCATGCGCGACGCAATCAGCGTCAGCAGGCGTTTGTGCTCCTCGGTGAAATAGCCTTTTTCGCGCGCCTCGATGTCGATCACGCCAATCACACGGTTCTTGACGATCAGCGGGATGGCCAGTTCCGAGTGAACGTTGGGAACGGCTTCAATGTAGAAATCTTCCTGAGTCGCATCGGCCACCAGCACTGCCTGCCGCGTCTGCGCGGCGCGTCCGGTAATACCCTGTCCCACTTTCACGCGCACGCGGTCGGCGACTTCCTGCGGATATCCCACATGGAAGCGCACGTACAATTCCTGCCGCTGCTCGTTGAGCAACAGGATGGCAAAAATCTCATAGTCAATGACCTTGCGGACTAGTTCCGCCACACGCCGCAGGGTAGTTTCCAGGTCGAGCGTGGTGTTAACCACGTCGGCCACTTCCAGCAGGAGGGGTTCCACCTCGGAAGCGCGTTCAGTTTGCGAGGCGGTCGTTTTCACAAGCTTCATTCTAGCAGCCGGGCAGAGGGACTCTTCCACAGTTCATTTGTGTTGGCAATCTGAAAATCGAAGACACAGGTTCTTGCAATTCCTATCACCAATCGCAGTGTCAGAGCTCAGAACCGGCACTCGGATTTTCCAGCACGCAGACATCCGGAAGATTGCGGTAGCGTTCCGCATAGTCCAGACCGTAGCCGACCACGTAGGCATCGGGAATCGTGAAGCCAATGTATTGCGCCTTGATCGGCTGCTTGCGGCGGGAAGGCTTGTCCAGCAAGGCCGCAATACTTAGTGACCTTGGTTGATGAGCCCGCACCAGCTTTGAAATGTAGTTCAGCGTCAGTCCGGTATCGAGGATGTCTTCCACGAGAATCACGTTTCGGTCGGCCATCGAACTATCCATGTCTTTGGTTAAACGGACCTCGCCCAGCGAATCCCACGCCGCGTGGCCCGCTGGATCCTCTTTAACCGTGGGGCGATTTCCATAACTCGAAACCCCGATAAAGTCGAAGGTGGCGTCCAGCGGAATATGACGCGCAAGATCGCTCAGAAAAATGGCTGCGCCTTTGAGAACGCCGACCAGGATAATCGACTGGCCCTCAAAATCGCGCGCAATCTCCTGTCCCATCTCGGCGACCCGCTTGGCTATAGCTTCCCGTGAGATCAATACTTTGAGTTCAGGCATGGACCACCATTTTACACACGAGTCAGGGTAGAACCGAAAGCGGTTTAAGCGCTCGGGAGGGTGCCGGAACGGGCGGAGCCCCGTCACTACAAAGGGGAGCGAAGTATTTTCGCGGGCTGCGCTTGCTCGTTGCACCCTTTTTTCTCAATCACTAAAATGCTTAGTTCGCAGGTTACCCCTCGAGGTGCGTCGTGAATCTCAAAGGAATCCAGCTCACGTGGCTTGGCCACTCCACCTTCCGCGTCCAGACGCCGGAAGGGAAGACCCTCTACATCGATCCGTGGATTGCCGGCAATCCCATGTGCCCGGAGAGCGAAAAGATCGTCAAGAAAGCCGACGTGCTGCTCTGCACCCACGGTCACGGCGATCACATCGGGGACGCGGTCGACGTGGGCAAGAAGCTGAATCCGATCGCCGTTGGCATCTTCGAGCTCTGCTTGTGGCTGCAGAAAAAAGGCGTCAAGCAGATCGCTCCCATGAACAAGGGCGGCACGCAAACTGTCGCCGGGGTGAAGATCACCATGGTGCACGCGGTGCATTCCTGCGGAATCCAGGATGGCGACCAGATCATTTACGGCGGCGAAGCCTGCGGCTATGTGCTCGAGTTCTCGAACGGAGTCAAACTCTACCACGCGGGCGATACTAACGTTTTTAGCGACATGGCTATCATTCGCGACCTCTACGCGCCGAAGATTGCCATGCTACCGATCGGTGATCTTTTCACGATGTCGCCGCGCGAAGCTGCTTATGCCTGTAAGCTGTTGCAGCCGGAAACTGTCATTCCTATGCACTTCGGCACGTTTCCGCAGTTGACGGGGACGCCCGGCGGGTTGCAGAAATTGGTGCCTGGCGTGGAAGTGTTGGATTTGAAACCCGGAAAGACAATTTCGTAAGCGCAGGAATCATTCGTGGAGCGACGGGCGCTTCGCCGGTCCTGCCATCGGTAGTATCGAGGCCGGCGGGACGCCGGCGCTACAACAAGGAGCAACATGACCAATCGACCCGCGAAACCTGACTGGCGCATGGGCGGAATTACAGTCCCCGAAGTCGAAGACTACCTGTACGCGATGCTGCCGACCCGCGACGAAGTTCTCGCCGAGATGGAAGCTGACGCCGCCAAGAACGACGTGCCCATCGTCGGCCCCGCGGTTGCTCGCGTGCTTTACCAACTTGCAATCATCAGCGGCGCGAAGAGGATCTTCGAAATGGGCTCGGCTATAGGATATTCCACCATCTGGTGGGCGCGCGCGGTGGGCGAAGGCGGACGCGTTATCTACACCGACGGCGACCCCAAGCGCGCCGAAAAAGCCCGCCGCTATTTCGATCGCGCCGGGGTCAGCAAGCGCATCACGATTCGCGTGGGCGACGCGCTCGAATTTCTTTCCGAGGAAAAAGAACAATACGACATTATCTTTAACGATGTCGATAAGACCGACTACCCGCGCGTCTTCCGTTTAGCGCTCTCGCGCCTGAAAAGCGGCGGCCTTTTTATCACCGATAACGTTCTGTGGAGCGGCAAGCTGCGCAAACCCAACCCCGACGCCCAAACGAAAGCCATCCTCGAATTCAATAAACTGATCTGCGGGTCGCCCGATCTGTTTACGACCATCTTGCCCATCCGCGATGGAGTTTCCGTTTGCGTGAAGAAGTAGGAAATCCGGCGCTCCGTGCTCGTACCGCGCGGTGCTAGAATAATCGGTTTCCACGCGACATAGGCCTGACACTTTTGCGTACCGAACAAATTCCGGAAACTCTGCCCCGCACTCAAGCTCATGCGCGGCCCGACGCTTCGAGCGACGTTCTGATCGTAGGCGCTGGGCCCACTGGCATGGCTTGCGCCATCGAGGCGCAGAAGGCGGGCTTCAAAGCTCTCATCGTCGACAAGGGATGCCTGGTCAATTCCATCTATCGCTATCCGACCAACATGGTGTTCTTCACCACTCCGGAGTTGCTCGAGATTGGCGATATTCCCTTTACCACATCGCTGGCGAAGCCCACTCGGCTCGAAGCCCTCGAATATTATCGCCGCGTCGCCGAACACTATCAGTTGCACATCCGCCAGTACGAATGGGTAAAGACCATCACGGGCGAGGACGGCCACTTTCGGGTGACGACAACCGACCGGCAGAACGCCATCCACGACTACAGTGCGCGCAAGATCGTGCTCGCCACCGGCTATTACGATCTCGCCAACCAACTGGATATTCCCGGCGAGGATCTGGAGAAAGTCTTCCATTACTACCGCGAACCGCATCCTTATTACGACACCGACGTGGTGATCATCGGCGGCAAGAACTCGGCGGCCGAGGCGGCTCTGGATCTGTGGCGGCACGGCGCGCGCGTCACGCTCATCCATCGCGGGTCGCAGATGCACAACCACGTCAAATATTGGGTGCGTCCCGACATCGAGAATCGCATCAAGGCTGGCGAAATCATCGCGCACTTCAACAGCACGGTGCAGGAGATCAGCGATGCCTCGGTTGTTCTGCGAACTCCGTCGGGATCGCTGCGCCTGAAAAACGATTTCGTGTTCGCTCTCACCGGCTACCATCCCGACTTCGATTTCCTGCGCAGCGTGGGCGTCGAACTTTCCTCTGGACAGATGCGTCCGGTGTGCGATCCGGAGAGCCTGGAATCAAACATTCCGGGCGTCTACGTGGCGGGAGTGATTGTCGCCGGCTCGATGACCAACGAAATCTTCATTGAGAACGGCCGTTTCCACGGCAAACTGATCGCCGCTCACCTCAGTGAGAAACTCGGGCGCGGGAACCCGAATCTTCCTCTTGACTCGACCTAACGTGTCGCCGTACGTCGAATGACCTCTCGGAGAAATCTATGAAGACAGTTCGCAACATAGTTCGGAACATAGTTCGCAACTTTGCCACCGTTGTCGCAGTGCTCGTCGTCTTCACCGCCAGCGCGGTCGTGGCGCAGTCGGACGCGCACAAATCGTTCGACCTGCTGAAGGGCCTGGAAGGGAACTGGGCCGGGAAGAACCAACAGGGCCAGCCCATTCAAGTGACCTTCCGCATGACCGCGGGCGGCTCCGCGCTCATGAGCGAGATTCTCGGTCACGGCCCGGAAAACATGATCACCATGTTTCACATGGATGGCGACCGCCTTTTGATGACCCACTACTGCGGAGCCGGCAACCAGCCGCGCATGAAAGTCATTTCGTCGGACGCGAAATCCGTCAGCTTCGAATTCACGGACGGCACTAACATCGGTCCCGGCGATGGACACATGCAGCACGTGACCCTCACCGAACCTGATGCCGATCACCATGTCGAAGAATGGGTGTTTCTCGATCACGGCAAAGAAATCAAGGAAGTGTTCACGCTCGCGCGAGTGAAGTAGAAGCGAAGCTGATGACCTACATGTTGTGTCGCAATCGCGTTGCGGACTTCCTACGCTGGAAAGCCGTGTTCGCTTCTCACGAAGCAGCGCACCGGGAAGCTGGCCTGCGACTCATTAGTATCTGGCGCGCCCTCGGGGAACCCAACAACGTTTTCTACATGTTCGAAGTTGCCTCCATGGACAAGGCCCGCAGGTTCATCAGCAATCCCGAGGCGGCCAAGGCGGGAGAAGCTTCCGGCGTGATCGATGGCGAGTACCATTTCGTCGAAGATGCTGGGGGCTACCGGTAGGCTCACGGCAATGGCTGGATCGTTGCGTTGGTTAGATGCGGATCGTCGAAGTTGCTCTTTTCTCCAGCGTGTTTGTCTTTCACCGGAAGCAGACGAGCGGTCAAGGGCTTGTGCCATTTGGAGGCGAGCGCTGCTACGTCTGAAAGAATGCGCGCGATCTGCTCCTCCGTCACGTCGCCGGGCAAGGGCACTATGTCCAGTCCGGTGGCACAGACCGAGGAATAAGAGAGCAGCGCGTCCAGCGAGAGCTTGCCTTCCGACCAGCGCTCGGCCAGTGTTTTATCTTCGAGCACAGGCAGCATCAATCCGGCATAGCCCACTTGCTTCACGGGAAGGGAACGCACCGCAGTGGTGATGAGGAAGGCAGCGCTGAGGGTTCCACTGCTGCCTACGGGATGTCCGGTGTAGGCTTCGATCGCGGCTCCGATCGAGACATCTGCGGCGGGCGCGGGGGTTGGGTCGAGACCTAGATAATCCCATCCGCTTTGCTGCGCGAAATCCTGCGCCACGGCTTCGGCCTCGCGAGCGTAATGCGACAGTTCATTGCTGAGCTTTGCAGAGGCTTGGTCGGGCGCGCCCTTGGTTTCCGAGAGAACGCGGAGCACCACATTCGCGGATTCCAAACCAATGGCGAACTTGCCGCCGCCTGCGGTGTGATACGAGGCAGGGAAGAACGGTCCGTAGGGAGACACCATGGCGGTGGCAGCGAATCTGAAATTGCCCTGCCCATGCGGAGTGTTGCTGGCTATGTATTTCACCAGATGAGCCACGCGCGGAATGGTTTGCCAGTGAATGCCAGCTTCGTCGGCGATGATGGCGCTGGAGTTGGTGACCTTCGCGCGCGCCAGGAATTCTGCCGCCAGATCGATCATGGCCGGGTCGTCGGAGTCCTTCATCGTGGCGGGGCCGACGTTGAACTCGTATGAGCCGGCGGCGAGATTGTCCAAATCAAGCAGCAGTGCCAAAGCTTTTTCTCTTGGGAGACCACGGACAAATTCCGGAAAGGGCTGAGTGGTAATGCGGATTGTCTCGACGACCCAACCGCCTTGCTCGAACTTCTTCTTCGCGCTGTTTAGCGTGGCGGCGGTTTCGGATAATTGCCGCTTATAGTCCGCGGGGTTCAGATGGATGAACGCGGTGATGGTGCGAACCTTTGGACGACTTTCCTGGTTGTCGTCGGAACGGGAACGATCATCGGCCGATAGCGGGCCGGAGACGATTAGCGCGAGATACAAGAGAAGAAGAAAGCGATGTGGGCGCAACTTGCACCATATCTTAGCTGATCTCTGTGGGGTGATGCGCGCACCCGACACACCATTCTATCGGTGAAGTCACTTGCTGATCTCAGTACCTTCGAGGTATCTCTTGTTCCGTTTCGGCGCGAAACGCGGGTCGGTGGAGCCGGTTATGGAAATTGTTGAGCTGGTGTCGAATGAAGCGCCATCGATCCCCTCTGCGACAAAACGGATGGCGAAGGTACCGGCGTGTGTATATGCGTGTCTGACTGAGGTTCCCTCGGCACCGATGCCATCCCCGAAATCCCAGCGATAGGACAGCACGGGGGTGCTGTCTGGGGCCGCGGCTGCGGAGATGCTTGTTTCTTTTCCTACTTCAGCACTTTGCGGAACTCGTACCGTCACAGCCGGCGCTACCTCGGCAACGGAGGTGTCAATGATTTTCAGCATGCGTACGGAATGAGGTGCGATGTCCATTGAAATCGAATTCGGGTCAGCTGCAACCGGCGCGGCGGACGCGAGAACGTCCACGATCTGATAATGGGCTTCGGGCTGGAGTCCGAGATCGGAAATGGTTAAGGCGCGATTACGGGCTGCGTCAGTCCAATTAAAGACGGTCAGAATCGACTGGCGCGCGCTCTCCTTCAGCAGAAATACGCTCGGCATCAAATCCTCCCGCGCGTAGGTCATCAGGTCGATTGGTTTCGAAGCATGACCCCATCGCGCCATGTCGATCAGGGTGCGGTTCTTCAAAAGTGCCATGCGGCTTTCGTCCGAAAATAATGTGGGCAGATCGTCTCCAATTTCATACATTCCTCCGGAGACGGCCGACAGGGCAATGGAAGTCATGGCTTCGTCCATGGTGAGCGGTGTCTTTCCACCATGCCATTTTTGTTCAGCCACGGTTTGAGTGGAAACGGTGAAAGCGTCCGGATCGCTGATATAGAAATTGCGATTCATGTAATAGCGGGCGGCAATGCCGGGCGCTGCTTCCTTGGTGGCGGAAAAGGTGTGGCCGGTGTCGACGGAAATCCTGCCGGTGTCAACCAGGCCAACCGGATTGAGCATGGTACTGCCGTCTTTATCGAGCAAAACATCCTCGCCTACAGCGTCCCGGATGATCTGCAGCCCGATGCGCTGGGCCTGAAGCGCGGTGGTGTTAGGAAGGTAGTAATAGCCTTCAATGGCCGAGTCTTCCATAAAGTCGAGCTTGATGTAGCGAATGCCCCAATCCCTGACCAGCACGGTGTAAGTCTTGCGCAGGTATTGCTGCGCGGCGGGATTGGTTGCGTCGAGCACGTAGAGACGATCTGATTTCTCCCGTGTCTCGTTATTTTCGGAGACAAAACCCGCGTAAATGGGACGGCCTTTCGCGTTGTGCACCAGCCAATTCTTGTGATCGCGGTACACCGATGAGCGCTCGGAGACTTGGAAGGGGGAAGTCCAGATGCCGGGGATCAGGCCGAGGCCGCGTACTTGATCCTCGAGGCTCTTCACGCCATGGGGGAAGTGGGTTGCGTTCGGCGTGGAATACTCGCCGCGGGCGTACTGGTATCCCTCGTCCATGTGGAAAAACTTGTAGCCGTATTCTTTCAGGTGCGACGCCAGCACGTTGGCATTGTCGAGGGCGGTCGCTTCATTGAGGCCAAAGTAATATGCCGTCCAACTCCACCACCCGATGGGGGTGGGAGCGCTCACCCGGGCGTGGTGAAGACGGCGGATCAGATCGCCATACGATTCCAGTTGAGCGTGATAGTCGGGGCCGATGCTGAGCAGCAGGCGCTCCGATGCCAGGGTCTTTCCGGGAGGCACGGGCAGGCTGAGTTCAATCCGATCTTCCGCGGACGAGTAGGCCAGCGAATTTTCCCTGGTCAACTCGGTGGTCCCGGTGCAATCGACCTCATAATTCTGGATCTTTGGATTTGTGGCTGACACATGGAGCCGCAGAACGGTCAGCCAGCGCTCCGAGGTCAAGGCTCCCAGGAACAGACTCTGCTTGCTCTCGCGGTTGAAGATGAGCTGACTGCCGACGGCGCGATGGGTGGCTTGTGGCGCCTGCGCCAGATCCAGAATGCTGATGCCGGGTCGATCCTCGCTGAAGCTGTCGGAAAGGACGCGGTCGGCGGCGTCCGGGCCGTTCAGGTTCAGGATTGGCTGGCCGCTGGCATCCTGACCAGTGGCATCAAGAACCCGGATGGCTTGAACCTTGAGGATTTTTCCCGTGCTGTTACGTACCTGGACTTCAATTTCCGCAAAAGCAAATCGAGGATCAGAGTGCACGCGCAGAAAACAGAGAAGATCGGGTTGCCCGGCGAGGCCACTGCTGACCAGGGTGATCTGCTTTCCGCCACCGAAATCGTCCCTGAAGGAAGAATCCGATACCGCATGTTTTGGATACTCCGTGGAATATAGCCATCGATGATTTACTTTCGCGCCGAAACGGGCAGTCAGGACGTCTGTGGAAAATGCGGTGGAACGCACGGTGTAGATTCCCGGCGAGTGATGGGCTGCAAATTTCACCTCGGCGTTCCCACTCGCCTGCTGAGCGCTGGCGACGGCGCTTGCGAGCAGCCATCCGGTTAGCCAACAAAACTTGATGAGCCTGTCCATGTTCTTCGCTTCGTTCTTAGCTTCGCGGACCCTTCTCTGAGACATTACGATATATTACGTTACATTACTTTTATTTCCGTTAGTAATCGGTAGTCATGAAGAGAATGCGCAGTGCGATCAGGTGGGCTGTTTCTAGTTTCCCGGAGCAAACAATCTGAATTTGATACTTTGTTCGCGGCGACGCTCTTCCTCCAAGTGCCGCGACCGCGCCTTGATC
>CAVZDM010000033.1:0-16413 GCA_963773955.1 uncultured Acidobacteriaceae bacterium | reverse complement strand
TGCCTGTGTCGTCGGCGCGTCCGCGGGATTGGCCTTGCGGTAGGTTGGATTACTCGAAAGATTGGCGGGGAGCTGGCTGCGCGCAGCATTGATCGACGCTTGCACATCCCGACCCGCTGCATCAATGTTACGGTTCAAATCGAATTGCAAAACAAATGCTGGTCGAGCCAAGCTCGGCTCGTGGAAGTCATTTGATTTACGGCTGAAATGCGCCCGAACTGCCGCTCCAATGGCGTGGCTACAGCGGAAGCCATGGTTTGCGGGTCTGCTCCCGGCAGCTGCGCGTTGACCTGAATGACAGGGAATCCGTCGCGGCTTTTGATCCTTTTGTAGAAGCCGCCCTTGGTCTTGTCGCCCAGCCACTTGCGTTCGACCATCTGGCGGAAAAAGGCGGGGACTTGCAATTCACTGCGCTCGTCGTGCACGTTCTGGGTCATGTTCGTGACGACGTGCCCGAGGACGTCGAGTCCTACGAGATCGATGGTGCGGAAGGTGGCCGAACTCGGCCAGCCTACGGCTGGGCCGGTAAGCGCGTCGATTTCTTCGATGGTGAGATCCATTTCCTGCATCAGGCGCATCACGTTGAGCACGGAAAATGTGCCGATGCGATTGCCGATAAAGTTGGGAGTATCTTTTGCCCGCACGACTCCCTTGCCCAGTTGCGCGTCGCAGAAGTGAGAGACGGCTTCGATCAGTGCGGGGTCCGCATCCGGTGTGGGGATCAGTTCCAGCAGGCGCATATAGCGCGGCGGATTGAAAAAATGCGTGCCGAACCATGAACGGCGGAAGTCTTCGGAAAATCCCTCGGCGATTTTGGCCACGGGAAGGCCGCTGGTGTTGGTGGTGACGATGGTACCGGGCTTGCGGACGGCCTCGACCTTTCTTAATAACGACCGTTTGATTTCCAGATTCTCTACGATGGCTTCGATGATCCAGTCCACTTCGGCTAGACGTTTCAGGTCGTCTTCGAAATTTCCCACGGTGACCAGACGGGAGAGCGACGCTTCGAAGAATGCCGCGGGCTTTGATTTTCGGGCGCCGTCGAGCCCGGTGGCGGCGATTTTGTTGCGGGCGGGGCCGTCGGCATCGGGAGGGACGATATCGAGCAGCAGGGAAGGAACTCCTGCGTTGGCGAAGTGGGCGGCGATGCGGGCGCCCATGGTGCCGGCGCCTAGAACAGCAACTTTGTGAATACGCTTCATGAATGCGAACTCCTTTAATAATGATTCCTAACAAGCTCCGAAAGTATTTTCCACGCGGCAGTCTTACCTCAGCGGCTAAAGCCGATTCTGCAAACGAGCCGCTGATCGCAGCGGTAAACCGCTGCGCTACCCAAATTCAAGTACGGCGAACCGGTGCGCCACCCAAAATCAGGTACGGATGAACCGCTGCCGCCCAAAATCAAGCGCGGCGCAAAGTCTTTCCGAAGCCTACCTAGGGAAGTTTATCTACCACCCAGTCGTTCTTGCCAGTCTCGATCAGGATTATTTCGGAAGATCTGCGCGTGACGTGGGACGCTCGAGGCGTGACCAGAACGACCGGGAAACTGTAGCGGCCCGGATGTCCATGGCCGCGCGTGATCTCGAAGGCCCGGTCTTGACCGTCCAGGAAGAACTGTTCCAGTTGGTCGGGGTTCTGGGTGTGGCGGATGTGATCGCTGAGCATGACCATGCCGTTTTCGGCGTCCGCGGTTTGCCATGCGTGCAGGAAATGGTTCGCGGCTGCGAGTGCAAACGCATAACCCGGGTCGGAAAAATCTGTTTGCTTCGCTGGATGGCTGCTTGATCGAGCCAAGAGGGGTGCCATCGGAAAGACCATCAGAAGGAAAAAACACGCCGCTAACCGGATATTCACGCTAAGGCTGGTCCTCGTTCCCTGTTCGTTGTTCCTGTTCCTTGCCAGTGATGATGTTGGTAACTTCTTACTTTACTGGAAAGCGAGCAGAACGACAGCAGCCTGTGGTTAAGGCCGCGGGTCCGGTCGATGAGTGCTATCAGGATTTTGCGACAATTACCTGCGGCAGGGCTTCCAAACCGTGTCGGAGCGTTACCTGAAGAGTCGGAGTATCATCCTCGTGGCCCGCTACTCGCTGCCAGAGGAGGAGGCTATGGCCATCACAGCCTCGGTCCGTCTCGCCCCAAGAATCGCTACCCTCGTCCTCGCGCTTGCATCTCTGCTCGTGCTGCCGGGATGCTGGGTTTTTTCTGTTGAGCCACTCTACGAAGAGAATCTTGCTCATCCCGACACAGATCTTGAGTTTGACCAGAACCTCGTTGGTTCGTGGTGGCACGCAGACGAAGAGTGCCCATGGACATTGGCCGTTTCGGTCCATCAGAAAGAGGCAGCGTATGATTTGACTGAAACCGCAGGCCCGGAGTGCAAGACCGGCGAGGGAGAGAAGAGGGTGGTCCAATACGAGGGCCACGTAGTCAAGTTGGACAACGATCGCTTTCTTGACATCAATCCAAAGTCTGCCGACGTTTGCGACCTCTGCCTGCCGTTACACAACTTTTTCCTGATTTCGCAGCAGAACGACACACTGGCTCTCACCCCAGTGGATAGTGATTGGCTGAACAAAGCAATGGCCCAAGGTAAGATTACCCTCGCCCACCTTGACGGCAACGGTCTGACATTGACGGCTTCTTCGAAAGACCTCAAGGCCTTCGTTCGCAGATATGCCGGGGACAAGGCTGCATTCAAGCCCGATTCCAGCACCACGTTCAAGCGGAAATAGTCGTATGCCTGTGTCCTCTTGCTCTCCACGCCCCGTGTTGAATCGCGCCAACTCTGCGGCTTTCGTTGACTTGCCTCCGCCGCGGCCATAGCATGTTTCGCAAATGATCGGCCAGACCATTTCGCACTACCGCATCGTCGAGAAGCTTGGGCGGGGCGGAATGGGCGTGGTCTACAAGGCGGAAGACACGCGGCTGCAGCGTTTTGTTGCGCTGAAATTCCTGCCCGAGGAAGTGGCTGGCGACCCGCATGTGCTCACTCGTTTTCGACGCGAGGCTCAAGCCGCGTCGGCGCTGAATCATCCGAACATCTGCACGATTTACGACATTGGCGAAGAGGACGGACAGGCGTTCATCGCCATGGAGTTCATGGACGGCGTAATGCTGAAGTACCGCATCGGCGGTCGTCCGCTGGAAACCGATCTGATCCTGTCGCTTTCGATTGAGATCGCCGACGCACTCGATGCCGCTCATTCGGCGGGGATCATTCATCGGGATATAAAACCCGCCAACATCTTTATCACAAAACGAGGACACGCCAAAGTTCTCGACTTCGGACTGGCAAAAAGGACGGACCCGGGCACCAGAGGAGAATCGGAATCGGGCTCTGATGACCCCACTCTTGGAGAGAAGGACCTTACTACCAAGAACATGGCGCTGGGCACGGTGAACTACATGTCACCCGAACAGGTGGCGGGCAAGCCTCTGGATGCGCGCACCGATCTGTTCTCGTTCGGAGCGACGCTCTACGAGATGGCCAGCGGACGCATGCCCTTTGATCGGGAAACGACGGGAGCGACCTTTGGGGCAATCCTGCACGAAGATACGGAATTGCCCAGCCACTGGAACGCGCACATTCCTCCGCAGCTCGATGAGATTGTCCGTAAAGCTCTGGAGAAGGACCGCACCCTGCGCTACCAGCACGCCTCGGAGATGCGCACGGACCTGCAGCGGCTGAAGAGGGATGCCGACAGCGGGCGCATTCCCGCGGCCAGTTCGGGGGCGGTCGCAGTGGCCGCGGTTCCTTCGCGTAGGGTGGGTGCGATTTGGAAAATTGCGGTTCCCGTCGTGCTCGCCGGTTTGCTGGCGGCGGGTGGGATCTACTATCGGTCGCATCAGCAAAGCAAGCGCCTGACCGGGAAGGACACCATCGTGCTCGCCGATTTCACCAACAGCACGGGCGATGCCATCTATGACGACACGCTGAAGACGGCGCTCAGCGTTTCGCTGCGGCAGTCTCCATTCTTGAATCTGCTATCCGACAGCCAGGCCGCGAAGACTTTGCAACAGATGACTCGTCCCGCCAACGCCAAGGTCACGCCCGAGGTGGCGCGCGAGCTTTGCCAGCGCACCGGCAGCAAAGCTTACCTTGCCGGAGCGATTGGCAGTCTGGGCAGCGAGTACGTGCTGGGGCTGAAGGCGGTGAATTGCGAGAACGGAGATACGCTGGCCGAGGAGCAGGTGACGGCGGCGTCGAAGGAGAAAGTGCTGGACGCGCTGGGCAATGCGGCATCGAAGCTGCGCACGGAGTTGGGCGAATCGCTGGCCACGGTGAAGAAGTTTGATGTGCCGCTCGAACAGGCGACCACCTCCTCAATGGATGCTCTCAACGCCTATGGCACGGCTCTGTCGACATGGGATAAGAAAGGCGACCGCGCGTCGCTTCCGTTCTTTCAGAAAGCCCTGGATCTGGATCCTAATTTCGCGATGGCTTATGGGGGAATTGCGACGATCTATCACAACCTGGGCGAGACCGACCTGGCACGCGAGAACACTACCAAGGCTTATGAACTCAGAGACCGGGTAACGGAGGCGGAAAAAGGAGCCATCGAAGCGCGATACCACCTGTACGTGACTGGAGACATGGAAAAGGCGGCCCAAGTCTACGAAATGTGGGAGCAGAACTATCCGGACAAACCGGGGATTCCTAACCATCTGGCGCCTGTCTACGCGGAATTGGGGCATTACGAGAAGGCGGTCGACGTGTTTCGGCTGGCAATTCGTCTGGACCCGACAAGAGCGAATGCCTACGCCGATTTTGCCGTGGACCTGATCGCATTGGGCCGTTTCGACGATGCGGGCGCAGTTCTGGCGGAGGCGGATAAGCGAAAGTTTCAAACTGCCCCCCTATCCCAAGCTAACTACTGGAGAGCGTTCGCGCGCGGAGACAAAGAGGAGATGCAGCGCGTTCTGGCGCGGGCGTCTGACGTTTCCGAAGCGCGGTCACTGCTCCTGAACGAGCAGGCCAAGACCGAGGCTTATTACGGACGCTTCCAGAAAGCACGGAATCTTTCTCGGGTTGCCGCGGATTTGATGGTGCATGAGGGGGATAAGGAATCAGCGGCCAGTTGCCTGGCCGAAGGGTCAATTCGCGAAGCGGAGGCAGGTTTTCTTTTGCAGGCGCGGAGCTACCTTGCACAAGCGGAGAAGATGAGTGAGGGCAAAGAAGTGCAAGTGCTGGCGGCGTTGGTGAGTGTCCGAATTGGCGAGCTGAAACAGGCGCAGAAGTTGAGCGAAGAACTGGATAAGAAGTATCCGCAGGACACTCTCGTGCAGAAGTATTGGCTCCCCGTTATTCGTGCGGCGCTCGACCTGCGCCAGGGAAAAGGACTGAAGGCGATCGACGATCTGGAACCGGCTGCGGCGTTAGAGGTAGCGGCTCCATCCTCGCTCGCGCTTTATCCGGCGTATGTTCGCGGGCAGGCTTATCTGGCGATTGGCGACGCGAGTAAAGCGGAAGCGGAATTCCAGAAACTCATTGATCACCCGGGCATCGTTCTAAATTCTCCATTGGGAGCCGTGGCGCGGCTGGGACGGGCTCGCGCCTACGCTCGCGGTGGCGATTCTGACAGAGCCCGAGACGCGTATCGGGACTTTTTCGGTCTTTGGAAAGATGCGGACAGCGATGTTCCTATCCTGAGGGAGGCGAAAGCAGAACATGCAAAGCTGCAGTAGCGACAAGAAGCCCGTTAGCGATTAGCTATCCTTGCGGTAGAGGAGGTCGCGCATCGCGCGTCTCCGAGCTTCGTTCGCTTCCTTGAGAGACTTGCGTTCGTCGGCGTCCATACCCTGCTTCGCTTTGGGATTGGCATCTTCGGGCTCGCTGCACGCCGGGCAGCGGTTGGCGAAGCCGGGCTTACCGGGCTTCAGCTCGAACTCTTCCGAGCAGACGACGCAGACCTTGATCGGAAATGCCATCGAGCTAAATATGATACAACGCACGCGCAATTTTTCTTGCAAGCCACGACTCACCACAGAGGAGCCACGGGCGCTTCGATGAATACAGGTTTCGGGCCACCGAGATTCGAGAGCCGGATCGTCGCCAGGAAAGGTTTAACCTGCGGATCGTAGGTCACGGTGATGCTTCCGCCTCTGCCCGGCGAACCATCGAAGCCGTTCCGTCCATCGGAGCCGCTGCTCCCGCTCGATCCGCTGGGTGACCCGATACCACCGGAGCCTCCTTGGCCTCCGCGTCCACCCCTTCCGCCTGATCCGCCGGGACCTCCATCTGCTCTCACCGTCAGCGAACCTCCCTGGGGATCGACTAGGTACAGCTTCTGATGGCCTAACGCTGATACACCTACCTGGAGCAGGGGATGGCTCCCTGCTCGGAGCGCGACTCGGACTTGCACTGGTGGCGCGTCGCCTCCGGGACCTCCATCTCCGCCATCGGAGCCGTTGGTTCCGTTTCCGCCGTTTCCGCCCGGGGATGGATTATTCGGATCCGTGGAACCGGAACTGCCGCTCGATCCGGCCATTCCATCGCTGCCATTCATACCGCTGGAGCCGGCGCTGCCGGAGAAATTCGAAACGAAAGCGTAGTTGTAGCGTACGGGTATGTCGAGGTCGGCTGCGTGGACGTCGGGGTGACTGGGCACGGTGATGGTGACGTGCGCCAGCTTTCCATCGCTGATTCGGGGATCTTTGGGAAGGGACACGACGCCTTTCTGATTGGCGGTCGCGACAGTTGCCGTGACCGTGAGGTCCTTCCACAGAACCTTTCCTTTGCCGGCTCCTTCGGTCTGTAATATCTTGCCGTCGGGTTCGGTTACTACGACCACTAGCGGCATCTTCTCTCCGGGCGCGATGCCCGGTCCTTTGGGCAAAGTGACTGCGATGGAGGCGACGGGAGTCTTGGCGAGATAGACCTTCATTCCCAGCTTGACCTTTATGGGAGTGCACCCGCACAGGGCAAGCAGGCAGGCGACTCCCACTCCGATTCCTAAGACGCGTAAGAAAGCTAGTGACTTGAAACTGCGCATGGTTGGACTCCGTTAACTTCTTCAAGATCGAGGTAACGTCTCTTACGTGAATGCCGCGAATCGCTGGAGCTCATTCTAATCAAAACTGCTTTGTGCCCGATGCTTTGATAAGACAAACACGAAATCAACCAGCATGTTGTGCGCTAAGTTCCGTTCGCAGGTAAAGTTTTGTGGAGATGGTCAGGTTACTTGTCACGGACGGGTAACGGGCTATCGGAAGTTTAGGTGTTTTGTAGTGCACCGACCCAGATATCCGGCCTGAAATTCCGCAGCGGGTGAGTGCGGAAACACCGTGCTGCTCGCCCGGTCCCGTCACGTGGGGATGTGAACTTCGTCACTGATTGGTCGCAGATTTTTGTATAGAGTGCGCAAGAGCCATTTTGCTCTCCCAGCTGTCCTGTTCGGCCGAATTCTCGGCCTGCACCTCAAGGCCGCCGTCCGCCGATTGGCTCGCCTTCCCCGATGTGGATCTAACTAACAAGGAGATACCTATGCGCGCTTCTATTTCTTTCGTCCGTTTGTCCCGCCGGGCGGCACTGCTGATGCTCGTGCTATTCCTGGCAGCAGTTGTTTGTGCCCAGATCACGCCCAGCGATGATGCCTACGTTAACTCCGCGGCTCCCACCACAAACTATGGCACCACCGCCACTCTGATTGTGAGCAGCGCGGCCGACACCGGCTTCATTCGCTTTGACCTGACCGCGGTGCCCTCTACCTATACCGGCTCTCAGGTCGCCAAGGCGACTCTGAAGCTTTATGTGAACTCGGTTACCACAGCCGGCAGCTTCAACGTTGATCTGGTTAACGGCACATGGACCGAAACGACGGTCAAGTACAGCACCGAGCCGGCAATCGGAACGACGATTGCCGCCAGCGTTCCGCTTGCCACGACGAGCAAGGGAACCTACGTGGAAGTCGACATCACATCTGCCGTCGCCGGATGGCTGAACGAGGAGCCGAACGACGGGATCGCGCTGGTAGCAAACAGTCCACTGGTCGCCACTTTTGACAGCAAGGAGAACACCACCACCAGCCATCCCCCTGAACTGGACATTGTGTACGTCAACAGCGGCGCGCAGGGACCGCAGGGTCCACAGGGCCCTCAAGGCCCACAAGGTCCGGAGGGTCCTATTGGCCTGACCGGCCCTGTGGGTCCGACTGGGCCCGCCGGAGTCAACAATCGCGGAGCCTGGGTCTCAACCACGGCTTATAGCGTCAACGATTCCGTCTCTTATGCAGGCTCGTCGTGGATCGCCCTGGCTGCAAATACAAATTCAATTCCCAACGCAAGCAATCCCAACTGGCAATTGCTGGCGGCGCCGGGCATCCAGAACCAGGGAAGCTGGGTTTTTACGACGAACTATCAGATAGGCGATGCGGTGACCGATGGCGGGCAATTCTGGCTGGCTGTTGCCCCGAGCCTAGGCTCCGAGCCGTCGACTCTCAATCCCAATTGGCAGCTCATTGCCGCAAGCGGCTCCACTGGGCCCACGGGACCACAAGGCGCCGCGGGAGCAACTGGACCACAGGGACCGACGGGTCCCACGGGTGCCACCGGAGCGACTGGCGCAACTGGCCCGCAAGGACCGATGGGAGCAACCGGGCCACAGGGACCGCAAGGACCAGCCGGACCTTCGGGAACAACTGCTGGGGCAATGAATGCGGCGCTCTTGCGGTGGTACAGCCAGACGTACAACGTCGGGAGCTATCCCCAAGGTGTTGCTTTCGACGGAAGCAACATCTGGGTGGTGAACAGCGCGAGCTTCAATGTGACTGAGCTATCGGCCAGCAGCGGCGCGGTGGTCGGCACCTACTCCGTCGGAAACGTTTTATCCGGTGTGGCCTTCGATGGAGCCAACATTTGGGTGACGAACTCGGGCAGCAACACCGTGACCGAGCTGTTGGCCAGCAGCGGCGCGGTGGTAGGCACTGTACTCCGTTGGGACCAATCCGGCTGGGGTGGCCTTCGATGGAACGCAACATTTGGGTGGCGAACAACGGCAGCAACACTGTGACCAAGCTGTTGGCCAGCAGCGGTGCGGTGGTGGGCACCTACTGTGTTGGAGGGACCGAGCCGATCGGGTGGCCTTCGATGGAACCAACATCTGGGTGGCGAACTACGGCAGCAACAATGTGACTAAGCTGTTGGCCAGCAGCGGCGCGATGGTGGGCACCTACTCCGTTGGGAACGACCCGGACGGGGTGGCCTTCGATGGAACCAACATTTGGGTGGCGAACGGCGCAGGCTACTCCGTGAACAAGGTGTTGGCCAGCAGCGGCGCAGTGGTGGGCACCTACTCCGTCGGGACCGATACGTACGGGGTGGCCTTCGATGGGAGTAACATTTGGGTGACGAACGGCACCAGCAATATCGTGACCAAGCTGTTGGCCAGCAGCGGCGCAGTGGTGGGCACCTACCCCGTTGGGAACTATGCGTTCGGGGTGGCCTTCGATGGGAGCAATATTTGGGTGACGAACAACGGCAGCAGCAGCGTGACCAAAATTCCCGTCAATTGATGTTGGTTGGCTGAGCCGATCGCGGGCGGCCCACTCATCGCGTATTTAGCGGTGGGTGGGCTTTCTGTTTCCTTCGGATTTGCTTCTTGACTGCTGAGAACAGGCGATAGCGCTCGTAGACGGCGGTCAATCTTCGACCTCTTGATCACAAAGGGCACGAAGTCTCTCCCTTCGCTGATATCCTGAATTTCGTTGCGACGTCCTCACACTTGCATGACCTCAAACACCCATCTTCTTCTTTCGGCGCGGGAAATCGCGGCGCAGATTCGGCGCAAAGCGGTTTCGCCGGTCGAGGTGGCGCGCGCTCACCTTGATCGTATCGAACGCCTGAATCCCAAACTGAATGCGTTTGTGGATTGCCGGCCGGAAGCTGTGCTGGCGCAAGCGCGGGACGCGGAGAAAGCGATTCTGAGCCGAGGTAGGGATAAAGATGCACTCGGGCCGCTGCACGGCGTGCCGGTTTCCATCAAGTCTTCGATTGATGTTGCCGGGCATCTTTGTGAAGCCGGTACGCGCCTGCGCGCTGGACATATCGTCTCGGAGGATGCGCCGCTGGTGGCACGGTTGCGCGCGGCTGGGGCGGTCATCCTTGGCGTCACGAACGCTCCCGAACTGCTGATGGCCTGGGAGACTGACAACCTTCTTTATGGACGAACTAACAATCCGTGGGATCTGACGCGCACCGCGGGCGGGTCGAGCGGCGGAGAGGCTGCTTCTATCGCGGCGGGACTTTCGGCTGGCGGCGTGGGCAGCGACGGCGGGGGGTCGATCCGTGAGCCGGCGCACTTCTGCGGCATTTGCGGATTGAAGGCCACTCCCGGACGTATTCCTTCCACTGGGCACTTTCCGAAATCTGGCGGGCCGTTTGCCCTGATCGGGGTGGTTGGGCCGATGGCGCGCACGGTGGAAGACTTGCGCACGCTTTTTGAGGTGCTGGCGGGCTGGGACGACGGCGATCCTTGTGCCGCGCCGGTCGCTGTGGGTGAGGTTCGAGAGGACGCGATCCGGGGCATCAACGTCGGGTTCTTCGAAGACGACGGGCGAACTCCAGTCACGAAAGAAACAAGGTTGGCGGTGAATCGGGCGGCTTCGCTTTTATCGGGCTGCGGATTTCACGTCGAGCCATTTCGTCCCGAAGGACTCGAAGAAGCGTGTCGGCTGTGGTGGGAATTCTTTGGCAGGGCTGGAGGGATGATTCTCGGGTCCATATTGCGGGGGCACGAGTCGGAGCTTAGCCCTCTTCTGCGGGAGTTTCGTGGCTGGACTAGCGCCGCGCCGGCGCATACGGGTGAGTCGCTGCTCGCGGCCTGGCTCGGACGCGACGAGGTGCGGGAGAAGATTCTTCTGCAGATGCGAAAGTATCCCGTGCTGATTTGCCCTACGGCTGCCATCCCTGCTTTCCGTCATGGCGAACGGGAGTGGCAAGTGGAGGGAAAGACGGTGAAGTATCTGGACGCCTGGAGCTATTGCGAGTGGTTTAACCTGCTGGGTTTTCCCGCTGTGGTGGTTCCGATTGGCTCTTCGGAGGAGGGGCTGCCGATCGGCGTGCAGATCGTTGGACGGCCGTGGCAGGAAGAAGTTGTGCTCGCGGTGGCCGCGAAACTTGAGGAGGGGCGCGGGCCGTGGGCAGCGCCGCAGTTGGCGGTCTGATCGCAGCGGACAGGTCTGTGGTGTCAGCGGAGACGGGGCAAGCCCCGTCTCTACCCCGGGCGCGGGGAGCCGGAGAATTAAGAACAGCAATTCGTGTAAGATTCTAGAGGCGAGTACAGTGCACCGCTTCCGCGCGAGTCGATCCCGCGCTTCTGGATACTCCCCAATTACCAGGTAGAACCGCGGCCTTCGGGTTGGCGGCAGATTCCTGTCAGGAGAAACGAATGGCGAAAATTGCAAAGACAGCCGACCGGAAAAAGGTCATGGACACCACGAAATCGACCGCATGTCCGAAATGCGGCAAGGAAACCCGCATCGTCAAGCGCATGAAAGATCGGGAGCGCGGCGTGCCCGGCGGAATCTATATTTCGTGCTCGGGCTGTGAGTTTTTTGAGAAGCTGTGAGAGTCAGTTCCCGACTCTCGTTTCCCTTCGTATCGGCCTTGCTTCAACCATAGCCGGACCTCATCTTCCACGGAAAACTTCTCCGGGGTGGAGCGGGCAAACCTTGACTCCAGAGAATAGGCGTGGGCGTCCAGAGGAACGGTGAACTGCTTATTCCCGAAGCTGCGAACGAAGAGTTCCGTGCAATGCTCCAGGCCGAGAACTTGAAACTGAACGGCGTGGACGAGCGCATGAAACAGCGATCTCTCGGTCAGTTTTTCATTGAATACGACTACATCGATAAGGGTCAGAGATGCCATGTGGGTGAACTCGGGCAAGTGCTCGAAACCCAGAGCTTTCGCTTCCTGGTAAAAGGGCAGATTAGGCAGGCGCCTTCCCTCGAGTTCGACCACGCGCACATGGTCGAGCAAGGATGCGGAGAAGTAGGGCTGCATAAGGGCTTGGTGTTGCTCGGTTAGCGGTACGGCGGAAGCAAAGTAGTGGTCGCGCTGCTGGCGCAGGTAGGTGGAAACGCGCTCGATGACTTCGCCTTCGCGCCCCCGGTCTTCGATGTTGCGGAGACCAGGGCCGGGCGCCGAGGCTGCCTCTTCCTTGCGGATCTTCTCCTGGATAGACGAGTAATATTCGCTCAGAGCGCTGGCGGTTTCGGCCGACTTGCGGAGCACGTCACGCTCGCCGTAGCGGGTGATATCTTCGATCGAAAAGCGCAGACGGAGCTGGTGGGTGGCGCAATGGGCGCTGAGCAGCTCCAACTGGGCGTGTTGCAATTCCGAATTCATTTGCGCAATGCTGACGCGGTCTTCCGGTTTGTTCCATGAATACATCTGTCAAACTCCTGAAAATTTAGCAGTGCAGGACTGCAGGAGGGGGCCCGACTACAAGTGTTCTACGTTCTACAGTGTTACGTTTAGATCGTTAACATAACCAGCCACGTGCCCTGGGAGAAAAACGTGGGGGAGTGGGAGGGCTGTCAGTGTTTAACGATACTTTATTACATGTACGTTGTCAACATAATTCTTGGGTCAGTCACGCATGAACTGGTAGGATGCCCCTGGAGGAACGAATGTCACGTCCGCCCGATCCTGATCTGGAGAACCGCATCCTGAATGCGGCGCAGAAGTTGTGGAAAAAAGATGGTGCAAAAGCTCTCACCATGAGGGCGGTGGCGCGGGCCGCGCAGACAAACACACCCGCGGTGTACCGGCGTTTCCGCGACCGGCGAGACATTGTGCGCGCTTTGGTGCGCCGCACCCAGTTGGAGGTGGGCAGAGTCCTCGAACCGTGCCCGACGGTCGAGAAAGCGGTGGCGGCGTACCTGGAGTACGGCTTGAGTCATCCTCACGAATACGAACTCTTCTACCAACATCTCCAAGAGCTCGGACCGGCCCGGCCTGGAGGCGGATCTTCCTTAAAAGAACTACGACCAAACTTCTCAATGATGGAAAAGAAGTTGGCAGCAGAACTTGGCGGAGCCCCGGAAGATCACAGGCGGCTGGGACTGGCGCTGTGGGCATTGGCACACGGAACCGCGGCGCTGCTGCTCTTGCGGGCAGTTCCACCGGGACAAGAAGCGACGCTGCGATCGGGTTTCACGGCGGCGGTGGGGACGCTGCTGCGTGGCACGGCGCGCGGCAGCAACCAGAACGCATGACCTCGGCGGCTAAAGCCGCACTCGGGACCGTGCACATACCGCAGCGCTGAAGCGCTGCGCCACCCAAAATCAAGTCCAGAATTGAGTTTTCCCGAAGCTTGTAGCGGGCGCGCTTTTGGTTTTTCTGAGAACTGACAACTGACAACTGGGAACTGCCCTACCCGATCTGTCCCAGGATGGCGCGCGCTTCGGCCGCCGGGTCCAAGGCCTCAGTGATCGGGCGGCCTACCACGATGTGTGAGGCTCCGGCGGATATCGCTTCCGCTGGCGTGACGATGCGCATCTGGTCGTGGGGTCCGCTGCCGGCTGGGCGCACTCCAGGCGTCACGATGACGAAGTCGCGGCCAAACTCCTCACGCAGAGCGCCGGCTTCTTGCGCCGAAGCGACCACGCCCTTGCATCCGTTCGAAAGCGCCAGCGCGGCCAGCCTCAGGACCTGATCTAGCACACCTCCGCGCAGGCCAAGCTTGCCCAGTTCTACGTCGTCCAGGCTGGTCAGCACCGTGACCCCGAGGACGAGCAAGTCGGGCCTGGATTGCGCGGCCTCGACAGCGGCGCGCAGCATCTTGCGGCCTCCGGAGGCATGCACGGTCAGCATACTCACACCCAGCTGAGACGCCTCCCGGACGGCTGCGGCCACGGTGTTTGGGATGTCGTGATACTTGAGGTCGAGAAAGACGCGGTGTCCAGAATCCACCAACTCACGGACCAAGGCAGGACCTTCCGCGGTATAGAGCTGCATGCCGACTTTGTAGGCGAGGGCAGAGTCACCGACGGCCGCCACGATCTTCCGGGCGGCCGCGGCGGTCGATACATCCAGGGCAACGATCAGACGCTGGCGCGGGTCCATAGAAGTAGAATTTCCGGACTATCGCTGCCGAGTGTATCGCGTTTAGTTGAGCTTGGCTACGGATTGCAGCAGCGCCACGCGGGTGGGCTGGTAGAGGTCCAGGCGGACCGTCTGCAAACCACGCTCTTTGAAGCCCAGTGCGCTCGCGGCGTCGCGGGAGAGATCGATGATCCGGCCGTCCACAACGGGACCCCGGTCATTGATACGAACCACCACGGCCTTGCCGTTCCTCAGGTTAGTGACCCTGACGAACGTGCCCAGCGGTAGGCTGGGGTGAGCGGCGGTGAAATCGCGCATGTCGAAGGGCTCTCCGCTGGCAGTGGTTCTGCCCTGGAAATACTCCCCGTACCAGGACGCAGTCCCTACCTGGTAGGCCTTCGACTTCGGGCTGTTGGTCTTTCGTGTTTTGGATCCACTGGTCGCAGTGACCAGCGGCTGTGTGACCTTGGCGGCTTCCAGGCTGTTTGGCCCGGATGCGGCTCCGGCCCCAAGACTGGCGACTGATAAAACCACCGCCAGGCCTTCGGCTAAACGTCGTCGCATTCAGTTACCTCCCTGTCGTGAAAGTCGTGCTATAGGTCGTATTGCTCCTTTGGTCAAACGATCTGACGATGCTACCGAGGTCAGCGGGTCGTGTCAACCGGAAAAGCCAGCGAAGAAATTAACTAAGTAGTAATTAATCAATGGCTTAGCCCTATGAAAAGTATAGCTTTTCAGTCCTATGTCATTGAAAGCAGTCAGTGCACGTTGATTACTTAATAGCTACTATACGAACCGCTATACAACCCTCGCCCTGTGCGAAATTCCTGCAACGTGCTATCGAATGTTACACTTACGAAAGAATATCTGCTAACCGTATTGTAATCATTAGGTTATGGAGCATACGGTTACTGATTGGTAACCCTAAGACAACTAGAAATCCACTGCGCTGAGCCGGGAACCACCGTCGCGTCAGAGCGGACCCGGACGCACGGAAGTACTGTTCCCCTGATTGCACTTTCGGTTTAAAGTGACGGAATGGCCGTGACTCCACCCGTGGTTCTGACGATCGCCGGATTTGACCCCTCCTCGGGCGCTGGAATTACCGCCGACATCAAGACGATTGCCGCCCATGAATGCTTCGGCGTTTCTTGCATCACGGCCTTGACGGTGCAGTCGACGCAGGGAGTGCGGCGGGTGGTGGGCGTGGCCCCCGGCCTGATCGCGGAGACCTTGCAGGAGTTGCTTTCGGACCTGGTTGTGGAGGCGGTCCACATCGGCATGCTTGGAAATGGGCAGGTGGTTGCGGTGGTCGCCGATTTTCTGGCAAAGGCCAGGCTGCCTCATGTGGTGCTGGATCCAATTCTGAAGTCGAGTTCTGGAGCAGATCTGTTGGATGTGGCCGGGAGGCGGCTCTTGATCGAGAGGCTGATTCCGCTGGCGGAGTTGATTACACCGAACCTCGATGAAGCCAGTGTCCTGACCGGGATCGCCGTCACCAACCTCGACCAGATGCACGAGGCGGCTGCTCGTCTGCACACTCTTGGAGCGGCAAATGTGGTGGTCACCGGAGGACATCTGGAGAAGGCGACGGATCTCCTCAGCTTTACCACCGGCCGGGGTACCGAGCAGGAAGTTTTCAAGGCAGACCGTCAGCGCTCGAATTCCACCCACGGCACCGGATGTGCGTTCGCCACGGCGCTGGCTTGTCACCTGGCGCATGGGCGCGGACTCCCCGAGGCGGTTCTACTCTCCAAAGCGTACGTCTCGGCGGCGATTGCGAATGCGCATCCGCTGGGCAAAGGAGCGGGCCCGTTGCATCATCTCTATCGCATGGGCCAGCAACGGCGGACGAGTACCGCCGTCCCCGAAGCAGACCACGCACCTTCGCGAAGTTGAATCGAGCTTTTCCGTAGAGACGCGGCTTGCCGCGTCTTGGACCGAGCCCAGCATTCGGGGCGCGACTCGCAGAGACGGGGCAAGCCCCGTCTCTACAGGGAATTCGGTGTAATGGGAAGTGAAGGCCGAGAGCCGGCGGCTATTTCTTAAGCAAGCATCCGGCGAGAAAGGCGGCAACCGCCGCCAGCAGCCACTCGATCCGCCACAGTTGGATGGCCTGCCAGTCGAGCAGCGTGCGGGCACTAAAAAAAACGCTGACCCCCAGAGCGCCCGCCACGCAGAATACGCCCAGCAGAAAAGCGACGAGGGTAGGTGTCGTGAGGCCGAGGCGAACCCCGAGCGCGGCGAGTTCAGCCAAGCCAGGAATTTCCAGCGTGCGCGTTATGCTGACGCCCGGATCGGGGCGGCTGGCACCGCAGGCATGACAGTAGAGTGAGCTGACGAGGAACTCGGTTCCGCAACGGCAGGT
>CAVZDM010000032.1:0-16091 GCA_963773955.1 uncultured Acidobacteriaceae bacterium | reverse complement strand
TTTGCAACATATTGCAAATAATCTGCCAGATGCATTTACTCGTCATAAAGGTGTCATCAAATCCGATTCCCGCTATTAATGTGCCAGAAAGAGTGGAGGTACCAAACAAAACCACTCAACTCCCAAATCAAAATAAGAGGGGGAGAAGTATGGTCACAAGGGATAAAGCTTCTTGCAAGCATTCTCGGAAACAGGGGGAGAACATCCTCCAAGACAGTAAATGCAAATCAACATCAAGTTGATAGACACCTTATGGATATTCACTATCCAAATGCCTATGGATGTTCATCATCCAAAAGCCCAGCAAAATGTGTACACAAATTCAGGCGCTGGGTCATTGGAACACCCTAACTCCATTGTTTGGGAAATACACGGAGTTAAATCGGATAACATTTCCACAAACTATATTGATTCCATAGAATCAATCAATATCAAAGTCTACAATTGTCGACAATTTTCTCCTCTAAGATTGCAATACAACCTTCAAATTGATCCAGATCCAAAGACCATGGCAGAGTGTGAACAACACTCGGACTGGATCAATTGAAAGGTGGAATCAAGGAGAATTGCCTCGCTCACAAAGGAGAGGTATTCACAAAAGTAATACCTACACCTCAATGTCTTCCCTACGGAAGCAAAATGGATTTTCATTCCATAAGGTGGTGAAATAGTAGCAGCCTTGTAGCACAAGGGTTCACGCAGAGACCCGGCATCAATTATGATGCCCATATTCAATATCATTGGCAGATCAAATGAATTGGATAGATTTGGACATATAAGTCCCTAATGGACTTCGTATTCTGAATCTATTACTCACCGCCTATCCACCATCCGGAGAGCATTGGGGAGTAGGACGTCGTAGGGAAGGACAAGACCGCGACCAACAAGAGTGGAGCGGAGCAAATTCCGACGCGCTGCTCATCAAGCCGCTCGGCACCGGCGATCTTCTGCGCCAGGTGGAAGCCCTGCTCATCCGGCACGCCGATAAGCAGCTCCGCCCGTGCGATCCAGTCTCTAAAGCGCAAGAAGCCAGGCGCCGCGCAGGATGAGATCCCGCTAGCCAAGCTTCTATCAGCGTTCAGGGAATAATCAGGCGCTCGCGACCTGCCGTCCGTGCTGAAAGCACTCCCGGCACAGCACCGGTCGTCCTTGCGTCGGCCGGAACGGCACCGTGGTCTCTTTCCCACACTGCGAACAGTTCGTCCGGGTCTCCGTCTTCGCGTACGAGTGTCCGCGCGACGGCCCGTGTCCCTGCGACGTAGCTCCAAGCACTGCCACTCGCTTGCCCTTGCAGTTCTTGCAGCGTTTGGGTTCGTTCTTGAACTGCTTGTCGTGGAAGAACAGCTGTTCACCCGCCGTGAACACGAAATCCGTGCCACAATCGATGCACTTTAAAATCTTGTCCTGGTATTCCATTGAAGAGGCGCTCCCAGCGCGTCCCTGCTCTGCACGGGAGACCCGAATAGGGAAGGATCCGGTTCACATCGTGGGCAGGAGATTTACATCCCCCTCATGCTGACCCCTGGATTCGGCCCGCCATACGGTGTGCACCGCATGGTTACTGACTAAAACAACTGCCGTCAAACTTCGAATGATCTTCGAGTGCGAGGAACGGGCCGTCCCCAGCCGCGAACGGCCCGTCTTTCCTTAGTCCTGTTCCTTGCGTGCTTTCTTGCGGCTGCGCTTGCGAGCCAGCGCTTCTTTTACTCGCTTTCTCTCGCCCGGCTTTAGGTAAAAGGAGTGACGTTTTACTTCCTTGATAATGTCCTCGGTTTGTACCTTCCGTTTGAATCGCCGCAGTGCGTTTTCGAGGGATTCACCTTCTTGAAGTCGAACTTCCGCCAACAGACAACACCCCCCCACTCGTCCAAACAGGACCCGTTAGTTATGGCAAGGATTACCCTCCCAAGTCAAGGGGAATGAGCAGAAATCTTCATTCCACCTCAGAAATCCAACCGCAGCGACAGCTGCATCTGGCGCGGAGCAAACGAGTTCGTCGGCTTCATTAAACTTGTAGGTTGCTGATAATAAGCCGGATAGTAAGTTCCTCCTACGGATTGTGTGT
The DNA here is from genome assembly GCA_963773955.1 of uncultured Acidobacteriaceae bacterium. Lineage (GTDB taxonomy): Bacteria > Acidobacteriota > Terriglobia > Terriglobales > Acidobacteriaceae > Acidiflorens. The sequence goes on along the minus strand of CAVZDM010000032.1, from coordinate 14,026 downwards.
ACTTTATGAACTGTCCGGCCGAATTGTAGTAGCCCTCGTCGTCCACCTGGAACCGCTGATTGTCGCGATTGAACAGATTGAACGAATCCGCAGTCAACTCCAAGTGATAGCGTCCGCCCAGATTCATCTTCCTCCCCACCTTTATATCCATGCTGGCGTAGTCCGGTCCGATAAACGCATTGCGTCCATAACCCGACAATCGGTCGTTGCTGGTGTTCCCATCCTGATTCGGATCGCCCGACACCGTCGCGTTCGCCGGACGTCCGCTGCCATAAGTCATAATCCCCGAGACTTTCCAATGATTGAACATCGTCGCCAGAACTTTCCGCTCCGCTGCAAACGGATTCGGCTCCTCAATCGCTGAAACCGTGAGCCGTTGCCGTTGATCGGTCACACTCGACGCCCGCTCACTCTTGGTCGAGTAAGAGTTCTGCACCGTTGACGGCGATCCCGCCACCAGCGCATCCTGCCCGTTGTCGATGGCATGCGCCCAGGTATATGCCAGACGGAAATACGTCGCTCCCGACATGCGCTTGTGCACCGCCACGGTCATGCCGTTATAAACGCTCGAAGCCGCACTCTCAAACTGGTCGATTGCCCCCAGCTGCGAAATCGGACGCTGCAATGGGTTGATACACGGCGGATACGGGCAACTGATCGCGTAACTCGTCTGCCACGTCGCAAACGACTCCACGTTATAAAACTGATTTGGAACAATACTGCCGGTCGAGTTCAAGATCGGATAACTGTAATAAGTCGGCGGCGGCAGATTCACATCCCGCGCCCGGATCATGTCCACTCCGTGCACCAACAGGTAAGACAAGCGTTCCCGCGAACCCGCCGGGAAGTTCCCGCTCCAGACTGAGACTTGCCTGCTGCACGCGGGGCGTCTTGAAGTCCGGCGCAAATGCCGAAATCTCGCTGGTCGCATACGGCTGCCACGCAGCCGGCAGCGTGCACGAGACCGGCCCCCGCGGACAGTTCACCGCCGCATTCGGATAAGAGGGAAACACCTGCGCCTGGTAGAAATTCGTGTTGTCCAGGGAAAGAAAGCTGTCGCTCAACCCATTGTTATTGGTCACCGCCGACTGATAAATCTGCGGGATGCGGGTGTAGAAAATTCCAAATCCCGCCCGCACCATAACCGGACGATCGTTGCCGAGCGCATATCCGATTCCCACCCGCGGCGCAAAATTCGTCTCGTTCAACGGCATTTTTCCCTCCGGCGTCCACAGCGGATTACTCACCATCCCCTTCTTCGAAAACGTCTGCAGGTCGTACCGCGCTCCCAGGCTCAAAGTGAAGTGCGGCGTCAACCGCACCGTGTCCTGCGCAAACGCCGCGTAGTCGTTGCTGTCCGGATGCGACACCGGACTCCCGAAATTCTGCTCGTAATATCGCGGCACATTGTGCGCCCACGCTCGCAGCGGAGTTAACTCCAGCCCTCCGTGCTCCGGCACAAAAGTAAATGGATTCACCGCAATGTCGTCGTAGAAATACTCACCGCCATAGAGTGACGGGAAGTAGTTGTAATCCCAGGTCATCATCCCGTCGCCGCCGATCTTCCATTCGTTTCGCCCGCGGCTCAGGCTCAAAGTCTCCGCCGCATGCAGCCGGTGCTCCCGCGTCTGTCGCGGCAGTATCGACGATTGCCCGAAATCCTGCATCCAGCTGTAGATGCTGGTCTGCACCCCGGTCGTATTGGGAAACGACTGTTCCAGATCGCGCGAGAACTGCACACGCAAATGGCTGGTCAGCCGCGGCGTAATGGCGCTCACCAAACTCAGCGACCCGCTTTCCGTCTTCACTTCCTCTTCTCCATTCGCGCTGATCGAATAATTCGTAATCGGACTCCCCGGATCGGTAAAGACGTTGTTCGTCCCGTAATACCGGGATGTGCTCAGCCGCGCCGTAAGATACTGATGCGCGGTCAGCACCCGATCCAGCTTCACGAATCCCGTATTCCCCAGCGACTGCGCGGGAAACGTCCCCGCCCATCGTCGAAAGCTGCGCCGCCGAGGCAAACACCAGCACCTGGTCACAGGCCATCCCCCCAATCGCGGGATTGCAGATCTCGTAGTCCCCTGGAGTCGGGTACACTCCCAGCTGCGGCACCACCACGGTCGAACCGTTGTCGAACTGCACCACCGCCGGAATATAAAAAATGTGCTGATCGTATCCCGCAAAGAAAAACGTCTTGCTGCGCTGGATCGGACCTCCGATCGTCCCTCCAAACTGGTGCTGGACATCATTCGGATTGAAACCCACAAATGCCGGCGCCGCTCCGCCCAGCGCACTGTCGCGCAAGAAATAAAACGAGCTTCCGTGCCACTGATTCGTGCCTGACTTGGTCACCACATTCACCACCGCGCCCCCAGCCCGCCCCGACTCCGACCCATAACCGCTCGACGACACGCGGAACTCCTGCACCACCTCGTTCGAAAACTGGTAAGGCGCGCGATACCGTCCCGACGCCTGCGCATAGAACCCGTTATTGTCGTCGCCTCCATCGATCAGGAAGCTGGTGTTGTATCCTCGAATTCCGCCATAAGAAAGATCCCCGTTCGATTCCGACGTCAAGCCCTCGCGGATCCTGCGTCACCCCCGGCATCAGCAGCAACAGATCGGTGAACCTCCGCCCATTCAGCGGCAGATCCTTAATCGCCCGCTCATCCACCAGCGCCGATAACTCACTCGGATCCATCTCCATCATCCGCGGCGCATCCGACACCGTGATCGTTTCCTTTGGCCCCGCCACCTTCAGCTTGAAGGTCAACAGAGCCGCCGCTCCTATCTCCACCCGAATCACCGGCGAAATCTCCGGCGACATCCCTTCCGCTTCCGCCCGCGCCGAGTACTGTCCCGGAGGCAGCAGATCCACCGCAAATCGTCCCGCCGAATCCGTGGCCGAGTGGTAGCGGATCCCGGTTTCCACCCGGATGGCCACGATGTCCGCGTTCGTAATCACCGCTCCCTGGGCATCCAACACCACGCCCCGCAACGCGCCCGTGGACGCATCCTGCCCCCAAGCCAGGAAGTCGATAACGATGATCGGAAAGAGAAGTAGCAGGAAGTAGCAGGAAGACTACGCTATGGAGAACATTGCGAATCGTAGCCAGAAATGGCTCACTGCGGCGGCCCATACTCATCCCCTCGTGTTCGAGACTTCGGAATCGGAGGGGATTCCAGAAACCCTGTCAGCTGTATATCACTGCGCATCTCGACGGAAATGTGACGCACGCACTTGCAATATGTTCAGTTATCGGTCGTTGGTCGTTCGTCGTTAGTCGTTCGCGAGCGGGGTTGCCAACTACCAACGACGAGCGACCAACGACCCTCCCGGCACCAATAGTAACCATCAGTTGCAAGCTCGCCGGGGCCGCCAGTGCCACAGCTTTTCCTCTCAGTTTCCATCCCATGTGCAACTCTTTTCACATGGGGAACGTCCACACTACTGCAAACGATTGATCCTTATGTGCAACCAATCTGGTCATGAGGTTGCATTTTAGGTATGCATCGGGCGATCCCCTCACCGAAAAGTGAACCGAACAGAGAAAAACAGATAGTGACTTCAGTAACCAGAGGAGCTCGCACAATGAAGAACCGCAAGAGGAATCAGAAGGGCTTTTCGCTAATCGAGTTGCTGGTTGTGGTTGCGATCATCCTGATCATCGCCGCCATCGCGATCCCCAACCTGCTGCAGGCGCGTGTTGCCGCCAACGAAGCCTCCGCCGTCGCCTCGCTGCGTACTATCAATACCGCGCAGATCAGCTACTACAGCAACTATTCTGACGTCGGCTTCTCGTCCTCGCTCGCCGCCCTCGGCGGCACCAATTGCGCTCCGCCCGATTCGACCGGCGCCTGCCTGATCGACACGCTGCTCGCCGCCGGCACCAAGAGCGGATACAGCTTCACCGTCACCGGCGTCGGTTCCGCACCCATCAGCGGATACCTGGCCGTCGGAATGCCCGTGCCCGGCAGCGGCAATCGCAGTTTCTGCAGCGTTGAAGACAGCACCATCCGCGTCGATCCGACGGGCTCCGCCATCCCTGATCAACCAACCTGCGTCGCCCTGCAGCCGCTGCAGTAGAACCTGCTTGTCGAGCTCCGATATCGGATGTGGTGGCAACACTCCCACCGCCACCACATCCACCTCCACCCGCTCCTGATCTTCACCCACTCCCGATCAACCGTTCAATGTGCTGGAGCCGTCGCCGGAGCTGCCGGCTTGGCGTTAAAGTCCACCTTCGGCACCACCCGCGAAGCTTCTGTCGCCTGGAAGTACGCCGGGTTCTGCTTAAAGCCCGCGTAGCCCGCGAACAAACTGTTCGGGAACTGCAGCACGTAAGTGTTGTAGTCCTGCAGCGTGTCGTTATATCGCTTGCGCTCGACGGCAATCCGGTTCTCGGTTCCCGCCAGCTCATCTTGCAAGCGCAGGAAATTTTCATTCGACTTCAGCTGCGGATAATTCTCCACCACCAGCAGCAACCGCCCAATCGCCCCATCCAACTGTCCGTTCGCGGCAATCTTGTCGGAGGGAGTCTGCGCCGAAAGCAGCGCCGACCGCGCCTTGGCGATGTCTCCGAACACGGTCACCTCCTGCGCCGCATATCCTTTCACCGTCTCCACCAGGTTCGGAATCAAATCGGCGCGCCGCTGCAAGACGATATCCACCTGCGACCACGCCGCCTTCACCGCCTGATCTTTCGCCACCAGATTATTTTTCACTCCGATGTACTGTCCGAACACAGCCAGCACGATCACCACCAGCACCACCAGTACAATCACGCCCTTGCCCATATCGCTCTCCTGAATACAAAATTTGCATTGCCGGTGGAGCGCCGGGCGTCCCCGCCCGGCCACCACAAAACGCTACGCCGCCGGATCCCACATCTTGTCGACCGCCCGCGTCACTTGTCCCACCAGTTCCAGATAGCGCGCAAATATCTCGTCGACCTTTACCGCCTTCCGCTCCGTTCTGTGTTCCCTGATATCGAGCAGTTCGCCAAACACGCTGGCGTCAATCCCCAACTTATCGGCCAGCAACAACGCCGCTTCCCGTTTCGTTCCCGCGCCCGCTTCGCCCATCGCAATCAGCGCATGACGGAATAAAGTCCCAAACGCCGGCAACGATCGCAACAGCAAATCCCATTTCGCCGCCGCATTCCCTCCCACCGCCAGCAATCCCTGCCGCAACAGGATCGTCTTCTCCCGCAGTTCATACTCCACCTGCGCCCGATGCAACCGCATCGGAATCTCCAAAGTCTTCAGCACGTCTTCTCCCCAAAGCACGCGATAGTGCCGCCGCATGTCCAGAAATTCGATGGAGAAAACGTCCGCGGATCGTCGCATCTCCTCCGCGCTCATCAGCAGCGGCATCCGATGCTTCTGCTTCCGCCACCATTCGAGCGCCGGAGCCAGCGCCTCCATCGCTGCAAAGGAAGTCTCGCGCACAACACACAACAGATTCACGTCCGAGTGGTCGGCAACATAATCGCCCGCGGCCACCGATCCATAAAGGATAGCTGCCAGCAGATTCGTTCCCGCTGCCGCTCGCATCCGTTCGACAAACTCGTCAATCAGTTTTTCTGGACCCATCACGCGCCTCTCACTCCCTGCTTACTGCCTCTACCAACTACCGCCCGCCCCGCCTCCGCCCGTACTCCCACCGCCAAAACCACCAAAACCACCACCGCCGAATCCGCCTCCACCGCCAAATCCTCCTCCACCAAATCCACCGCCGCCAAAGCCACCGCCGCGATACCCTCCGCCGCCAGATCCGAGCAACATCCCAAGCAAGAATCCCAGACCGCCCCCGCCCCGGCCACCACCGCCGCGGAAGATCGACCTCAGGACTGGAATCACCACAAAGAAGAGAACGAGAAGCAGAACCACTACCGTGCCGACCCCGACATCGGGAGCGGGGCGCTCCTGAACCGGCGCCGCCAGACGAGGCTGATTGTCCAGCGTCACACCCGCATCCTGCGCAATTACCGAGGCCACGCGAGTAGTCATCAACGTGACCGCGCCCGCATAATCTCCGCTGCGCAGCAACGGCACCATCTCCCGGCCGAACCCGCCCACCTTGCCGTCGGGAAGAATCGGCTCCAACCCGTAGCCGACCGTGGTCCAGTACTTGTGATCTTGAGTTGCCAGCAGGATCAGCACCCCGCGATCCTTCCCTTTTGCTCCAATCCCCCATTTCTGATAGAGCGCCACGGCGTAACTCACCGCGTCCTGCCCGTCCAGCGACTTCACTGTAACCACCGCAATCTGCGCCTGGGCTTTTTGTTCCACCTGATGGCACAAATCATTCAACTGCGCTTGCGTAGCCGCATCCAGCACTCCGGCAAAATCGTTGACATAGTTGCTCGGGCGCAGAGAAGCAATGGGCTCGGCAGAAACCCATACCGCCGCCCCCAGCACCATCCAGAGGATCGCCCCAACTCTGGTTATCTTTTTCATTCGGAGAGATTGTACAAGAGGGCTAGCAGCGACGTTGGCCGGCAACTTGTCTCAGTCAACTTCGGTCATCGACTTGCGCGGCGCGCCCTCGACGCACGGCCACGTTGGCGCACCAGCGTGCAAAAGATTCATCCCCGCTTCGGAGCGCGCTTTTTCGTCGTCGTACTCGTCTTCGTATTCATTTCCACCCGACGCGTCCATGCCACACGAAGGGCGCCAGCCAGCACGTCCTCGCTCGCTTGCGCCAGCCGAATGTGGGTCGCTCCCATCTTTCCCCATCCGCCATGAATGGGCAGGAAAACATCAGGCAATTCGCGCACAAATTCCGCCTGCTGGTCCGGCGTGAGCATCAAGTTGCCGTAGCCCCGCTTTTCGGAGGCAAGCGTGGCGAAGATCCTGCCGCCCACACGGAAGTCCGCCGCTCCCATGTGTGAGCCCTCCTCTGCACCTTTGAAACTCAGAGCGATCCGTCGGAAGTCTGCTGCGTTCATCGTGACTCACTCCAATTTAGTCTAGCTCAGCTTCCCCCGTGTTTCCCTGTGGTCCTCTGTGCCCTCTGTGGTTAATCCTTTTGCCGACGCCATCCCCAATCCGACGCCGTCAATCGCTCCATGATATGTTTTTCTGTTCGCAGCTCAATCCAGGCCTATGATCCGCTCCTTCAAAGGCGTCACGCCCCAGTTCCCCGACACCGCGTACATCGACGACTCCGCCCAGCTTATCGGCGACGTGGTCATCGGCGAGCACTCCAGCGTCTGGATGAACGCTGTCCTTCGCGGCGACGTCCACCAGATCCGCGTCGGCCACTACTCCAACATTCAGGACAACTCCGTCCTCCACGGCATGAAAGAACAATACGGCGTCTACGTCGGCGACTATGTCACCGTCGGCCACAACGCCATCCTCCACGGCTGCACCATCGAAGCCCGCTGCCTTATCGGTATGGGCTGCATCATCCTCAACGGCGCTGTCATCGGATCCGGCTCTATCATCGCCGCCGGCACTCTGATTCCCGAGAAAACCATCGTCGAGCCGAATTCCCTCTGGATGGGCTCTCCCGGAAAATTCCGGCGCAGCCTTGATGAAGCCGACCAGGCAACCATCCTCCGCTATGCCGAAAATTATTTGGGCTACAAGAAGTCGTACTTGCTGGAGCGGAAGAACTCTTAGCTTAGTAAGATTGCCCGGCCCGCCGCTGGGTGGCGGCTGTGTGGGGTCGTGGGGTGAGGCCGGGCAATTCCGTGTTACCACTCAGGATTGCAATTGATCACTTTATACCGCACCAGGCCTTTTCCTGCGTGTGACGACGATCACCATTCTTCGTGATCAGGCCACGCCGGGCTGTGATGGAGGTCACCGCCAAGACGGACATCCCCGGCTAAGGTTAAGAGCGAAACTGATCCACAAAACAACTCAGGAGAAGCACTCATGGCATACGTAATCACCGACAGTTGCATCAAGGACGAGCTCTGCGTCGATGTCTGCCCGACCGACTGCATCCATCCCAAGAAAGACGAGCCGCAGTTTGAGGCGGCGACACAACTTTATATCGACCCCGCCGGCTGCATCGATTGCGGCGCCTGCATTCCGGCCTGCACCTCGGATTCGATCTTCGTGGCCGACGAGATTCCGGAAGACAAGAAAGAGTTCGTAGAAAAGAACGCCGCGTTTTTCGCCTAGCCTCCCGGTTACGGCGTCTAGAAGGGTGCCCCGTCCAAGCTCCGCTTGGGCGGGGTTTTTGAATTTCTCAAGACGACGCGCGCGGATAGCCAATCAGATAGGTAATCGGCGCCTTCCCAGTTCCATGCTCACCGATCTCCCACTGGTATTCGTTAGCGGTCAGTTTTCCGACCATCTCGTGCAGTTCCTCGGGCCGATATGTCCGCAAGCAAGAAACCACTCCATCGAACAGCAAGACCAATGGGAGGATCGGCACCAGATACGTCCAGAGCAATCGCGACCAGCGGAACGGACGGACCCACGGAGTGCCGACGAACAGCAGTAAAACAAACGCGAACGTAAGTGCGATCGTTGACCAGGCGCGCCTCGTTATCTCAAATATGGCAACGCCTTCGCCGGCATCGACGGCATCCTGAAGTATGGCGCGAGCATCATCCGCCGAAAAATGATGGAACGACGTGAACATCGTGCGCAGCCCCTTCAGCTCACGAGGAACTTTCGTAGCATCAACCGATCCCGGATAGAAAGTAATCTGATTCTCAGAAGCCAATCGGACATTTTGGAACGCCTTGAGATTCGGGTATTTATCCGTGAGCCGGATCTGCAGGCTCGACAGATATCCTCCGGGCTTCCGGCCCTGCAGCTTGCGACAAAGGTCCAACCACGGTCCGCCGCCGCCGGAACACATATCGACAATCGATATGCTGCACGTAAAATCAATCGCGCTTTGCAGCAGCGGGGCGATAGGCGCGTAGGACTTTAAGAGGTTGAACCCGAACTGTAGCGCATCGGTAACGTAGTCTCGAAGAGATGACGGGAACCACGGTTGATCATGGAATTCGAAGAAGTGTACGCGACGCATGGCCAACTCGGCTCTGGTGAGTAGTATCAACGGTGTGGACATTCTCGTCCATTTGCCCGAACCTATAGTGCGCGCCCTACTTCTCGCGCTTTTCGGGAAGTGGAGCCGTCGTTGCGATATTTAGACCTGCATCATGAAGAAACCTGGGCTCATCGAATTGATTGCGCTGCTGGTCTTTTCAGCAGTACCGGCGTTTGCTCAAGCTCAGCCGCCGATGCCAAGCTCAGCACCCGCAGCGGCGCCTCGCCGCGTGCAAGTGGCGACGGACACCGCCTCGGCACTGATAGTGCAGAAATCACCCCTCAAGTACCCGGATGCTGCCCGCAAAGCCGGGATTCAGGGAGTAGTCGTCCTGCGAGTCGTCACCAGTTATTCCGGTGACGTGGAAGAGGTCACAGTCGTCTCTGGAGATCCCGCGCTGGCGCAAGCAGCCGCAGACGCCGTCAAACAGTGGAAGTACAAGCCGTACGCACTAGACGGTTCGCCTGCCGAGATGGAAACGCAAGTCAGCATCAATTTCCAATTAAAAGCTACTCCACCACCCGCCGCTCCACCGCTCGGTTCCTTCACTGAGAACGCGTATTCGAACGATTATTTTGGGGTCTTCTATCCCCTCTCGCGCGATTGGGTGCGCGAAACCGATCTGATGCAAAAAAAACTGGCCTCCGAAGGAAATACCCGAGGCGCTTATCTCCTATTAGCGGCAGTTCACATTCCCCAAGACACAGATCCTTTACGAGCTGACTCTTCGTTCACAGTTCTTGCCGTGAACAGCTCGGGCGCTCAGGACTGCAGGCGGTATCTGGAACTCGAAGCCAGCAGCGTGCAATCGCAAAAGGACGGAAAACAGAAGGGCGACGTCAGCCAATCCACCATCGCGGGCCATGCCTTTTATCGCGCCGATTTTGAGTTTCGCCACGGTATCGACCACCGTACCTTCGTCTGCACATCGATTAAGGAGTACATGTTGCAATGGAACATCGTCGGCTGGTCGAAACAGGCCATCGAAACCGCCGTCTCAACTCTCAATTCAATGACGAACGCGCCACAACCGGCACCACCGCCAGCCTCGCCACCAGACCCGAACCGCCCAGTGCAGGTCCCTCAGGGGCTCACAACCGGGTTACTAATCAAAAAGGTTCAACCGATCTATCCGCAGGAGGCGAGGTATGCTCATATCCAGGGCACTGTGCGGATGAACGCGGTCATCAACAGGGCAGGCGACGTTGCCGATTTAGAAGTCATCGATGGTCCGATCGAGCTCGTGGTATCCGCTGTAAACGCCGTGCGCAAATGGAAATACCGCCCATACCTCATGAACGGCGAACCGGTGGCAGTCCAGACCACGATAGTGGTCAACTACGCCCTGCAGTTTTAAGAAAGGTCCTTTGCACCGCTCTCTCCAAACAAAATGCCGGTTCAACGTTAAACTAATGAAGCACCGCCATGGATCTGAAAGCGGAGAGCCCGCGTGCATGACAAGCGACGCGAGTAGATGAGCGAACGACCAGCGACCAACGACCAATGATCAAATCTCCCCGAGGAACCCGCGACCTTCTCCCGCCCGACACCGCGCTCTGGAACTTCGTCGAAGCCGCCGTCCGCGACGTCTTCCGCGCCTACAATTTCCACGAGATCCGCACGCCGATTTTCGAGTCCACCGAACTGTTCGCCCGCGGCGTAGGCGAAGAGACCGATATTGTCAGCAAAGAAATGTTTACCTGGGAAGATCGCGGCCGCGCCCAAAGCGACAAAGGTCAGTCGTTGACCCTGCGCCCCGAAAATACCGCAGGCATCGTCCGCGCTTACATTGAGCACAAACTCTGGGAGCGTGGCCTGAACAAATTCTTCTCCATCGGCCCTATGTTTCGCCGCGAGCGCCCGCAAAAAGGACGTTATCGCCAGTTCTACCAGATTGACGCCGAAGTCATCGGCCCCCCCGCCTCGGGCAGCCAGTCTCCTGCCAGAGATGCCGAAATCCTCGAACTCCTCGCCACGCTGCTCGACCGCGTCGGCATCACCAACTGGACGCTCGAATTGAATTCCGTGGGCTGCCCCGCCGACCGCGCAAGTTTCAACGAAGCTCTCCGCCAGGCGCTCGCACCCGTAGTGGACAAAATGTGCGCTGACTGCCAGCGCCGTGTTGTCACCAATCCGCTGCGCGTCTTCGACTGCAAGGTTCCTGAAGACCAGCCCATCATCGCAACTCTCCCCACCATCAACCAGTTCCTCGACGAAGCCTGTCGCGCCCACTACGAAGAAGTAAAGAACATCCTGAACGCGGTCCACATCCCGTACGTCGAAAACCCGCGTCTGGTAAGGGGTCTGGATTACTATACCCGTACTGCGTTTGAATTCACCCATGGAGCGCTGGGGTCGCAGAATGCGATCCTCGGTGGCGGGCGGTACGACGGTTTATCGGAAGCGCTCGGCGGACCGGCAGCTCCCGGAATTGGTTTTGCTATCGGAGAAGATCGTCTGGTGCTTTCACTGATGGAGACCGCGTCGGCCGAGTCGGTTGTGCGCAAACCCGATGTCTACATCGCTCCGCTCGGTGCTGGGATGAACCGCCAAGCCGCCCGCGTAGCTCGCGAACTGCGCCGCCACGATCGAGTCGCCAATCTGATTATCGAACTCGGCGATGAGACCTTTCGCCTGAAAAAATCGTTCGAGGCCGCCGACAAAATGGGCGCGCGCTACATTCTTATCGTAGGCGAAAACGAAGTGGCGGCCGATGCCTTCGCGCTCAAACATCTGGCCTCCGGCGAACAAGTTACCGTTCCGCGCGCGGAGCTGGCGCAACGAATTTTGCAGAAGTAGCTTTAGGCTTTTACCCTGTGGCCTTTGACGTCCCCTGTGGACCTCTGTGTCCTCTGTGGTTAAAGCTTTTCTGGTACCACAGAGGTCACAGCCGGTCACCGGGTAGATTCGTTTCTTTAGGAGGCGATCATGCGAGGCATTCTTCAACTGTTGGGCACGGTTCTCTTGAGCGTGACCCTGGCTCTTTCTCAGGCTCCCTCTTCCAAGCCAATCTCCACCTTCGACCAGCAACTCATCGAGCAGGAAAAGCACCTCCTGCAGGCGACCCAGAGCAAAAACTCCACCGCGGTAGAGCGCGCCGTCGCGGATGATTTCCAGGGCATCGAAACCAATGGCGATTTCTACGACAAAGATGACGTCGTCGAATCCGCACAGGAGGGAGCGAGCAAGGACACGAAGGGCGACGGACTGTCCAAGGAGACACGGGCCTACGATTTCCGCGTGTTTAAATTGACGGAGGATTCCGCCGTGGTCGCCTACAACCTGATCGTCCCCGGAGAACATCCACGCTATCGCCACATGGCCGACACCTGGGCGAAGATCGATGGTCGATGGAAACTGAAATTTCGCCAGATCACGCCCAACCTCTGGAGCGCAAACGATCTGGACTAACCACCCGCGCGAGTCCTACTCGCTCGCCGGAAACGCGAGCCACCCGTCGCGCAACAAATAGTATTCGTTGACGGGGCGGTCGTCCTCCATGGCGGGTACATCCTTATCCAGAGCGATCAGCCAGTCGATCGAAACTTCTTTCTTTAAGACGGCCGCAAACTGCTGTTCGGCAGTGGGGTACGGTCCCCATTCCACCAGGTCAGCGACTGCACTCGCCGGCATTTGTTTTGCCAGCTCCGCCGGGGTCCGATTTGGAATCGGTTGGCGGCTGGCAATGAAGTGAACTCCCCAACCCTCGATTCCTATGAACGCGCGCACGTAAGGGAACGACTCTCGCAGGGCACGCACGATGGCAACGGTCGTCGCTGGATCTCCACCGGGATACCATTGTTGCAAGATGCCGTCCGGCCGCAAGCGCTTCTGGGCGGCGGCATAGAACTCGCGCGAATACAGCATGCTGGAGCCGGCCGCCTGAATCGGCGGTGGCGGATCAATGACAATTACATCGTATTGTGCAGTAGTGCGATCCAGAAATCGCCGCCCATCGTCAATTACGACGTGAGAGCGCGGCGACTTCAGCACCTCCGGTGCGTCCGCGTGGTAATACCAGAAGAGCGCGGGAACACTCGGGACAAGCTCCACCGCCGTCGAGTCGATTCCCCAGGAGAGCATCGAACGATGGGTTGTGCCCATGCCAAAACAAATGACCAAGGCATTCTGCGGCGGATGATTCAGGAACGCCAGGGGCATGGAGGCGATCATTTTGGTAATGGGCGTCAGGATAGTCATGCCCACACCGTTCACCAGCAGCAGCTTCCGCATTCCATGGCCAGACGCGACAACGGTAGCCGTGCTGTCCCGCCGCACCTGCGCGTTCGGCGCCTGTTCCGCATAGCTCCGCGTCTTGAAGATCAAACCAGCCGTCACCGCCAAAATCACGACGAAAGCTATCGCACGCTGAACCGAAAACTGTTTTGCTGGCCCCGGCTGCCGGAACAACGCGAACGACAAAGCGATCAGCAACCAGGGAAGCGCAAGCGTCACCAGGGCATAGCGCTCATTGAGATGCGGCAATAAGGCAAACCCCGCAACCAGTGGCCCCAGGATGCAGCCGGCCACGTTCGCTGCGTACCCGATTCCCGCTCGATTGGGATCGCCTTCCGAGAAACGGTCGACCAACCCCGGAGTTATAAATCCCAGCAGTCCGCTGAACGCCGCGATACCCAGGGGCACGCGCAAACCCGAGGAAATCCCCAGGCGCGAGTCAGCGGTCAGCAGCGGGATTAAAGAGACGAGCCAAACGAACAGCCAGACCAGAGATCCGTCAACGCTGTGCCGGCGGCTCCAAACCCGGTAGATGCTCGACCCTAGGAACGTCGCGGCCAGGTAAACGCCCAGGATAGTCGCGAAAGAATAGACGAATGTCCCGACATAGGGCGTGTACTGCCTGGTCCAGACCACTTCCATCCCCATGCTGGTCAGTCCGGTCGCGAACAGCAGCCAGAGCGTGCCGTTCCCCAACATCTGACGCAAGGCGGGTGAAGCGGTTCCAGCGGCAGCGCATTCGTCTTCGTGGTTGAGCGTTTC